>NZ_JARTVR010000007.1:0-281300 GCF_029625735.1 Mesorhizobium sp. WSM4935 | reverse complement strand
GTGCGGGGCGACGGCGCCCTTTCTGTTTGGTCGGTCAAGGCGGCGAGAGGCGGCTGCGTATTTCCATCTCGATGTCCCGGTCAAACGGCAGGGGCGGAGTCCCGGTCGGCTTGCCACAGCCAAGTTCGGCCAGAGCGGCTGCATCGCGGCGGAATTTTGCGAACGACACCGTGCGGCCCTGCTCCAGCCAACCGGAGGCGTGGAGGATGAAGCTCGCTCCGGAGCCCAGCGCGGCCGAGAGCACCCTGCCCCCTTCGGCGCCGGCTTGCGCGTCGTCGATCTTGGCCGAGGTGATCGCGCCGTCGCCCCGCACCGGCACGCCGAGCCGCCTGCCCAGCCCGGCCGCGTAGAGCTGGACGAGCTGCGACGCCGGGTCGCCGAAATCGGGCAGCATCCGACGCATATCGAATGGATAGGCGAGGATGCCCATCACCGCCGGCGCGCCCGGACGCCAGAGCTGAGCCAGCGCAAGCCCGGCAAGCACCTCGGCGTAGCCCTGGATAAGCGCGCCGGCCACAGTGACGGGCGACGTCGCGCCCATCATCATGTAGGACGACACCATGCTCGCCTCGCCCTTCAATGCAATTGCCCGCAGGCACTTCAACGGGTTCGGCCAATAGGTCAGCGGCGGCGAGGCATTGATCAGGTGGAGAAGGTTGCACGCGCCGGCAGACGCCGGCCGCCCGACCGCGGCGGCGGTCAAATCGATCACCGCCTCGGCCGCCGCCGGCGAAGCTATGCTGCCCATGAACGGCTTGTCGGAGCGGCTGAGATGCGCAAGCAGCATCTCCAGCGGCCGCCGGTCTTCAGGGACGTCCTCCATGACGCAGATCATCTGCCCGGTGTTGGTGAGCCCAGGCGCGGCATGCGCGGCGGCGACAAGCTCGCCGTAGATCTGCCGGCTGCCTGCCACCCTTTCCCTGTTGTCGAGCACGACATTGGGCGCGCCGTAGATCGGCGCGAAGATGGGCGGCCCGCCGCCGCCGACCAGCGTATCCCGTCCGGGATTCCTGCCGCGCAGCAGGAACTTTGCCGGAGCGTGCCGGCGTATGATGCGGCGCAGCTCGGCGCCATCCAGGCGCACGACATCCCCGGTCGCCACGCCACCGGCCTGTTTGAGAATGTCGATGGTCTGCGGATCGTCCAGGAAGCGGATGCCAGTTTCCTCGAGAACCCTGTCCGCCGCCCTCTCGATCGTCTCCAACCCGGCATCGTCCTGTTCGGGCCGATAGGCCGCGGCGACAAAATCCGCCGCCGCGCGATATTCATTTGCCCATGAAGCCGGCATGCAACCCCCGGGCCGGCGCAAAAGGTTCGATGTGCCGGCATGCCGCAGTATCCGGATTCGCTTGCCTTCGCGACGTCCGGCGCGCCACCTTGCGTCGCTTCCAGAAGGGTGCCGCCGACGGCGGCCCGGCGACACCGGCCGCGCTGCTCTCCTCGGCATTCGGTGGTGCATATGAACCGTGTCATCAGCGCGCCGCGCAACAGCGGCGTGATCGCCTGGGCGATCCATACGGTGACGATCCTCGACTGGCAGAGGCTGCAGCAGATCGCCGAATTCGATCCGACCTATCTTTCAATGACGCGCGAGCCGCGCTGATCGCCTACTGGAGGCATCTTCCCAAAAACCGCTATGCAGTTTTGGGCGACCTGCATCATTCAGAACGCCGTTTCCGGTGCGGGGATTCCTGGTTCTCGCCGCGCAGCATCTGCCGGTCGTCGGAATCGACCAGGTCGCTCTCGGCAGGCTTCAACGTACTGCCCTTCGCGCGGGCAGCCCGTTCCTGATGCGGCCGCTTCAGTTCCTCCTCGGCATTGAAGTCCTTACCGGCGTTCTTGGTGTTGACGCGCTCCTCGATGATGCGCTGCTGCTGATCATGCGTTGTCTTGCCTGCCATGCCTGTCTCTCCCATGGCTGAAAGAAATTCTCCCCACAGAGAAGCCCGTCCGGAGGGGTGAGCGGGCGGGCTTCTATCGGGAGGGACCCCGATGGCGGCGGGGGAGCCGCCGGGCACCGAACCGGACACCGGCACTTATGTTCCATTGCAGGAGCGAAAGCGACGGAATTGCCCGACGCGGCCGAGACATTCCGCCCGGCAGTCATTGCGGCTCTGATCTTCGTCGCGCTGCTGGCCTCTTCGGCCGATAAGCCGATGCCGGTGGGAGCCCGCCGGCTGCGCCGCGGATACCCCATACGAGGCCGCCCGAAAGGCGCTCGGCGTCGGGGGGCACGCTGCGCGCCGGTTCCAGCAGACGGACCGAGTTGTCGAGCTGACTGACAGGCCGCCGACGTGGCTGCGCCCTGGTGTTCGAGTTCAGGGTTGTCGGCGGTTATCCTTGCCACCGGATTGCCGAGGCCGGCTCGCATTGAGCGGACTGCGGATGCCTGCCTCGCGCGATTTTCGGATCGTCAGCTGGACCTGGCCGCTAACGAATGCGGATAAGAACCTCGCTCGCCATGCCGAGGTGACGGTCACTCTGGAACCGATCGTCCATCCATCGGTTACTCTATGCCTTCGTTAGCCGGTACTTTTGCAATGCGGAACAGCCGTCCCAAATTCATGGCGCACCTCGCGCTTACGGCCGACCTCGCGCCGGTTGACTTCCCATGACCGGAATCGATTCCCAAATCGATAGAGAACAAAGCAGCACTTTGGCGAAAGGTCCTTTCCGGCGGTTCCTTCGCACGATCGGGCCTGGATTCGTCACCGGTGCATCCGACGACGACCCCTCCGGAATCGGAACTTACAGCCAGGCTGGCGCCCAACTCGGGTTCAACATCGGCTGGTCGATGCTGTTCACCTTCCCGCTGATGGCGGCAATCCAGGAGATCGCCGCTCGCATTGGCCGCACCACAGGCAAAGGTATTTCAGGCAACCTCAGCCGACACTATCCGGCCCCGTTGCTTTCCATTGTGGTGATGCTGCTGTTCGTCGCCAACGTCATCAATATCGGCGCTGATCTCAGCGCCATGGCCGACGCGTTGAAACTGCTCGTCGGCGGACCGAGTTCACTCTATGTCGTCGCTTTCGCGATCATCTGTGTCTCGACGATCGTGTTCCTCGACTACACCCGCTACGTGACGGTCCTCAAATGGATCACCTTGAGCCTTTTTGCGTATGTGGTCGCGATGTTCGCGGCCAATGTGCCGTGGATCGACGCGGCTGAAGGCCTGTTCATTCCGCACCTCGAATGGAGCGAAGCTTTCTTCACGACATTGCTGGCGATCCTTGGCACCACGATCTCGCCTTATCTGTTCTTCTGGCAGGCCTCCCAGGAGGTCGAAGAGGAGGAACTCAAGCTGACCGCCAAGCCGCTGCGATGGGCGCCCTGGCAAGCCACACGGGCGTTCGGGCGGATACGCGCCGACACGCTGGTCGGAATGGCCTTTTCGAACCTGATCGGCGTTGCGATCATGTTCACCACAGCCGCAACGCTCCACAAGGCGGGGGTGACGGATATCGCTTCTTCCACCGACGCGGCAAAGGCGCTGGAGCCGGTGGCCGGAAAGTTCGCCTTCATCATCTTCTCAGCAGGCATCATAGGCACCGGACTTCTGGCAGTGCCGGTGCTGGCGGGTTCGGCGGCATTCGCAGTAGGCGAAGCGCTGCGCTGGCCGGTCGGCCTTCAGCGCAAGCCGAAGGAAGCAGCCGCCTTCTACGCCACGCTCGCCGCGGCGACCGCTCTTGGCACCGGGATCATGTTTACCCCAATCGACCCGATCAAGGCGCTTTACTGGAGCGCCGTGATAAACGGCATGTGCGCCGTGCCGGTCATGGTCATGATGATGCTGATGGCTGCCCGTAAGGATATCATGGGAGAATTCCCGGTCCAAGGCTGGCTGCGTGCGCTGGGCTGGCTATCGACATTGGCAATGGGTATGTCGTCGGTCGGCCTGATCATTCAATGGTTCTTGTGAGTGCTGCGCCCGTTGCGGCACCTAACGCGGAAAGACGGTCGATGCCTGAGCTGCAACCCACCAGGCAGTTTGGGGGGACAGTGCGCGAATGGAACCTTGGTCAGCATTGATTATTTATTTCGAAGGCGGGCCAGCATGACCAGATCGTCGCTTCATCTGCTCAAGGGTACAGGCTATCTGATCTCCACGGTGAGCGTGATCCTGCTGGTGATCGTCAGTTGGGATGGCGCCTCGAAAAGTCCTTTGCTGACAGCGTCTCTCCTCGGGGGAGCCGCCACCTCGATTGTCGGCATGTTCTGTCGCTGGCTCTCCTACGAGATCGAGAAACGGCAGGAAGAGCGGCGGGAGGGCCAGCAGGCTCAGTGAGGCCGCCGCATCGGCGTTTGTGTAGGAATCACGCGTATAGGCGCCCGCCGGCGAAGCCCGCGGGCGCATTCAATGATAGCTGCCGAACAGCCCCGGGCTGTGTCAGCGGCGAACGAAAAGCGCTTCGTCTTCGTCACGTTGCCTGCCGCCGAGCGCGCCGGCAACGCTGGCAATGAAAGCTCCAACGATCATCGACAGGGCGCCGACGAGCGCGAAGGTGGCACTTGCCTTTCTGACGGTGTCGGCGGCCGCCTTCGCCTTGTTCTTGGCGTCTTCGACCCCGGCAAGCACGGTATCGACGCGCTTGGCGGCATCGGCCTGTGAAAGCCCGGTGCGGGAGGCTACCAGCTTCGCAAGATAGGCCTTGTCGTCGGCCGACACCTCGCCCTTGGCGGCGCTCGCCACAAGGATGCGTGTTGCCTGCGCCGTCGTGCCGGCGTCATTCTGGCCAGCCGGGGCGACGGTACCGGTGTCTGCAGGGCGGAAGAGTTGGTCGACGAAGTAACCCAAGGTGTTGTTGTCGGTTGCGCCGGCGCCATTCGCGGCCGCCGACGAAGCACCCGCGGCCGCGCCCGCCGCGACGTTGGCCCCCGCCTGCACGCCCGCGCCGATTGTTGCGGACAGGGCAGAGCCGAACACGCCGGCAACCAGCAGCGTCGCTAGCGCCCACGCCAGAAATCCATGCGCGGTATCGCGGAAGTAGACTTCGTTGTCGTGAATGCCGACCCATTTCGTCCGTAGCCGGCCGGTCAAGTAGCCGCCCAGCCCGGCCGACAGCCATTGCACGACGATTAGCCACACGGCGGCCGAAACCGCAAAAGTGGTGGCCGAGGCGCTGGCACCGGTCCAGGGCGAAACCATCGTCAGCCCCAACCCGGAGCCGATCAGCATCAAGACCACTGTCAGTGTCGCCGCGGCGAAGGCTCCGGCTACGATCGGACCCCAACTCACGGCGGAAGAGGAAGACTCGGTAGCGCCGGAAAGTTCGGCGTCGCTTACAGCGGGATTCATCACACATCTCCTACCGCGCAAACAGCATAAGCAGGATGATGATCGGGATTGGAACACCCAGCAGCCAAAGCAATATACCTCGTCCCATAGAAACCTCCTGTTGCTTCGAGACGAAATACCAATTCGCAGAACTGGCTTTCGTTCCTAAGGTTTAGTGATGGAGATCGAAGGCACGCCCCGACTTTGGGTGACCGCTGATTCCGGCGATGCCGCCACGGAAATTCTTTCGGAACAAGTGGTGGCTCGGCATGATCGGCAGCCGAGAGCTTAAGCTACCGCAAGTCCCAATGGACGCTGTCAAAACCGATGGCGAATTTGCAACGGGAAACAATGGATGTATAATTAGCTGACTAAGTGATTCATGGCGCGGTAAGCCGATGGCCAAGAAGAAAAGCAGACAGGTCCCCGCAGGCGTTTCGGCAGCATCTCGCGCTGAAATGCTCGAGGCGGCTTATTTTGCCCGCAAATGCGGTCTTACCCGCGACGAGGCATTGCGGATGATCCGCGAAGCCCACGGCTTGCCGGCCGTCAAGCCGGCCGAGAGTGGGAAGCGCGAACACTGACCGGTCGTTTGACGATGCGGGATCTTATTGGCCCGTCTGCGGCGGCACCTGGCCGGGCTTGATCACCGGCATGTCGCTGCCGGTCGGCGGCGGCGGAGTCGCATTCTTGTCGCCGGTCGGCGGGGGCTTCAGCACGCCGCCGCAATTGCCGAGCTGTTTCGACAGTTCGTCCGTATCGGCCTCTTGCTTCTGTTTCTGCCGCTGGTCGTTGGCGTCGGGCTTGGCCTGACAGTTCTGCGCCTGCTGATCCATCGGTTGCTCGTCCAGCGCCTGGGCGGTCTGCGCAGCCGCCGGCAGAGCGGGGATCAGAACGAAGGCCGCGATGAGAAGCGCTTTGTTCATGGTATCCTCCTCTTGGTCAGTGCTCGTGGGGCCGAGATCGGCGAGACCAGGAACACAGGCCGGCGCGATCTCGTCCGGCCGGGCGGGTTGCTTCATCGTCGTGTCGGCGCCGAACTGCGAAACGTCTTCCGCTTGCTTTTCGGGCGGATTGAGCGGCCTCCGGACCGGACCGGGCGCGACCGCGTTGACGCCGATGCCCGAGAGACAACGCATGTCGTCAGAAAAGGTTGGCCAGGTTCATCGCACATCGCCAGGAGCTTCGGCCTACATCAAAGTTAAATGCGGCCGCTCGGCCATGGTGCTAACCCTTCGTTATTTGGGGGGACTCTTCGGGAGGAGTCCCATGGATGTTCGAACTCTCATCGGCACGCTCTCGGCTGCTTTGCTGCGCCGCCGTGCCGCCGCACCGCCGATCCCAGCGAGGGTGATCCGCGCCTCGCTGGCGGATATCCCGCTCAGGCCGAGACCGCGTCCGCCACACCGGCCGGCACCTCCTGCCCGGCCCGCAAGCAAAATGTAACCTCAGCACCGCCAGGCGAATGCAACCGACTGGCCAAGTCATCGTTTACGGCCATCCCCAACCTTGTGGTGCACAATGAAATCCTTGCCTATGAATCCGCTTCTTGTCTTTGTCGCCGCCATGACCACGGCCGCGCCCTTTGTCGGCCTTGTCTGGCGAACGCGCGAATGGTTCGGATGGTGATCAACCGATGAGCCGTTTCCTGCCGCTCACCATTCGCTTCGTCAGCGGCGGCACGATGGTGGTCACCACGGTCGCAGAGGCCAAGAAGGCGCTCGCCGGTACCTGGAAGAACAAGGAAGCGCCGGAGTATCTCAAGGCGGCGCGGTTGGTGGACAACGCGATTGCGGGCACCTGCCGGCCGGCCGTCGCTTTTGCCGCCTTCAAGAAGGCCGCCGCGCAGCAGGGGCTGCTGAAATCCGCACAGCCAAGTGCGGCGCTGACCATGCTGGACGAGCTCTGGTCGAGCTCCAAGAAGCCGCAGAGCTAGAGGCCTATCTCGGCTCGCGCGCCATGCTGAGATAGGTCGGATCGAACTCGGCGATCGTAACCAGCCGCTCCCAGTCGAGGATCGTGATCATATGGTTCGTCCAGTTGATGACATTCATGCGTCGCAGCGTGCCAATCACCCGGTTCATGTGGACCACGGACAGGCCGAGCACGTCGGCCAGTTGAGCCTGGGACAGCGGCAGGTAAAAACTCATCTCGCGCGTCTTCTTCACCACCTGTAGCCGGATAAACAGCTCGCATATCAGATGCGCGAGGTGGGAGAGCTTGGAGCGGCGTCCCATCGCCACGATCCACTCGCGATGGATGGCGCCGTCGACGAGCGTGTCGAGCCACAACAGCCGGGTGAGGTGCGGTGCCTGCTCGGTGATCGTCTTGAGCTTGCTATGCTCCGCTGCAGCCACATGGCAGGGCGACAACGCGACGATGCCGTGATCCATGGTCTTGAGCAGGAAGGCATGAAGGTCAACGAAATCGCCGGCGACCTGCAGCGAGGTGAATTGGCGGCCGCCGTCCTCCAACACCCTGTAGCGGGCAGCCAACCCATCTATGATCAGCGTGCTGTAGGTCGGTCTGGTTCCCTCCGAGACGATGTCCTCACCGACGTCGACATACTTCTCTATCGAGATCGTGGAAGTAAGCAGCGCTTTCTCTTCCTCCGAGAGGGCGTCGTGCTGGCTGAGATTGAGGTATAGCGATTCCAGCAATTCGGCCTCTCCGTTGCAACGGCTAACGCGGCAGACCGAGGCTGGTTGCAGGCGGCCACCCGCCCAGAGCCGGCGCGACGCGGATTTTCCCTCGATATCTGCGGCTTGGAACCATGACCGCGCTGGTGAATTGAACCTCGAAATTTCCGGGGACGACGTGCCGATGGAACGCTTCTATTTCGACCTTTACAACGCGGACCACAGCCAGGAAGACGCCGAGGGGCAGCTCTTTCCCAGCCGGGAGAGCGCCGGCATGGAGGCGCTGCGCATCCTGCACGACGTCGCCCGCGACGAGATGCCGGGCGGCAGGCATCTCACCATCATTGTCAAGGTGCTGGACGAAAAGCGCGACCAGATTTTCGAAGCGTCGCTGACATTGGATTCCGCCTGGACGTGAGGCGGTCGACGCTGTCGGCGCCAGCCTCCGGAGACAAGCAATGTTTGAGGATTTCGACAGCCGCGAGATCGACACCGGCGAAGCAAGGATCTTCGCCCGGCACGCCGGCAGCGGACCCGGCCTGCTCCTGCTGCACGGTTTCCCCGAAACCCACGCGATGTGGCGCGAGGTGGCTCCCGGCCTGGCACGGGATTTCACCGTCGTCTGCGCCGATCTGCGCGGCTATGGGCAAAGCTCCTGCCCGCCCTCGGCCGCCGACCATGCGCCCTATGCCAAGCGCGCGATGGCCGCCGACATGATCGTTCTGATGGAGACATTCGGCTTTCGCCGCTTCATGGTAGCGGGTCATGATCGCGGCGGGCGCGTCGCCTACAGGCTGGCGCTCGACCACCCGGACCGTGTCGAGAAGCTCGCCGTGCTCGACATCATCCCCACCGCCGATGCCTGGGACCGCGCCGATGACAGGTTGGCACTCGGCTACTGGCCGTGGTCGCTGCTGGCGCAGCCCGAGCCGCTGCCGGAGACGATGCTTGCGGGCGCCGCCGATGCCATCGTCGACAATGCGCTCTCCGGCTGGGGATCGTCGCCCGACGCGTTCCCGCCCGGAGTGCGACAACTTTATGTTGATGCGCTGCGCGACACGGCGCACATCCATGCGATTTGCGAAGAATATCGCGCGGCGGCTTCCCTCGATCGCGAGCATGACCGGGCCGACAGAGAGGCCGGCCGGCGCATCACCTGCCCGCTGCTGGCGCTATGGAGCGAGCATGGGGCGCTGGCCGAATGGTATGCGCAGGAAGGCGGCCCGGAGGCGCTGTGGCGGGACTGGGCGGACGACGTCAGCGGCGGCGCCTTGCCCGGCGGTCACTTCTTTCCGGAGGAGTCGCCGATCGAAACGGCTGCCACGCTCGGCGCCTTCTTTTCCGGAAGATAGAATGCGCTTTGCGCGAGTTGGCGCGGGCCGGCAAGTGCCCGGCCGGCTCAGGCTAGCAGCAAACAAAGCAGCGGCAAGGCCGCCAGGCCGACCGCCATTGCAATGAGCGTGGCGTGGCCGAGACGCTCCGCGCGCCTGGCAATGTCGGCTACCTCATCCTCGTCGTTGATGAGATCGAGGAAGGAAAGATCGGCACGGGTGGCGCGCTGGTTGTCATTGGCAGGCAGGCTTTCGGTGTCCTGCCGGGTGGGCTTTGCAGAGATATAGGTCAAAACGTCGTCTCGCTCCGAAGCCGGTTAAGCGGCCTTGTTGTTCATGAATATTGGTGCCCGCCGAAATTGCGCGGGGGGCGATCGGCGGGCACCAGGACGGCCGGCGATGGAGGGGGCTTTTCTCGACGGCCGCTCCCCAATTCTCAAAGAGCGGATTGGTTGCACAAGCCGGCCCAATGCTTCGGCTAATTCGGACTTGAGTCGTACCCGGTCACGAAATGTTTCAGCCGGAACATAGCCAGTCCCCGCCTGTTCCTTTTACTCAAGGATGCCGAACGCGTCCTTGAATCACCCTGAAGAAGAATCCGAACCAACGGAGAATTCGATATGCCCAATCAAGGCGGAAGCCACGAACAGCACGTCAAGGCCGGCCAGCAGAGCCACAAGAATCGCGACGATCAGCATCGCGGCAGCGGGCAACAGCAAGCTGAGGACCGCAACATGGATCAGCGGGGCGCCGGTCAGCATAGAGGCGGAAGCGGCAACTTCGCCGAAGACCGCCAGCGTGCCTCGGAAGCCGGCCGCAAGGGTGGCCAGCGCTGAGTGAGAAGGTGGCGTCGGTGCTCTGCACCGCGCCGCCCTCGTTTTGGAGTTGCACCTTTCAAATCATGGAGAAATCGATGGCGACGAAGCGTTCGTCCGAAGCCTCGAACGGCCTGGAAAGCCTGTTCGTGGACGGCCTCAAAGACATTTACTATGCGGAAAAGAAAATCCTGAAGACGCTGCCGAAAATGGCCAAAGCCGCGTCGGCGGAAGAAGTAAGCGCGGCTTTCGAGAAGCATCGCGTCGAGACGGAAGGCCATGTCGACCGACTCGAGAAGGTTTTCGAAATCCTCGGCAAACCTGCGCGCGGCAAGACCTGTCCGGCGATCGACGGCATTATCGAAGAAGGTTCGGAGATCCTCGAGGAATATAAAAATGAGCCGGCTCTCGATGCCGGCCTTGTAGCGGCTGCCCAGTCGGTCGAGCACTACGAGATCGCGCGCTACGGCACGCTGATCGCCTGGGCAGAGCAACTCGGCCTGAAGGAAGCGCTGCCGTTGCTGCGCGACACGCTCAAGGAAGAGTCCGCAACGGACGAAGCACTTACCAAGTTGGGCGAAAGCGGGGCCAACAAGCGAGCGTTGCAGGCGGCCGCATAGAAGGCGCTGAGGCCAGGGCTTCGGTTTGCTGCCATGGCCTGATGAAGCGGCCCCGGTTCAAAGCCGGGGCCGTAAGGCTGAGGTCGGCGCCGGTCGCTGGGCGTAGTTGTCGGAGCTTGAACCGCTATCCGCCGATGCCGCATGGAACCAGTTCGGCTCCTCCCGGTTGCTTAGATGCCGTCGCCGCAGAACGCCGGCATTTGAAGGAGGGCACCTGATGTCTATGCATACGCTTCATCCTGAGCGGGTCGATGAGACTCGCCTGAAGGCCTATTCGGCTTTTGCGCCAATCCTTATCAATGCGCTCGCACAGAAACTCGCCCGTCGACAAGGAATGAAGGATCTGGACAGACTTGAGGCGTCGTTGATCCGGCTGGTCGAGGAGGCGGACATCGCCGCGCCGGATTCGGAAGCGATGAAGGAGTTCGCCGTCGAGCTTGTCGTGTCCACGCTGCGCAACGTGCGTGAGCACCCTGACGCCAAGCAGGATCTGGAAGAAATCGATAACCGTCGTGCCGAAGGGCGCTCGGAAGATCCGGATACGCTGGAAGAGCAGTTGCAGTCCGGACTCGAGGACAGTTTTCCGGCCAGCGATCCGCCGGCTGTCGTTTCGACCGCGATCACCGGCGGCGCGAAGGACATCGTCGGCACCGACGAAGTGTTGCGCCGCAAGAAGGAAGCTTCCGCGCGCCGCCAGGAAAAGCAGGAAACCTGATCGCCGGATTGATGCCGTGCCATTCGAGCAAGGCGGCGGCCTGGTCACGAAAATCGAGCAGAAGCTGACGGGCTGACGGCGAGCCTAGCGCACTCGCGCCGGAGCCTGCCGATATTGAAGATGGCCAGCCAACTCGCGAACGAAAAGGAACCAGCCTCGCCGCGAAGGGTTGGTTCAGTATCGGAAGGACAAAACCATGCAGAAAAGCGAACTTCCCAACCGCCCAGGCGCAGCAGGAACGCCGTCAGGTAACCTGCCGACCAAGGGCGGCGACGACCCCGATGTGCGTTTCCTGGCGGAGAACACCGATCTGTCGCCGAAGCAGGCGCGCGAGCTGATCCGCGAGCACGGGCATGACCGCGACAAGCTCTTGAAGATCGCCCGAACCATGAAAGCGGAGGGCTGACCGCCCCGAGAAAGAAGCGAGGTTGAGAGATGAGCAATTCACCGAACACAGGACGTCCCGGAACCTCCGATCAATGGCCGCGCTGGGAAGGCCCGAAGGCCAACAAGCCGCGCGGCTACCTGCCGGCCAAGGACGATCCCGACGAGGATCGTGACGCCGCGGGCGAGAACAACAAGGATCCGGAACGGTCCGACCTTGGCGACGTCGCCAAGAAAAAGGGTTCCTGAGGCCGGTCTGCGGCTTCACTCAGCGCAACAAAGGAGCAGGACAATGCCACGCGGAGACAAATCGAAATACACCGACAAGCAGGAGCGCAAGGCGGACCATATCGCCGAAGGCTATGAGAAGCGCGGCGTTTCCGAGAAGGAAGCAGAACGGCGCGCCTGGGCGACGGTCAACAAGGATGACGGCGGCGGCAAGAAGGAAGGCGGCTCGGGCCGCGGCAAGCACACCGGCCATCCGGCGGCCCATAAGGGCGGCAAGGCTGGCGGGAAGGCGTCGGGCGAGCGATCCGCGGCCGCGCGTTCGGCGTCGGCCAAGAAGGCGGCTGCGACGCGCAAGAGGAATGCGGAGCACCACGCGCACCATTGACGTTTCCCCTTCTCCCCTTGCGGGAGAAGGTGGATCAGCGCGCAGCGCCGAGACGGATGAGGGGTGCTCCAGCGAAGTGAGACGTCGGCTTTCCCTGGAGCACCCCTCATCCGTCGCCTTCGGCGACACCTTCTCCCACAAGGGGAGAAGGAAGAAGGCCCCTACAGCGGCATTTCCGACGTCTGCTTGATCGTTTGGCTGGGGACGTCCGTCTTGACGTTCTGCACGCCCTTGATCCGGCTCAGATGCTCCGACTGGAAGCGGCGGTAGTCGTCGATGCCTGCCGCCACGATCCGCACCATCGCATCGCAATCGCCCAGCATCAGATAGCACTCCATCACTTCCGGGAATTTCGCCACCTCAGCGGCGAAATGCTCGATCGTGTCCTCGTCCTGCTGCTTCAGCCAGATGCGGGTGAAGAAGGTCTGGCCGCGGCCGATCTTGGCCGGGTTGAGCATCGCGACATAACGGTCGATGATGCCTGCCTCCTCCAGCAGTTTCACGCGCCGCAGGCAAGGCGACGGCGAGAGGCCGACTTCCCTGGCAAGGTCGTTGTTGGCCATGCGCCCGTCGCGCTGCAGCGCGCGCAGGATGCGCTTGTCGATCTCATCGAGCTTCATGGTTCAGAATTCCAATCTTTTGCCTAAATGCGCTACCTAATGCCAAATCTTGGCGAAAATGACGCATCTTCGCAACCCGATTGCCCGGCGTTTCGGCTAGTGTCCGGCGATCGACAACCGACCGGGAGAATGGCGGCCGCGAGGCCGGCCAAGGGCAAAGCCATGAGCGTTTCCGAGATCGCCCTCGCCGAGGAGCAAACCAGCAACGACCGCGGCGCCGAGTTCCGGCGCGGGCTTGCCGCCTCGACGCCGGTGCTGCTCGGCATCATCCCCTACGCGCTGGTGCTGGGCGCGCAGGCCGCGCAGAAAGGCCTTTCTGTCATCGAGGTGCCGCTGATGACCGGCCTCAACTTCGCCGGCGGCTCCGAATTCGCCGCAATCCAGCTCTGGACCTCGCCGCCGCATATCCTTCTGATTGCTGGCATCACCCTGCTGGTCAACAGCCGGCATTTCCTGATGGGCGCCGCCCTCGCGCCGTTCATCAAGCACCTGCCGAAGCGACAGGTCTTTCCGTCGCTGTTTTTGATGTGCGACGAGAGCTGGGCGGTTGGCCTGGCAGACGCCCAACGCCGCGCTGCCGCCGGGCTGCCGCCAGCCTTCAGCCTGCCCTTTTATCTGGGCGCCGGCCTGCCCTTCTATCTCGCCTGGGTGGCGTTTACGACCTGCGGCGCGGCGCTCGGCCCGGTGCTCGGCGATGTCGGGAAATACGGCTTCGCGATGGCCTTCCCGGCCGTCTTCCTCGTGCTGCTGCGCGGCATGTGGAAGGGCTTTGCCGCGGCACGGCCCTGGCTGGTCAGCCTGGCGGTGGCCGCGCTCACCTATCTCGTCGTGCCCGGCGCCTGGTATGTGGCGGCCGGCGCGCTGTCCGGCCTTGTGGCCGCCTGGTTTCTGGCAGGTAACAAATGATCGATCCGATGACCGTGCTCGCCATCCTGGCAATGGCCGGCGTGACGTACCTCACCCGCATCGGCGGCTATGTGGTGTTGAGGAACAGGGCGCTCAGCCCGCGCGCCATGGCGGTGATGGAAGCCGCCCCCGGCTGCGTGCTGATCTCGGTGATCGCGCCGGACTTCGTCTCGAAGAACCCGGCCGACCTCGCGGCGCTGGCCATAACCATGCTCGCCGCGACAAGGCTGTCGATGCTGCCGACGGTGGTGATCGGGGTTGGCTCGGCGGGCATGCTGAGGTGGCTGATGGGCTAGACTAGGCAGTCTCTCTCCTTGTGGAACGCCATGATGGGGAGATTGGCGGTCAGCCAAACCGCTTCCCTGCAATCCCGCCCGTCGCCCTCGCCACGATCGCTTCCAGCGGCTCGGGCCGGTGCAGGAAATAGCCCTGGCCATAGGCGACGCCCATGCCCATGAGGATCTCCAACGCGTTCTTCTCCTCGATCTTCTCGGCCACCACGGCGGCGCCCATCGAGCGGGCGATGCCGGTGATCGCCGAGACGATCTCGCGGTCGAATCGGCTCTCGGCGATGTGCTCGACGAAGGAGCCGTCGATCTTGATGGCGTCGATGGGAAAGCGCCTGAGATATTCGAAGGAGCTCATGCCGGCGCCGAAGTCGTCGAGACTGACGCGACAATGGCGTTCGCGCGCCCGGCGCACAAATGCTTCGGCCGCGTCAAAATTGGTGACGGCGGCAGTCTCGGTGATCTCGAAGCCGACGGCCGACGGCGGTGCGCCGCTCTCGGCGATGGCCTCGTCGACGAAGTTCCAGAGCCGCGGATCGGAAAGCGTCTGGGCCGACAGGTTGAAGTCGAGCGAGACGGCGCCGGCGCGCATCGCCTCGCCATGGCGTGTCAGCGCGGTGCGGATGATCCAGCGGTCGAGCCGCGCCGCAAGGCCGAAGCGTTCGGCGACCGGCATGAAATCGCCGGGCGGGATCATGCTGCCGGTTCGGGCCTCGAGCCTGGCCAGCACTTCGACATGACGGCTGTCTTCCCACGGCTGTCCGAGCCGGTGGATTTCCTGACCGAACAGCTTCAGCCGGCCGTCCTCCATCGCATCGACCAGGTCGGCCGCCAGCCGCGCGGCGTTGAGGCCGCCGGCGCCTGCCGTCGTCTCCGGCGAGAACACGGCGAAACGGTCGCGTCCGCCGGCCTTGGCGGCGTAGCAGGCATCGTCGGCGCAGGCGAGCGCATCGGCCACGCTCATGTTGCGGTCACGCACGAAAGCGATGCCGATGCTGGCGGCGAGCCTGCGCGAGCTGACCGCCGGGCCGAGATCGGCATCGCGCACAGCGGCAAGCACGGCGCGGGCAATCTGCTCGGCACAGGCGTCTTTGCAGTTCGGCACCATCAGCGCGAACTCGTCGCCGCCGAGCCGCGCCGCATGCGCCGAGGCGGGCAGGCTGGCGAGGATGCCTGCGGCGACGCTCTTCAGCGCCAGGTCGCCGGCGGCATGGCCGGCATAGTCGTTGAGCGCCTTGAAATAGTCGAGATCGACATAGAACACCGCGAGCGGCAGGCGCTCTGCCAGGGCGATGTTCTCGGCAAGCAACCGGTCAAAGGCCGAGCGATTGAGCAGCCCGGTCAGCGCATCGTGACACGCGGCGAAGGCAAGCCCCTCGGCACGTTGCTTCTCCTCGGTGACGTCGCGCACGGTGCCGAGTATCTGACCGGCCGAACCGACATCGGCGATGAAGCGCACCAACGACTCAATGTGGCGGATCTCGCCGTCGCGCCTGATGATGCGATACTGCGACGCCGTGACTCCCTGCGAGTCCGGGGGCGGCAGGTGAGCCCGCTCCGTGGCCTCCTTGTCGTCCGGATGAAGGTAGGTGTGCCAGAGGCCGGCGGTGACCTCGTCGGTATCGCTCACCAGCCCGAATATCTCGCGCGTGCGGGCATCCCAGTAACTCTTTTGGGTGCCGATATCGAAGTGCCAGATGCCGGTGCCGCTGGCCGCGAGCGCCAAGCGGAAGCGGATATTGACCTGCTCGAGCGCCGCCTCGGCCTCTTTCTGCCTGGTGATGTCGGTCTGCACGCCCATCAGCCTGAGCGGCTTGCCGTCGGCGTCGCGCTCGACAATGCCGCCGCGATCGAGCACCCAGACCCAGTGGCCGTCCTTGTGGCGCAGGCGAAGCTCCGTCTCGATGGAATCGACGAGACCCGCAATATGCCGGTCGCCGCTTTCCTGCGCGCGCTGGCGGTCGTCGGGATGGGTAAGTTTCAGCCAGAGATCGGGCGTGTTGGCGAGTTCGCCCGCTTCATAGCCCAGCATCTTCGACCAGGTCGGCGAATAGTAACAATCGCCGGCCGACAGATTCCAGTCCCAAAGGCCCAGATGAGCGCGGTCAAGCGCCAGCGCCCAGAAACTGCCGTTGCGTTTATCGTCGTCCGCCATTCTTTGTTCTTGCCGTCCTGCCCCGGCAATACTGCATGAAAGCAGAGAAAAAAGAGTTACCGGGTCGGAGCTGCTGATGTCCCCAGTTGAGGGGAGATCAGCGCACGACCGCCTTCGCCAACGGCCGACGTTCTAGCCCACCGCCAGCCTTCGCCGGACCACCGCCGCGTGAAACCGCGCGCCGTGCAGCAGGCCGTCGTCATTGAAATCATAGGCAGGGTTGTGCAGCGGCGCGGTGGCGCCATTGCCCATGAAGACGAAGCAACCGGGCACGTGGGTCAGAAAGCGGGCGAAATCCTCCGAAGCCGTCATGGGCTCGGCCGCGACGCCGACAGCGTCATCGGCCAACACCGTCCTGGCCGCCGCAAGCGCCTCATCCACCAATGCCGCGTCGTTGATCAGCGGCACGAACTCGCGGGTGTAAGTGACTTCAGCCGCAACGCTATAGGCCTGAGCCGTGCCCTCGGCGATGCGGCGCATTTCCTGTTCGATCGCGGCGCTCACCTCAGGCCGGAAACTGCGGCAATCGCCAAGGATGCGCGCCAGCCCCGGTAGTGCGTTGCGGGTGCCGTCGGTGACGAGCTCAGTCACCGAGACGACGCCGATATCGGCCGGGCTCAGGCGCCGCGAGACGATGGTCTGCAAGTTGACTACCACTGCGCAGGCGGCGACCAGCGTCTCCTGGCCGGCATGCGGCCGCGCCGCGTGGCCGCCGAGGCCTTTCAGCACGATCTCGAAATTGTCCTCGGCCGACATCACCGGACCGCTCCGGGTCTCGAAATGGCCGATCGGAAGACCCGGCATATTGTGCAGCCCAAAGATCTCCTCGAAGGGGAAGTGCTCGAGCAGCCCGTCGTCCAGCATGGCCAGCGCGCCCCTGCCCCATTCCTCGGCAGGCTGGAAGATGAAGCGCACCGTGCCGTCGAAGCCGCCCTCACCGGCAAGCAGCTTGGCCGCGCCGAGCAGCATCGAGGTGTGGCCGTCATGGCCACAGGCATGCATGGTGCTGGGTGTTTGCGAGCGCCAGGCCTGCGTGCCTTGTTCGGCGATGCGCAGCGCGTCCATGTCGGCGCGCAGCGCGATGGCGCGGTTGCCGCTGCCCCTGGTCAGCGTGCCGACGACACCGGTGCGGCCGACACCCTCCGCCACCTCCAGCCCAAACTCGCGCAGCTTTTGCGCAACGAAGGCCGCGGTGCGTTTTTCCTCGAAGCCGAACTCGGGATGGGCGTGGATATCGCGCCGCCATGCCGCCATCTCGCAATGCAGTGCCTCAAGGTCGAGTTCAGCCATCGTCGCTCTCAAACACTCTTCTCGATGCAATTCCGGACGGAAATCACGCGCCGACTCCCTGGAATGCTCTCAGGCAGTCTGCAGGAAGACCTCTTCCGGCGCCATCCCGACCAGCTCGGCAAAGCGGCCATGGTCGGTCGCGCCCTCCGAGTTGACGACGAGCACGCGCGAATGCGTGTCGAGGCCGAGAGCCGCGCGCATATGCTTGTCGCCTGCGGCACGGACCAGCCCGGCGAGGCCTGCCCCGCCGCTCTCGCCGGAGACGATCGCCGGATCGTTGCCCAGGGGCCGCGCCAGCCGCTTCATCACCGCGACCGCGTCCTCCTCCTCCACCGTCATGAAGGCATCGCCGACGCGCGCCAGAACGCGCCAGGCGACGAGAGAGGGATCGGCGCATTCGAGCATCGTCATCACGGTCGGCTGTTGATTTGAGATCGTGACCGGACGTCCGGCCTCGGCCGAAGCGTAGAGACACGCCGAGCGCCGCGGCTCGACCACCACGGATTTCGGCCGCCTGGACCCGAGCATGACAGCCATATGGCCGGCGATCGCCGCCGCGAAGCCGCCGACGCCGGCCTGCAGGAAGACATGCGTTGGCGGCTCGGCCATACGCCGCAGCGTCTCGCGCACGATCACCGTATAACCCTGCATGACCAGTCCGGGGACGCGCTCATAGCCAAGCCAGGACGTGTTGGAGATGATCTTCCAGCCGCGCTCGGCGCCGACACGGGCGACTTCGCGCACCGCATGGTCGTAGCCGCCCCGGACCTCGACGATCTCGGCGCCGAAGCGGGCGATAGCCGCAACGCGCTCGGCACTGACACCGGCATGGACGAAGATCACAGAACGGGCGCCGACGAGGCTGGCGCCCTGCGCCACGGAGCGGCCATGGTTGCCGTCGGTGGCGCAGACGAAGATCATGCCGGAGGCGATCTCGCGCACTCTCGGCTCGCCGATCTCCGAAATCTCGACATCGCGGCCAAGGCGCTTGCCGGCCTCCTCCAGCACCAGCCGCATGACGGCGTAGGCGCCGCCCAGCGCCTTGAAGCTGCCAAGGCCAAGACGCTGGCCTTCATCCTTGACATGAAGCGCCGAGATGCCGAGCTCGTCGGCCAGCGCCGGTAAGGCGTGCAGCGGCGTCTCGGCATGGTCGTGGCGCGCCTTGAGATAACGCTCGGCCCGCTCGCCCCCCGCCATGCCGAGCGACTCGGCATCGGCAGCAACCAACGGCTGGTTGTGTTCGGGACGTTGGTTGAGAAGCAGCATGCTAGTCTACCTGCGAGGCACTGAACTCTGTTGGCGGGCGCGATTTCTGGCGCGATTCCGGGGGCTTCAATTGGCTAAGTGATTGAAGTTTGTTTCGATTGGATGTCGCCGAATGTTCGCTTCGGGTCGTCCCGATACAGCCAGCATGACTATTTTTGGTGGTATTTCACCTCCGCGGCACGCCGATCTGCATTCCTCCCGCCATGCAATCGGCCGCCAGCCGGGCAGCGACGCCAAGCAGGATGTTGGCGCCGGCGACCAGTTCGTCGGGAGCGGTGAACTCGGCCGGGTTGTGGCTGATGCCGCCCCGGCTCGGCACGAAGATCATCGCCGACGGCGCGATGCGAGCGATCATCTGGGCGTCGTGGCCGGCGCCAGACGTCATGCGCCGGCACGAAAGACCGGCGGCTCTGGCGCCGTCCTCGATCAGCGAGACAATCCCGGCATCGAAGGTCACCGGCTCGAAACGCGCCAGGCTTTCCGCATGGACGGCGACACCAGCGCTTGCGGAAAGCTCGTCGAGGAAGGCAGCGAGCGCGGCCTCCTGTTCGCGAAGGTGGGTTTCGTTAGGATCGCGGAGATCGATGGTGAAGGTCGCCCGCGACGGGATGACGTTGATCGCGTTCGGCTCGAAGGCGATGGTGCCGACGGTCGCGACCGTACGCGTCGACGAGGCGCCGACGCGGTCCGCGAGAAAGTCGATCACCCGGGCCGCGGCGACACCGGCATCCCGGCGCATCGACATCGGCGTGGTGCCGGCATGGTTGGCCTCGCCGTCGATGGTTATGCGCTGCCAGGAAATGCCCTGCAGGTTCTCGACCGCGCCGACGGCGATGCCCTCGCGCTCCAACACCGGCCCCTGCTCGACATGCAATTCGACATAGGCATGCGGCTTGAGAAAGCCGGGCTCGTGGCTGCCGGCATAGCCGATGCGCTCGAGCTCCTTGCCCAGCACCGTGCCGTCGGTGCCGACCGAGGCCAACGCTTCCCCGAGGTCCCGGCCGCCGGCAAAGACCAGCGAGCCCATCATGTCGGGCGAGAAGCGCACGCCTTCCTCGTTGGTGAAAGCAGCGACGACCACCGGGCGCGCCGGCACGAAACCGGCCTCCTTCAGGCTCTCGATCGCTTCGAGGCCGGCAAGCACGCCATAGCAGCCGTCATAGATGCCGGCATCGATCACCGTGTCGATATGCGAGCCGAGCATGACCGGCGCCTGGCTTTCGTTGGCGCCTGTCTTCCAGATGCCGAAGATGTTGCCGATGCGGTCGATGACGACCTCAAGCCCCGCCTCTTCCAGCCAGCCGACGAGGCGATCGCGGCCGAGCCTGTCCATGTCGGAGGCGGCGACGCGGACCAGCCTGCCCTGCGCGTCGCGGCCGATACCGCCGAGTTCCTGGATACGGCCCAGAAGCCGGTCGGCGTTGATCGTCAGATTGCTCATGCCGGCAGCCTTGCGTTTGCGACCTCGTCCGGCGCCATGCCGACCAACTCGGCATAGCGGCCGGGATCCGTCGCGCCTTCGGAATTGATGATCAGCACTCGAGAGTTCCCATCGAGGCCGAGCGCGGCCCGCATTTTCCTGTCGCCGGCGGCGCGGATCAGCCCGGCGAGCCCCGCCCCGCCGCTCTCTCCAGAGACGATCGCCGGGTCATTGCCCGACGGCCGCGCCAGGCGGTTCATCACCGAGACAGCATCTTCCTCGTCCACGGTCATGAAAGCATCGCCGATTCGCGACAAAACGCGCCAGGCGACCAGCGACGGCTCGTAGCATTCGAGCATCGCCATGACGGTCGGCTTGCTGTGCGCTATCGTGACCGGGCGTCCAGCCTTGGCCGTCTCATAGACGCAGGCCGCCCGCGCCGGCTCGACCACGATCACGGTCGGCCGATCCTCGCCAAGCATGATGGCGAGATGGCCGGCTACCGCCGCGGCGAAGCCGCCGACGCCGGCCTGCAGGAAGATATGGGTGGGCGGCTCAGGCAAGCGCCTCAGCGCTTCGCGCACGATCACCGTATAGCCCTGCATCACCAGCCCCGGGATGCGTTCGTAGCCCGGCCAGGACGTGTCGGAGACGACGGTCCAGCCGCGCTCTGCGGCAACACGGGCGGCTTCTCTGACCGACTGGTCGTAATCGCCGGCGACGCGCACCATCTCGGCGCCGAATCGGGCGATGGCCGCCACGCGTTCGTTGCTGACGCCCGAATGGACGAAGATGACCGAGTGAGCGCCGACCAGGCCGGCGCCCTGCGCCACCGAGCGTCCATGGTTGCCGTCGGTCGCGCAGGCGAAGGTCATTTGCGCGGCGATCGCCTTCACCTCAGGCTTGTGCAATTCCTCGACCGCGACGGCGCGGCCGAGCCGCCTGCCTGCCTCCTCCAGCACGAGATGCATCACGGCATAGGCGCCGCCCAATGCCTTGAAGCTACCGAGGCCGAGACGCTTGCCCTCGTCCTTGACGTGCAGCGTGCCGATGCCGAGTTCGCGCGCCAGCGCGGGCAAGGCATGAAGCGGCGTCTCGGCATGGTTGTCGCGCGCGGCAAGGAAGCGCTCGGCCTCCCAGGCGCCGGCCAGCCCAAGCGTCGCGGCGTCTTCCTCGATCAGCGGCTGGCGATGGTCGGGATGATTGTTGAGCAGGAACATGGATCGGCTTTTCTCCGCGTTGACGTTCTGAAATTTATTGCAAGCCGGGCGAGAAAGGCGCTCTATTTTGGCGCCTCAAATGCAAGTTTGTTTCGCCTGGAATGTTACTATGCCTATTTCACCCGAACTCGACGCCTTCGACCGAGCCATCCTCGCGATCCTGCAGAAGGACAACACCACGCCGCAGCGCACGATTGGCGAGAGGGTCAACCTCTCGGCACCGGCCGTGCAGCGGCGCATCAAGCGCATGGAGGAAACCGGCGTCATCCGCGCCAATGTCGCGCTGGTCGACCCGGCCAAGGTCGGCCACCCGATTACCATCTTCGTCGAGGTGGAAGTGGAGAGCGAGCGCGCCGAGCTGATCGACGCCGCCAAGCGCGGCTTTGCCGAAGTGCCGGAAGTGCAGCAATGCTACTACGTCACCGGCGAGGCCGATTTCATCCTCGTCGTCACGGTGGCGACGATGGCCGATTACGAGGCGCTGACCAGACGGCTGTTCTTCGAGAACAACAACGTCAAAAGGTTTCGCACGTTCGTGGCGATGGACCGGGTGAAGGTGGGGCTGGAGGTGCCGGTGGGGTAAGGCTCTCACTGCATCCTTTGGCCGATGTCATGGCATGGATCCTCGGGTCTACGCGTCCGCTTCGGTCCCGCTCCGCCCGTGGATGACGAAGTTGAGAGGCCCTCGCAAACTCAACCCTTCAGCCCCAGCCACCGGGCGTAGATCTCCCCGACAATCCCGCGGCGGAAGATCAGCACGCAGACCATGAAGATGAGCCCGGTGGCGATCGTCACCGGGAAGCCGGAGGTGGCCAGAGTGTTCTCCAGGCCGACGACCAGGCCGGCGCCGACCACCGGGCCGACCATGGTGCCGATACCGCCGAGCAGCGTCATCAGGATCACCTCGCCCGACATCTGCCAGGTGACGTCGGTGAGCGTGGCGAACTGGAAGACGATCGCCTTCGTAGCTCCAGCAAGGCCGGCAAGGGCCGCCGACATGACGAAGGCTGCGAGCTTATAGCGGCCCACGGAATAGCCCAGCGAAATGGCGCGGTTCTCATTCTCCCTTATTGAGCGCAGGATCATGCCGAAGGGCGAGTTGACGATGCGCCAGACCGCGAAAACGCCGATCAGGAAGATCGCCAGCACGAAGAAGTACATGGTCATCGGCGCGTTGAGGTCGACGACGCCGAAGAGATGCCCGCGCGGCACGCCCTGGATGCCATCCTCGCCCTCGGTGAAAGGCGCCTGCACGCAGAAGAAATAGAACATCTGCGCCAGCGCCAGCGTGATCATGGCGAAATAGATGCCTTGCCTTCGGATGGCGAGGAAACCCATGACGAGGCCCATGCCCGCAGCACCCGCGGTGCCGAGTAGGATGCCGGCCTCGGGCGGCCAGCCCCAGGCTTTCACCGCATAGGCGCAGAAATAGGCCGCGCCGCCGAAGAAGGCGGCATGGCCGAAGGACAGCAGGCCGGTATAGCCGAGCAACAGGTTGAAGGCGCAAGCGAAGAGCGCGAAGCAAAGCATCTTCATCACGAAGATCGGATAGATGACGAAGGGCGCCGCGACCAGCGCCGCAATGCCCAGCGCCACCAGCGCCCGTTCCAGCCTGACGGAGGTGGCGCGTTCCGCGTGAAGGGTCGCCTCGCTCATCTCAGGCGTCCCTTCCGAACAGACCGGCGGGCCGCAACAGAAGCACGATCGCCATGATGACGAAGACGACGAGGTTCGAGGCCTCGGGATAGAACACCTTGGTCAGGCCCTCGGCGAGGCCAAGCATATAGCCGGTGACGATGGCGCCGAGGATCGAGCCCATGCCGCCGACCACGACGACGGCGAAGACGACGATGATGAGATCCGAGCCCATCAGCGGGCTGACCTGGTAGACAGGCGCGGCGAGAATGCCGGCGAGGCCCGCAAGAGCCGCGCCCAACCCGTAGGTGAGCGTGAGCAAAAGCGGCACGTTGACGCCGAAGGCCTGCACCAGTTGCGGATTCTCGGTGGCGGCGCGCAGATATGAGCCGAGCCGGGTCTTCTCGATCAAAAGCCAAGTGCCGATGCACACGATGAGAGAGGCGACAACCACCCAGCCGCGATAATTGGGCAGGAACATGAAGCCGAGATTGGTGCCGCCAGCGAGCAGGGTCGGCACGGCATAAGGGTTGCCGGAGACGCCGTAGTAATAGCGGAACACCCCTTCGATCACCAAGGCGAGGCCGAATGTGAAGAGCAGGCCGTAAAGCGGGTCGAGACGGTAGAGCCGCGACAAAGCAAGGCGCTCAACCAGCATGCCGAACAGGCCGACGATCAGTGGCACAAGGACAAGCGCCGGCCAGTAGCCGATGCCCATATGCACCAGCAGCAGGTAGCCGATGAAGGCGCCCAGCATATAGAGCGCGCCGTGGGCGAAGTTGATGATGCGCAAGAGGCCGAAAATGACAGCCAGCCCAAGGCTGAGCATGGCGTAGAACGAGCCGTTGATCAGGCCGACCAAAAGCTGGCCGAGCAGTGCCTGGACGGGGATGCCGAAGATCATGGTCATTGCGCCATCATACCCCCAGCACCTCGTGCAGCTTATCGGTGTGCGCTGAAAGCTGGCCGACCGGGAAGCCTTCCACCACCTTGCCGTGGTCCATCAGGTAGAATCGGTCGGCGATGCGGGCGGCGAAGCGGAAATTCTGCTCGACTAGGAGGATGGTCATGCCGCGCTTCTTCAGCGTCGCCAGCAACTCGCCGATGCGCTGGACAATGACCGGTGCCAGCCCTTCCGTCGGCTCGTCGAGCAAAAGCATCTCGACGCCGGTCCTCAAGATGCGGGCGATCGCCAGCATCTGCTGCTCGCCACCCGATAGCTTCGTGCCCTGGCTGTTGCGGCGTTCCTTGAGGTTGGGGAAGAGCTCGAAGATCTCCTCCACCCTCATGCCGCCCTTGGCCACCACCGGCGGCAGGACGAGATTCTCGTCGACGGTCAGCGTCGCGAAAATGCCGCGTTCCTCCGGCACGAAGCCGATGCCCTGATGGGCGACGCGGTGAAGCGGCAGGCCGATCAGGTCCTTGCCGTTGAAGGTTACGGAGCCGGTGCGCTTGCGGATCAGTCCCATGATGGCGCGCAGCGTCGTCGTCTTGCCGACGCCGTTGCGGCCGAGCAGCGTCACGGTCTCGCCGCGCATGACGTCGAGATTGACGCCGTGCAGCGCATGGCCCTCACCATACCAGGCGTTCAGGTCGCGCACGGCAAGCAGCGGCTCACTCATGCTCCGTCCCCATGTAAGCGACGCGCACGCGCTCGTCCCGGCTGACGGTGGCATAGTCGCCGGCCGCCAGCACCTGGCCGCGCTGCATGACGGTGATCCAGTCGCAGAGGTCGGCGACAACGGTGAGATTGTGCTCGACCATCAGCACGGCGCGGTCCCTGGCCAGCGAGCGGATGATGCCGGAGATCATGCCGACATCCTCATGCCCCATCCCGGCCATCGGCTCGTCGAGCAGAAGCACTTTCGGGTCGAGCGCCAATGTCGTGGCGATCTCCAGCACGCGCTTGCGCCCATAGGAGAGATCGCCCGCCAGGCGATGCGCGACGTCGTCGAGGCCGACGATGGCAAGCAATTCGCGCGCTCTAGGCGTCAACTGGTCGAGCGCCGAGACGGGGCGCCAGAACTGGTAGCCCAGCCCGCTTGGGCGCTGCAGCGCCACGCGCACATTGTCGAGCACCGAGAGGTGCGGAAAGATCGCCGAAATCTGGAAGGAGCGCACGAGGCCCATGCGCGCCACTTTCGCCGGCGGCGTGCGGGTGATGTCGGTGCCGAGCAACTCGATCCTGCCGCTGGTCGGCTGCAAGAACTTGGTCAACAGGTTGAAAATGGTCGTCTTGCCGGCGCCGTTCGGGCCGATGAGCGCATGGATCCTGGCGTGGTGGACATCGAGGTCGACATCTTTGACCGCGACGAAGCCGGCGAAGTCGCGCCGCAGACCGCGGGCGGAAAGCACCACCCGCGGCGTCTCATCGATGCTGTCCTGGCGGACAGCGGTGGCGGTGTCGGGCGTCACTTGGTGACGAGCGGGCAACCGCTGTCCTCGGCCTTCATGAAGGCCTTGTCGCCGGGAATCGTCGCCAGATAAGTGTAGTAATCCCAGTCTTTCTTCGACTCTTCCGGCTTCTTGACCTGATAGAGATACATGTCGTGCACCATGGAGCCGTCGGCCTGCACCTTGCCATTGGCGGTGAAGACGTCGTTGACCGGCATCTCATGCAGTTGCTTGGCCACCGCCTCGGTCTCGTCGGTGCCGGCCTTGTCGATAGCCTTGAGATATTGCGTCACCGCCGAATAGGTGCCGGCCTGGATCATGTTGGGCATACGGTTGGTGCGCTTGAAGAAGCGCTGGGCAAATTCGCGGCTCTTGTCATCGCGGTCCCAGTAAAACCCTTCGGTCAGCACAACGCCCTGCGCCGCCTGCAGGCCGAGACCGTGCACTTCGGCCAGCGTGAACAGCAGCGCCGCCAGCCGCTGGCCGCCGGCGACGATGCCGAACTCGGCGGCCTGCTTGATCGAATTGGATGTGTCGAGGCCGGCATTGGCGAGCCCGACGATCTTGGCGCCGGAGGACTGCGCCTGGAGCAGGAAGGACGAATAGTCGGTGGAGCCGAGCGGATAGCGCACTTCGCCCAGCACCTTGCCGCCGCTGGCCTCGACCAGCTTGGCGGTCTGGTCCTTCAGCGAATAGCCGAAGGCGTAGTCCACGGTGATGAAATACCAGCTATCGCCGCCCTGCTTGACCAGCTCGCCGCCCGTGCCGACGGCCTGCGAATGGGTGTCATAGGCCCAGTGGAAGCCGTAGGGCGAGCATTGCTTGCCGGTGAGGTCGGTGGCGGCAGCACCCGTGACGATGTCGATCTTCTTCTTTTCCTTGGAAAGCCCCTGGACGGCCAGGGCCACGGACGAGGTCGTGAGCTCCATGATCGCGTCGACCTGCTCGGTGTCGTACCACTGACGCGCGATGTTGGAGGCGATGTCGGGCTTGTTCTGATGGTCGGCGCTGACGATCTCGATCGGCGCGCCCTGCACCTTGCCGCCGAAATCCTCGACCGCCATCTTGGCGGCCTCGACCGACCATTTGCCGCCGAAATCGGCGTAGACACCCGACTGGTCGTTCAAGATGCCGATCTTGACCTTGCCGTCGGAAATCTGGCCGGCCGCCGCCGGCATTGCGGTCGCCGCGAGCAGCGCGGCCGAGACGAGACAGGATGCTTTCACTGGTGGTTCCTCCCTGGTGGCCAGCCACAGGAAACGCGGCGGCCTCGCGATGGTTCAATGGTTGCGCCCGATATCTTGGAAAATGCGGGTTTCGCGCCCGGTTGCCCTCCTCTGCCCGACCCTCTACCGCCCCGCATGCAGGAACCTAGCATCACATTTCATGAGCCTGGAATGCTATTTTCGTAGCATGGCGCATGGGCAGGTGATGTCACGGCAGCGTGACCGTTCGTCAGCCTTGAACACCAAGCGTCGCTCTCACGTCGCGGCCACTTGTTTTGCTGTCGAAGACATCGGAACGCTAGGCTTCGGACTGCGCGCCGACAATGACCGGCCGCTCACCACGGCAGCCTTTTGCCGTCGCGGAAAAAGCCGCCGGTCGGGCCATCGTCGGGCAAGGTCGCGGCCCAGACGATGCCGGCCGCTCCTTCCGCGACCGGTCGCCCGCCGGAACCGCCCATCTCGGTCGCGACCCAGCCGGGGCAGATCGAATTGACCAGGACGCCTGAGCCGCGCAGTTCCGCGGCCAGGATGCGGGTCAGCGCGTTGAGCGTCGCCTTGCTGGTCGAGTAGGCCGGCGCGCCGGCACCCATCGAAGCGAGCGAACCACCCTCCGAGGAGACGTTGACCAGCCGGCCGTGGCCGGAAGCACCAAGCAGCGGCGCGAAGGCAGCGGCCACGCGCCAGGCGCCGAAGACATTGGTCTCGAAGGCCTCGCGGATCACGGTCCAGTCGGGCTCGAGCGCCCGCGCCGAAGGGTCGTAATGGATCGCCGCGTTGTTGACCAAAATATCGAGCCGACCGAACCGGCGTTCGACCTCTGCCGCGGCGCGGGCCGCCGCCTCGGGCGCGGCGACATCCAACTCGATGGCTTCGACCTTGCCGTGAAGCCGCTTCGCCGCCGCCTCGCCCTTGGCAAGATCACGCACGCCGATCAGCACGGCGAAGCCGAGTTCGGCCAGTTGCCTTGCCGTCTCCAGGCCAATGCCACGGTTGCCGCCGGTGACGAGCGCCACCTTGCCGGAAGGATCTGTGTTGGTGGTCATTGTTCCTGCTCCTGTTCGGGACGTCGACAGCAAGATGGCACCGATCGGATCGAATGATTAGGGCGCGGAACTCGCACGCATCGTGCGATTGGGCTCATGAAAAGCCTGTCTCAACCGGCCGGTGGATGGCCGCCTTCATCGCAAGCCGATGGCTGATCGCCACGGCGACTGTTGCCGGCCCGCACTTGCCCCGCGGCCATCCCTTTCCGCGGGGAGGAGCCGGACACAATCGGGAAACA
This sequence comes from Mesorhizobium sp. WSM4935, assembly GCF_029625735.1. NCBI lineage: Bacteria > Pseudomonadati > Pseudomonadota > Alphaproteobacteria > Hyphomicrobiales > Phyllobacteriaceae > Mesorhizobium > Mesorhizobium sp. WSM4935. The sequence goes on along the minus strand of NZ_JARTVR010000007.1, from coordinate 253,204 downwards.
AGATTCAACAGTGTGGAAAAACTCGCGAAAAGAGCTGCTGTCATAACGGTAAGCGGAGCAGCCGAACGACGCGGCGCGACAACAGACATCGATCCTCGAAAGGAATGCCGACTATGAAAAAGACCCTTCTTTCCGCACTCGGCCTTGCCGTCGCGCTCGCTTTCGCGGTGCCGGCCGCCAACGCCCAGACCACGACGACCACGGCTCCGGCGACGACCACGGCTCCGGCCGCGACCACCGCCGCTCCGGCGGCCGCCGAAACGGCAAAGCCCGCCGCCAATGGCCCGCACAAGAAGCTGAAGAAGCATCATCGCCGCCATCACGCCCGCAAGCACCACCTTAGGAACCACCGCAAGCATCATGTGCGGGAGCATCACGTGAAGAAGCATCACGTGCGCAAGCACCATGTGAAGAAGCATGTTGCGAAGAAGGCCGCGTAAGACCTGTCGCGTTTCATGACCGGATGATCCTGGACCGCTTGCAAAGGGTTCAGGATCATCGCTTCCCGAAAACGCCGCCGTCCCTTCCGGGCGGCGTTTTTGATTGCGGTCCTAGTGCGGCATGATCTTTCCCGAAAACCGGCAACCACTTTTCGCTAGCCGCGTCCTTCGGTTCGGGATCATGCCCTATTTTTTCTGCGGGTGGATCGTCTCGCCGCTCTTCAGCATCGCCACCAGATCGGCGATCTTCTTCTTGCGCCCTGCCTCGGTCTTCATGTTGTGGGTGCGGAAGGCGAGCGCGAAGCGGTTCTGCGCCGAAAGCTTCTCCAGCATTGCCTTCGCCTTCGGCTCGGCATCGATCGCGGCCTGCAGGTCGGGCGGGATGGTCATCTCCCTCGATCCGCCATAGGCGCGGTCCCAGCGACCGTCGGCCTTGGCGGCCTCGACCTCGCGCAGGCCGTGCTCGGTCATGCGGCCCGCCTCAATCAAGCGCGCGACATTGTCGATGTTGATCTTGCTCCAGATGCTTTTTTTGCCGCGCGGCGTGTAGCGCTGCAGGAAGCTCTTGTCGTCGAGCGACTTCCGCACCGCGTCGATCCAGCCGAAGCAGAGCACGACGTCGATCGCTTCCTTCGGCGTGATCGAAGGCAGTCCCGAACCGACCTTGTGAATCTTGATCCAGACCTCGCTTTCGCGGTCGTGGTTGTCGGCAAGCCAGGCATAGAAGCTCTCCGCGTCTGGGAATTCGCGCACCTTGTCCGGATCGACCTTGATCGGGGCCATCATCACCTCGTTTTTCGCCGCAGGCAGTGTGGATGATTCTACGGCGTTTGCAGCGACGGCTGGCGACAGTTTCCGTCAGCAGCTGCAAGCAATCGACATCCCCGATACCACTATCGGTTTCTTCCGTTTCCGCTCCGCAAGCCAGCCTGCCACATGACCGTCCATGCAACGGAAAGGCATGGAAATGTACAAGCAAAAAATCCTGGTCGTCGGCGGCAGCTCGGGCATGGGGCTGGCGCTTGCCAGACGGTGCCTCGAGGAAGGCGCGCAGGTCATCATCGCCGGGCGCGGCGAAGCGAAGCTCAGCGCGGCGCGGGAAGCGCTCGGCCGCCGGGACACACTTCTAACGGCCGTGGCCGACATCAGCCGCGAGGATGAGGTCGCCACGCTGTTTCAGCGCATCGGCAGGGTCGATCATATCGTCAGCACGGCGGCCGACATAGAGGGCGCCTATCGGCTGTTGCCGCAGATCGAGCTTTCAGCCGCGCAGCGTGTGGTGGAAAGCAAGTTCTATGGACCGCTGCTGCTCGCCAAGCATGGCGCGCCGATGCTGCCGCCGAGCGGCTCCCTCACCTTCGTCTCGGGCATCGCCGCCTATCGGCCAGCGGCGCGCGGCTCGGTCGTCGCGGCTGTCAACGCAGCGCTGGAAGGGCTGGTGCGGGCTCTGGCCGTCGAGCTGGCGCCGATCCGCGTCAACGCCGTCTCGCCGGGCTGGGTCGATACGCCGATCTGGGAGTTCGTCGCTGGCGACAGGAAGGCCGAGACCCTGGCCGCCATGGCGGAGCGATTGCCCGCGGGGCGGGTCGGAAGGCCCGAGGACATTGCCGACGCAATCCGCTTCCTGATCGGCAACGGCTTCACGACCGGAGAGACGCTGCATGTCGAGGGCGGACACCGGCTGGTGTGAGCGGCGCGAAGCCCTCCCCTATAGCGGTGAGCAGCGCTTTCAGCACCGGGGGCTGCACGCGCCGTCGGCGCCAGGTCATCACGACGTCGGCCGAGCGGACCGAGCCCGGCCAGGCAAGCTCGGCGACTTCGCCGCGCTCGATCGCGGCGGCAACCGCCAGCCGCGGCACGAGGCCAAAGCCGGCGCCTGCCGCCACCAGCCCGACGATGGCGTCGATGCTGCCGGCTTCGGCGGCCAAGCTTGGCTCGCCCAGGCCCGCTTCGGCGAACGCCTTGTCGACCATGGCACGGTAGACGCAACCGATCTCGGTGGCGACGAAATGCTTCGCGGCCAGCGCCGCCAAGTCGATATCGGTCCGGTTGTCGCCGGGCGGCGCGATGAGCGCCAGCGGCTCGGCCGCTACCACGCGCCTGGCAAAGCGCGGGTCCGGTGCGACGGCGTCCTCAAGTTCGGCGGGTCGCTCGAAGCAGAAAACGACGTCGATCTCGCCGTCGCCCAGCCGGCGCAGCAGCTCGCCACTGCCGGCCACCTTGAGCTTGATGTCGATACCGGCATGCTTGGCCCGGAAACCGGCGAGCCAGCCGGCAAGCCTTGCCGAGGCGATCGTCTCCAGGGCGCCGATCGACAGGCTGCCGGCCGTCCCGGCGCGGGTGAGATTTACGGCGGCCCGGGCATCGTCGGCAAGCGCCAGCAGGTCCTCGGCATAGGGCTTCAGCGCCTCGCCCGCCGGCGTCAGGTCAAGTCCCTGCCGCGAGCGGGTGAAGAGGTTCGCGCCCAGCTCGGTTTCCAGCGCCTGGATCTGGTCGCTGACGCTCGACTGCGCGAGATTGACCTCCTGTGCCGCGCGCGTGACGTTGTGCGTTCGCGCGACCGCCAGGAAGGTCTTCAGCAGCCTGGGATGCATCGGCACTTCAGAGCTACTGCAGTTGCGGCTTCTTCAGGAAGGAATTGCGGTCGGCGGATTTGACGCGCAGCCAGGTCTCGCGGCCGTCGCGCACGACGCGCAGCGGGATTTCCGAGCCGGCCGGATTCTGCCAGAGCTTTCTGTAGAAATCTGCAAGACCGTCGACCTCGCCGTCGCGCACGTCGGAGATGATGTCGCCCTGACGCAGGCCCGCCTGGGCGGCCGGGCCGCCTTCCGCCACGCTCATCACCACCACCATGCCGTTCGACTCGGCCGAGAAGGCGCCGAGCCACGGACGAGGCGCCTTGGCCGCCTGGCCGCGCTTGATGAGATCGTCGAGGATCGGCATCAAAAGGTCGATCGGCACGACCATGTTGATGTCGGCGACCTCCCCGGCGCGGCTCATCTGCAGACGCAGCGAGCCGACGCCGAGCAGCTTGCCGTCACGGTCGAACAGCGCCGCACCGCCCCAGGACGGATGCGCGGGTGCCGTGAAGATCGCCTCGTCGATCAGATACTCCCAGTAGCCGGCGAATTCCTGCTTGGTGACGATGTGGGCATCGACCTGCTGGCCGATGCCGTCGGCGAGCGTCACGGCATCGCCGATATTGGCCTTCCTGGCGCTGCCGAACTGGACCGCCGGCAGTCCGAGCGGCGCCAGCGCCTGGACGAGGCCGAAGCCGGTCTCCTGGTCATAGGCCAGCGCATGAGCCGCGACCACGCGGCCGTCTTGGTCGGTCAGCCACACTTCCTCGGCCTCGGTGATGAGATAGCCGATGGTGAGCACAAGGCCATTGTCGCGGATCACCACGCCGCTGCCCTCACGGCGCGTACCCAGCGCATTGGCGGTGAAAGCGTCGTCCGGCACCATGGCGCGCACGGCAACGACGGAGCGCGAAATCTTTCCGATGGTCATCAATCCATCCTGCATTGCGGTCTTTGTCTATAAGTATGGCCGAAGGCGCGCGACGCAAGGGCGGATCTTCCCTTGCCAAGCTGGCACAAGCACTAGTTCAACGAAGATTGAACTTTTTTCTTTGACGCGCGCGCGACCGCACCTAAGTCTATCGCCATCAGGAGACGTCGCAGCCCCCTGAATCCACAAGCTGAAACCCACAAGGCCTCCGCACATGGACGAATATATCCCGCCGAAAGTCTGGACCTGGAACAAGCCGAATGGCGGCGAGTTCGCTTCGATCAACCGGCCGATCGCGGGCCCGACGCATGAGAAGGAACTGCCGGTCGGCAAGCACCCGCTGCAGCTCTACTCGCTGGCCACGCCCAACGGTCAGAAAGTGACGATCATGCTGGAGGAGCTTCTGGCGCTCGGCCATAAGGGCGCGGAATACGATGCCTGGCTGATCAAGATCGGCGACGGCGACCAGTTCGGCAGCGGATTCGTCAAGGTCAACCCGAACTCGAAGATCCCGGCGCTGATGGACCGCAGCGAGCCAAAGCCGGTGCGCGTGTTCGAGTCCGGCTCGATCCTTACCTATCTCGCCGAAAAATTCGGCGAATTCCTGCCGACTGAGCGCGCGGCGCGAGCTGAGACCTTTTCATGGCTGTTCTGGCAGATGGGTTCCGCGCCCTATCTCGGCGGCGGCTTCGGCCATTTCTACGCCTATGCGCCGCAGAAGATCGAATACGCGATCGACCGCTTCGCCATGGAGACCAAGCGGCAGATGGATGTGCTCGACCGCAGGCTGGCGGAGAGCGAGTATCTCGCCGGCCCCGATTACACGATCGCCGACATTGCGGTGTGGCCCTGGTATGGCGGGCTCGCCAAGGGCCGCAGCTACAACAACGCCGCGGAGTTCCTGTCCGTGCACGAGTACAAGAATGTGCAGCGCTGGGCCGACGCGATCGACGCGCGGCCGGCGGTGAGCCGCGGGCGCATGGTCAACCGCATGTCCGGCGATCCGGCCTTCCAGCTGCGCGAACGCCACGACGCCAGCGACTTCGAGACGAAGACGCAGGATAAGCTCGAGGCGGCCGAGTGAGGTAATCTCGCCGGAAGATTGGCGTCACCGGCGCCCCGCTACCTCCCATAGGTATAGGTCACGGTCGCCACGCCGAGCGCCGAGCTCTTGGCGGCCACCGAGACCATCTCCGGCAGCGGGTTGGCCGGTATGCGCAATGTCTTTTCACCCAGCGCGTACAGCGTGAAAACATAGTGATGGTCGCCGCTGCCGGGAGGCGGGCACGGGCCGAAATAGCCGGCGCGGCCGACGCCGCCTTTGCCCAGCACCGAGCCCTTGGGCATGCGCTTGCCGCCTTGCGCGCCGGCACCCTCGCGCAGCCCCTTGGCGCTGGCCGGGATGTTCCAGGCCAGCCAGTGCCAGAACCCCTTGCCGCCATTGGCATCGGTGTCGAACATGGTCAGCGCGTAGCTTTTCGTTCCCGCTGGCGGATCCTTCCAGCCAAGCGCGATCGAGACGCTCTGTCCGCCGCAGCCGGCCTTATCGCCGAGATATTTCGCGGCCCATTTGCCGTCGGAGACCGACGGGCTGGAAATCTCGAACGCCTGCGCCTGGGTGGCGAAGGCGATTAGGGCGAGCATGGTGAAACCGAGGCGCACGGTCATTTGATCCTCCCTGAACAACACAGCGTAGCGGAAAAGCGGTCCGAAAAAGGGCAAGCTGGCGCGACCGCCCGCCTGGACAGCAAAAAAGCCCCGCCGGTGGAGGCCGTCGGGGCTCTTTCGTTCGGTCCATGGAGGTGGGACCCCACGGTCGGTTCGATCCAGGGGGTGTTGGATCAGCCGCGACACTAGCCGAGGAATCGGCCGCGCGGACAATCACGCCTGCGCACTACCAATCACGCCTGCGCGAGAATGAGGTGATGGCCAGCTCAGCCCCGCAGCAGCTTCGCCAGCCGCGGCACACCCTCGTTCACCGCGCGGCCGTCGGCAAGGGTGAAGGACATGCGCAGCGTGTTGCGGCCGGTGCCGTCGGCGTAGAAGGCGTTGCCGGGCACGAAGGCGACGCGGGCCTCCTTCACCGAGCGCGCCAGGAGCTCGGTTGCGTCCGTGTCTTCCGGCAGCGTCAGCCAGACGAACATTCCCCCGTCCGGACGGCTCCAGGAAATGCCTTCCGGCATATTGGCCTCAAGCGCGCCAAGCAGCGCGTCGCGGCGCTTGCGGTAGGCGCCGATCAGCTTGTCCACCTGTGCGTCAAAGATGGTCTCCGCGACGCGATGCATGACCATCTGATTGATCGAGGGGCTGTGCAGGTCGGAGGCCTGCTTCATCAGCACCAGCTTCTCCACGACGTGGCGCGGCGCGCAGACCCAACCGACGCGCATGCCGGGCGACAGGATCTTCGAGAAGGAGCCGCAATAGAGCGTGCGGGCATGATCGATGCCGCCGGAGCGGGCGCAGTCGAGCGCCAGGATCGGCGGCACGCCCTCCCCGTCATAGCGCAGCGCGCGATAGGCGGCGTCCTCGATGACGGCGATGTCCAGCTCACCGGCAAGATCGAGCACCGCCTCGCGCTGCTTGACGTTCAGCGTGTTGCCGGTCGGGTTGGCGAAATCCGGCACCAGATAGGCGAACTTCACCTTGCCGCCATTTGCAGCGGCCGCAGCGCGATAGGCCGCCGGCGTCATGTTGCCGCCGGCGGTGTTCAGCCGGTCGTAGCGCGGCTCGTAGGCATTGAACGCTTGAAGCGCGCCGAGATAGGTCGGCCAGGTGACCAAGGCCGTGTCGCCCGGCGACAGGAAGAGCTTGCCAAGATAGTCGAGCGCCTGCTGCGAGCCGGAGGTGATGAAGATGTTGCCTTCGTCGCATTGAACGCCGAGCTTGCCCATATAGGCGGCCAGCCATTTGCGCAGCGGCAGAAAACCTTCGCTAACCTGGTATTGCAGCGCGGCGCCCGCCTCGGCGCCGCCCAGCACGGCCTGGTAGGCATCGCCGATGGCTTCGGCCGGAAACAGCGAGGGGTCGGGAATGCCGCCAGCGAAGGAGATGATGTCCGGCTGGTCGAGCAGTTTCAACAGCTCCCGGATTTCCGAAGCCTTCATGCGCGAGGAGCGCGAGGCCAGAAGGTTCAACAGGGTCAAGGCGCACCTCCGCAGTGCTATTTAGGTCAGCTTGGTTGACCTATTATCAGGCCACGCGTTTCGCGTGAATACACAAAACGGTCATGGCGCATCGTCGAGGCGACATTTGGCCCACAGATTTTCAACGCATGCTAATGGAAAGCCATTGCGCGGTTGGCCGGACAGGCGCACGATCGCGGCCCAGGAACCGGGAGCCGAGAGAAAATCAATCCGGACGAATGGGAACGCGCATGACACTCGAGGTCATCGGGGCCGGATTTGGCCGCACCGGCACGTGGTCGACTTTCGCCGCCCTGAACCGGCTCGGTTTTCCGAGCTATCACATGCAGGAAGTCATCATCAACAAGGCCAACAAGGGCCACCTCGATTTCTGGCGAAAGGTGGCGAACAGCCCGCCCGGCACGCAGCACGACTGGAACCGTGTCTTCGCCAATTATCGTGCGACCGTGGACAATCCGGGCTGCTGCGTGTGGCGCGAGCTGATGGTCGCCTATCCGGACGCCAAAGTGCTTCTGACGCTGCACCCGCGCGGCGCCGAAGCCTGGTATGAGAGCACCATCGACACGATTTATTTCACCGAGAATGTCTGGCAGTTCAAGGTGCTGGAATGGCTCACGCCATTCGGCCGCAAGTTCGGCGACATGTCGCGCAAGCTGGTCTGGGGCCGGACGCTGAAAGGCGTGATGAACGACCGCGACAAGGCGGTCGCGCGCTACAATTCCTATATCGAAGAGGTGAAGGCGGCAGTGCCGCCGGAAAAGCTCTTGGTGTTCAAGGTCAGCGATGGCTGGGCGCCGCTCTGCGATTTCCTCGGCGTCGCTTTGCCCAACGAGCCGTTCCCCAATCTCAACGACCGGGCCAGCATCAAGAAGATCATCAACGGCATGATCGCGGGATCCTATCTGATGCTTGCCGGCGTCGCGGTGCTGATCGCGCTGGCGGCTGGCGGCTTGTGGTGGTGGCTGGGGTAACCGGCGGGGACCCATCAAGCCACCACGACCGCCGATGGCCTCGCGTCGGCGCCGCGCGACTAGAACGGCAGGCGGATTTCGTCGGGCTCGGCCCGCTCGGGCCAGCCGATGTCCTTCTGGATCTCCGCCGGCAGTTCGTAGAGCTCGCGCGTCGTTCTCCGGCGCTTGCTGGCCTGCGCGAAGGCGGCGCGGATCCTGTTAAGACTTTTGATCATGAGAGCCTCCATATCAATCAGCGGCGGAAAACCGGCGCCGCCTCTTCCCAGCGCCGCTTTTGCGATGCGTCTGTAACCAGTCGATAGCGCGCGAACGGTGAAATGCTTCACGAAGCCGGAGCGGCTTGAAACATATGCATGCAAATTAGTTTGTAGGATCGGCCACGCGGTCTGCGCGAAAATCGGGAGCTTGCATGGCGCGCAATGTCAGGCGCTTGGGCTTGTCGCCTGATGGGCTGATTCCCCTAACTAGCGAGGCGGCGGCGCGGCTTGTAGCTCGGCACAAACGGGCGCCCCTAAATCAGTTGCATCTCGCACTCACTTTTCCGCCCCGCGCCACTTCCCTGCCGGCGCGATAGACGGTGCGCTCCTTCGGCACCGCCACCACCGCTTCCGGGATATGCGCGGCGCTCAGCGCAACGAAATCCGCCCTGGCGCCGACGGCGATGCCGTAGCCTTCGAGCCCTAGCGCCTTGGCGCCGGCATGGCTGACCACGTCGCAGGCGGCTTCCAGTTCCCAATCCTCGTAGAAGCCGGAGCGGTAGCCGATCATGTTGGCGCGGTTGAGCATGTCGCCATCGCCATAGGGCCACCAGGAATCGCGGATGTTGTCGGAACCGGCAAAGACCGTGACACCCGCCTTGCGCAGCGCCGCCACGGGCGGGAAAGGATGATCGCCGGGCGCGTTGGTCATGATGGTGACGCCAGCGGCGGCGATCCGCTCGCCAACCCTGTCCAACCCATCGGCGGAGATGTCGCCCAGCCCGTAGGCATGGCTGACGGCAACCTTTCCCTGCATGCCCGATGCCGTGGTCCGGGTGACGATCTCCTCGATCTCGAACAGGCCGAGCGAGCCGCGGTCATGCAGATGGATGTCGACGCCGGCGCCGTGCTTTTCGGCAAGGCCAAAGACGACATCGAGGTGGCCCTTTACATCGCGGTCGAAGCTTGCCGGGTCGAGGCCGCCGATCAGGTCGCAGCCGAGCTTGAGCGCCTCGTCGAGCAGCTCCGCCGCGCCTGGCGAGGACAGGATGCCGCTCTGCGGGAAGGCGACGAGCTGGATGTCGATCAGGTCGCGGTATTTCTCCCGCACCCCTAGAATCGTCTCCACATGCTTCAGCCCGACCGCGGCATCGACCATGACATGGCTGCGCATGGCGAGACTGCCATTGCCGACACAGAGCTCGAGCTGGTTTCTCGCCCGCTCCTCCATTGGTGCCGCCTGCTCGAGGTTGCGCATCTGGAAAGCGACCCGCTCGCGCACGTCGAAACCATTGGTGCAGGGAATGTGCGGACGCCAGGCATCGCCATAGAAGGAAGTGTCGAGATGGATATGGCCCTCGACAAAGGCCGGCAGCACCAACTGGCCGGCAAGATCGATGGTGCCGGCCGGTAGCGGCGTCGGGTTGGCTGCAGGCGCGATGGCGCTGAAGCGGCCGTCGGCTACGGTGAGGTCAGCGACCGTGCCGTCGGCGAGCCTGGCGTTGAGAAAATGAGTCTGATTCACGATGCAATCCATTGAAAAGGAAGCGTCAGTCGTCGCCGGTCGGGCGGACGGGGTCAATGCAGCAAGGGATAGAAACTGTTTCGCCCTTGCTTTCTCCTGTGCAGGAAGGCAAGTGCAACCGCCGCAATATACCGTTTTCGCGGAAGTTTCAGCGGTCGGCAAATGTGCCATGGTGAAGCCTGCGGTATGAGGCCGCCGTGGTCGACGCGGACGCCCAAGCACATCCCCAACAATGCGCCCCCAACGGCCGCGTCGACCATGAACGGAAATGGCAACGGCGCCCCTGCCCTGGATCGCCGTTTTTCGACCGGCCCGCTTTGATCAGCCTTGGGTGCCGGCGTATTCGGCGACCAGCGGCTCGTATTCCTCGAAGGACGGCAGCGCTTCATAGCTGTGCACGGCCGCCGTTGCCGCCCAGGGCAATTTCTCGGCCGTCCATGTCTCGATGAAGGGCGCGAACCAGGCATGGTCCTCGAGCATGGTCGGGCGCAGATTGACGAACCAGTCGATCCCTTCCGGGCGCGTGAACATCCAGGTCATGCAGTAGCCGCAGAAATAATGCTTCGACGCGCCATGCAGGCCGCCGACCACCGGCTCGCCCTTGGTCACCTCAAACCCTTCCGACGGGATCGCCGCGCTCAGCGAATAGGCGCTCGACGACATCGATTGGCAGCCGGTGCAGTGGCAGGCCATGGTGAGCAGCGGCCTTACCGATATCTTCAGACGCACACGGCCGCAGCGGCAGCCGCCTTCGGCGGGAAGAGTGAGGGTGGGCAAAAACAGCTCCTTGGGTTGGGGTTCATCCTTCTCCCTTGTGGGAGACGGCGCTCAGCCTTCCGTCAGCTCTGCCGTCGTTTTCATCCGCACGCCCTGTTCCTCGAAGGCCTGGTTGTGGCGGGCAACGATGTCGGGCGCCTTTTCCTGCAAGGAATCCAGCGTCGAATGCGCATCGGAAACCAGGGTGACGCCGAGGCCTTGGGCGAAGGCGCCCTTTACGGTGGCGGCGACGCAGAAATCGGTCTGAGCGCCGATGAGCACGACGTCGTTTGCGCCCTGCCTAGCCACCCATTCGGCGAGTTCTGGGTTGGAGAAAGCATTGCCGACGCTTTTGCCGAAGGTCGGCTCGTCGGCGTGCTGGCCGAGCAGCGGCCATACCGGCCAGCCGGAGGCGCCCGGCGCCAGCGGATCGCCTTCCGGCCCGTCATGGCGGATGAACGCCACCTTGCGGCCGGAACGCCGCGCCCAGTCGATCAGCTTGCGCGCGCGCTCGGCGATCGTGTCGGCGTCGTGGATCGGCGGATCGAAACGGCCATCGAACATGCCGGTCTGCAGGTCGATGACGATCAGCGGCGCTGCGGCGGAGGGAGCTGTATCTGGCATGGCGGCAAGATAGCGTGAGTGGAGGATGGGTCAAGGACGAGGTACAACTCATAAGCGATTATGAACAATCAAGAGTTGCAATATGCGCGCGATGCAACTATCGTTACAAGCAATGGGGGCAGGATGATGGAACAATACACCGTATTCCTGATCGGGGCAGGCACACACGGCAATGACGAGCAGGCTGTCTTTACGCTGCATGATGCGGGGACAAAATGCCGACTCGTCTGCAGTTATCGGGACAAGGTCATCGAGGTCGAAGAGGACGACTATTTCGAAGCGCTATTCCAGATTCGCCTGCGCCTTGAACTGGATGGACTGCTGCCTTTCTGCTACGGCGCCAGCGGGAGAGTCTACCCGGAGGGAACGGTGATCGAAATGAGCCGGGGACTAATCGCCTGCAAAATAAGGATGGGACAGCCACCGAAGGAGACGGACCTGGTCAACATCTTTGCCGATGGCCACGATGTGGTGCCTGCCTTTCCAAGGATGCAACAGGAATGCTGGGACGCCTGGCTCGCTTCATTGCCTTCCTGACGAGAAGCATCATACGCCAACCCACGGGAACTTACGTATGACTGTCGCTGACCCTGATTGGCCTTTTGACGATCCGCCAAATGTGGCCGTCATTACGATTCATCAGATAATCAGGGGCGAGCACATTGTAGATTACGTTGCTCACGATGACGACGATGGCGCCTGGCAGTTCCTGAACCGGGCTGTCGATTTCAGGATGGCCGACGCCATGCTTGTCGGCCTGTCTGAGATGGTGAAATTCGATAGCTCGCTCCGCGAACTCTGGGACCTCCCCTATGGCTGGTGTGCCTGGCGGGACGGCAAGGACCAACCGTGGCATCGCGCGATGAAAGAGCCTGAGGAGGAATGATGGCTTGCAGGCGACCGGTCTGATTTAGCTGGGGTTGAGATAGCGCACCTACGACATCAGCGGCATCGGGCCCTTCAGCGCCTCCGCCAGCGCGTCGCGGAAGACGGTGATCGGGCGCGCCAGCCTGCCGGCCGGGGGGCGGTGGAGCAGCCAGCAGCGCACTTGCGGCTTGAAGCCAGGGCAATCGATCACCTCGACAGCGTCGCGCCATTGGCTGCCCGACAGCGCGCCCGGCGTGACGACGCCGATGCCGTGCCCGCGCGCCACCAGCGACATTCTCAGATCCGCGCCCTGCGCCTCGACGCCGACCTGGAACGGCAGCCGCGCCGCCTCGAAACGGTGGCGGATGAACGCGCGGAAGCCGCAGCCGGTTTCATTGAGCACCCAAGGGTAGCGCGCGAGATCGTTGAGCTCCGCCGGCTTCGGCACGCCGAGGCTTGGCGCGGCCACCAACAGCACCGCCTGCACGCCGAGATCGTCGCCGACGAGCTCCGGCGGCGGCGCGACGCCCTCGGCGAGGCAGACCGCGACCGCGTCGATCTCGCTGTGCAGCACCTGCTCCACTAAGCGCGGCGACAGGCTGGAGGTGATCTTCAGCGTCAGCTGCGGGAAGGCCGCGCGCAAGCTGTCGAGCGGCTCGGACAGCGCGCTGGTCGAGAGATAGGGCATGATGCCGAGGCGGAATTCGCCCCTGACCTCGCCGTCCGGCGAGACGCCCGCCTTCAGATCCTCCAGCGAGCGCAGCACGCGACGGCCATGCTCATAGGCCTCGCGGCCCGATGCGGTGGGTTTGAGCGGCTTCGACTGACGATCGAGCAAGGGCGTCGCCAGCCGCTCTTCGAGATTCTGCACCCGGCGCGTCACGCCGGGCTGGGTGAGATTGAGCCTGGCCGAAGCACCGACGATGGAGCCGGTTTCTACGACGGCGACGAAAGCTTCGAGGTCATGGATGTTCATGCGTATCTTGCATAATTATTATCAGATTATTTCAATGGTAAGCATTATGATCGGTGCGAATAAAGTCCTCGCGAATGCTGCGGACAGCGAGGCTACCCATGAACGGAACAGACAACGCACGGATCGCGACGGCCGAGTTCGCTGACCCGTCGCGGCATGCCAACGGCAACACCATCACCCGCTCCCAGACGCTGTTGTTTGCCGCCTCAGTCGGCATCATCGTCACCAATTTGTTCGCGCCGCAGACGCTGGTCGGGCTGATCGGCCCCTCGCTCGGCGCCGCGGCATCGGAAAGCGGCCTGGTCTCGATGGCCACGCTACTCGGCTATGCGGCGGGGCTGTTCTTCCTGGTGCCGCTGTCCGATCTGGTCGAGAACCGCGCGCTGGTGCTGCGCATGTTGTGCGCGGCCGCGCTCGCTGCGGTGGTCGCCTCCTTCGCGCCGTCGGCCGCATCGCTCCTTGCCGTGCTGTTCGTGCTCGGCGCCGCCTGTTCCTGCATCCAAGTGCTGGTGCCGGTTGCGGCCTCGATGGCGCCGCCGGGACAGGACGGGCGCGTCATCGGCGACGTGATGAGCGGGCTGATGATCGGCATCCTCTTGTCGCGTCCGATCGCCAGCCTCGCCGCCGACGCCTTCGGCTGGCGCGCCTTCTATGGCATCAGTGCCGCGGCACTTGGGCTGCTCGCGATCCTGCTTGGCTTAACGCTGCCGAGGCGGACCCCCTTGGCGCATGCAAACTATGCGGGGCTCATCGCCTCGCTGGTCGGACTTCTGGGTCAGGAGCCCGTGCTGCGCCGCCGCGCCTTCACGGCGAGCCTGGTGATGGCGGCCTTCAGCGTGTTCTGGACGGCAGTGGCGCTCCGCCTCTCGGCTCCGCCCTTCGATCTCGGCCAGAAAGGCATCGCGCTGTTCGCGCTGGTCGGCGCCGGAGGTGCGGCGGTGACGCCGATCTTCGGCCGCGCCGGCGACCGCGGCTTTACGCGCCAGGCCACGGTTCTATGCCATCTCGTGCTGATCGCGGCGCTCGGCCTAGCCGCGTGGGCCGGCTCGGCTAAGGCCGGCCCGCTATGGCTGCCGCTCATCTTCATGGGCGTCAGCGCCGTGATGCTCGATATCGGAGTCACCGGCGACCAGACGCTTGGCCGCCGCGCCGTCAACTTGCTGCAGCCGAAGGCGCGCGGCCGCATCAACGGGCTGTTCGTCGGCATCTTCTTCATCGGCGGCGCGATCGGCTCGCTGCTTGCCGGCGTCGCCTGGGCCTGGGGTGGCTGGAATGCGGTTTGTGCGACGGGCGCTGTGTTCGGAGCGGCAGCGTTGGTGGTGGATTGGGTGGAGTAGCAGGGTGCTTTGTGAAGGAAGCGCCGGCGCCGGAGCGCTTAATTCCCTTGTGGGGGCGATCGGCAGCTCAGCGCCTCAGCCAATCCCGCCCGTCACGGCATACGCTCCGGCAGTGCGCCCATCTGCCAGCCTCACGATAGCGGTGACGATAGAGCCATAGGAACCGCGCCATACGCTGTGGAAGCCTTGATGCGTCGCGGCCGGCACCACGATCCGGCCGGTGTAGCGGTTCCCGCCGGCCTGCATGATCACCGGCTCCCCGTTGACGTGGACTTTCACAGCCGCCTCCGGCCCCAGCCTGCCCGCCTCGATCTCCAGCGCGATCGTGATCTCGTCCGTGTCGCCGGCGCGGACGGTTTCGGCGGTCAGCATCAGGGCAACCGGCGCATCGCCGGCACCACTCGTCACACCGCTGCCCCCCGCAAACACATCCTCCGACAGCGGCGGCGTGCGCGGCGGAGCCGTGCGGCGCCTTGTGGCGCGCTCATAATCGCCGGCGACCGTCAGCAGCGCCACGTCGTCATAGGCCTTGCCGGCGAAGGTAAGGCCGACCGGCATGCCGATATCGGCCATGGTGCCCATCGGCACCGTCACCGTCGGGATGCCGAGATGGCGCCAGACCAGATTGCCGTTGGCGACCCAGGTGCCGTTGCGCCAGGCAAGCCGGGCCGAAGCCTCGTTGACATCGGCATCGGCCGGGCCGACATCGGCGACCGCCGGCAGCACCACGGCATCGAGGCGGTTGGCATCGAGCCATTCCTCAAAGTCGGCGCGGCGCGTTGCTTCCAGGCCCTTCAGACCGTCCTCGATGGTTGGGATATCTTCCAGTCGCGCCACGCCCTGCTTCGCGCGCTCGACATATTGCGCCAGATCGAAATCGGCATCGCCATAGCGGTCGCGCAACGTGCCCGGCGGTTGCGGGAAGATCTTTGCGCCGTCGACCGAAGTAAGATCGTGGATGGCCGGATCGGCATTGGCGCGCAGGAAATCGTCCCATGACCAGATGGAAAGGTCCCAGATCTCGCGCTCGGCGAATTCCGCCGGCACCAGCCCGCGGTCGACCATGGAGCGCGCGCCCGGGCGGTCGCGCTCGTAGTTGGAGACGACAGGAAAATCGACCTCGATGACCTCCGCGCCGAGCACTTCCAGATCGCGCGCCGCCTGCCGCCAAAGCTCAAGCACGGAGGCGCGTGTCTCGATCGGCCGGTCGGCGCCTTCACCCTTGCCGATATACATTTTCGGCACGCCGAGCCTCTTGCCCTTGAGCGCGCCCTGCACGGCAAGCTCCGCATAGCTCGCCGGCCGCAGCGCCGAGGCTTTCGGGATTTGCACCCAGGGCTGCACGCGCCAGAAATTGCCCCGCGTCTCGGCATCGTCGGCGACGATCACATCGAGCAGCTCCAGCATGTCGGTAACGGTCCGCGTATGCGGCACCACCACATCCATGGTCGGCACCAGAGGCCAGTTGCCGCGCACCGAGATGACGCCGCGCGAGGGCGTGTAGGCGACCAGCGCATTGTTGGAAGCCGGGGCGCGGCCGGACGACCAGGTTTCTTCGCCCAGCCCGAAAGCCGCGAAGCTGGCGGCGGTCGCCGTGCCGGAACCGTTCGACGAGCCGGAGGCGAAAGCGGCGGTGAGGAAATCCCTGTTGTACGGGCTTTCGGCGCGGCCATAGACGCCACGCTGCATGCCGCCATTGGCCATCGGCGGCATGTTGGTGAGGCCGATCAGCACCGCGCCCGCCGCGCGCAGGCGTGCAATGGTGAAAGCGTCCTCGTTTGCCGTGAGATGCTCGAAGGCGGGCGAACCGGCCGCCACCGTCAACCCCTTGGCCTTGTAGCTGTCCTTGGCGGTGTAGGGGATGCCATCGAGCGGGCTTAGCGTCTTGCCCTCGCGACGGCGGCGATCCGAGGCGGCCGCTTCTTCGAACATGTTTGGATTGAGGATGGGCACGGCGTTGAGCGCGATGCCGTGGCGGTCGTAATGGGCGATGCGCCTGAGATAAGCGCCCACCAGTTCGACACTGGTGACCGTGCCGTCTTCCAGCGCGCGGCGCAGATCGGCGATCGAAGCTTCGACCAGTTGGAGCGTAGGCATGATGGCGGGCGAATTCCTTTGCAGAGGCTGCGTTCCGTCACACCCCCTCTGCCCTGCCGCGCATCTCCTCCGCAAGAGGAGATTGCTGGCGCGACCGCTTTCGACAATCGCCGACGTTGCAGGGGGTGCTATCGCCGAAGCTGCTGATCTCCCTCTCTCGGAGGAGATGCGCGGCAGGCCAGAGGGGGATGCTGTCCGGCCGGTCTCTCACATAGCCCGACAAGCGCTACCCTAGTTTTCACGAACGTCCTCCCGGTGCCCTGCTCTATGTTCGATCCACCAGTCGTTCTGCCAATCCTCATAGCCGAGAAGCGAGCCCTCCATCCTTTCGAGAGCTTCGTTCCAGCCGGTCTTGGCTGAGACTTTCGACACCAGCAGAAAAGCCTCTATCCGCCATTCCTCTCCGGGCAAGGCGAAGAAGATGCGTCGCCATTTCCGGAACCCGGGGAAGAGCGCGCGCTCGGCCTCGGTGAACGGCGTGTCGACGATGCGGCGGACCAACCGACCGGATCGAACGACGGGATCGAAGCGCTTCAGCGTGTCCTTCAGCCACTGTGTTGGATAGGCGTCTTGGAACATCGCCAACGGCTTGCGGCCTTCCAACATCAGCGGCAGTTCGAAATTTGTATGAACGAGATACGGTGTCTCGCGGACTGGATGCCAGGACTCGATGCGATTGAACCTCGGGTCTGGCTCGCAGGGCGGAACACTTATTGCGCCCAGCCTCTGAAGATCCCCTGGGTTCAATTCCCACAAGCCTGATAGCTGTGTGCTGCTGCAACCCAGAACCGCACTGAGCTTTTTCAGGTCCAAGACGCAGATTCGAGCCTCGGAGACAGCTGAACCGGTTGCGGGATCGATCTCCTGCAGGACAAAATAAGTGGGATCGGCAGTGTTGCTCACGGGGCGACGATGGCTGCTCCGACAGCTCTTGTACAGGCCTTCTTCGGATAGGCTGGCGGGACAGCGACCCTCCTTCTGCCCCGCCGAGCATCTCCGCAAGGGGAGATCGGCTGTCACGCGGTCTTTCGCCAATCGGCAACGTTATTCCGGCGCCCCGGCAAACATCACCGTGCCATCGCCGCCTGCCGCAGGCCAGTCGCGGATGGCGCGGTCGATGCCGCCGGTCAAAAGCGTGCCGTCGGCGGCAAACGCCACCGAATACATCGGGCCGGTGCCGGGGTCGAACTCGGCGATCTCGGCGCCGGTCTCAATGTTCCATATTCTCGCGGTGCCATCGAGCGAGACGGAGCCGAGGCGCTTGCCGTCGGCCGACAGGGCCAGCGCATAGACCGTGCCGGAATGGCCGTCGAAGCGGCGGATTTCCTTGAAGGTGTCGAGGTCCCAGAGTTTTATCGTGTAGTCGCCGCTGCCGGTCACCGCGTGATGGCCATCGGCCAGGAAGACCGCGCCATAGGCGCCGCGGTCGTGGCCGTGCCAGCTGCGCAGCTGCTTGCCGGCAACGATATCCCAAAGCTTCAGCTCACCGTCGATGCTGCCGGTGAGGGCCATGGTGCCGTCGGGCGAGATGGCGACGGAGCTCACCGACCAGTCGTGGCCCGGCAGCACATGCGACACCGTCCCCTTCTCGAGGTCCCAGACAACCACGGAACCGGTGTCGTGACCGCTGACGGCGCGCTTGCCGTCCTGACTGACCTTCAGTTGCCTGACGCCGCCGTTCGCCCCTGAGGAGAAGACGTGCAGCACCGTGCCGTCGGAGAGCTGGCGCAGCACGACCTCGCCGTCGTCGCCGGCAGTGAGCGCGGTCTTGCCGTCAGGCATAAAAAGCGCGCTGCGCGCCATGTCCTTGTGCTCACCAAGATCGCGGATCAGCCGCTTGCCGTCGATGTCCCAGAGCTTGATCATGCGGTCGGTGCTGGCACTCATGATCTCGTGGCCGTCGCCGGACACCGCCAGCCAGACCACGGCGTCGCGGTGACCTTCCGGCGCGGTCGGTTGGGCCGGAGGCGCCGGCGGAGGCGGCGCCACCGTCTGCGGCGGCGTTGCCGGCGCGAGCGCCATCTGCTCGTTCGGCTGGACATGCCGTGCCGGTTGGGCAGGCGGCGCGGACTCGGCCGGCGCGGCGGCCGGCGGCGCCGGCTGGGCGGGAGCCGCAACCGGCTCGGACAGCGCGGGCTTCGCCGGCCGTTGATGCGCGGCTGGCTCGACGTTCGCCTCCGGCATGGTCGGTTTTGCGTTCGCCTTCGGCGTGGTTGGTTTTGCGCTCGCCTTCGGCTCGGGCTTCGGCCCGGGTGGCTGAGGCTCCGCCGGCGCGGTGGCGACTTCCTTCGCCCCTTCGCCGCCCAGCCCCGACGCCCGCCACGGACCGGACTGGTCGGCGACGATCAGGAGCAGGGCCAAAAGCGGCAAAGCGAGTGCTGCGCGGCGCAGTCGCGGATGGCCGGCCGGCGCGATCTTGGCATCGCGGCCAAACAACGGGGCAGCCGGATCGTGCCTGGCGGTGCCGGGCAGCAGGCCGGCGAGGAAAAGCAGCCCGGCAAGAACCGACAGCACGCCCGCCGCGCCGAAGATTTCCAGCCGCGCTGTCGCCGGGGGGCTGCCGCCCAGCGCCGGATAGAGCTTGGCGAAACAGGCAATGCCGACGATCAGCATCGCCAGCGCCAACAGCCTGTCGGTCGATCGCTTCATCGGTCTTCCCCGCCCCTCTCCGCCTGCTCCCTTGCGACATGGCGAAGGCAGGCCGGCCCCAGCATCTTAGCCGATCTGGCGGCCAAGGCTAAGTGCAAGACATCACACAGCCCCGCAGGTGATATGCTTCTCATTCCGTCCCAGCGCCGTCATCATACTATCGTGCCGCTGTTCCACCAGTAAAACGCTATCCCCAACTATAGAACGGCGACGCTGGCCGATTGCTTGACAGAAACCATTCATATGAGATTATGCGGTGAGGGTTTTTGGAGGGCAGTGGCATGAAGAAGACTTACGAGAAGCCGGTTTTCGTCTGCAAGGGTAAGCTTTCGGCAGTTGTGGCGGGTCCGTCCCTAGTCAACGGCAGCACCAATGGCAGTTCCCCGCCGGCTTGATGATTTAATCCTCAAACTTTTGTCGGCACGCCGGTATTGCTTCTGCGACGTTTCAGAGCGCAAGCACGAGGTCATCCAGCACGGCCTGCCAGTGGTGCCTGGTGGAAATGCGCACGCGCGTCACCGCCTTCAGCATTGGCGCATAGTGGACCGGCGCCAGCGCCGACAGGGTGATCTCGTCGCTGGCGACAAGTTCCTCGCCTAGCCAGCTTTCGACCAGCACCACCTCGCCTTCCGATGTCAGCCATGCCGTGGTGAGCATTACCGAATGGAAGCCGAAAGGCGCGGCGCGGCCGAACTCGGCCGGATGGCCGCTGCTGGTGTAGGCGATATAGGCGCCCGACACGTTGCCGTTGACGTAGCCCTCGCTGTTTGCGGTGTGGTCGCGCGCCATGGCGTTGAGATTGCGCCAGTCGAGCCCGGCGTGACCAGATGGCACCTTGCACAGGCCGCGCGGTGTTATGTCGTCGAATCCGATCGCCTTGAGCGGCGCGTCGGGCGCGAGCGCGCCGGGCGCCAACAGGCCGAGATTGACCGGGTAGGCCGAGAGCTTCAGCCTTCGATCGAGCCCTGAGCCGACAATGACGATTTCATCGGCATCGACGCTCAGCGGGAAGCGAAAGGCCGCGTCCGCAGGCAGCGCGTGGCTTTGGAGCAACTGGCCCTTGCCCATGACCGACAGCGTCGCTTCCGCCCTTGCCGGCGTGCTCCCGCCCGCCGCCCGTCCCGGCGCGAGGCCGACCGGCTTCGGCAGGCCCTCGCCGGCAACGCCAACCATGGAGCCCGGCGCTTCCATCAAGCGGACCGCCTGGTCCGCGTTGGCGCTGCTGGCGCGCCAGCCGGGCGGCACCGAAACCGAGAAGCGATAGCTGCCGGGCCTCTGGATCGCCGCGCTGCGGCGCTTCGACGACATTGGAAAATTGGCGAAACCGGCGGCGTTGCTGCGCGCCGAGGCAAGGAAGGCGCCGCGCTCGTCATAAAGCCGCACCACGATGCCCGCCATCGGCCGATCGGCTTGACCGTAGGTGCCGTCGCCGTCGACATCCATGTAGACGAAGGACGAGAAGTTGAGCTTGCCGGATGTCGGCGCCCATTTGGCGCGTGGCGCATAGTCGCCGGTCGGATTGGGGTTGCCGCGCGCCCTGCGACGCTTGCGGCGCCAGCGCAGCGCGATCGCGATGAGGGCGATCGCACCGGCAAGGACGAGGGCTGAGATGAGCGCGACGAGGATGGTATCAGCCATGGCGGGGAAGCGATGGGCGGGTACAAATGACCGAAACTAACAGCATAAGATTTAAATCCCCTCAATTTCCTAGCAGACTAGCGTCGAACGTTGCCTCCGCAAGTTATGTTCGCGGAAGCTATCTCTAAGAGATGCTGGTGTTTTTCTGTTTTCTCACCCCAACTCCACCCAGACAGGCGCGTGATCGCTGGGGTTTCCCCCTCCCCGCACCTCGCGGTCGATGCCCGCCGCTTTCAGTTTTCGAGCGAGCTTCCTCGACAGCAATATGTGGTCGAGCCGCAAGCCGGCGTCGCGCGGCCAGCGGTTCCGGCGGTAATCCCAGAAAGTGTAGAGCCGCTCTTCCTTGGGAAAGACCTTGCGCAGCGCGTCGGTCCAGCCCTGGTCGATCAGCGCGGCGAAGGCGGCGCGGCTTTCAGGTTGCACCAGCGCGTTGTCGTCGTAGGAGCGGGTGGCGTAGATGTCACGCGGCTCGGGCACGATGTTGAAATCGCCGGCGAGCACCACCGGCAGACCGGTGTCGAGAAGCTGCCCGGCATGCGCCGCGAACCGCTCGTGCCAAGCGAGCTTGTAGGCGAATTTCGGCCCCGGCTGAGGGTTGCCGTTCGGTGCATAGAGGCAGGCGATGACGACGCCGTCGACCGCGGCCTCGATGTAACGGGCCTGGCGGTCGGCGTCGTCGCCGGGCAGCGCGTCGCGCGTCAGCACCGGTTCGGCGCCGCGCGCCAGGATGGCGACGCCGTTCCAGGTCGGCTCGCCCTTCCACACCGCGCCATAGCCTGCCTTTGCAAGCCTAGTCAGCGGGAATTGGGTGTCGCGGGATTTCAACTCCTGCAGGCAGACGACATCGGGCTTGGCCTTGGCCAGCCAGGCCAGAAGGTTTTCCAGCCGGCTGTTGATGTTGTTGATGTTGAAGGTGGCGATCTTCATTTGTCGCCTCCCGCTTCATGGCGCCAGCTTGGCCTTCACGGTCTCCGCCACCGTCCTCAAATGATCCGCGGTCGAAAACCCTGAGATCGCCTTGCGCGGTTTCAGGTCATGGTCGCCGTCCTCCAGCCAGATCACCTCGATCGCGTCGGAAAGCCCGTAGGTCGCGACTTCGTCCTTGGTGCCGAACTCGTCGCGCGTGCCTTGGAAGATCAGCGTCGGCGTCCTCAGGTCGGCGAGATGCTTTGTCCGCAACTGCTCGGGCTTGCCCGGCGGGTGGAACGGATAGCCGAGGCAGACCAGGCCGGCGATCTCGCCTTTGGCAAACATCTCGTCGGCGACCATCGAGGCGACGCGCCCGCCCATCGACTTGCCGCCGATGATGAGCTTGCCGGTCACGCCCTTGGCGCGCAGATCGGCGATTGCCTTGATGTATTCCGGGTTCACCGTCTCGGCGCGCGGCGGCGGCTTGCGATGGCCGTAGCGACGCGCCGCCATGTAGTGGAACTCGAAACGGGCGACCTGGAAGCCGGCTGCTGCAAGTGCCTTGGCGGTGGCGGTCATGGAAGGCGAATCCATCGACGCGCCGGCGCCGTGCGCGAGAAGGATGGTGATGAAGGCGGTGTCGTCGCCGTCAAAGAGGAAGTGCGTCATGGGACGGCCTTCCTGGGAAGGCCGAGTTCCGTCACACCTCCCTCTGGCTTGCCGGGCATCTCCCCCGTAAGGAGGGAGATCAGCCGTCGCATCGGCTTTTGCCAATCGCCTGCATCGGAGGACAGGCGCGGCCCATAAACTGCCAGTCTCCCCCCTTGCGAGGGAGATGGCCGGCAGGCCAGAGGGGAGTGCTCAAGCGCGAACATCTCGCTCACCTGCCATATGCAGATCCACGAACTGTATCCCCTTCTGCGCAGTCCGCGCCCATTCGGACTCCGCGTCGAGCTCCAGATAGCGCACCCACAGCCGGCGGGCTTCCATCAGATTGCCGGCGTCAAACTCTAGCCGCGCGAGGTTGAACACCGGGTCGGCGTAGGTCTTGTCCAGCGCCATTGCCTTCTGCAAATGCCTGCGCGCCGAAGCCATCTTGCCCTCGTCGCTCATCAGGCTGGCGAGATTGAACCAGGCTTCGACGAAGCCCGGATCGAGTTTTATGGCACGGGCATAGTCGTGCGCGGCCTCCGCCACGCGGCCAGCGCCGCGCAGGCAATTGGCGCGGTTGAAGGCGGCGATCGCGTCCTTCGGGTCGATCGCCAGGCAGCGCTGGTAGAGGGCCGCCGCACCGTCATGGCGCCCCTCCTCTTCCGCCATCTCGGCTTCGGCGAAGAGCTCCTCCAGCGTGTCGTCCTCGGGTGAACCGAGGTCGAACAAAAGCTGGCCGTCGAGCTCGCTCCTGCCTTCGTCGAGATAGATCGCATCCGGGCGGCCATGCTGTGAGCCGAGATTGAGCGACTTGGCGGTAAGCGAGGCGACCGGGCCGGAGCGGTGCACGGAGCGCGCGATCGCGCCCCAGGTGGCGCCGCTGGCGATCAGCCCGGCATATTTCCTCGCCAGGATCAGGTCGCGGAAGGAATAGGGTTCGCCGTCATGCTCGAA
This sequence comes from Mesorhizobium sp. WSM4935, assembly GCF_029625735.1. Taxonomy (NCBI): domain Bacteria; kingdom Pseudomonadati; phylum Pseudomonadota; class Alphaproteobacteria; order Hyphomicrobiales; family Phyllobacteriaceae; genus Mesorhizobium; species Mesorhizobium sp. WSM4935. Next base: position 229,960 of record NZ_JARTVR010000007.1, on the reverse strand, counting down.
GGCATCGAACAGCGACAGCATGTCGAGATCGTCGCCGGCGAGCCGCGATTGGTCGATCAGCGACTGCCTGGAGAGCGACGAGGCGTCAGGCGCCTTCATCAAGCCGAGCAGGCGCAGGAAGCCGTTCTCGCTGACCAGGGCGCAGCCGGCCTCGCGCTCCGCTTTCGCACGGCGCTCGATCTCGGCATCGCCGGATTTCGCCACCTTGGCCAGAAGCGTGCGACCGAACACGACGTGGGAGGTGCGGCGGGTGACGCCGCGCCTCAGCTCCGCATGGCGGCGCTCGACCTCGCGGGCAGCTAGGCGCAACGGAAAGGCGGCCAACGCGCCGATGACGCCGAAGACTGCGCCGGGAACGATCGCTGGCCCTCCCGTCACTTCTTGCTCTTGCCGACAGCCTTCAACAGGTTCGCCTTCAGCGGGTTCTCAGGCGCGCCGGCCGCAGCCGCCTTCTTGGCCGGCTTCGCCGGCGCTTCCTCGGCCTTGCTCTTCGACTTGGCCGGGGGCTTCGCCTGCTGCGACAGGCTCGCCTTCAGCGCATCCATCAGGTTGATGACATTGCCGCGCTCGGGCGCGGCCGCGATGATCGGCTTGTGGCCTTTCAGCTTCTCGCGGATCATCGCCATCAGCGCCACCTCATAGCGATCCTCATAATTCTTCGGATCGAAGTGCGTTTCCTTCTGCTTGATCAGCGCCAGCGCAAGCTCCAGCATTTCCGGATCCGGCTTGCCGGCCGGGATGTTGCCGAAATATTCAGCTGTGCCGCGCACTTCGTTGGGATTCCTCAAGGTGCAGACGAACATCCCGTTTTCGCGCGCGCCGATCGTCACCACGCGCTCGCGGCTGGACAGCACCAGGCGGGCAATCGCGAGCTTGCCGGACTTGCGCATGGCTTCGCGCAGCACCGCGAAGGTCTCCTCCGCCATGGCGCCATCCGGCGCGAGGTAATAGGGAGCGTCCTGGTAGATCACGTCCACCTCGGCCTCGTCGACGAAGGCCTCGATGTTCATCGTGTGGTTGGATTCGATCCTGACCGCATCGAGGTCGGCGTCATCGATGATGATGTACTGCTTATCCTCATATTCGTAACCGCGCACCAGGTCCGAACGCTCGACAAGGCCGAGCTCGGGATCGACCGGCTTCATGTTGATGCGGTTGTGTGTCTTCTTATGCAGCTGATTGAACGAAATGCGCTCGCTCGCGCTGGTGGCCGGGTAAAGCCGGACCGGACAGCTGACGAGGCTGAGCTTGAGGTAACCTTTCCAACTTGCCCTGGGCGCCATGACTAACTCCTACGCGGCCATGCACTGACACTATGTTGGAGCATGGTCTTGTCCAAAACCGGTTCCCAATTTGGGCCCATGCTCTTTGCAGCGCTTCGTCCGTAGGACGATTGAGGCTGCGGAAATCCTACACCGACCCGTGATGGTACTGCCGAATTCCTAGCGAAATGTTTTTCGGGCGGTTGGCGCGGAGGATAATTCAAATTGTAGGAAGCGTCGATGGAGAGGGATTGAGACGCTGGCGATTGGCCGAAAGCCTTGATGCTTCGTCATTCTAGGGCGGAGCAAGGAGCGAAGCGACGCGCGCAGACCCTAGAATGACGAAAAACGGGAAGGCAGATCCCTCGCCGCCTCGTGGATCTCCGCCCAGGGGTCGCCCGAGGTCTCCAGCAATCCCGGCAACGAGGCGTAGTTCAGGTCCTCCGGCGCGTCGATCGTCTCCAGGTCGGTCCAGCTCACCGGGGTCGAGGCCGGCAGGTTGGTGCGAGCGCGCAGCGAATAGGGCGCGGCTGACGTGTGGCCGCGGGCGTTGCGGTGAAAGTCGATGAAGATGCGCTTCTTGCGGTTTTCCTTGCCCATCGTCGTGGTGAAGGTGTCGGGCGCGCTTGCCGCCAGCATGGTCGAAATCGCGCTCGAGGCCTGATGCAGTTTCTTCCAGTTCTGCTTTCTGGTCACCGGCACGGTGATGTGGATGCCCTTGCCGCCCGAGGTCTTCGCGAATGGCACCAGCCCGAGGCTCTCCAGTCCGGTCTTGATGTGTACGGCCGCCTCCACCACTTCGCGCCACGAAATCCCCTCGCCGGGGTCGAGGTCGAAGACGATCTGGTCGGGCTTGTCGAGTTTTGTTCGGTGCGTTCCCCAGGTGTGGAACTCAACGACGCCGAACTGCGCCAGCGCCAGATAGCCCTTGGCGTCCTCGACCGAGAGATAGGTTTTGGTCTCGCCTTCCGAATTGGTGCTGTCGAACACCGCCACCGAGGGCGGCATGCCGGTGAAGGCGTGGCGCTGGAAGAAGCAATCCTGCGGCCGCCCGGTCGGGCAGCGCACCAGCGACACCGGCCGGCCGATGATATGCGGCAGCATGAAATCGCCGACCAGCGCGTAATAGACCGCGATGTCCAGTTTTGTGGGCCCGGTTTTGCCGAACAGCCGGCGCTCCGGATTGGTGACCCAGATGGTGGCGAGGTCGGATTCGGCGATCAGCCGCTTGCGCTTGACCGGCACCGGCGTCGTCAGCCCGCCGACATCGCGCAAGCCGCGAAAGACGCCGTGGCGGATCGCATTGTCGGCGGTGCGGTTCGAATAGCGCACGCGCGCCGACAGCAGCGGCTTCACCCAATGCATCTCGCGCATGATCTCGCGCGGCACGCCTTCGGGCGGGCTGGCGCCGGCGGTCAGCCGCTCCAGCCGGGCAAGCAGATCCCGCGCCATGTCGCTGTCGAAGCCGGTGCCGACTTTGCCGCGATAGTGTAGCTCGCCATTCTCGAACTCGGCCATGCCGAGCGCCGCAAGCCCTTCCGCCTGATCGGACACGGTATAGCCGGCGATGATGAAATCGTCCGTCTTTTGCGCCTTTACCTTGGTCCAGCTCTTGGTGCGGCCGCTCTGGTAAATGGCGTCGGCGCGCTTGGAGACGACACCTTCCAGCCCAAGCTCGGACGCCTGGTCGTACAGACCCTGCCCGTCGCCCTCGACATGGTCGCTGTACTGAATGGCCGAATTGGCGGCCTGGCCGGCGAGCAGTTCGGCAAGCAGCGCTTTGCGCTTCTTGAGCGGCGCCTTGCGCAGGTCCCAGCCGTCGAGATGAAGCAGATCGAAGGCGTAGAAATGCAGCTTCGAGCCCGCGCCTTCGGCCAGCGCGTCCTGCAGCAGCGCGAAGCGCGAGATGCCCTTGTCGTCGAGAACCATGATCTCGCCGTCGATGATCGCCTGGGCGACCGGCAGGCGTGAAAAGGCCTGCGGAAGATCGCCATAGCGCTTGGTCCAGTCGATGCCGCCGCGGGTGATCAGCCGCACCTCGCCGTCCACCACATGCGCCATGGTGCGGTAGCCGTCGAACTTTATCTCGTGCAGCCAGAGCTCCGGCGTTTTCCGTGAGGGGTGTTCGCCGCCCGGCGGCTCCGCCACCTGGGTGGCCAGTTGCGGCTCGATGCGGGCGGGCGGATCGCCTTTTACCGCGCCGGGCAGCGCACCGGGCTTGAGCGAGCCACGCTTTGGCGGCAGGCGTTCCGCCTTCTTTGGCGGCGCCACCAGTTCCTCGATGCGGCGACCGGACTTCACGCTTTCAGGCCGTGCCTCGAGGATGTCGAGCTTGGTGTCGGAAGCGAGATCGCGCTCCTTGAAGAGCAGCCAGTTCTTCTTGTTCTCCTCCTCGCCGGGCTTGGGCTTCAGCCGGGTGAGCATCCAGCCGCCATTGAGTTTTTGCCCGGCCAGCCGGAACTTGAAGGCGCCGGTCCTGAGGCTCTTCTCGACGTCCTCCATTGGCGCCCAGGTCCCGATGTCCCAGACAATCATCGGCCCGCCGCCATATTCGCCCTCGGGGATGACGCCCTCGAAGTCGATATATTCGATTGGATGGTCCTCGGTCTCGACGGCGAGGCGCTTGTCGGCGGGATTGAGCGAGGGCCCGCGCGGGACGGCCCAGCTTTTGAGCACGCCGCCGACTTCGAGGCGCAGATCATAATGGTCGGCGGTGGCGTGGTGCTTATGCACGACGAAGCGGTTGCCACCTTCACCGGCAATGCCGCCGGCAGGCTCCGGGGTGCGGGAGAATTCGCGCTTGGCGCGGTAGGATTTGAGATTGGCGGACATGGGTCAAACCGCTGCAGCGGCAAGCTCACCTTGCCGACGTCGCGTTCCGTCACACCCCCCTCTGTCCCGCCGGACAGTCCGGCAGGACAGAGGGGTGCGCTGTCCCGCCAGCATTTCGGATTTTCCTAAATCGCGGCGGAGCAAGGGACCAAGATCAATCGTCAATCGCCGGCGTCAATTCCAGCTCCGCCGGTGTCAGCCCTTGCTTCAGTTGCGAGAGCCGGAATTCGTCGACCCAATAGGCCTCACCATCGACCAGCACGCGGGCGCTGTAGGAACCGCCGGAAAAGCGCTGCGCGGTGACATAGACCTTGTGGCGCTCGAGCGCGGTCTTCACCGCGGCGCGGCGGGACTTTTCTCTGGCGACGGGACTGGCCATGGCCTCACTCGAACACGCTGCCGCCAAACATGCGGCTGCCCGTAAGCATGGCGGAGAGCGGAATGTGAGTCAATTTGCTGGCCAAAGCCGCCGCTCAGCCACCCGACCGCAGTCGCCGCCAGCGCTGCATAAATTCCTGCGCGACCTTGAACAGGCGTGGATTGTCACGCACGAAAGCGACGCCCCGGCCGCGGTATTTGATGGCCTCGCTGGCGGCCACGCCCTTCAGCGTGATGCCGAAGCAAAGCTCGGACAGAACCGACTTCACCGCGCCCATATGCTCCTTGTAGCTCTGGTTGCCGACCGACAGGTCGAAATAGTTGAAGCCCGCGCCCCGCCCCCATCTGATCAGCTCGCCCATGATGCAAAGTCCAGGCGAAACATTGGGCACCGCGGCCTGGTCGATCGCGATCAGCAGCGCGTGCAAGGTGCCGAGATGGGCTGCCAGATACTGGACCGCGACCGTTACGTCGCCGGCGCGCAGGCCGAAGATCCGCACCGAACCGTCGGCAAGACCGCGCTGCGCGGCCTTGCGGTAGAAATCGACGACCGCTGGCTGCGCCAGCAGATCGAACCGGCCGAGCTCGCGGAAGCGGCTGAGCCGCATATCGACCAGCTTGCCGAAGATCGAATCGACAAGGGCCGGCGTGTCGGCTTCCACCAGCGCCAGGCCGCCATTGCGATCGAGCCGGCGGAGATCCTTGTTGAGCGCCTTGACGAAGGACGGGCGGCAAATGCGCTTGACGACGGTTTCGGCATCGCCGTCCATGGCGATCCCGTAATGCGAGTGGATGGAATCGCGCGCCTGCGACAGCAGCGCCAGCGGATTGTCGACGCCGCCGACCTGCTTAGGGATGCCGGCGATGTGGATACGGTCAGCCCGCGGCAGCACGTTAAGCACTGCCGCCCACGCGGCCTCGGCGGATTGCTGGGTCCACGGGGACGCGTCGGCCAGCAGCGGCGCTGCATAGTCGCACACGCCGCAACTCAGCCATTCGATTACCCGATGGCCGAATGCAGGCCGCCGCATCAGCGGCAAAAGCATCCTCGGTTCGCCCGTGGCGACATCCCGCACCTCCACGATGGCGAGATCGGCATTCTCCGGCACAAGCCCTTCGACGATCCCTTCGGCCCAGGCGAAATGCTGGTGGCCGGTGCACACGCCCGCCGCTTCGAGACGCAGCCAGAGCGGCTTGACCGTTTCGAGACTGGTGTGCAGTTGCGCCACGTAAGCGGCGCCGGCGGCATGCGGCGCAGCCTCGCCGTCGGCCAAGCCCGTCGTCATCGCGGCCATCGGCATTGCCTGGCTTGCCACATCGTTCTCCTATCGTCTCTGCACGGCGAGCGTCGCCGCGCGGCGCCAGGCGCCGACCATCGTGGGGCGCTGCTCGCTCGGGTGCTTGAGGTTCCACATTCGGTTGGCCGCGAAATACCATGAGGCCGCGAGCACGAAGACTTCGGACACCGCGGCGCCGGCCAGCGACCATGTCGGCGGCGCGACGGCCAACAGGATGCCGATCGTCGCGAGCCCCACAATCGCGCCCGCCATGGTGATGAAGGCGACGATGCGGAAATCGCCGACGATCTCCAGGACCACGCGCGGCATGACATAGCCCATGATCGGCACGAAATTGGCGATGGCAAAAATTCCGATCAGGCCGACCGAGGCATGCTGCAGGATCTGGGATTTGATCATCGGCAGGGCGAATAGGACGCCGCAGCCATAGGCCAGGCTGCCCAGGACCATGACGAGAGCCCAGATCTTGGCCTGCGTCCATACGCGGTCGAACTCTTTGTTGCGCACCAGCTTCGCAAGTTCCGGCTGCGTCATGTTCGAGAAGGCAAGGCTGGAAATGCGCAGCGGCGCAAACAGCACCAGCACCGCCGCCAGCGGCGCGTAAGCGGCCGGTCCGGCGATACCTGCGACCAGAAGCGCCAGGGATTGCCCCTGGATATTGGTCGTAGTGGCGCTGAACCCCGACCAGCAGAGCTGCGGCCAAAGCCTTGCATAGCGCCGCCAGGTCGGCGCGCGGAAGGAGATGCGCAGCCTGCGGCGCGCCAATCTCACCAGCACGGCGATGCCGACGACATTGGCCGCGGCAAGCGCATAGAAAGTGGCCTGGAGCGCATCGGTGGAGAACCAGATCGCCGTCCCCGCGAGGATTATGCCCGCAATCGTGAACGCGGCGTCGCTGATGGAGACCACGAGTTGCATGCGGCGCGCGAAGAATGCCGTGCGCATATGGCTGCGCACCGACCAGGCACAGACGAAGCAGGCGGCGCCGATACCGTTCGGATCGCCCAGGACGCGCATCAGCAATCCCGTGCCCAGCCCCATCAGCAGCGCCACCACCAGCGCCGCCGATCCAAAGGTAACGTCATGGGCGTCGACGCCGGCGCTGTTGGTGCTCTTGCTCATCCATATTGTGGCGGGAACGGCGGTAAGCGAGCGGATGTAGGACAAGCCGACGCCACCCATCACCATGGCCAGCGCGAAGAGGCCGTAGCCTTCGGCCGACAGAAGATGCAGCAGCGCGATGTTGAGGGCGAAATGGAAGCCGCTCTGCATTGCCTCGCCGCCGATCATCAGCATGAGGCGCCGCACCAGATGGGCCGGGAAGGTGAACTTCACGGGCTCGTCTCCGCCTCGCGGGCGATATGCGCCCGCCTCTGCCGCGGCGTTGCCGTCTTCAGCTTGTCGGCCACGATCGCCACGATCGCCGCGGCGGCGATATGTTCGCTGAACATCGCCTCGTAGCGCGCCCGGCCGGCGGCGGCGAAGCCGCGCCAGAGGTCCGGCCGCAGGATGATCTCAGTGAGCTTGCCGGCAAGGGCGGGGGCGTTGCCGGGCGGCACATGCCAGCCGGTCTCGCCGTCCGCCACGACTTCCACCAGCCCGCCGATCGCCGACACCAACGGCGGCCGCCCCCATCCCATCGCCTCGATGGCGACGCGACCGAGCGATTCCGGGCGGCGCGACGGCACCGCTACGACATCGGCCCAGCGATAGTGATCGGCGGGGTCGGAGACGAAAGGCAGCACCTCGACATGCCCGGTCAGGCCCATGCGCCCGACCAGCTCGGCCAATGCCTTTTCGCGCTCGACGCTTTCGAAGGCGCCGCCCACCAGGCGGACTTCGACGCGGTTGCGCAACGCGGCGGGAAGCGAGGCGACCGCTTCCAGCAGCACCTCCTGCCCCTTGATGCGGTTGACGCGGCCAAGCAGCAGGACCTTGAGAGGCCGCTTGCCGTCATAAGTCATCGGCAGGGCGACCGCCGGTCCGGCAACGCCGTTATAGACGACATGCGTGCGCCGTCCCTTGGCATCGATGGCCGGCGGGTCGCCGAAGGTGGCGCGCGTGGCGCGCGAATTGAAGATCAGATCGGCCTTGCTCCAGCGCATCAAGGCGACAAGCACCTTGCGCAGGATGCCCTCGGGAATCTCGTGGATATGCAGCAGCGCCTTGCGCGGCAAGAGGCGCGCGGCCAGCGCATAATCGGCAATGATCGAGGTGTTGATATAGGTCAGGTCGCTGCTCCGCATGCGCCGCCAGGCGCGCCAGAGCGCCGCCGGCAGCCGCGCCATCTCGACGGTGGCGAGCCTGAGCATCGCCTGACGCCTGAGCACCCAAAGCGGTTCGAACACGATATGGCTGGCATGCGGCTTGAGGATATCGACAATCGGTCCCTCGCGCGGCAGCACGACCTCGATCTCGGCGGCCGGGAACGCGGCGCGCAACGCAGCTACGCTCTCCGCGAAGCTGCGGTCCGAACCGTAGAGCTCATAGCCCTGATGAACGCAGGCAATGCGCATCACTCTCTTTCCACCTTGCACCCGGAGTCCGCTCAGCACCGGACCCTCAAGCGCGGAAGAAACTTCATGCCGAATTCGCACGCCGCTCTAGCCAGCGGTGGCAACCGCAGGCCCGGTAGCAAGGATCATGCCGGGTTCCTGAACGCCCTGCTGCGACCCCGGAACCCCGGTCGTGCCCCGTATCGGTACAGATACGTCGCGAAAGTTGACCGATAATGAAGCAAGCCATGCTTTCTGAAGAGAAATTTTACACCTTCATGCGAGTATTCGCCTTGGGGGTACCCTGGCACAGAAGTTGCTGGGCGTGTCATTGACGTAACAACAACCATGACCGGACCTCGGGGAATCCTTTATTTTGAAACCGGAACGACCTTCCAACCTGATCGAACAGCCTTCGATCCTGATCCTGGGGACGCGCGGCATTCCGGCTTCTCACGGCGGCTTCGAGACTTTCGCCGAGCGGCTGGCGCTTTTCCTGGCCGGACGCGGCTGGAAGGTCGGCGTCTACTGCCAAAAGGAGGTCGAGCGCGTCGGCCGAAGGGTGACGAGCGAGACCTGGCGCGGCATCGAGCTCATCACCATCGAGGTCGCCTCCAAGGGTCCGCGCGCAACGCTGGAATTCGACTGGCAATGCGTGCTCGACGCCGCCAGGCGGCCGGGCGTGTGCCTTGTGCTGGGCTATAATGGCGCGGTGTTCCTGACCTGGCTCCGGCTCATGCGGCGCAGGATCATCACCAACATGGACGGGATCGAGTGGCGGCGGCCGAAATGGGGACCGGCGGCGCGCAGCTGGTTCTGGCTCAACGAATGGATCGGCGCCTGGCTTTCGCACAGGCTCGTGGCCGACCACCCGGCGATCGCCGATCACCTGGCGACCAGGCGGCCGCGCAGCGCCATCGCCACGATTGCTTACGGCGCGGACCCGGTGACCTCGGCGCCGGAGGAACCCATTCGCGCGCTCGGGCTCGAACCCGGCAGATACCTGGTCTCGATTGCGCGGATCGAACCCGACAACAACATCCTGCCGATCGTCGAAGCCTTCCGCCGCCGCGATCGCGGCGACATGAAGCTGGTGGTGCTCGGCACGCTCAACGACGAGATCCCCTATCATCGCGCGGTGCGCGAAGCGGCAGGTTCGGTGGTGATGCTGCCGGGCGCGATCTACGACCAGGCGGTGGTAAAGGCTCTGCGCTATCATGCGCGCGCCTATATGCACGGCCACACGGTGGGCGGCACCAACCCCTCGCTAGTCGAGGCGCTGGCCGCCGGCAACATGGTGATCGCGCATGACAACCGCTACAACCGCTGGGTCGCCGGCGATGCGGCAATCTATTTCAGCGACACCGACAACCTGAGCCAACGGATCGATGAGGCGCTGGCCGACGACGCATTGGTGGCGCGCTGCAGCCAAGCGGCGCGGGCACGCGCCCGCGAGGCTTTCCGCTGGGAAGACGTGCTTAGCGCCTATGAAAAGGAAGCGCTGCGGCAGCTCGGCGTTGCCAGCGCCGCGCCTGCGCAAGCCGATCGCGCCAAGCACGCATGACCGGCCCACGCATGACCGGTTGGTCGCGCCGGCGGATCCTCGGCGCGGCGCTGGTCGCGGCAACAGCACCACTGGCGACTACGGTTCCACCGCTCGAATCTCGAGCGCGAGCCGCCGGTGCATGGCCTTTCAGGCGCGGCGTCAACACCTGGCCATGGTTTGCCCTGACGCGCGAATTTCCCGCGCCCCGCACCGACTATGACTGGCCGCCCTTCCAATCGCAGCGGCCCGTGCCGACGCCGGCCGACCTTGCCCGGCTGCGCGCCAGCGGGCTCGATTTCATTCGCCTGCCTGTCGATCCGGGGCCGTTCCTTGCCGCCGACGCGGGCCAGCGCGCCGAGCTGATGGACATGCTCGACGCAGCCGTCGATGCGGCTCTCGCTGCCGATCTGGGCGTCATCGTCAATGTCCAGGCCAATGGCGCTACGCATTATTGGAATCCCGACCGCATGTATTCCAGCACCGCGGCGCCGGAATTCGAAACCTATCGGGCGCTGGTGAGTGAAATCGCCGGGAGGCTGCAGACAAAGACGTCCGGCATGGTGGCGCTGGAGCCTGTCAACGAGCCGCCGCAGGACTGTTCTTCCGAGGCATGGCGGGCCGTGCAGGCCTCGCTGCTGACGGCCGCCAGGGTTTTGGGGCCGAGCGTCCCGCTCGTCGTCACCGGTGGCTGCGGCTCCATGGTGCGCGGCTTGACGGCGCTCGATCCCGCGCCATTGGCGGATTTCGAGCCGATCCTGTTCACCTTCCACTTCTACGAGCCCTATCTGTTCAGCCATCAGGGCGCCCCATGGATGCGAGAGCCGGTATACCGCGCGCTGAACAACGTGCCGTGGCCGGCCTCCGCCGGGACGCTGGAAAGAACACTGGCCTCGGTCAGGGCAAGGATAGCGCAGGATTCCGAGAGGTCCGACGAGGAGAAGAAAACCGCCTACCAAGAAACCGAAAAGGTGCTCAAAGTCTATTTCGATGCGCAACCCGATCGCCGCTTCATCGATGGCTATCTCAAGCAGGTGAGCGACTGGGCGCAGACCCGTGGCATCGCGCGCGAGCGCATCATCATGGGCGAGTTCGGCGCGTTGCGCACCGATGCTCGCTACACCGCAGCACCCAATCCCGACCGGGCCCGCTACATCGCCGATGTCCGGCAAAGCGCCGAGGCCTTCGGCTTTCCCTGGGCGTTCTGGGACCTGTTCGATGGCATGGGCATGATGGACGACACCACGCGCGCGCTCGATCCGGCGATGGTCGAGGCGCTCGGGCTGAGGATGCCGCGCGCTTGATTGTTGAATCAGCAAGCCGCGCTAAGGGTTTGGTTTCCATCTGGCGGCGGCTGCTTAGCGGGAATCGCTGGGATCCTTCGCGCCCCTTTTCCTGCAGGACAGAGGGGCGCCGTAGAGCGCTACGCCCGTGTGCTTTGACGCACCATCGTCCTCACCGGCCGGTAAAGCGCCAGCGCGATCACCACGAATTTGGTCATCAGCGTCGTCTTGGAGGCGATGCTTTCGGAGGTGTTGAGCAGGATGAGCCAGCCCAGCATCGGCAGCCAGATGCCCGGATGGCAGCGGCGCGCGACCTCATGCATGAACAGCGCGAAGCCGAAGAAGATCAGAAGCGTGAAGAAGGCGCCCTGGTAGAGCGTCAGGCGCAGGATCGGATTCTCGATGCCCTGCTCCAGGCCGCTGATGCGGCGCATGCTGTCGAGCAGGTCGACATCGGGCCCAACGATCAGGTCGCGCAGTTCCAGATGCTTGAAAAGATCGAACATCTCGACGCGGGCATTGGCGCTGCCGCTGTCGGAGACGAAACGTTCGAGCAGCGCGTCGAAGAAGCCGTAATAACCGGCAAGCGCGATCGCCAGCGGCAGCAGCGCGGCGAGCATGATCATCAAGGCCGCGCCCAGAAGGTTGACGCGCCCGGTCCTGAGCTGCGCCAGACCCTGGATGAGCAGATAGACGCCGCCGAGCAGAACCGTCAGCACCATGCCAGAGCGGCCGCCGAAGGCGACCAGTGCGCAAAACTGCAGGCCGACGAGCGCCAGCCTGAGCAGCGTCGGCAAGGCGCGCGAGCCCGACAGCAGCGACAGCACATAGATCGAGGTGACCGTGGCGTTGGAGAGCGGGTGCCCCTGCAGCGCCGTCGAGCGCAGATCGTTGACGAACACCGCGCCGTCGAACCTGTAGGGGAACACCAGATGCTTGGTGCCGAACTCGAACAGCGCCAGCAGCGCATTCGCGGTCATGACGACATGGATGACGAGCTGCAGCCAGGCAAAGGTCTTCTCGTCGTCCTCGCTGAGCAGCAGCACGGCCAGCGCCGGGGCGACGAACGTGTCGATCATGCCGGCCATGCCGGGGCGCTGCCTGAGGATGACGACGAAGAGAAGCACCGTCGAGATCACCGCCATCAGCATCGTCGCCGGCCGCTTGTTGGTGACATGGACGACATAGCCGACTGGATTGCCGAAGGTGCAGGAGCGCCAGACGAACACCAGAACGAAGAGATAGGTGGACGGGTGGATCTTGCTCAGCGGACTGCCCTGCAGGCCGTCGTAGTTGTAGCCGGCCAGCCAGAGCATGCCGCCGGAGACGGAAAACAGGAGCAGCACTGCGCCAGTGATGCCGAGGCGGGTCAGGGTGTCTACCGGGACAGTGCGTGGGCCCGCCATGCCGTAGCCCGGAGCCGGGACAGCCCGGGCCGGGCCAGCCAGGATCGAGGCCATGTCAGGCCGCCTCGTCGACCAGCATGGCGCCGGTCGGCAGCCGCCCCATGACGGAGACCGCTTCGGAGGTCGAGGCGACGTCGCGCATCGGCGTCGCATTCAGCCTGGCGACGAGCAGTATCTCGTCGGCCATGGCGACCAGCGGCAGGACGTTGAGGTCGTCGGCCAGCGCGCCGCCGTCGACTACGACGAGCTCGAAATTGCGGTTGGCTTCGGCCAGCATGCGGTGGGCAAAATAGAGCGCCTGCGCTTCCTGGAACACCGCCGTCGGCCGGCCCCGTCCGACAAGCGCCACGGAACTGCCCGGCGCGTAGCGGCTGACCGCGTCGAGCGCATATTCGCCGCGCAGCACGTCGAGCACGCCGGGCTGCGGGTCCTTCTGGCCCTTGCCGGCATTGATGTCGATGAACAGCACGCGACGGCCCCTGGCGGCCGCCGCGTTGGCGAGCTGCCATGCAACCCTCGAGCGCTGCGCCTTGTCCTCAGGCGGCGACGCCACCAGGATCGAGGGCACCAGCGGCCAGTCGGCCGGGCGCCTGGTGGCGGCGGCGATGCGCTGCAGCGCAAGGCCCGCCACGGCGTCGGTCTTCTGGGCCGCGGCGCCTGAGCGGCCCCAGCGGCGGCGCGGCGCCTTGCCCGGCAACACGCCCAGAACCGGCGCCTCGATGGCCGACTGCATCTGATTGGCGGAAAGCACGGTCGGCGAAATATATTCGGCGATCAGCGCCATTCCGATGCCCAGCGCCAGGCCACCGAAAATGGCGCCGAACACAAGCAGCCCCTTCGGCGGCCAGCTCTTCTTCAGCGCCGGCATGGCATATGAGATGATGCGGGCATTGGTGCTGTTGACGTTGGTCTGCTCGCGCGTTTCCTGGGCGCGCTGCAGGTAGTTGGCATAGACGGTGCGCACGGCATCGAGGTCGCGCTGCAGCTCGCGCAGCCTGACCGATGCCTGGTCGGTGTCGAGCGACTTGCCCTTCAGCGACGCCACCTTGGCCTCCAGTTCCTTCTGGTTGGCCAAGGCGCGCTGGTAGTCCGTCTCCGCTGCGGTGACGAGGCGGCCGAGTTCGCGCGAAATCAGCTTGCGCAGATCGCTCAGTTGCTGCTGCGCCGAGATCATCGAAGGGTGGCGCGGCCCAAGCGCGGTGCCGAACTGCGAGATCTGATCGACGAGCGTTGCCTCCTGCGCCCTGAGGCTGGCGATCACCGGCGAGCGCATCGCCTCCGACGTCGCATCCGGCGCGCTGCCCTGACGGCGCAGCTGGTCGACTTGCGCCTTGAGCTGCGCGGTGCGGGTCTGGGCGGCGGTCAATTGGGTGTTGAGGTCGGTTAATTCCTGGTCGCTGACCAGGTTGCCGGCGGCCATCACCATGTTGTGCTCGGCCTTGTAGGCCTCGACGGCATTGGCGGCCTGCTCGACGCGCTTGCGCTGGTCCTCCAGCCGGGCGCTGATCGCGTCGGATGCGGCGGCGGCCGCCTTCGACCGCGCTTCCGCTTGGTCGTCGAGATAGGCCTGCGCAATGGCGTTGGCGAGCTCGGCCGCCAGATCGGCGCTCTTGGCGGTGATGATGATGTTGAGGACCAGCACCTTGTCGTCGCGCTTCACCGCCAGGCGGCGGCGCAGCGAATCGAGCGTCTGCGCCGTCCTGTCGCCGTCGTCGGAGCCGAACAACAAGCCGAGCCAGCGGCCGAGCCCGCCCTGCCCGTTGAAGTCCGGGTTCTCGGTCAGGTTGGTGGCCTTGATAGCACGCAGCAGGACCCCGTTCGACTGGGCCACGCTCACCTGGCTTTCGACCTGGGTGATACCGCCATCGGGCGAAATGCGGCTTGGATTGACGTCGTTGTTGATGACTTGAAGGTCCTGCGGATCGATGATGATCTGCGCCGTCGAGGAGTAGAGCGCCGGCGTCAGCATGGCATAGACAAGCGTCACGGCGGTGAGCAGCGCGGTGACGGCAAGGATCAGGAAGCGGCGCCGTAGCAGGATGCGGCCGAGATCGCCAAGCTCGACCGTGGCTTGCGCAGGCGCGTGCGCGTAATAGGCCGGCGCCGGCGCAATCGCCTCCGGAGCGTTCTGCTGAGGCACCATGAGCAGGGGTGGTTGCAAAGGTCGCTCCGACAACGCTCCATCGGCCGGCAAAGATGAGAATGCGGCGTTGGCCTAGCTATTCCCGGCAACGATTAAAACACTGTTAATTATGTTCATAAATTGATGCCGCGCTGGCACGAAGTTTGCACCTACACAGTGGAATTTGAGTGCAGCCTAAATTGGAGACATCGCGCGCATGCGGCGGAAGCTTGACCTGGCCAGCCGGGCCGCCGACACCCGATATGAGTCGCCCGGGGATCGGTCATGCGCCTGACGCTGCGCCTCAACGGGGATTGCGTGCGCGCTTTCCATGTGGCGCTGGCCGAACGGCTGTCGCGGCTGCCCCGCGTGGAGCTTGCCGTGGACGCCAGTCCGGCGCCCGGCGGCGTGCCGCGCAGTGCCGAAGCGCTGTTCCAGCTTGAAACGCTCATCCATCGCCTGCCCGCCAATGGGACGGCAAAGCGTGTGCCAGTTTCGACACTGACCAGCCATGCGAGACCATCCGCGCCGGCCGATCTCACGATCGATCTCGTCGGCGATGTCGAGCTGCAGGGCCGGCGGGTCTGGCGCCTTGCGTATGACGGCGTCTGCGGCGAAGAGGCCCTGCTGGCGCTCATCCTTGCCGGCCGCACGCCGCTCGTCCGTCTGGAACAGCACGGCGCGACGGTCTCCGAAGGACGGCTCGGCACCGAATATCACGGTATCGCGCTGGCCTCCTTCCAGGACATGCTGGCCCGCACCGCCAGCCTGATCGTCGCGGCGGTCGGCGGCGCGGCGCGCTCGTCGCTTCCGGTGCTGCCCGAACCGTCATCCGAGGCGCCGGCCCCGGCCATGCCGTCGGCCACGAAGCTCGGTGTGCGGGCGGCCAAGGCAACGGCGCGCCGCATCGTCCAGCAGATATACCATCTGTGCTACAACGCCCCGCATTGGCGGGTCGGCTGGCGCGAGGCCGGAGGCAAGGACCTCTACGAGTTGCGCGCCCATCCGCAATCCGGCTGGCGCGACCTGCCCGACGACGGCAGCCGCTTTTACGCCGACCCTTTCCCGGTGCTTTATCGCGGCCAGGTGACGCTGTTCGTCGAGGACTACATCCATCGCACCGGTAAGGCGATCCTGTCGGCGGTGGCCTTCGGGCCGGACGGACCGATCAGCCGGCCGAAGCCGGTGCTGGAGCTGCCCTATCACCTCTCCTATCCCTGCGTGTTCGAGCGCGACGGCGAGATGTGGATGGTGCCGGAAAGCTCCGCCAACCGGACTGTCGACCTCTACCGCGCCACCGCGTTCCCGGGCGGCTGGGTCAAGGAAGCGACGCTCCTGGCGGATATCGTCGCCAGCGACGCCACGCTCGTGGAGCATGGCGGGCGCTGGTGGATGTTCGCCACCGTGCGCGATGGCGGCGGCGCCTTCTCGGATCAGTTGCATCTGTGGTCGGCGCCGGACTTCCGCGGGCCGTGGACGCCGCATCCGAAGAATCCGCTGCTGATCGACATCGCGTCGGCGCGGCCGGCGGGCCGCATGGTCAGCCGCGGCGGCCAGCTTTTGCGCCCGGTGCAGGACTGCCGCAGGAGCTACGGCGCCGCGCTTGGGATTGCGCGCGTCACACAGCTTGACGACAGCGGCTTCGAGCAGGTCGTCGAAACGATCCTCAACCCCGGCGCGGGCTGGGCCGGCCGCAAGCTGCACACGCTCAACGAGGCGGGCGGACTGGAATTCATAGATGGTTCGGCAATGGCGCCCCGCTGGAAGCAGACCCAGCGGCGTGACGCTATGCCTGCCGACCATGGAGACAAGACATGAGCATCGCAGAAGATCGCGAAACGCCTGCCGTGCCGGCCAGCCGCACCGAAGTCGAAGTGGCGATCGTCGGTGCCGGCCTCGCCGGAACCGTTCTGGCGATAACGCTCGCCAATGCGGGCCGCAAAATAGCGCTGGTCGATCCGCATCGCATCCACCACAACGAATTCCGGGCCGAGAAAACCCGCGCGGAGCAGATGAGGCTGTTCGAGAAGCTCGGGCTCGGCCCGGTTTTCAGGTCGCTCGTCACGCCGATGACCGATCTCCATGTCTTCCGCTTCGGCCAGTTGTTCGAGCGCAAGCAGGCCTGGGAATACGCGTTTTCCTACACGCCGCTGGTCAATGGCCTGCGCGCGGCGCTGCCGCCGCAAGCGCCGCTGACGGTGGGCAAGGTCGCCGAGGTCTCGACCGGACCGGACCGGCAGCGCCTGGTGCTCACCGACGGCTCCGTCATCGAGGCCCGGCTCTTGGTGGTGGCCACCGGCTACAGCGAGGCTGTGCGGCGCGCCATCGGCGTCGAGCGCATCGAGGAATCGAAGGCGCATTCGCTGTCGATGGGATTCGATTTCGCGATCTCTCCGCAGGAATTCGGCTTGCAGTCCCTCACCTTCTACGCAAGGAGGGTCGTCGATCGCATTGCCTTTCTTACCATCTTCCGGATCGGCGAGCGGATGCGGGCCAACATGTTCGTCTACCGGACCGTCGCCGATCCGTGGGTGCGGGCGTTCCGCGAAAACCCGCAAAAAATCCTGCTCGAGCTGATGCCGGAGATTGCCGCGCGATGCGGCAACTTCGCGATCGCCAGCGAGGTGGACGTGAGGCAGGTCAGCCTGACGACGACGCAGGGTCACCGCCGCGACGGCGTCGTCTTCATCGGCGATGCGTTCGCCACGACCTGCCCGGCGCAAGGCGACGGCATCCACCGCGTGCTTACCGATGTCGATCGCCTCAGCTCGACGCACATACCCGTCTGGCTCGCAACGCCCGGCATGGCGGCCGACAAGATCTGCGCCTTCTACGACGATCCGATCAAGATCGCCGCCGACGAAAGAGCCATGCGCGCCAGCATATATGCCAGGCGGATTACCACCGAGACCGGGCTGGAGTGGCGCCTACGCCGCCTGCGCAACAACACCGCGCGTCATTTGATGATCTTTGCCCGCCGGTTCCGCGAGGCGGGAAAGCCGAGTGACGCCGGGGGCGCAACAGGAGTTGCTTTCGACCACACCGACAAGGCAGGTCAGGAATTGCCCGCCGGGCCTGGGAACATAATCGTGAGTGAGCTTACGAATCCGTAAGTCGTGATTCCCGGCGAAGCCGGTTTAGATCGCCTTGAGCAGTGTCTCCTGCTCGGCGGGACAGCACTCCCGTCGCATCAATGGCCCGCTGCCGCCTCTATCGGCTCGGCAGCGGGCTATCGAGTGGCGGCTCTCACAAGCGGATTAACCTAATTTTTCATTGCTACCCGGCTCGCGCCTGGGTTGCTTGAGATTGTTCCTACCACCCGGGATATTCATAGCGTAAGCTATGGAGCACAAAGATGAACACCGCGCAGGGCCACGAAACACCTGCTTTCCAGGCTGGTCCGGCCGAAGTCGACGTGGCGATCGTTGGCGCCGGGCTGGCGGGCACGAGCCTGGCCACGGTGCTGGGGAAGGCCGGCCGCAAGGTGGCGCTGATTGATCCGCATCTGGTCCATCACGAGGAGTTTCGCGCAGAGAAGATCGGCATGCATGAGATGCAGGCATTCGAGAAGCTTGGCCTCGGGCCTGCTGTCAGGCCTTTGGTCACGCCGGTGACCGGCACCCATGTGTTCCGCCTCGGCCAGCTTTTCGAGCGCGAACGGAAATGGGAATTCGGCTTCTCCTACGGCGCGCTGGTCAATGGGATGAGGCAAGCCCTGCCGGCCCAAGTTCCGCTGACCGTGGGCAAGGTTGCCGAGGTCTCGACCGGGCCGGACCGGCAGCGCCTGGTTCTTGCCGGCGGCGCCGTGATAGAAGCTCGCCTGCTGGTGGTGGCGACCGGTTACAGCGAGGCTGTGCGGCGCGCCATCGGCATGGAGCGCGTCGAGGAATCGAAGGCGCATTCGATGTCGATCGGGTTCGACCTTGCGATCACGCCGCGGGAATCCCCCTATCCGGCGATCATCTGCTACGCCAGGAACCCGGCGCATCGGATTGCTTATCTCAGCGTCTTCCCGATCTGCAACCGCATGCGGGCAAACCTCTTCCTCTACCGCACCGTGGCGGAAGAGTGGACGCGAGCGTTCCGCGAAAATCCGCAAGCCGTGCTTTGCGAGGTCATGCCGGAGGTGGCCGCGCAATGCGGAAATTTCGCCGTCGCCGGCCCGGTCGAGGTGAGACAGGTCAGCCTGACGACGACCAGGGCGCATCGCCGCGCCGGCGTCGTGGCCATCGGCGATGCGTTCTGGACGACATGCCCGACGCCCGGCGTCGGCATCAACCGCGTGGTAACCGATGTCGACCGACTTGTTTCGACCTATATTCCCGCCTGGCTCTCGACGCCAGGCATGGGCGCCGAAAAGATCTGCGCCTTCTACGACGACCCGGTGAAGGTCGCGACCGACACAGCCGGCATGCGTTCCAGCATCTACGCCAAGCGCATCACCACCGAGACGGGACTCGAATGGCGGCTGCGCCGCTTGCGCAACAACACCGCCCGCCAGCTGATGATCCTCGGCCGCAAGATAAGCCGCCGCAAAGAGCTGCCGACGCCGAGCGCCGCCTGAGGAAACGCCCTGCGAAGTCCCCCTCTCCGGCCGCTTCGCAGCCACCTCTCTCCCCGCCTCTGGCGGGCGAGGACCCAGGTCTGCGAGCGCCGAGATTGGCTATATCGGTCGCGTCGCCCTATTTTCGAGATTCCAACGAGGGTGACGACCATGACCCGCATCCGGGCGATGACGAGGAACGACCTTGCCGACGTGTCACGGCTGCTCGGCCAATCCTGGCGGCGGACCTATGCACCGATCATGGGCGACGAGACGGTGGCCAGGCTCTCCGACGAAAGGCACGCGCCGGAACGGCTCGCGGCCGAGCTCGACGACGAGGACAAGATGTCCTTTGTCGCCGAACGCGCCGACGGCTCGATCGCCGGCTATGCCATGGCGGCGATGGACGAGAAAGGCGACGTGATGCTGGAGCGGCTGCATATCGAGCCGCAGGCTTTCGGCAGCGGCCTCGCGGTCGACCTTCTGCATGCGGTGCTTGCCGCCCATGCCGGCGTTCCGAGCATCGCGCTGGAGGTGATCGAGGGCAACGACCGCGCGATCGCCTTCTATCGCAAGCACGGCTTCGAGGTGGTCGAACGTCGGGAAGCGGCCCATGGCGTCGGCGGCCACGCCTCGCTGATCATGCGCCGCCTGCTGCCGATGGCATAGGGCTTTGTTTTTGCCGCAACTCCAGGCGGAAAACCGCTCACACCTTTCCTGGAATTGCTCTAGATCAGGCGGCGGCGCGAATGCGCAACGCCTGCATGACGCTTTCCTCAAACGCCCCAGCCGTCCGGCCTGCTTCGGCCAATTGGGCCGCATCCCAGCTCCGGCTCAGGCTCCCCTCGGCCATCAGCACCGCGCGGTTGCAGAGCACCGGGACGGCCTCCACCACATGGGTCGAGATGATGGCGGCGTGCCGCCCGCTTGCGCAGAGCGCGGTGATGACGCGCTTCACCTCCCAGGCGGCGACCGGATCGAGGCCGTTCAACGTCTCGTCGAAGATCAGAAGCGGCGGCCGGCCGAGAAGCGCTGCGACGATCGCGGCCTTGGCTCGCGTGCCAAGCGAATATTCGGCGATCGGGCGGTCGATCCAGCGCCCGAGCTCGAGCCGCTCCAGGAGATCGCCGCTCGGCAGCTCGTCCGGCGCGCAGCCACGGATCGAGGCGACGAGCTCGATATACTGGCGTCCCGAAAGCGACGCCGGCAGTTCGTGCGGCTCGATGGCGAGGCCGAAGCCGGCCTTGGCGCGCTCCGGCGCGGCGGCGAGGTCGATTCCGTCTATCGCCACGCTGCCGCCGATCAAGGGGATTTGGCCGGTGATCGCCCTGATCAGCGTCGACTTGCCCGAACCGTTGGCGCCGAGCAGGCCGAGGATGTCGCCCCGGCGGAGCGAAAGATCGATGCCGCGAACGACAATGCGTCCGCGATAGCCGGCGCTGAGCTCTTCGATGCTGAGGACTTCAGCCATTGCGATACCTTTGTCGGGTTCGATGCCACAAGAAGAACACGAGCGCTGCCAGACCAATGAGGACGGTGCGGCCATATTCCAGCGTCTCATAGCTGGCATAGGCAAGCGCGCCGGCAAAGCTCAGCATGGCGACGAAGGGCGCGTTGAGGAAATAGGCGCCGAACACCGCATAGGCGCCGTTCAGCACCAGCAGCCAGAGCCCGCTCGCGACCGGCACCGACCAGGCCGACGGCTCTGCCGCGAGTGCCGCGCCGGCCGGCAGCAGGAAGAAGGCGAGCGACAGCTGCAGCGGCAATCGCACCAGCCGCAGCCATACGCGAACAAAGCCGATGGGCGCCGTGCGCAGCACCGGCGAGCCGAGCGGCTGGCAGCGCAGGCTGAGCATGAAAACAAGAATGCCGCCCGCCAGGCCAGCGACCGCCGCCGGCGCGGCCGAGCGGCCGGCCAGGCTGGCCCAAGCGCCGAGGATGGCGCCAAGCGCAAGGAGCAAGCCGGCGGCGGTCAGCTTCCATGAAGGCCGCACATGACCGGCCGGCAGCTTCCAGGCCCAGCTGGTTAACCAGCGCGGCCGCGCGCGGTCGAGGCAGCGCAGCCAGGGCTTTCCGACCGGAGCCACCTCCCTTGCCGCCTCATCAAGGAGAAGGCGTGGCCGCCGCCGCAGGCGCCATAGGGCTGCTGTGCCGAAGCCGAGGGCAAACAAGATCGCCGCGCTCAAGCCCCAGGTCGGCGCCAGCGGCTTTCCAATGACGGCGCAGGCGAAGCCGACCGAAAGAGCAACCAGCAGCACAAGCGGTCCGGCAAGCACGAGGGTCGCCTCGCCGGCCAGTCGGCGGCGCCGTCCAGCAGCGAGCGGCAGCGCCTTGAGGAAGGGCGCGAAGGCGCGTCGAAGGCAGAGCCCCGAGACCGCGTTTCCGGCGAGCGCTCCGAGCACCGCCAAGACCAATGGCAGCCCAAGCATCCACAGAAGCTGGTCGTTCCGCAGTTTCGGCGCCGCGGCATGCAGCGCGACGATGACATCGGCGATCGCATAGGCCAGAAGGCCGCCGCCGCCGAGCGCAATCCAGGCGAGGTCGCGGCGCCGCATCGCGCGCAAGCCGGCGACCAGCTCACGCCAGAGCAATATCAGGACAAGCCTGTCGTGCCGCATCGATCCGTCATCATGGTTCCGACACCAAATTAGTCATGGCAATTGTGCCGTGAGTTAGGCGACAACCGTTCTGACGCAAGCCAGAAAGGAGATCATCCGTCCAGATTTGCGCAGCGAGCGCCCTCAAGCCGAACGGCGCAGCATCAGTTCGGCGTTGAGCAGGACGCGCGCGTTGTCGCGCTTGGCCGCCGGTGCATTCTCGTCCAGTCGCCGCAGCAGGAGCTCGATCGCCAGGCGGCCGATCTCGTTGTAGTTCTGTGCCACGGTGGTGATCGGCGGACAGGCATAGCGCGACAAAGGATGGTCGTCATGGCCGGCGACGCGCAGATCGCAGTCGGCCCCATGCCCCACCTTCAGGCCGAGCTCATAGGCGGCGCTGATGACGCCGAAGGCGATGCGGTCGTTGGCGCAAAGCACGGTCCTTGTGGGGAAGCCCTGCCCTTTCAGGATGCGCAGTGCCTCGTCATGGCCGAATTTCTCGAAGTCCCAGGACCCGACATCCTCGACCGCTACGATCGAGGGCGTCATCTTGAACCCATGCATGGCCTCGACATAGGCCTGCTGCCGGGCGGAAGCGTTGTTGTTGACCAGCGGCATGGCGAAGTAACAGGGCGGCTCGCCGGAACGGCAGAGATAGTCGACGATCAGCCGGAAGCTCTGCCGGTTGTCGGTGCCGACGAAGGACGAGGTCTCGTCGAGCGGGGAATCGACATAGATCAGCGGGATCGAAGCGCCGAGCTCGGCAAGCACGCGGTGGTGCGAGCGCACGCCGAGCGGCGCGATGATGGCGCCAGCGATATTCATCGAGCGGAACGTCTGGATCGCCTGGTCCTCCATCTCGGCGCGGCCGTCGGAAGACAGCACGAAGGCGAGGAAGCCGGCCTCGTTGGCGATCGTCTCTATGCGTCGCGTCAGCGCCATGTAGAACGGATCGGTCGAATTGGGGATGATGACGCCGAGGATGTTGGAGCGGCGGCGGTTCAGATTGACCGCGAACATGCTGGGGCGGAAGTCGGACTTCTTCAGCGCCGCCTCGATGGTGCTGCGCGTGTTCTGCCGCACCGAAGCGGGATCGTTGAAGTATTTCGAGACCGTGGTGCGGGACAGGCCGACAAAGGCGGAAAAATCCTCCATCGTCCTGATCGTCTTTGCCATCCTTCTGCCCCTGTCGGTACCGCCGTCACGACTGTCTATTTGAGTCACTCCGCGACGCAAAGGCAAGCAATCGTGCTCTCCCGTTCAAGCCTCGGCTGAGAACTGGACCTTCATCATCGCCGGATTGCCGCTCTTGGCGAAGAAAGGCAGCACTTCGCCGAGCGGCAGGCGGTGGCTGACCAGCTTTGCCATGGTGCCGTCGTCGCGGCTTAAGATCTCCAGCGCCTGCGGAATGTTGCGGTTCAGCGAATGCGAGCCGGCCAGCCTTATCTGGCGGCGGAAGATCTCGAACGGGGCGACCGCAATCCTGGCATCGGGCGCGCAGACGCCGAAGACCAGCGCCGTGCCGCCCTCGGCGGTGAGGCCGATTATGCCTTCGACGACCTTGGCGATACCGGTGGCGTCGGCGACGAAGTCGAAACCTCTCGCCCGCGCCGCAAGGTCTTGCGAGCCGGACACCAGCGGCTCCAGCCCGAGCGAGGCGGCGAAGGCGAGACGCGGCTCACTTATATCGGCCACCGCCACTTTCGTCACGCCTCTCGCCTTGAGCGACAAGGCCATTAGAAGCCCGATCGGCCCCGCGCCGAAGACGAGCGCGTTGCCGGGCACGTGACCGCCGGTCCCTACCCCGGCCGCGCCGAGGCCGTTGAGCACGCAGGCGAGCGGCTCGGCGAGCGCCGCCGTCTCGAAAGCGAGATGGCCGATGGGGTGGAGATGATCGACGGCAACAAGGCTGTATTCGGCAAAGCCGCCATTCTCCGTCACGCCATAGGCCTTCAGCGTGGCGCAGAGATTGGTGAGACCCTTGGCGCAGGACGGGCAGTGGCCGCAGGGGATGTTGGGATCGACGGCGACGCGGTCGCCAGGCTTCACCGCCGTCACGTCCTCGGCGACGGCCTCGACCGTGCCGGCATATTCATGGCCGGGCACCAGCGGAAACGCGCCCGACCCATAACGACCATGCAGCACGTCGATATCGGTGTGGCAGAGCCCTGCCGCGTGCACCCGCAGCAGAGCGTGGCCGGGCCTGATTGCGGGCATTTCGAGCTCCGCCATGCAGGCATCGCCGGCCGCGGCAAATCGGATGGCCTTCATTGTCATCTCCCTCGAAACCAGATGATTGCCCTCAGCTCATCCAGTTGCCGCCGTCGACATTGTAGGTCTGGGCCAGGATGTAGTCGCTGTCGGACGAGGCGAGAAAAACGGCGAGTCCGGCAATGTCTTCGGGCCGCGCGAAACGGCCGATCGGCACCGACTTCGCCACCGCCGCCTTCTTCTCGCCCGGCTTCAAGCCTTCCCATTTGGCGAAATGCGCATCGACCGCGTCCCAATGCTCGCCGTCGACGACGCCAGGCGCAATCGCGTTGACATTGATGCCGTGCTTGACCAGCGCAAGCGCGGCCGACTGCGTGGCCGAGATGATCGCCGCCTTGGAGGCGCAGTAGAGCGTCACCAGTGCCTCGCCGCGGCGGCCGGCCTGGCTCGCCATGTTGATGATCTTGCCGCCACGGCCACGCGCGATCATGACGTTGGCCACCGCCTTCATCACGAAGAGCGGGCCCTTGAGATTGATGCCGAAGACGCGCTCATAGCTTTGTTCGGTGATGTCGGTGATCGGCGCCATGTCGAAGATGGCCGCATTGTTGACGAGAATGTCGATGCCGCCGAATTCGCGGTCGATTTCGGCGACGACATTTTCGATCGCGGCAAGGTCCGTGACGTCGAGCTTCCTTGCGCTTGCCGCCGGACCGATTTCCCTGGCCGCCCGCGTTGCGCGTTCGATGTCGATGTCGGCGATCACCACTTTGGCGCCTTCACGCGCAAAGGCCTGCGCGAAGCCGAGGCCGATACCGCGCGCGCCGCCGGTGATCAGGGCGATTTTGTCCTTCAGCTTCATTGCAGTTCCCAATTCTTCCGCGTTTCGAAAATGTTTGCCGGGCGCGGGGGGCAGTTTGTCTGATCCGCTATCGAGGAAGGCACGGATCCACCTTTGTTCAGGCAATTCCGAACAAAGAAACGCCACGCGCTTCTCCTCGAATTGCCCAGGCGGATCCGCGCATCCTCCGGCCAGCCGCAGGGGAGTTCCGCGGCGGGCCGGATGGCCGGAGGCGGCGCACGTTCCGCTTCCCGGCTTGAGCGGCTGCGCCTATTTGATGTAGCCCGCCTCCTCCATCGTCTTCTCGACGGAAGCCTGGGCCTCGTTCAGCGCGTCGTCCACCGACTGCTCGCCGGTGACGGCCGCCGCGATCGCCTGGCCTACCTGCGTGCCGATGCCCTGGAACTCGGGTATGGCGACGAACTGGATGCCCGTATAGGGCACCGGATCCTTGGTCTGCTTGGTCGGATCGGCGGATTCAATCGCGGCAAGCACGGTTGCGGCAAAGGGCGCCGCCTTCTGGTAATCCGCGCTGGCATAGGTGGATTTGCGCGTTCCCGGCGGTGCCGCAACCCAGCCCTCGGTCTCGCCGACGCGCTGGACATAGGCCTTCGAAGTCGCCCATTTGACGAAGGATTTCGCCGTGTCCGCCTTCTTGGTCGAGGTCGGGATGGCCAGGCTCCAGGCCCAGCCCCAGGCCGAACCGTTTGGCGTGACCGCGACCGGGGCCTTGGCGAAGGCGACCTTGTCGGCGACCTTGCTCTGCTTCGGATCATAGACCCGGCCGGCGGCGGACGTGGCGTCGATCCACATCGCGCAATGACCCGAGGCAAACAGCGTCTGGTTCTCGTTGAAGCCGTTGGAGCTGATGCCCGGAGGGCCATCCTTCTTCATCGTGTCGACATACCAGCCGATCGCCTTCTTCCACGCTTCGGAATTGAGCTGCGGCTTCCAATCCATGTCGAACCAGCGGCCGCCGAAGGTGTTCACCAGCGTGCCGATATAAGCCATGTTCTCGCCCCAGCCCGGCTTGCCGCGCAGGCACAGCCCATACTGTTCCTTCGACTTGTCAGTGAGCTTATTGGCGAATTCAGTGATTTGGTCGTAGGTCGGCTGCTCGGGCATCTTGAGGCCGGCGGCGTCGAACAGGTCCTTGCGGTAGAGCGTGAAAGAGCTCTCGGCATAGAACGGCACCGCATAGAGATTGCCGTCGACGGTCAAACCACTGCGCACCGGCGCGATGAGATCGTCATAGTCGTAATCGGCGCCGAGATCATTGAGCGGCGTCAGCCAGCCGGCCTTGCCCCAGATCGGCGTCTCGTAGCCGCCGATGGTCATCACGTCAAACTGGCCGCCCTTGGTGGCGATATCGGTGGTGACGCGCTCGCGCAGCACGTTCTCTTCGAGCACCACCCAGTTGATCTTGTTGCCGGTCGCCTTTTCCCACTCCGGCGCCAGTTTCTGCATGATGATCATGTCGCCGTTGTTGACCGTGGCGACCGTGATTTCCTCCGACAGGGCAGCGCCTGCCATCAGCGCCGAGGCCGCAGTAGCCGCGGCGAGAGTTCCCATAAGCCTACGCATTGGCATTCCGTCTCCTCCTTTACGAATGCGCATGCAAAACTGAACATGCGTTCATATTCTATCGCGCTACAGGATCATATAGTCAAGCCCCGTGATCCTAGCTTTCGCAAGAAGTCCCTATACGACGGGGCTTCTCGTTCAGATGAGCAATGCACCTCACGTGACACGAAAGTGAACACGCGTATAGTTTTTATTGACATCATCGCTGCCACGTTTTACCTCGATCGAGTCCGGCGCAATCGTGGACCGCTGGCGCCGGTCCGGCTGGGGAGAAGGAATTGCATCGATGAGCCGAGGGGAGATTGCCGCCGAAGCGACCGGGCCCACCATCGTCGCCGGCGAAATCCTGGTCGAGATCATGGCGAGCGAGCGCGGCCAAGGCTTCCTCGAGCCGCTGGCGCTGACCGGCCCCTACCCCAGCGGCGCGCCAGCCATCTTCATCGACCAGGTGGCGAAACTCGGTGGCGGCGCCGGCATCATCGCCTGCGTCGGCCGCGATGATTTCGGCACCATCAACCTGGAACGGCTGCGGCGCGACGGTGTCGACGTCTCGGCCGTGTCGATCAGCGAGCGCTATCCGACGGGAAGCGCCTTCGTGCGTTACAGACCCGACGGCGGCCGCGACTTCGTCTATAACATCGCCGAATCCGCCGCCGGGCGCATTGGCCTGACGGAAGAAGCGCGGCGGCTGGCCGACGGCGCCGGTCACCTTCACGTCATGGGCTCGGCCCTGTCGATCGCCGGGCTGAAGGAGATCGTCGCCTATGCCGCGAAGGCCGTGCGCGCCCGCGGCGGCTCGACCTCCTTCGATCCGAATGTGCGCAAGGAATTGATCGACGGCGCAGACGGCGCGCAGTTTTCCGCGCTGGTCGACGACGCCGACCTGCTCTTGCCCTCCGGCGACGAACTGCTCGCGGCGGGCGGCGTCGCGGACGAGCGGCAGGCGGTGGCAGCGCTGATTGCGCGCGGTGTCGGTGAGATCGTGCTGAAGCGCGGCGCTGCAGGCTCTACCCGCTTCGGCGCCGATGGCAGCCGCACCGACTGCGCCGGCTTCCTGGTCGAGGAGATCGACCCGACCGGCGCCGGGGACTGTTTCGGCGCAACCTATCTCACCTGCCGCCGCAAAGGTATCGAGCCCGGCAAGGCGCTGCTTTACGCCAATGCCGCCGGCGCGCTCAACGTGACGCGGCTCGGGCCGATGGAAGGGCTGGCCGGCTTCGACGCGCTCGATCGGTTCATAGCCGGGACGGACCGGGCCAAATGACGATGACGGCCAACCCGCTTCAAGGCCTGGCGACTGCCCGCCGCAACGGCAGGCCCTACGGCATCACCTCGGTCTGCTCGGCGCATCCGCTGGTGATCCAGGCAGCGATCCGGCGCGCCGTCGCCGACAAGGACGCCATGCTCCTGATCGAGGCCACCTGCAATCAGGTCAACCAGTTCGGCGGCTATACCGGCATGACGCCCGATCTGTTCGTCGCCTTCGTGCAGGAGATCGCAGGCCGCGAAGGACTCTCCGCCTCGCGCGTCATCTTCGGCGGCGACCATCTGGGGCCGAACCCCTGGAAGGCCGAGCCGGCGGCGCAGGCGATGAGCAAGGCCGAAGCGATGGTTACGGCCTATGTCTGGGCCGGTTTCAGCAAGATCCATCTCGATGCCTCGATGGGCTGTGCAGGCGAACCAGCGGCGCTCGACGACGAGACCATCGCGACGCGCGCCGCGCGGCTTGCCAAGGCGGCGGAAAAGGCGGCGCGCTCGCGTGGCGGTGCTGCGCCGCTCTACATCATCGGCACCGAGGTGCCGGTGCCGGGCGGCGCCGATCATGCCATCAGCGACCTGAAGCCGACGGAGGCGACCGCCGCGCGCCGCACCATCGACATCCATCGCGAGATCTTTTCCCGTGAGGGGCTGGAGGAAGCATTCGGCCGTGTCATCGCCGTGGTCGTGCAGCCGGGCGTCGAATTCGGCAGCGAAAATGTCGTCGCCTACAGGCCAGAGGCATCCGCTCCGCTGACCGCCCTCCTCGACCTTGAAACCGCTCTCGTCTACGAAGCGCATTCGACAGATTACCAGAGCCGTTCGGCGCTGACGGCGCTGGTCGCCAATGGTTTCCCGATCCTCAAAGTGGGGCCCGGCTTGACCTTCGCACTGCGCGAGGCGCTTTACGGGCTGGATCTCGTCGCCTCCGAAATGGTCTGCGGCTATGGTGAGCGCTCGCTTGCCAAGGCGATGGAAACGCTGATGCTGTCCGCGCCGGGCAACTGGCGCAGCCACTACCATGGTAACGACAGGCGCCTCTATCTGCAGCGGCATTACAGCTACAGCGACCGCATCCGCTATTATTGGAGCAACCCCGCGGCAAGCGTCGCGGTCGCGCGCCTGCGCGAAGCGCTGAGCGGCGTCGCGATTCCCGAGACGCTGATGGGGCAGTTCCTGCCGACGCTGCCAGCGAAGGTCGGCGCCGCCGGCGATCCCGAGGCGATCCTGCTCGCGGCCGTCGACCTGGTGCTTGCCGATTACGACGCCGCCTGCCGCCAGGCCTGACGCTGGACGCTTCCTCCCCCAGCCCTATAATTTAGCCGGATTTAAAATTCGGCTGGAGAAAAGAGCATGAGCCTCGGCAAACGGAAACTCGGCAGCCAGGGGCTCGAAGTCTCTGCCATCGGCCTCGGCTGCATGGGCATGAGCCAGGCTTATGGTCCGGCCGATGAGGCGGAGTCGATCGCGACGATCCACCGGGCGATCGAACTCGGCTGCACCTTTCTCGACACGGCCGAGGTCTACGGGCCCTTCGCCAACGAGGAGTTGCTTGGGCGCGCGCTGAAAGGCCGGCGCGACGAGGTGACGATCGCGACGAAATTCGGCTTCCGCATTGTCGACGGCAAGCAGGCCGGCCTCGACAGCCGGCCCGAGCATATACGCGAGGTGGTCGACGCCTCGCTCTCGCGGCTCGGCACCGACCGCATCGATCTGCTCTATCAGCACCGGGTCGATCCCGCCGTGCCGATGGAGGACGTCGCGGGCACGGTCGGCGAACTGGTGGCCGAGGGCAAGGTGCGCTTCTTCGGCCTGTCGGAAGCGGGCATTGCCAACATTCGTCGCGCGCATTCCGCGCATCCCGTTTCGGCGCTGCAGAGCGAATATTCGCTGTGGGAACGCAACCTCGAGCCAGAGATCATCCCGGCGCTGAAGGAGCTCGGCATCGGTCTGGTCCCGTTCGCGCCGCTCGGCCGCGGCTTCCTCGCCGGCGACGTCAAGCGCGCGGAAGACTATCCGGAGGGCGATTTCCGGCGCGGCGACCCGCGCTACCAGGGCGAGAATTTCGACCTGAATGTCGCGGCAGCGGCCGCGGTGCGCGACATTGCCGACGCCAAGGGTGTCAAGCCCGGCCAGATCGCGATCGCCTGGCTGCTCGCCAAGGGCCCGGATTTCGGCATCGACATCGTGCCGATCCCCGGCACCAAACGCCGGGCCTATCTGGAGGAGAATGTCGCGGCGGCCGACGTCACGCTGGACGCCACCGAGATGCTGGGGCTCGACATGGCGCTGACGCCCGACAAGGTGTCGGGGCCGCGCTACAACGAACGGACGATGTCGTTGGTGGACCGGTAGGCGTTATCCAGCGCCTACTTCTTCTTGCAATCCGCCATCGCCTCCATCGCTTTCCTGGCCTCTCCCTCGCTGGCGTATTTCTTCTTCCCAAGGTCGACGACAAGCGTGCCGTCGGGCTTCTTGGGCACGATCTCGCACTGCTTCGATACCGCGTCCCGGGCGACCCAGTATTGCTCGGCCGCCATGGCAGGCATGCTCATCATGCCGGTGGCGAGGATTGCGACGGTGACGGTGCGAACCATTGCGGACCTCCATGCCTTTGAGTGGAAGGCAACGCAAAACGGCGGGCGCCGATCGAGGCGACGCCCGACACACTGCTATTTGGAGAACGCCCTGTCCGCCGCTGTGTTCCGGCGGCTCAAGCGTGCGAGTGCAGATCGATGCTGTAAGGATGCACCGGATAGTCCGGCCCGATCGCCTCGCCGACCCTCTCCACCCAGGCTTCTACCGCCGGATAGTCGGCAAGCGAGAAACCGCAATCCTCGGCCCGGTGACCGTAGGCGTATACCGCGATGTCGGCGATGGTGAGCGTATCGCCGACCAGGAAAGGCGCGTCCTGAAGGCTGCGCTCCAGCGCGCCAAGTGCCCGCACGCCCGCGTCGCGCTTGCCGGCAACCAGGGCCTGGTTGCGCTCCAGACGGCCGGTCAGCGTCCAGAAGCGCAGCGAACCGATGACCGGCTCGACATAATACTGCTCGAAAAACAGCCACTGCATCACCTTGGCCCGAGCAAGCCGGTCCGCAGGCAGATAGGGCGTTCCTTCCGCGACAAGCACAAGGATCGCGTTCGACTCGGCTATCGCCTGGCCATTCTCGACGGCAAGCACCGGGACCGCGCCGGCCGGATTGAGCTTCAGGAAAGCCTCGGTGCGGCTCTCGCCCTCGAAGATCGAGACGATGCGGGTTTCGTAGGCGATGCCGAGCAAGCCGAGCAGGACGCGAATTTTCCAGGCATTTTGCGACGGGAGATAATCGTAGAGCGTGAGCATGGCGCATCCCTCCTTTGGTCAGCAATGGCTTCGCATCCGGTGCCGAGATGCGCCACCCGATTCAGGCATTCGAGGCATCAAGCAAGCGGGCGGTCAGCGCTAGGCACCTTCCTCTGTCCCGCCGTCATTCGCCAGAACGCGATTGCAGCTCGTGCAATTGCTACGCCCGCGCCGCAATATCCTTCGCCACCGCCTGCGCCTCGATGCCGATCTCGCGCAGCAGGCCGGTGACCGGATTGTAGAAGCCGACGAGATAGACGCCGAGCTCCGTCGCGCGAGCGTTCACCCCGCTTTTATCCGGGCTAAGCTCCGCCGGCAGGAAGGCGCCGTAGTCGGGACGGTAGCCGGTGGCGAAAATCGCCGCATCGAATTTCTTCTCCACCCCGTCGGCGAATTTCACGCCGTCCCCGGTGAAGTTTGCGATATCCGGGCCGATGCCGATCCGGCCCTGCTTGATCGCCGCCACCGTGCCGACGTCGATCACCGGAATGCGGCCGGCCTCGATCCCTTGCAGGATGCCCTGTTTCGGCCGCACGATGCCGTATTTCTCCAGCCGGCCTAGCGCCAGGTCGAGGATCTTGGGAAACATCCAGTCGTTCAACGCCTGCGGCATAGGCCGGCTGGCGATGCCCACCATCTGGATCGGTACGCCGAACAACTGGCGCGGCACAATGTGGACACCCTTGCGCACCGAGATGGTCGGGCGGGCGCCGCTCTCGGCAAGATCGAGCGCAATCTCCGCGCCCGTGTTGCCCATGCCGACGACCAGCACGTTTTTGCCGATATAGGGTGCTGCCTCCGTGTAGGCGGCGCTGTGCAGCACCTGGCCCCTGAAAGCTTCGACGCCCGGGAAGCCCGGCATGACCGGTTGGGCATTGTTGCCGGTGGCGACGACAATTTTGCGGGCATTGAAGAGCCCGGCATCGGTCTGGACCAGCAGCCGATCGCCTTCGCGGCGGATGGATTTCACCGTTACGCCGAAGCGCGGCTCGAGGCTGAAACGCTCGGCATAGGCATCGAGGTAGGCCACGACCTTCTCGCGCGGCACATAGCGCGGATGGCTTTTCGGAAACGGCACGAAGGGCAGCGACGAGAAGGATTTCACCGTATGCAGATGCAGCCGCCGGTAATGCCGGCGCCAGGAGGGCGCAACCTCATCGGCCTTTTCAAGGATGATAAAATCCTGCCCCGCCTGTTTCAGGCAGGCTGCGACCGCGAGCCCGGCAGGGCCGGCGCCGACAATGACGACATTGGTATCCAAAGACCTCTCCTCCCGCCCACGCGGCAAAAGCTATGACGGGAGGTGGGCGGGCGACAAGTAGGGAGAAGCACCTAGAGGGCGGCGCCGGCTTCTCTCCTCCGTTGCGGAAAGACAAAGCGCCGGCCTACTCCATCGCGGGCTCGTCCTCGGGGGGATCGAGGATCTCGATCAGCTTCGCCACGCGGGCGCCGGGCATCGCGCGGCCTTCATTGACCAGCGCCTCGTCGGCGCCGATCCAGGCCAAGGCCTCGCGCAGTTCCTCGACGCTGGCGCCGGTGAGCGCGATGTCGGCGATGACGGCCTCGTCGACCGGTCCAAGCACGGAAATGATCTCGTTGCGGGTCATCTTGTCCTCCCCCACGGGTCGGGATGATTGCCCAGAGAAACGAGCGGCGGGTGGAGCGGGTTCCGGCGCGGTTGGAAAAGCCGGTGCGTGGAAATCCCCTCTTGCGATCTCTAACACTTAGCTTCGCCAAGCAGTTGAAATCGCTTTCTCGCCCGCAAGGGGGAAGATAGAACCGCACGTCTCGCTTGCAATCCCACAGGGCATCATGAAGTTCGCCATCCTGCTTGCCGCTCTGTCAATTTCATCTCCGGCGCTTGCCGACTGGGAGCCCATCGAGAAGATCGAGACCTATGCCGTCTCAGGCGAAAGCGCGGAGCAACTCTATCTGTCGATCGGCGAGAAGGGACCGGTGATCGGCAAGGATTCGGCCGGCAAGGCGCGGCGTGTTATCGCGCACACTTTCTTCAAGCTGACCTGGCAGCGCGACTACCAGCCGCAAGGCAATGCCTGCGTGCTGAAATCAGCGCGGCCGAGGCTCATCATCACCTACACGCTGCCCAAGCCGGCGGGAAAACTTCCGCCCGCTTTGCAGGCGCGCTGGGATGTCTTCGCCGCCGGGCTGATCGCGCATGAGAAGGTGCACGGCGCCGGCATCGTCGACATGGTGGACAAGATCGTCGCCTTCAGCACGGGTCTCACCGCCGAAAACGACCCCGGCTGCAAGAAGGTCAGGGCGGAGCTGACGGCCTATCTCGACCAACTCTCCAAGGCGCAGCGCCAGGGCAGCCACGACTTCGACAGGATAGAGTTCGGCCGGGACGGCAACATGCTGAAGCTGATCGCGGCGTTTTTGGACGCTCCGCCTAAAAACTGATCTCCACCGCCGCGGCGCTTCGCTTGGCCTCGCCGTGGAACACCGCCTCGATATTGTTGCCGTCGGGGTCGAGCAGGAAGCAAGCGTAGTAGCCCGGGTGATAGCGGCGCTCGCCCGGCGCGCCATTGTCCTTGCCACCGGCGGCGAGGCCGGCGTGGTAGAAGGCGTCGACCATGGCGCGGTCCTTCGCCTGGAAGGCGAGATGGTGGCGGCCGGTGAGCACGCCGAGCGCGGCGCGGCTGTCGGCGCTGGAGATGAACAATTCGTCGGCCCAGAAATAATCCTGCGCCTCGCCGCCGATCGGGATGCCCAGCACCCCGAACAAGGCGCCGTAGAAACGCCGGCTGGCCTGAAGGTCGCGCACCACGAGCTGGATGTGGTCGATGAGCCTGCCGCGATAGAGTTCCATGTATGGCGCTCCTCCTGAATGTTGCGGCTCAATCTAGAAGGCTCCCCAGCCCGGTCAATGTGGGGCTCGCAGGCTGCTGACAACTGGAGACGCTGGCGCAATAGCGTCCGCCTCAGGCGATCGACGATCGCTGCTCTCAAAAAATCCGGATAAAAAATGCAACCGGATTTGTAGGATCGGTTCCCGCCCCAGCGTCCTTCGGACGCAAACGGCCGGTGGACTGGAAAAACCGTGCCGCATCAAACAGGATGCCTTACGGCATGGGAGCAGAACCATGAACCATTCCTATCGTTGGGTCATCGTCGCGGCCGGCGCGCTGATGACCTGCGTGGCGCTCGGCGCCATGTTTTCGCTGGCGATCTTCCTGGAGCCGATGTCGCTCGACACCAATTGGTCGCGTACCGGCATTTCCAGCGCCATGACCTTGAACTTCCTGGTGATGGGCCTCGGCGGTTTCGCCTGGGGGGCAATCTATGACCGCGTCGGCGCGCGGCCGGTCGTGCTTGCCGGTGCCGTGTTGCTCGGCCTGTCGCTGGTGGTGGCGAGCCGCGCCACCTCGCTCATCGTCTTCCAGCTGAGCTACGGAGTCATCGTCGGCCTTGCTGCCAGCGCCTTCTTCGCGCCGATGATCGCGCTCACCACCGCATGGTTCGACACCAACCGAAGCCTCGCCGTCTCGCTGGTCTCGGCCGGCATGGGCGTCGCGCCGATGACGATCTCGCCTTTCGCCCGTTGGCTGATCACCGCCTATGACTGGCGCACCGCCATGTTCGACATTGGCGTGATGGCCGGGGTGCTGCTGCTGCCCGCCGTGCTGCTGGTGCGCCAGCCGGCGGCGGCGGTCGCGGCAAGGGACGGCGCGCCGGCGCCCGTCACCGACGATCCCGGCATGAGCGTCGGCCAGGCATTGCGCTCGCCGCAATTCATCGTGCTGGGCCTCACCTTCTTTGCCTGCTGTGCGGCGCATTCAGGCCCGATCTTCCACATGGTGAGCTACGCCATGTCCTGCGGCGTCGCTCCGATGGCAGCCGTATCGATCTACAGCGTCGAGGGCTTGGCCGGCCTTGGCGGGCGTGTTCTTTATGGCGTGCTCGGCGACCGGCTGGGCGTCAAGCCGGTTCTGGTCGCCGGCCTCGCCATCCAGGGACTGGTGATCGCCGCCTACCTCACCGTCGGCCAGCTCGAGCAGTTCTACCTTCTAGCCGTCATCTTCGGCGCCACCTATGGCGGCGTCATGCCGCTTTACGCCGTGCTGGCGCGCGAATATTTCGGCCTGCGCATCATCGGCACCGTCCTTGGCGCGGCCACGATGCTTTCAAGCCTCGGCATGTCGCTCGGGCCGCTCGCCGGGGGCATGATCTACGACGCCACCGCCAGCTATCATTGGCTGTTCATCGGCTCGGCGCTGATCGGACTGGGCGCGGCCGGCATCGCCATCGCCTTCCCGCCGCAGCCAAGCCGGCAGAAGCTGCAGATGGCGTGAAAAACTGCTGATCTCCCCCTGGGAGATCAGCCGCTCACCCGGTGCCTGTGCCCGTGCGCACGGCCTCGCGGTCGCTCTCGTCGCGTTTCACCCGTTCGTCAGAGATCAGCACAACCGGGCATGGGCTGCGGCGCAGGACGCCCGTCGTCGTCTCGCCGAAGATCAGTTCTTCGCCCTGGCGCCGCGCCACGCCCATGACGATCAGCGCCACGTTTCGGCCGGCCTGGCGAGCGATGGCATCGGCGGCGGCGGCCCTCGAGCGGATCGCCGTCTCGATCTCGACGCCATAGCGGTCGGCGAGCGCGACGATATCCTTCAGCACGGCCTCCCTGCGGCGATGCGAGACGATGTCGCGCGGTTCCTCGCGGCCGGCGCGCGCGACATAGAGCATCTTGACCGGCGCGCCGGTGACGGCGGCGATGGCCAGGGCCAGCTCGGCGCCGCGGCGGGCAACCGCCGTGCCGTTGACAGGCACCAGTATCTTGCCTGAATCCGGGCCGAGCTGCGGGATCTGGCGGCCTGCCGTCGCCGGCTTCAGGACAAGACAGAGCGGACCGTCGAAGGAGCCCGTCACCTCGTTCATCCGATGCGAGAAAGCACCCTTGGAGGTGACCGCGCGGCCGAGGCCGACGAGCAGCATGCCGTAGCCCTTGCGCGCCTCCTTCGCGACCGCCTCGGCGGAAAGCACTTCGTGTTGGCGGCGCGTGACCGGCGCTTCGCGCACCGGCGTCTCGTCGGATTTCTTAGCCGCCTCGCGGCTGTCCTCCGCACCTTTCTCCATTTCTTCCAGATGCAGGCCTTCCGTCGGCTCGGCATCGATCTCGCCGCTGGAATGCAGCACCGTCGTCGGCTTGCCGGCGCCGATGACGCCGGCGAGATAGGCGGCGAAGCGGCCGACCACACCCTCGTCGACCACTACCAGCAGCCGCTCCAGATTGGCGACGAAGCCCCGCTGGTCGATCTCCTCGCGCTCCAGCCGCTTCTTTTCCCGCTCGCCGATCGGCAGCCGCCGCAGCGCCCAGCGCAATGTCGGCGGCATGGCCAAGGTGGTGATGACGGCCATGGTGACGATCATGGTGAAGAGGTTGTGCGAGAGCACGCCCATCGACAAGCCGATCGAAGCGACGATGACCTCCGTCGATCCTCGCGCATTCATGCCGCAGCCGACCGCGATGCCCTCGGCGCGGCTCATGCCGGCGACCTCGGCGCCAACGAAGGCGCCGCCGAACTTGCCGATCGAGGCGATCACCACCAGGGCAGCCGTAAGCATTGCAAGCTGCGGGTCGACCAGCACGGTGAGATCGGCCGACAGCCCGGCGACGCCGAAGAACACCGGCATGAACAGAGCTGTGATGATGCCCCGCAACTGTCCTTCGATGTGGCGCGACAGGATCGGCGACTCGCCGACCAATATGCCGGCGACGAAGGCGCCAAGCACGGTGTGTACGCCGATCAGGTCGGTGATCAGGGCCATCACGCCCATAATGGCGAGGATGACGGTGACCACCGCATATTCGGAGCGGAACGTGTCGTTGGTCCAGCGGATGGCGTCGAAAACGATGCGGCGTCCGAGCGTGAAGGAAAACGCCATGAAGAGGGCGACGCCGGCGATGGTGAAGGCCAGGCTGCCGAGCTCGATGCGCCCATTGGTGGCGATGCCGATGGTGATGGCGATGATCACCCAGCCGATGGTGTCCTCGATGATCGCCGAGGAGACGATGACCTGGCCGAGGTCGCGGCGCATGAAGTTCATGTCGCGCACCACCATGGCGACGATCTTGACCGACGAAATGGAGAGCGCGGTGCCGAGGAACAGCCCGGCGACGATGCGCTCGCTGCCGGCGGCCAGCAGCGTGTCGGGCATGAACTGCGCGGCTATGAAGCCGAGCGCGAATGGAAGCGCGACGCCCGTGGCCGAGATGGAAAAGCAGGCGCGGCCGACACGGCGAACAAGCCGCAGATCCGTCTCCATGCCGGTGAGCAACAGCAGCATCAAGACGCCGAGCTGGGCGATGGCGTTGATCATCGATTTCTGCGAGGGGTCGCCGGCAAAGATCAGCCGCTCGGCCGCCGGCCAGATCCAGCCGAGCAGCGAGGGTCCGAGCAGGATGCCGCCGATCAACTGCCCCATCACCGCCGGCTGTCCAAGCGCCTCCAGGATTTCGCCGATGCCGCGGCCGACGACCAGAAGCAAGACCAGCTCGGCGACGAAAATGCCCTCCGACGACACGCCGGTCTTCTCGGCGGCGAAGGCGACAGCGGGCATCAGTGTGAGCGCCGCGGAACCAAGCGCGACCCAGACCCACAGCGACCGCCGCCGATTGAGCATGTTGGACAAATTATGCACCCCTCATTCCTTGCATCGGCACAACGGTCTGGCCAGAGGATCGGTTGCACGGGTGCCTGCCAGCCGTTTTCCTCGCCTCTCTCCGCCCGGTTCGCGGAGACCTCCCCCCACTTTGCGGGGCGAGGAAACGCTCCCTACAATTCTAATCAAATGCCACTGCCGATCTTTGCTTCCCGGTAAAGCGACTCGACGATCTTGGCCGCTAAGGCGGGGCAATAAGGAGAAGCTAATGAAAAGCGACTTTGCCGCCGCCCACCTGCACCTCGACCGGGCGTGCCACTATCTGCGTGGCGACGACGAAACGAGCCGCGCGGCGATTGCGGCGCTCGACCTTGTGATCGAGGCTGTGGCGGCGGCCCAGCATGCCAGGCCGATAGCCGACGTGCTGCCCTTTCCGCGACGCGCGAATGGCGATCTTCCCCCACTTGCATCCTGACTTATCCGTCTGAAAAGGCGGGAACATTCTGGCCGGCCGCGCGTTATGACAACCGGGGTGTGGCCGGTCGATGTTAAGACGAGGACGACCGGCCATGGCGGCGGGAGGCGCATGGCAGGATGTCCCGGACGAAGGCCGCAAATTCCACTGGCGCGGCTGTGGTGAAGTCGACAGAAGCGGCTGCACCGGCGAAATCCACCGAGAAAGCCGCACCGCCAAGAGCATCCGATACGCTGGCGCTGAAGCTGAGCTCCTCCGAATTCACCACGACGCTGTCGCATTTCCACCGCGCCGAGATCGCGCGCATGGCCGGGTGGCGCGACCGTCTCGACCGCACCAGCAACTGGGCGATCACCGTGGTGGCGGCGATGCTGTCGGTATCGCTTTCGACGCCCAGCG
This sequence comes from Mesorhizobium sp. WSM4935, assembly GCF_029625735.1. NCBI lineage: Bacteria > Pseudomonadati > Pseudomonadota > Alphaproteobacteria > Hyphomicrobiales > Phyllobacteriaceae > Mesorhizobium > Mesorhizobium sp. WSM4935. The sequence goes on along the minus strand of NZ_JARTVR010000007.1, from coordinate 191,470 downwards.
CGCATCACGGCGTGCTTTTGTTCGCCATGCTGCTGATCACGCTGTTGTTATGGATCGAAGCGCGACGCTACCGTTTTTTCGACGTCTACCGCGCCCGCGTGCGGCAGTTCGAACGCTATTATTTCGCGCAGATCTTTTCGCCGCAGCCGGATTACGCTTCCAACTGGCTTGCCATCCTCGGCGAAGGGCTGCGCTCGCCACGCTTCCTGATCTCGCAGCGTGCGGCGCTGATCCGCCGTCTGCGCCGCAACTACATCTTCATGTACACGATCCTGCTGCTTGCCTGGATCCTCAAGATCACCACGCCGAGTCTGTCGCGCGAAGGCTCGCCCATCGGCTTCGGCGCCTCGCTCATCGATACGTTCCGGGTGGCGACGCTGGGGCCTATCCCCGGCGTCATCGTGGTAAGCAGCGTGGCCGCCTGCTATCTCGCGCTGCTTGCCGCCGCCTTCCTGATCCACGCCGATGACGGGGAACTGTCCTTCGGCAACGTGCATGTGTGAGGGAGTAAGGAGGGGAGTAGGGCAGTAAGGGAGTAAGGGAGTAAGAAAATCAGATTGCGCGAACGCCGCGACTTCCATCCCCTATTCCCCTATTCCCCTATTCCCCTACTGCCCTACTCCCTTCACTGAAGCGACAGCGCCGTCCGAAACTCCCGGGTCGAGTTGCGGCTCGGATAGGGTTCGTCCGGGACGGGGACGCCCAGATGGGCACAGAGCGGTGCCCAGCCGTCGCCGAGCTTGTGAACCAGCAGTCGCTCCGTCGGCACGGTGCTCAGCACCGCTTCGACATTGTCGCGGTACACGGCGATCGCATGGGCGCGATCCTGCGGACGGCCGCCGAAGACCTGCTTGGCAACAAGCGCGATGCCCAGCGACTCCTGGTCCGTGCTGCCAGCGATCGCTGGCAGGATGGTCTTTTCGAACCTCTCCCACCAGCTTTCGGGCGAACGCCAGGTGAGAATGACGCGCGCCTGCGGATAAACCTTGATCAGCTCCCGCCAATAGTGCGCCGACGGCCAGTCAACGCAGGATTTGTATCCGGCAAAGAGCTGGTCCCAGTCGGGCGCCTCGCCCCCGGCCAGTGCGCGCCACAACCGCTTCTGCTCCGCATGAGCCATCACTTCCGACATATGATGGCAAGGACCGAAGCCGAGCATGGTCAGTGCCTCGCGCATCGAATCCGTACCGGTCCGGCCGAAACCGGTTCCAATCACCATCAGCGACATCGCCATCCTCCTGCACGAATGTTAGCTGTTAATGAAACGACTGTCGCGGCCCAAGTTCGGGTTGACCCCTCCCCGGCGGGCGGCGACTATTGCGACGACCGGGTTTTCTGGAGTTGCTTGAGGCAGGAGGAGATCGCATGGACGAGACCGAACAGTGGCGCAACATGGCGAGCGCGCCGCGGGACGGCAGCCGCATCCTGGTGACGGTGCGTTCCTCCGAGCAGGGACCGGCCGAGGTCGACATGGCCTACTGGTCGCGCGCCGATCAGTACGGCGATGAAGGCTGGCGGGCGTCGGATTCCTCGCCCGGCCGTATCGTCGAATATGCAGAACCGGAGCTCAGATGCTGGATGCCGCTGCCGACCGCGGGGCGCGGTTCGATGCCCAGCCCCTGGGAGGGCGACGACGTGCCGCTGGTGGATGGCGAGGGGATTTAGGCGCAGCTTCCCCTTCTCTCCCTTGTGGGCCAAAGTGGGACAAGGGGAGCCTAGGCCCTCAGAACATAAACGCCGCCGTCGCCGGATTCGGTCCGGTTCGGCCGTCGGCGGAGTCCATGCGGCGGATGGTCTGCATGTCGTCCGCGTCCAGCTCGAAATCGAAGACGTCGAAATTACCGGCGATGCGTTCCTGGTGGATCGACTTCGGAATGACGATCAGCCCTTCCTGCAGATGCCAGCGGATGATCACCTGCGCGACCGACTTGCCGTGCTTTGCGGCGATCTTTTCCAACGTCGGGTCGGCAAGCAGCCGGCCGCTGCCCAGTGGGCTCCAGCTTTCGATATGGATGTTGTGCTTCTTGTGGAAGTCGCGCTTGTCGCGTTGCTGGAAGCGCGGGTGCAATTCGATCTGATTGACGACCGGCGTCACGCCGGTCTCGCCGATGATGTGCTCCAGATGGTCCTGGTTGAAGTTCGAGACGCCGACCGACTTGATGCGCCCGGCCTTCTGCAGTTCGACCAGCGCCTTCCAGGCTTCGACATATTTGTTCTGGCTGGGCACGGGCCAGTGGATGAGGAAAAGATCGATCTGGTCGATGCCGAGCTTCTGCATCGTGTCGTCGAAGGCGCGCAGCGCAGCATCGCGCTGATGCCCGCCGTTGCGCAGCTTGGAGGTGATGAAGAGTTCGGATCGCGGCACGCCGGCCGAACGGATCGCCTCGCCGACGCCCTCCTCGTTGCGGTAGCCCTCGGCGGTGTCGATCAGCCGGTAGCCGGCCTCGATCCCCCAGCGCACGACCTTGACGGTGATGTCCGGATCGACCTGCCACACACCGAGCCCGATCTGCGGGATGGTCGAGCCGTCGTTGAGCTTGAGCTGTTCAGGCATGGGAGGTTCCTTTTGGGAGGGAGGGAGGATGGTGCCGACTATGTAGGCCGCGGGTCGGGGAATGCCAGTCGTGGAAATGTCGGCGGGACAGCACCCCTCTGTCCTGCCGGACATCTCCCCCGCAAGCGGGGAGATTGGCAGCTTCGGCGCCTCAGCCCTTCGCCCCGAACCGCAACCCGTCCATCAGCAGCTTCACCAGCCGCCCCGACCGCTCGCGCCAGTCGGGCGTGTTCGGCGCGGAATAGATGCCGCCGAGTGCATGCATGACATCGGAAGCGTCGACATCGGCGCGGATTTTTCCATCAGCGGCGGCGGCCTCGATCAGGCCTCGCATGGCGCCGGAGACACGGCCGGAGGTGTCGGAGAACAGCGTCGAGTTTGTGGCGAGCAACAAACGCAGGCTGGTGGCCAGCCCGCGCTTGGTGGCGATGTAGTCGACGAAACGCTGCATCCAGAGTTCCAGCGCGACATCGGCCGGATGCAGCCGAGCAAGTTCGGCGGCGGCGTGGCAGAGCCCTTCCACTTCGCGGCGATAGACCACCTCGACCAGGTGCTCACGCGTCGGGAAATGCCGGTAGAGCGTGCCGATGCCGACCCCTGCCCGCCTGGCGATCTCCTCGAGCGAGGCGTCGACGCCGTCGCTCGCAAACATTTGCGCCGCCACCTCGACAAGCTTGTCGCGGTTGCGTTGCGCATCGGCGCGCAACGGCTTTTGCGCCGGCGCGTCGCGGGTCGCTTCGGTGGTCATTTCCTGCTCGGGCACTTTTTTCTCCACCAACGCAATATGGGGGTTGAACCATGACCGGCCAGACCCCAGTTAAATAAACGGAGGCACCTCCGCTTTAGTGGAGTGCTTTTATCATATAACCAGGGGAAGCGGTATGTCACGTGTCGATGAGAGCGTGATCTCCCCATGAGGGAGATTAGCAGCTTCTATGTCTTGCCCCTCCCCTCCCAAGTCCCATTTCCATCCTAGCGTCCAGCAATCGGAGCCCGACGCCCCATGACCAGCCAGATCATCATCGATCCTCCCGAAGACGGCCATTTCAGGAATGGCGTTGCCACCAAGGGCTTAACCCCCAGTCCCACCACGCTTTCCCTCCGTCTCACCATCAACGGCCGCGACCACGCGCTCGAGATCGAGCCGCGCGTGACACTGCTCGACGCATTGCGCGAACGGCTCCATCTCACCGGCACCAAGAAAGGTTGCGATCATGGCCAGTGCGGCGCCTGCACCGTCCATGTCGACGGCGAGCGGGTGCTGGCCTGCCTGACGCTGGCGGCCCAGGTCGAAGGCCGCACGATCACCACCATTGAGGGGCTCGCGGACGAGGACGGCACGCTGCACGCCGTGCAGGCGGCTTTCCTCGAGCAGGACGCCTTCCAGTGCGGCTATTGCACGCCGGGCCAGATCATGTCGGCGGTGGCCTGCATCCGCGAGGGCCATGCCGGCTCCGACGAGGAAATCCGCGAATACATGGCCGGCAATCTCTGCCGCTGCGGCGCCTATCCAAATATCGTCGCCGCTGTCCGCCAGGCGGCACAGGAGCTGCGCTGATGAGAGATTTTTCCTACCTCCGCGCCGACAATATCGAGGCTGCGCGCAACGCGGCCGCCCTTCCCGGTGCCATGCTGCTCGCCGGCGGCACGACGCTCATCGACCTCGCTAAATGTGGCGTCGTGGAACCCGCCACCGTCATCGACATCAGCCATATCGAAGGGCTCAACGCTATCGACGTCACCGCCGACCGCGCTTTGATCGGCGCGCTGGCGAAGATGAGCCACGTCGCCGACCATGCCGAAGTGAAGAGCTTGTTTCCGGCGGTCTCGGAAGCGCTTTGGCAGGCGGCGTCGGCGCAATTGCGCAACATGGCGACGATCGGCGGCAACCTGATGCAGCGCACGCGCTGTCCCTACTTCCGCGATCCCGCCAATTTCCCGGCGTGCAACAAGCGTGAGCCGGGCAGCGGCTGCTCGGCGATCGGCGGCGTGACGCGCGGCCATGCGGTGCTCGGCGTGAGCGAGGCGTGCATCGCCACCTATCCGGGGGATCTCGCCGTAGCGCTCGTCGCCTTCGACGCCGAGGTCGATCTCGGCGAGCGGCGGCTCAAGGTCGAGGACTTCTTCCTTGCCCCCGGCGCGACGGCCGAGCAGGAGCACGATATCCGTCCGGGCGAGGTGATCACGGCCATCGAGATTCCTGGCTCGGCCGCGGCCAGACGCTCGACCTACATCAAGGTACGCGACCGCCAGTCCTATGAGTTCGCGGCGGCAAGTGCAGCGGTCGGACTGGAACTTGAAGGCGACGGACGCACCATCCGAGACATCCGTGTCGCGCTTGGCGGCGTCGCCACCAAGCCGTGGCGGGCGCGCGCCGTCGAGGACGCGCTGAAAGGCAAAGCGCTCGACGAAGCGACGATCCGCGAGGCGAGCGAGCTCGCCATGCAGGGCGCCGTCGACCATGGCGCCAACCACTACAAGATCGCATTGGCGCCGCGTGTGATCGCGCGCGCCATCCTCAAATTGGGAGAGACGGCATGACCGTTCATGACATGAAACACGCCGCGTCCGACAGCGCGCGCCTCGAAGCGGTCGGCGGACGCCTGTCGCGCGTCGACGGCCCGGCCAAGATCACCGGCGCGGCCCACTACGCCTTCGAGCAGCAGCTCGAAGGGTTGGCGCATGCGGTGCTGGTCGGCGCAACGATTGCCGCCGGCAAGGTCACGGCGATTGACGCCCGCGCGGCCGAGACCGCGCCCGGCGTGCTCGCCGTGCTGACGCCCGACACCATCATGGAACTGAAGGGCGCGTCGGACTGGTTCGGCAATCCGCCGGCATTGTCGGCCTACTGTCCCCTCGCCCGCGAGATCACCTTCTCCGGCCAGCATGTCGCGGCCGTGGTGGCCGAGACCTTCGAGCAAGCAGTGGCAGCGGCCGCGCTCGTCAAGGTCTGGTATGACGAGGCGCCGGCCATCGTCGACCTGAGCGACGGCAACGCAGGCGACGGCATCCCGATCGACGCCATGACCAAGGAATGGGGCGACGCCCAGGCCGCCTTCGCCGCCGCCCCGGTGCGCATCTGCGCGGCCTACAACACGCCGCGCGAGTTCCAGGCGGCGATGGAGCCGCACGGGCTGATCGCGCGCTGGGAAGGCGACGAGCTGACCGTCTGGGAGCCGAGCCAGTGGCTCGACGGCATGGCGCGCACCTATGCCGAATGGTTCGACATACCATTCGAGAAGGTACGGCTGGTGTCGCCCTATATCGGCGGCGGCTTCGGCTCCAAGGCGCTGGCGCTGGCGCACAGCGCGGTGGCGGCTGCAGCGGCCAAGATGCTCGGACGGCCGGTGAAGCTGGTGCTTAACCGCCCGCAGAATTTCACCTCCTATGGCGGCCGCGCCGCGACGCGCCAGACGGTGGCGATCGGTGCCGACAAGACGGGCCGCATCCAGTCTATCGTGCATCGCGGCGTAAACGAGACGGCGGTCGACGGCATGTGGGTCGAGCCGCTCGGCTCCGTCACCTCGATCATGTACGCCACGCCGAATTTCTCCTCGAAGCAGAATGTCGTGCGGGTGAATACGGTGGTGCCGGGAGCAAAACGCGCGCCGGGCGAGAATCCGAGCGCCTTCGGCATCGAATGCGCCATCGACGAGCTTGCCCATGAGCTTGGGCTGGATCCGCTGGAGATGCGGCTGATCAACTATGCCGAACAGGATCCGCATGCGAAAAAGGCGTGGTCGACACGGCAGTTGCGCGAAGCCTTTGCCGCCGGCGCTGAAGCCTTTGGCTGGGCGAAACGTTCGCCGCAGCCGCGCTCGATGCGCGAAGGCCGCCAGCTCATCGGCTGGGGCGTGGCGGCCGGCACCTATCCGGTGCGGCGCGCCCATGGCGAGGCTGTGGTGAAGCTCCTGGCCGACGGTTCCGTCGAGGTCGAAAGCTCTTCCATCGACATGGGCCAGGGCACCTATACGATCCTGGCGCAGACCGCCGCCGAAACGCTCGGCGTGCCGGTAAGCCAAGTCTGGGTGAAGCTCGGTGACTCGCATTTCGCCCGCGCCGGCGTCACTGGCGGCTCGCGCCTAGCCGGCGTCATGACCGGGGCCGTCTACAAGGCGGCAGGCCAGGCGCTGGACGAACTGATCGGGCTGGCGCTCTCCGATCCGCGCTCGCCCTTCCATGGGTTGCAGGCGAACACGCTGGTGATGCGGAACGGCCGCATCGCCTCGCCGCGCGGCGACGGGCCGGAGCTGGCGATCGCCGAGTTGATGAGCATGCTCGGCCGCGAGCGGATCGAGGCCAAGGGCGACACCGTTCCGCCGAGCTTCACGCCGGAGCAGCGCTACAACAACTACACCACCATCGCCATGGCGCTGCCGCACACTGAGGGCGACTATTCGCGCTATTCCTGGTGCGCGCATTTCGTCGAGGTGCGGGTCGACGAGGATTTCGGCACGGTACGCGTCTCGCGCGTGGTGTCGGCCCTGGATTCGGGCCGGCTCTACAACCCGAAGCTGGCGGAGAGCCAGTGGAATGGTGGCATCATCATGGGCATCGGCCAGGCGCTGCTCGAGGAAGGCATCGTCGATCGCCGACACGGCCGCATCGTCAACTCCAATTTCGCCGACTACATGCTGCCGACCAATGCCGACATTCCCGACATCCAGACGATCTCGGTCGGCATCCCCGACCCGCACTCCTCCGCCCTCGGCGGCAAGGGCGTTGGCGAGCTCGGCATTGTCGGGGTGGCGCCGGCAATCGCGAATGCAGTGTTCCACGCCACGGGGAAGCGGGTAAGGGATCTGCCGATCACGCTGGAGAAGTTGATTTAAGAGAAGTGCCGTCGGCGGAGTGCGTGACCTCCCCCCTTGCGGGGGAGATGCCTGGGCAAGGCGGGGGGGGGGGTCAACCTTACACATACCGATAACTTGCAAGAGTACGTGACTGCGGTCCGCTATACGCCGGCGGGACAGCACCCGCCTCTGTCCTGCGGACATCTCCCCCGCATGGGGGAAGATTGGCAGTTCCGGCGACCGCATCACGCACTCGTCACTCAGCCGCCTGCGCTTCCGCCCCCACCCTCCCCGTGCAAAAACTGCCTGAGCAAATCCACCGGCAGCGGGAAGACCACCGTGGAGGAGCGCTCGCCGGCGATGTCGTGCAGGGCCTCGAAATAGCGCAGCTGCATGGCCTGTGGCTCCTCGGCCAGCATGCGGCCGGCCTCGACCAGCTTGGCCGCGGCCTGCTGCTCGCCGTCGGCGTTGATGACCTTGGCGCGCCGCAGCCGCTCGGCCTCGGCCTGCTTGGCGATGGCGCGGATCATGCTCTCGTTCAGATCGACATGCTTGATCTCGACATTGGAGACCTTGATGCCCCAGGCGTCGGTGCGCTGGTCGAGGATCTCCTGGATGTCGTTGTTGAGCTTGTCGCGCTCGGCCAACATCTCGTCGAGGTCGTGCTTGCCGAGCACCGAGCGCAGCGTGGTCTGCGCCAGCTGATTGGTGGCGGTCAGGAAATTCTCGACCTGGATGATCGCCCGCTCGGCGTCGACGATGCGGAAATAGAGCACCGCGTTGACCTTCACCGAGACGTTGTCGCGCGAGATCACGTCCTGCGGCGGCACGTCCTGCACGATCACGCGCAGATCCACACGCACCATCTGCTGGATGAAGGGAACAAGGATGATGAGGCCCGGCCCCTTGACCCCGGTGAAACGGCCAAGCGTGAAGACCACGCCGCGCTCATATTCCCTGAGGATGCGGATTGCCGCCGACAGGAACATGATCACCAGCAGCGCAAGGATCAGATAGGCCACATAACCGACTGTCATTGTTTTGCTCCGTCCTTTGCCGCCCTTCGGGTGCCGGCCCCGTCTTTCGCCGCGCCGCGCCGCCGCACCGTCAGCACGAGATCGCTGACGGCAGTCACCTCGACGCTGTCGCCGGGCGCTACCGGTTCATCCGCCTTTGCCCGCCAGCGCTCGCCGAGCGCCAGCACATGGCCCTCGCGGCCTTCCCAGTCGAGGACTTCGGCGGGCTGGCCGCGCATGGCATCGCCGCCGGTGCGCGGCGGATTGCGCCGCGCCGCCCAGAGGTAGCTGCCGGCAAACAGCGCGAGCCCCAGCGTCAGCGCGGCGGCAGGGCCAATGATGGCCCACGATATGGCGAAGCCCGGTCCCTCGACCTTGAGCAGCATGGCTGCGCCGAGCAGGAAGGCAATGGCGCCGCCGAGCCCCAGCACGACCGTTGGATTGAAGGCCTCGACGATGAGGAAGGCGACGCCGAGCAGCATCAGAACCAGCCCGGTATAGTTGATCGGCAAGAGATCCAGCGCGTAGAGCGCGAGCACGAGGCAGGTGGCGCCGATCACGCCGGGCGCCACCGCTCCGGGGCTCGTCACCTCGAAGACGAGGCCATAGAAGCCGAGCAGCATCAGGATGACGGCGACGTTGGGATCGGTGATGACCGCGAGAAGCCGGATGAACCAGTCGGGATCGAGCGTCTCGACGGCAAGACTCTTCGTCGCCAGTACCTGCTTCTTGCCAGCCACGTCGACGGTGCGGCCATCGGCTAGTTGCAGGAGCTCGGCCGTGTCGCGCGCGACGAAGTCGATGACATGTTCCTGCAATGCCGCACTTGCCGAAAGGCTTGCCGCCTGGCGCACGGCCTTCTCGCCCCAATCGCCGTTGCGCCCGCGCAACTCGGCGAGCGAACGGATCAGCGCCACCGCGTCATTGGTCACCTTGGCCATCATCGGGTCGGTGCCTTTCTCGTCCTTCTCGCCGCCGGGAAACGAGGGCAGCCCGCCGATCTCGACCGGTGTCGCCGCTCCCAGATTGGTGCCGGGCGCCATCGCCGCGACGTGGGTGGCGTAGAGGATATAGGTTCCGGCGCTTGCCGCATGGCCGCCGGCCGGCGCGACGTAGCCGATCACGGGAACGGGAGAGGCCAGGATATCGGCGATCATCTCGCGCATCGAGGTGACCAGGCCGCCCGGCGTGTCGAGCTGCAGGACGAGCACCGCAGCCTTGCGCTCGGTCGCCGCCTTGAGCGCCTCTTTCAGCTGGCGCGCGCTCGCCGGACCGATGGCGCCGTCTATGGCGATATTCAAGGCGACCTTCTCCCCCGCCGGTGCGGCCGAGGAGGCGGGGAAAAAAGCCGCGGCGGCCACGAAGGCCGCTGCAAGAAGGGCTGCCCGCGCGAGTCTCACGCTCAAAGCTCCTTCGATTCAATATGGGGTTGTAGCGGAGCGAAGTCCAATGAGCTGCAGATCACCCCTCTGCGGGTCCTTCGAGGGGGCGAGACACGCGCGTCAACGCTTTCGCAAACCTCCTGCCACCGCAATCGCCATCGCGACAACGACCAACCCAGCCGCCACCGCGAACGCAAACCGCATGCCGCCGGCGACGGCTTCCGGCGCGGCGCCGGCAATGTCCTGCGCGCCGACGGCAAACGCAAACACCGCGCCCATAACCGCCGTGCCGGTGATCAGCCCCAGATTGCGCGAGAGGCCGAGCATGGCCGACACCACGCCGCGGTCGGCTCCCTCGATACCGGCCATGACCGCCGTGTTGTTGGCCGCCTGGAAGAGCTGATACCCGGGCGTCAAAAGCATGATCGCCGCCGCGTAGCCGGCAATGCCGAAGAGGCTGGGCAACGCGGCGAGCGCAACGCAACCGGCTGCCATCAGCGCCAGCCCGGCAACCACCATCGCCGCCGCGCCGAGGCGGTCGACGATGCGCCCGGCAATGACGCCGCATAGTGCCGAGACCACTGGACCGATCGACAGTACAGCACCGGTCGCCGCTTCGCTTAAATCCAGCGCCCGCGACAGGAAGAACGGGCCGACGACCAACGTCGCCATCATCACCGTCGAGACCAGCGCGTTCATGGCGAGGCTGGGCGCCAGGACCGGACTAAACAGCAACGCAAGCTTGACCAGCGGCGACGCCACCTTGGCCTCGGCAACAACGAACAGCGCCGCACCGGCTATGGCCATGCCGAGCAGCGCCATGTTCAGGCCGCCGAAATGGCTCCGCCCCATGGTCATGGATAACGCGTAAGCGACAAGTGTGGCGGCGAGCAGCAGCGTGCCAAGCATATCGAAGCGGGTCCTTGCGGTTGCCGCCCGACGGACGGTCTCCGCCGCTTCGTCGGCGGGCATCGCCGCTGGCAGAAAGCGCCAGGCGGCAAGCAGCGCGACGGCGCCGAGCCCGGTATTGAGGAGGAAGATCGAGCGCCAGCCCAGAGCAGTGATCAGCATGCCGCCGAGCGAAGGCCCGAGTGCGGTGCCGATCGCCGACATGGTGCCGAGCAGGCCCATGGCGCTGCCGGTGCGCTGCTGCGGCACCGTCTCGCCGACGAAAGCGACGGTCAGCGCCATCATCACTGCAGCGCCCAGCCCTTGCGCGGCACGCGCGGCAATCAGCAGCGGCAGCGCCGGCGAGAGCGCTGCGGCGAGCGAAGCAGCGCTGAACAGCGCGAGACCCGCGACCAGCAGCGGCCGGCGACCGACGAGATCGCCGAGACGCCCGACGCTGACGATCAGCGCGGTAATGGCGAGCAGATAGGCGAGCACCACCCATTGCACCGCCGCGAAGGACGCCGCGAAGGCCACGCTCAGCGTCGGCAGCGCGACATTGGCGATGCTGGTGGCGAGCGAAGAGACGAGCATGGCAAGCGACAGGCTGGCCAGCGCCCACGCCGTCGAATGGCTTCCGGTCGCGGCGCGGTTTTCGGCGATGTCGGCCATGATTTCTTCTCCTTCGGCTGAACTCGCCGGGAAGATAAGCGGGCGGGTGATATGGCGGAACGCGCAGCATTTACACTTGAACAGTGCGTCGGACGCCATGCCTCTTTGGATTATCCATGCTATGGTCGCGCCATGCCGCGACCCGATCTCAACCTGCTTGTCACGCTGGATGTGCTGCTTGCCGAAGGCAGCGTCGCCCGAGCCGCGCGGCGCCTGAAGCTCAGCCCCTCGGCGATGAGCCGGGCTCTGGCGAGGCTGCGCGCCGCGACCGGCGACCCGCTACTGGTGCGCGCCGGGCGCGGCCTAGTGCCGACGCCGCGCGCTGTCGAACTCGGCGCTGAGGTCGGCCGGCTGGTGAAGGAGGCGGAAGCGGTGCTGCGGCCCGCCGAGCGGCTCGACCTTACGCGGCTCACCCGCAGCTTCACGCTCCGCAACAGCGACGGCTTCGTGGAGAATTTCGGCCCGGCGCTGCTTGCCCGCGTGGCTGAGGAAGCGCCGGGCGTGCAGTTGCGCTTCGTGCCCAAGCCCGACAAGGACAGCGGCCCGATGCGCGAGGGCACGGTCGATCTGGAGACCGGCGTGGTCGGCGGCTCGACCGGGCCGGAGGTGCGCGCGCAGGCGCTGTTCCGCGACCGCTTCGTCGGCGTCGTACGCGCCGGCCATCCGTTAAGCGAAGGCCGCATTACCGCCGCCCGCTTCGCCGCCGGCCGGCATATAATGATCTCGCGTCGCGGCTTGGATCGCGGCCCGGCGGACGACGCACTGGAACTTGCCGGACTGACGCGGACAGTCGTCACCGTCGTCGGCGGCTTTGCCGAGGCGCTGGCATTGGCGCGCAGCTCCGACCTCATCGCCACCGTGCCGGAGCGCTATACCGGCACATTGCGCGACGGGCTGTTCACCTTCACGCTGCCGGTGAAGCTCGCTGCGCTGACGATCTCGCTTCTTTGGCATCCGAGGCTCGAGGCCGATCCGGCGCATCGCTGGCTGCGCGGGCTGGTGAGAGAGGTGTGCCGCCTTTCCCCTCCCTCATCTCACAGTGGTGGGAAACCCATGTCCTGATACGCCACCGCAACACCAGGAGCCAACCGTGCGTTGCAGGCGATACCTCCATCACAGTAGCGATTACTAACCTACATCGCCGTACGCAGGACAAACCGTGTCTGTCATGGAACCCGCGGCACGGTCAGCGCGGTGCCGGGCGCCTGTGAAACAGCCGGAGGCTCTCCTTGAGCGAATTCAGGAAGTTCACCTGCCCCCGGTGCCTGGGCGCCGGCAAGGTGTTCGAGTGCGAGAAACAGGTAGCATCGAACGGCACGTGTTGCCCCGCCGGCGCGTTGCGCGACAATTGCCCGGGACAACGGGTTTCCTGCCAGGGCTGCAGCGGAACGGGCCTGCGCGGCTACAGCGCGCCCATCAATAAATAGGCTAAACTCTGGCTTCCTCGATCAGACGATGCCGGGTCTGGTCGCCTTGCCTTTTATTCAATATTTCTAATATCTAACGCGCTCGCGCAGGAAGCGAAACGGCGGACGCCCTGGAGACGCGCATGAAAACCTACCGCGTCAAGGAAATGGACGGCGAAGCCGTCGTCGCGGTCCATTCGGCAGAGGCCAAGACACCTTTCGAGGCGGCCGAGAAGGCGCTTGGCCAGAAAATCACCCTGCGCGCCGGCGCCGACAAGTGGGTCCGTGTCGTCGACCTCACCGAGCGGCCGCGGCCAGTGAGGCTCAGGCCCGCGATCTTCGAATTCAAGGCGATCGGACACAGGAAATAGGGCGACCGCTTTGCCGCGTCGCAGTTTAGGCGCTGGCGCCGCCCATCAGCGCCGCGACTAAGGTCGCCAGGAAGACAAGCAGCCCCAATGCGACCCGATCCAGCCATGACCGCCGTCTGGCAAGAACGTCGAACAACCGATTGGCCATCGCAACTTCCCCCACTCGCTGGCGACACTCTATCACGTCTTTCATGGGCGGATCATGAAAACGGCTCACAGATGCCTCCGGTGCCGTCTCTGGGGGAACCCCGCCGCCAAGGGCGCCGATGCTGCGCTGCCGAATTGCACCCAAAAAAAGTCGGGGTCGAAGAGACATGCCGGCCGGCGAAAAATCAGCCTATTCAAGTGGATAAGCATATATGTGCGGCGCGGCCTGCCGGACATCGGAAAGCCCAGAATTCCGCCATTTCGCGGCTCTTCGCCTTGGTTCCGGCATGGCTGCAAAGCGTGTTTCGGGCACGAAAAGGCGGCTAAAAAGACGCTCCCGGGCCGCTCGCCGGCGGGCGTTGACAGGCCCCCTCGCCAATGGCACTCCGCAACCACTGGTCACGCCATGACCGTTGCTGTTGGGGACGGACGGGGTTTCAGCAGCTTGGCGGCGGCGCCGGACGGGCGGGCACCTGCGCAGTGTACCGCCCGCTCCTGGCCGGCAAGGCTTCCAGCTTAAGAACAGCTTGCCTTAAATCAATCGAGCCAAATCTCAGAACGTGAAGCCGGAGGACGGCACGGCTGCGGTCGCCGCCGAAAGCCTGTTACGTCTGGCCAGCGTCGGTTTGCAATATGGCTTCTTCATCAACTGCCTCGATCCGGTTGACGATGAGATCGGGACAGCAACTATGCTCCGCACCCGCCGCGTCAAGCGACAAGAATCTGGCGATGAAAATCAGGCGGGGAGAAATCTGGCCGGCGAGGCTCTCGGCGCCGGCCGGTTAGGAGCCGAAGCGTCAGATCGGGCCCGGGCCTTGGACTGCCACGACGGTCCCGGGTTAGCCGGCGTGCCGCAGCCAGTGGCGGTCGAACCTGTCGAGGATGGCGCGGAACTCAGCCGGCGGGATTTGGCCGACGTCGCCCTCGCCGTCGGCGCCCAGAAACCGGCTGACCAGCCGGTCGACGGCCTCCGGATTTTCGATGGCTATGCCGAGCGCGGCCAGGTCGGCGGCGATCGATCCCTGCGGAAGCAGATATCCTCCCCATGCGGGGGCGCCGGGCACCGGATCGCGCAGGCGCACCATGAGGATCCTGGTAAACGAGGGCTGCGCCTCCGGGCCAATGATGGCCGTACCGCACATATAGCCGCCGAGCACGCTGCCCGGTTGTGACTGGGGGAACAGGCTGAAGAAGAACTGGGCATCGCCGCCGACCTCCCTGACATGGACGTACAGGCCGCGCTTCGCGGGCGTCACGGGGCCGCCCAGAACGAGCTGGCCGGTCGGCAAGGCCTCACGGTAATGGGCGGTAAGGCCGTGCACGCCCGGCCCCCCTTCGATCGACAGGCTGCCCTTGATAAGCTGACCGCGATAGTAGGGCGACCAGGCACGCGAATAGCAGGCATAGCTCCCGATCAATGCGATGCTCTGGGCGCGGTCGTCATGTGCGGAAGTCTCGAACTGCTGCGCGGCGAGCCGTTCGAGCGCGCCCCGGTCCATACCGTGACGGGCGCAGACGGCGGCGGTGAAGCTCGGCAGATCGCTCTCGGCGATCCACACGCCGGGCTGCTCCAGTTGCAGCAGCTTTGCCCAGTCCTCGTAGACACTGAGCTCGCGCGGATGAGCCCGACCCTGCAGCCACTTGTCGGCGCGGCCGAGGTCGAATGCCGTTCTGGGATTGACGGCGCGGAACGCCGCCGCGAGATCCTTGCGGGTCACCGTACCCAGCAAGGCCGAAGTCAGCCTTAATTTTTGCGCGACGTGCTGCGCCATGCCACAAGTCCCTCGACGCCTTTCGCCGCCAGAGCATTTCGGCATCTGGCGGGAACAGACGAATTGCCCACGATTTCGCTCAGCGCCGGCAAACGGCCTGCATTGCCGGCTACTCTTATTTCCACTCCCTAATGTTACAGGAAATCCAAAGAATTCCACTGCATTCCACGCGCGCCGTCTTTGCGACCCGGTGACCACCGCTAGGGTCGCTTCGGGATGAATGCATTCGGGATGAATACAGGGGAGCCGTCATGAAACTCGTTCTATCCGCGCTTGTCATGGCGCTTGCGCTGTCGCAAGCCGCCGAGGCCAAAACAAAAATCCGGCAGACCGAGACAAAGATCGGCCACGAGAAAAGCCGGCCGCCGCTCGATCAGACGGCCACCGGCGGCATCGCGCCCTCGGCGGGCCCGACGGCGAAGGACGCCGACCCGGGCCAAGCCTATCCGCAACCGCTGGATCTTCACTTCTAGAGCAATTGCGGGAGCCGCGCTCGGCGATTTTGGTCCGTAACCGCGTAAGACAAAGCCATCCCGGCGGCCCCATAGCCGGTTCACCATCCGGGATCGACGGGGAAGAGCAGCCGCCGGAGGGCCAAACCACCCGGCCAGCCCGAGGGCTGGGGCTGGGCGCCGCCGGCGGGGCGGCGTTTCCCGCGCGGATCCAAGGCCACGGTCCGCGCGGGCAAGGCTTCCGGCAGTAACCTCAGATCATTGTTCTGCAAATCCCGGCCATTCTCGGCGAATGGTCAATCCACCTCCCCTTATGTTGCACTGCGTTAGATTTGTTGCATTGCGATATCGGACCATAGGGACGAGGCTTTGTAGCAGGCGGGATACGAACGGACATTACGAGGTTCGTGTTCGTGTCAGCATCGGCGCAGGATTTTCGACCCGACATAGAAGGGTTGCGGGCGCTAGCCGTGGCGGGCGTGGTCGCCTTCCATTTCGGCCTGACCGCGCTGCCCGGCGGCTTTGCCGGGGTCGACATCTTCTTCGTCATCTCGGGCTACCTGATCACCCGCCATCTTGTCGCCGAGATTTCCGATACCGGCCGGCTCGATCTGTTGCGTTTCTATGCCCGGCGCGCGCGGCGCCTGCTGCCGGCGGCGCTTCTCGTTATCGCGGCGACGCTTGCCGCGGGCGCAGTCATCCTGTCGCCGGAAGAACAGGCGCTCTATTCCAAGGGCGCGATGTTCGCCTCGGCCTATATGATCAATCTGTGGCTGATCCGCTGGTCGTTCGACTATTTCGCCAATGACGCCACCAGCAATCCGTTCATCCACTACTGGTCGCTGTCGGTCGAGGAGCAATTCTATCTCGCCTGGCCGGCGCTCCTGATGCTGGCCTGGTGGATGAAGCCCGGCAAACGCGCCATCGTGGTCGCGATCGCCGCTGTCGGCCTCGCTTCCTTTGTTCTCTGCGCCTGGCTGACGAGCGTCTCGCAGCCCTGGGCCTTCTACTTTTCGCCGCTGCGCGCATGGGAATTTGCCGCCGGCGGCCTCGCATCGATGGTGCCGACGCGGCTATTGCAGGAGCGCCCGCGGCTGGGGCGGGCGTTAAGCCTGACCGGACTGGCGATGATCGGGGCCGCTTATCTCACCTTCAGCGAGGACGCTCCCTTCCCCGGCTTTCTGGCGCTTCTGCCTGTGGTCGGTACGGTCCTTCTGCTCAAGGCGGGAGCGGCCGGCGCCAGGGACGGCACTCCTCGTCCACGCAATTCCGAACGGAACTACGTGAACGCCGCCCTGGCGCTGCCGCCTTTGCAATGGATCGGCAAGCTCTCCTATTCGCTCTATCTCTGGCATTGGCCGGTCATCGTCTATGCCGGCATGCTGGTGCCGGAACTGACGCCCGCCGAGCGGCTCTACTGCCTTGCGCTGACGCTGGCGCTGTCCGCGCTTAGCTACCACCTCGTCGAAAACCCGATCCGTCGCAACGGCTGGCTGATGGCCAATGCGGCGCGGGCGCTGGTGCCGGCCCTCCTCCTGACCGGCACCGGCGTCGCAGCCGCCTACGGCAATGCTAGGCTCGCCGTGCACGACCTCGATCCGGAACAACGCATCATCGCGGCGAGTGCCGCGGAACCGTCCACAGCCCGGGCCAAAGCGGGCTGCGTGCAGGACTATCAGAGCGTGACGCCGACCCCTTGCGTGTTCGGCGACGGGCCGCGCGTCATCGCTCTCTTCGGCGATTCCCACGCCGACCACTGGTCGACGCCGCTGATCGAGGCGGGTCGAAAAAACGGCTACCGGGTGGTGACCTGGCTGAAGAACTCCTGCCGCGCCTCGCGCATCAGCGTGTGGTCGTCCGAGCTCAAGCGTCCCTATAGCGAGTGCGACCGCTGGCGCGAGCAGGCGATCAACGAAATCATCCAGGCGAGGCCGGCGCTGGTGGTCATCTCGGAGCTAGCGCTGACCAGCGGGCGCAAAATGGCGGGGCGCGCAGGCGACACGGACAGCCAGGACGCCGACTGGCGTGCGGGCCTGCGCTCAACGCTCACCAGCCTGAGCCGGGCCGGCCTCAAGGTAGCCTTCATCCGCGACGTGCCGTTCAACAACGCCAATGTCGACACCTGCGTGGCGCGGGCGCTTTGGCGAAACGAAACGCCCTCGCGCTGCGACCAGACGCGGGCCTATGCCGCCAACGATGCCATGGCCGCGGTAGAACGCGACATCGTCGACAGCATCCCCAACGCGGCTTACGTCGACCTCACCGACCGTTTCTGCAGCGCCACCATTTGCCATGTCTTCATCGACGGCAAGCTCGCCTTCCGCGATCAGCACCATCTGGCCACGCCCTTCGCGGAATCGCTGGAGCCGGAGGTGGAGAAAAGGGTGATTTCGAAAGTGGGGCGGTGAAGCTGCCAATCTCGCACCTGTAGGGGAGATCAGCAGCTTCAGCGCCGGCGCCCTCATCCAATCACAACGACGAAATGCTTGGTCACCGGCTCGAGGATCTTCCATGTCCCCTTGAAATCGGCCTCGACCACGAAAGCGTCGCCGGGGCCGACCTCGACCGGCTCGCCCCCATCGGGCGTAATGATGATGCGGCCGGCGATCATGTGGACGAACTCATAGTCGGTGTAGGTGGCGTGGTAAGTGCCGGGCGACGCGCGCCAGGTGCCGGACATCACCTTGCCGTCGTCGGTGGCGTGCTGCACGGCGGTCTGCATGGTGGGGGAACCCTCGACCGCGATCCAGCCTGGTAGGTCGCCGCCATCGGCCTGCTCGACGGGGCCGAATTTGAGAATGGTTTTCTTGGTCATGGAGGCTCCTGTGCTTGGCATTTGGGTCAGATGTGGCATAGCCGACGGCGCCAACGGTCGCGAGCGGTGCTGCGACATCGCGCGGCGCTATCCTCCCCTGGTCCATACACCTTTTGCAGGGGAGAGAGCGTTTTTCTGCATTTGCGAACGGGCTCGCCCCGAGCACGTGGAAGATAGGGCCCCATTTTCCTCGGAACACCGGCTGCCTCGAAACCGTTTACTCCTCGAAGGGGCGTCCTCGAAACTCAAGGAGGCAGCGATGAAAAAGCTTCTGCTTGCTTCGATGATCGCCATCGCCTCGGCGTTCGCGATCGCGCCGGCCAAC
Organism: Mesorhizobium sp. WSM4935; assembly: GCF_029625735.1. Lineage (NCBI taxonomy): Bacteria > Pseudomonadati > Pseudomonadota > Alphaproteobacteria > Hyphomicrobiales > Phyllobacteriaceae > Mesorhizobium > Mesorhizobium sp. WSM4935. The sequence continues at coordinate 172,877 of NZ_JARTVR010000007.1, read as the reverse complement.
GCCGGCGGCGTGCAGCTCGGTATCGGCATCGGTCCTGGCTATGACGACGACTATTACGGCGATTATGGCGGATACTACCCTCACCGCTATTACCGGCACGTCTACGATGACGACTACTACGCCCCCGCTCGTGAGCGTTATGTGGTTCGCTATCATAACCGGTATTATCGCGATAATTGCCGGGTCAAGATCGTGAAGCACTGGCGCCATCACCACCGCGTCATTGAAAAAATCCGCATTTGCGAACGCTGATTAGTGCCCGCAATTGGCTGATCTCCGCCGCGAGGGGAGATGACGACCCGCCCATCCTCATCGATGGGCGGGCGAATATTAGCGATTCGGAACATACGCTGCTTCCCGGGCGTTTATGGTGTGATCAACCCCAGGGAGGTGGTTATGAAAAAGCTCCTGCTCGCCTCCGTTATAGCCGTTGCGTCGGCGTCCGCCGTAATCGGCCCGGCCAATGCCGGACGCCTCGAATTCGGGATCGGCATCGGCGACGGCTATTACGATGATGATTATGATGATTATGGACCGTACTACGGTGACTATTACGGCGACCGCTACACATATCGGCCGTACTACGGCCAATATTACAGCTACAGGCCGCACTACTACCGGAATTACTATTTCCGGCACCACAGGCGTTGCCAAGTCGAATATGTGAGACACTGGCGTCATCACCACCGGGTGTACGAGGCAATCCGCGTCTGCAGGTACTGAGTCCGGTTGGCAAGCTGACTTCCTAGCCGCTCTTGCGACCATTCTCGAGGGTGAGCGCCACGCTCAGCGGCCGTCAGCGATTGGGAACACACGCTTCCTGCAGCGCGTTTATCCGGGGATCAGCCTTCAGGAGGAGGTTGCCATGAGAAAACTGTTACTTGCTTCGGTGATTGCCATTGCCTCTGCCGCAGCCACGGTCGCGCCTGCCGATGCGCAGTTCTTCGGTCCGGGCGGTTTTTTCGGTCCTTTCGGCGGCTTCGGCCCGTTCTACGGCGGCCCGTTCTACGGAGGCCCCTTCTACGGCGGCGGCCCGTTCTACGGCGGCGGCCCGTTCTACGACTATGGCGGCCGCTATTACGGCCCGCGCTATTACCGCGGTTATTATCCCGACTACATGGCCCGCTACCCGCATCGCTACTACCACCGGCACCGCCACTACCACCGTTGCCACGTGAAGTGGGTGAGGCACTGGCACCATCACCGCCGGGTGCTGGAACGGGTTCGGGTTTGCCGTTACTGACAAGGCGGAACATTGGCCGCTGCGTCGCCTTGCAAATTCCCGCCAAAGGGCCATCTAAAAGCCGGCATTCATAAGGGAAAGCAAAGTGACGCAGCGAAGCGGCAGCGCCGACCTGCCGCTGCATGGCGGGCGGGTTCCGAAATGGCTGGGCGAGCGCATGACGAAGCTCGGCGCGGTGCTGTGCGAAGCAATCGTCCACCATTACGGCCGCGACGAGCTTTTGCGGCGGCTCGCCCATCCCTTCTGGTTCCAGTCCTTCGGCGCCGTAATGGGCATGGACTGGCATTCGTCCGGTATCACCACTTCCGTCATCGGCGCGCTGAAGCGCGGGCTCAATCCGCTCAGCAACGAACTCGGCATCCATGTCTGCGGCGGGCGCGGCGCGCATTCGCGCAAGACGCCGGGCGAGTTGCTGGCGATCGGCGACCGCGTCGGCCTGGACGGCGAAGCGTTAGCCACCGCCAGCCGGCTCGTCGCCAAGGTCGACAGCGCCGCCGTGCAGGACGGCTACGACCTCTACCTGCATGGCTTCATCGTCGCCGATGACGGGCGCTGGGTGGTAGTGCAGCAGGGCATGAACGGCGACGCTCGCCAGGCGCGCCGCTACCACTGGCTGTCGGAGGGACTCAAAAGCTTCGTCAACCAGCCGCATGCAGCCATCGAAGGCGAGAGCCAGGGAGAGATCGTCAACCTCACCGACCGTCGCGCGGAAAAGGCCCGCAGCGGGCAGGTCGAGCTTCTGAAGACCATGAGCCCGGAAAAGATCCTGACCGAGCTTGCCGTACTGGAGCCGCAACCCGAACCCGAGCCTGTCGCGCAGCCGCTCTTGCCCAACCTCGTCATGCCCGCGCATCACGATGTGCGCGAGAGCGACATCGTCATGCGCCGCCTGCACGGCAATATCGCGTCCGCCATCGAAAGCGGCCCGAAGGATTTTCCCGAACTGCTGCTGGTCCCCGGCGTCGGCCCGCGCACGGTGCGGGCTCTGGCGATGGTCTCGGAAGTGGTGCATGGCGCGCCCTACCGCTTCTCCGACCCGGCCCGCTTCTCGCTCGCCCATGGCGGCAAGGACCGCCACCCCTTCCCCGTGCCGCTGAAGGTCTATGACGAGACGATCTCAGTGCTGAAATCGGCGGTGGGCAAGGCCAAGCTCGGGCGCGGTGAGGAATTGGAGGCGCTGAGGCGGCTGGATGGCGAGTCACGCCGGATGGAGCGCTATGTGACGGGGCCGAGCCTGAAGGAGATCGTGGCGGGGGAAATGGACCAGTCGCATCTGCTGGGCGGGCGGAGTGTGTTTGGGTGGGAACCACCACCTGAGGGTGGCGAGGAGCCAACCTCCAAAACTCATACCGGACTCCGCAAATAACGTCGAAGGTCAGCGCGCCCCCACTGCTCTGCCGGGCATTTCTCCCCGTAAACGAGGAGAAAGCGGCTGCGCCGGCGTCGCGCCTCTCCTTCGCTCCGGCGGGAGCGTCCCGAGGGGCGGATGAAGGGCAACGTCATATCTCTGCAAGTTCACGTCAGCCACCTCACATCGTGAGTCACTTTTCTTTGCCAAGCCCTTGATTTGGCCACGTCCATGCCGCCCCTACCCAGCTTTCCTCCCCATCATCCCATAATGCACCGCCAGCAGATCCAGCCCCACCTTCAGCAACTTCACCACCACGTCGCGCCCATCGCCGCTACGCTCAGCGATCGCCTTCACTGACTGTCCCTCCAGGCAGATCTTGCGCACCACCTCCGCCACCTCCCAGTGGGCGAGCGCTGCCGCGGCATGGGCGTGCGCGCGGCCGGCTGAGAGCACCCGATCGGGGATGCCGCCGCCGACGCGTCCGCTATCGACGCGCTCGCTCCAGGATTGCGGCTGCAGGCCCTCACGCTGGCTGCGCTCGAAATCGTCGCGAAAACGTTGGCCGGCCTCGCGCTGCTGGCGGCTGAGCGAGGTGATGCCGGTGAGCGGATCGACATTGCGCAGGCGCACCACGCCGCCGGTGGAGGTGTAGCCGCCGTTCGACACTTCGTAGACGCGCCGCGCCTCGGCCGTGCCGGACGCGAGCCGCTGGCGGCCGAAGGCGTCTTGCTTCAGCGCGAAGTCGTGGCCGATCTCGCGGCGGATGCGCACCTGCTCCGCCTCGCCCTTGGGGAGTTTCGGAGGCTGCGGTTTTTTGGCGGATTTGCGGGGCATGGATGCGGGTCCTTGTTTTGGCGAGAATGGAAATTGGAAAGGCCGGCGGGACAGCCCCCCTCTGTCCTGCCGGACATCTCCCTCGGAATGGGAGATCAGCGGTTCCGGCGACGGCACGTTCGTCGCCTCGCCCTCACATCCCCTTCCCCCGATGGCCATGGAACCTTGCATGGTGATGCGTGCAGTAGGAGCGCGTAGCCGACGTCGGCAGGCCGCAGCAGAGCATGTCCGGTCCCGGGCGCGCGCCGGCGGGATCGGCTTCGGCATCCTCGCGCAGCGCGAGGTCGAGCGGCGCGCGGCAGCGGCCGAACAGGCAGTCGAGAAAGCGCATCGCGGCGACATGCGGCTGGCGGCCGGGGTTTACCGGAGGCGGCGGCGCCGGGAGCTTGTAGAGATGTGCTTCGGATTTCTCGCGGGCGCTGGGTGCGAGCCAGGCGGGTGGCAGCGTGCGTGCGGGTTCGCGGGCTTTGGGCTTTCTGGGCTTGGGGGTGCAGGCGGTGACGTTGCTCGGCTCAGAGGGAACTTCATAGACCGGGGTGTAGGCGGGACAGCACTCCCCTCTGCCCTCCGGGTCATCTCCCGCGCAAGGGGGGAGATTGGCAGCTTCCCCGCTGGCGCCTTCCAGCAATTCGACATGCCTGGAAAGTGCTGCCGGTTCGGAGAGCGCCACGCCTCCGACCGTCACCCTGGCCCGCCGGCCAGGACGATCGGGCCGGGCATGCTTCCTGGGTCTGCCGCCGGCGCGGCCGCCCTTGGGATTGGCGAAGCCGATAGCGCGCAAGCCGGCATTGCGGTGTACGATGCCGATGATGGCGTTGCGCGAGACCGGACTGCCGCGCAGTGCGCTGAAGCGGCCGGCGATGCGCGAGGCCGAAAGCCCCTCCTTCAACCAGGCGGCGATCTCGTCGATTTCCTTTTCGGTATAGGCGGCGGTCATCGTCTCATTCCATTTGCTTGTCGAAGGCGCGGACGAGCGCCAGGGTTCGGCCGCGAGGCCGCAGTCAGGTCAGCGATCGGTTGAAGTCAGGCGGCGCCGGTCAGCCGAAGCAGGGTCGCTTCGGCGGCGGCTCGGGTCAGGCCCGATACCGCAAGGCCCGTCGTACGGTCGAACAGGATGACGGTGCCGTCCTCGGTGCGGATGCATGATGCGCCCCCACAAGCGGCGGCCGGAGCCGGGGGAGGAACGGCTCCGGCCGTTCCGGTGAACCGGGGTGCGGGCGGTTCGACCGGATCCGGGGCAAGCGCCCCGGAATGCGCCCGGACCGGGGAGGAAGACGGTCCGGACGATTGGAATTCGACAGGCGATTCGAATGGGGAAGACGGTTCGAACTGGAAAGATACGGGCGCGTTCATGCCGCCTCCCCTTGCGGGACGGCGAAAGCGCCCATGCTCAGCCGGGAAGCGACAAGCCCCGAGATGCTCATGGGCGGCGCGGGAATCACGGGCAGTGCGGAAATGCTTGCGGGATGCTCATTCATGCGCTAAGCGTACGTTATGTACGAAAGCCGCGCAAGCGAAATCGTACAGTTTGGACGATTATTTTCAGGCATTTTGTACGATGATGGATTCCCGGCATAGATTGCAGCAGGCGCGCGCCCAGGCCGGCTATGCTTCGCCCAGCGATGCGGCGCGGGCCTTGCGCGACATCAACAAGAATACCCTCATCAGCCATGAGAACGGCAACCGGCCGTTGTCCCGGAAAGCGGCCGAGAAATACGGCCGGCTGTTCGGCGTCGATCCCGGCTGGCTGCTGTTCAATGCCGATGGCACGGAAGCGGCGCCGGTCAGCCTCGCCTCGGCGCCCGTCACCGTCGACGTGCCGATCGTGTCCTGGATCAGCGCCGGCGAGCTCGGCAGTCAGGACAGCGTGGTCAACCTTTCCGACTATCCGACCATCCCCACCGCCGACCTCGAGGAAGGCGAATGGATTGCGCTGCGCGTCGACGGTCCATCGATGAACAAGATCTCGCCTCCGGATTCGATCATCTTTGTCAATTTGCGCGACAAGCGGCTGGTGACCAATGGCTGCTACGTGATTGCCGACGAGACGGGACGCGCCACCTACAAGCGCTACCGCCCGAACGACAATCCGCCCTTCCAGCCCGCGTCCTATCTGGATATCCCGCCGCCGGAGCTGGAGGGGGCGATCACCATCATCGGGCGGGTGAAGCGGTCGATGATCGACATGTGAGGATAGCCCAGAGGCCTCCGGCAAAGGCCGCGATCCTTCGCGCCGGCCTTCGGCGGCAAGTGTTCTGGGCGGTCCCGCTTAGCGCGGGCTGGGCGCCCCAATGCGGCCTTCACAATTTCTGCTTGCATTCCGGAACAAAAATAGAACTATAGGCAGCTATGGCCGCAGCCGCGGTAACTCCGGGGGGAGGATCCATCATGTTACGCCGCATCGGCGCGTTTTTGCGCGCGCTTGTTGGAGGGGTTTCGCGCGGGCCGCTGGTGGTCCTGGCGGTGATGCTGGTGCTTGGCGGGCTAAGCGAACCGGCGGCCGCTGTTGTCAAAGATCCTGCCCTTTGTTTCGGCGATGAAAAAAGCCCCGGCGATGCCAAAGCCGCAGCCGACCGCCGCATTGCCGCCTGCACCGCGATTGCCGAGGACGTCACCGAGGCATCGCCTTTGCGCGCCAAGGCCTATTTCTACAGGGCCAGGGCTCGGGACGACATGCAAGACTGGGATGGCGCGATCGCCGATTATGGCGAGGCGATCGCGCTCGATCCCAAGCGGGCTTCGGCCTACTTCAACCGCGGCGCCGACTGGTTCGACAAAGGCGACGACGACCGCGCGATCGCGGACTTCAACATTGCGATCAGCCTTGAGCCGTCCGACAGCCAAGCCTATTCCAGCCGGGGCTCGGCCTTCCTGCACAAGGGTAAGGTTGACGCGGCCATCCTCGACTTCCAGCAGGCGATCGAGGCTGATCCGGGAAACGGCAGGGCGCATGCCGAACTCGGCTCCGCCTTGGCCGCGACGGGCGATCAGGAAAAGGCGATCGCCGCATATAACGAGGCGATCCGTATCGATCCGACGGACGTGACCGCCTTGGTCAACCGCGGCATCGCCCACGCCGCCAAGGGCGGATTCGACCGTGCTATTGCCGATTACGACACGGCCCTGGACATCGACCCCAGGAGCGCCGACGCCTATGCCAAACGCGGCGCCGCCTGGGCCAACAAAAAGGAGTGGGTTCGCGCGATCGCTGACGCCAACAAGGCGACCGAGCTCGATGCCGGAAACGTCGACGGCTATTACTACCGAGCCGTCGCTTGGGCGGGCAAAGGCAACGACGACCGCGCCATTGCCGATTTCGGCCAGGTGATCGCACTTGATCCGAACGATGCCGGAGCTTGGTTCGCCCGCTCGCTGGTACGAGCGCGGCGCGGCGACGCGGCCGGCGCGGCGGCCGATTGCAGGAAGGCCATCGCGCTCAAGCCGGAAAAGGCCGGTGATTGTGATGTGGGACCCGCCGACGCCGAGGCGCCGGCCGCGGAAACGACGACCAAGCCGGATCTTTCTGCTTTGACCAAGCAGTTGGAGGCCACTGGCAGGCAGATCCGTTCCAAAGATGCTGCCGCGCAAATCCGGGATGCATTGAAGCAGCAGGTCTCCGGCGACGTGCCGGGCGCAATCGCTTCCTTCGGCTATGCCATCTCGCTCGATCCGGACAACGCCGAGGCCTATTACGACCGAGCGGTCGCCGCGGCCTCGCAAGGAGACGATGCCCTCGCCACCAGCGACTGCCGGCGCGCCGTCGAACTGGATCCGAAACGCGCCGACGCGTGCGCCGCGCTCATGGCTCAAACCGTTCCGGCCGCCGCGACACAGGATCAGGCCGCTCAGGATCGGGCCGCCGCCAGGATACTGGTCGAACGCGCAGGAGCGCGTCTGGCAAAATATGGTGTCGACGGCGCGCTGCTCGATTTTGACAAGGCGATCAGCCTCGACCCCAAAAGTGCCGACGCCTATCTTGGCCGCAGCCGCGCAAGGACGCTCAAGGGCGACCAGGCCGGGGCAGCGGCGGATTGCCGGCGTGCCGTCGAACTGGATTCCGCACGGTCGGGAAGCTGCGACGAACAGGCCGTCGGTGATGAAGGCAACGCCAGGCCGGCACCGGACTTGGAGCAATCGAAGTCGGCAATCGCTGCTGCGCCGGCGCAAGCCGTCCGTCCGAATTTGACGGCTACCGACGACACACTGGCCTCAAAGACCTTGGAGACAAAAGACCAGCGCGCGCTGCAAGCGATCCTGGGCGGCGATGCCTGGCTGGACATGGGCAAATACGACAAGGCGATCGGCGCCTATGACGTGGTGATCGCGCTCGAACCCGACAACCGCTTCGGCTATTTCGGCCGCGGCAGGGCCAGGGCAGCCACACGCGACTATGGCCAGGCGATCGCCGATTTCGACAGGGTCATTCAGCTCGCCCCCAATTTTGCTCCGGCGTATTTTCGCCGCGGCCTCGCCAAGGTGACGTCCGGCGATGTCGAAGGCGCCCTTGCGGACTGCGACCAGGCTTCCAAGCTCGATCCGAAGGCGCGCGACGCCCACTATTGCAAAGGCATGGCGTGGCAGGCCAAGGGCGACGCAGGACGCGCGATCGCCGCCTATACGGTGGCGATCGGGATCGATGCGAAGCACGACGCCAGCTACTATGCGCGCGGCATGGCCCGGGCCGACCGGAAAGACTATGCCGGCGCCATCGCCGACTTCGACGAGGCGCTCAAGCTCGATCCCGGCAATACCGACTACGGCGTTGCCCGCAAGGCCGCAGTAGCGGCGAAAGGCGAAAACGAAGCGGAGACGGCCGAAGTCGCTCCGGATCCAGCGGCCTTGGTAGCGGCGCTCGAGCGCGGCGACGCATTCTACAAGAAACGCAAATACGATCGCGCCGCCGCTGAGTATAGCCGCGCCGTGGCACTCGCGCCAAACGAACCGTCGACCTATTCGGCGCGCGCCAGGGCGCGCCTGCAAAAGGGAGACTATGACGGGGCCATGGCCGACCTCAGCCGAGCGCTTGAGATCGATCCATCCTACGCCCCAGCCTATCACGGCCGCGCTCTTATACTGGTGAAGAAGCGCGAACCGGAAAAGGCTATCGCCGATTTCAACCATGCGATAGAGATGAAACCGGACTACGCCCCGCTTTATTTCGGGCGCGGCGGCGCCTGGTACTCTATCGGCGACTTCGATCGCGCCGCCGCCGATCTCGACAGGGCGCTCGAGCTCGATCCTAAATCCGACATGGCCCGCCAGGGTCGAAAATTGGCAGTGGCTGCGAAGGAGAAAGCGTCTCGCTCGAACAAGTCCGGCAAGCTCGCGAGCCAAGCCGGCAAGCAGACGCCCCCGCCCCATGCGTTGACCCGCGCCGACATCGACGCCGAGGTTCAGAAGCAGGACTCGCAGATATTGAAGGCAATCGCCGAGGAGTTCCCGGATGACTACGCCGCGTTGATCGACAACGTCTTGGTCGCGGCGCGCTTGGGCGGCAAGCAGGCGGTGCGAAACACCAGCCGTGTTGCGGTCGCCGAACTGCGGCGTAGGTATGCGCCGCTGTTGCCTTCCACTCCGGACAACGAAGCTTCACAGGCGCTCTCGGCCCAGCTTGCCATGCTCAACTACCTGATGGCGCGACAAACGCCAGCCACCTGCAACAACTACCTGCGCAACGGACCGGACGCAGTCAGCGCGCCTGATCGTGAGTTTCTGGTACATCTGGACAAGATCGGTGCAACGCTGTTCCACGCATTCGGCGCTGCCAAAAGAAGCGGCCTGCCGGCTGCCGGACCTGAGGATGAGGACTGGTCGCTCGTCGCCCAGGCCTTTACCAAAAGCGGCGGCACGCCGGTCGAGATGGAGGCTATAGCGAACGCCAGTCAGGATTTCGCGGGCCTGTGCCCCGCAACCGTGAAATTGTTTTCGGCGGCCCTCTCGCTGCCGGGCGAACCTGGACGACATGTCAAAACCGCCCTGCTCTACGCCATTGTGAAGGATTAGGCGCCGCACGGAATTTTCCGGCAAGGTACCGGCGTGACGCCGCGTTCCTTCGCGCCTGACCGTCCCCTACCCCAGAAACTCATTCGTGAAATACGCGGCCAAATCCGGCTTCTCCTTCAGCGTCTGGCCTTTGCCGTCGAGCAATATCCCCGAGGCAAACAAAATCTATGCGCGGAAAACATGCCCGCCTCGCTCCGCTGGTATTATCCAGATCAGCTTTAGGGTCCGGAGGCTTGCCGCCACCATCTCAGCCCCGACCGTACGGAGCACCCCTGTGGGTGGCGGGGTTAAAGCAATGTTCGAGCGAATGGAGAAGCGGTTTTTGCAAGGCCAATCGGGCCAGAAGCCTCATCTCCCTTTGGGGAGATGGCTGGTCAAAGATTTTTGCGGATTTTTTATAGCCGCTTTTCACCCGCTTTGTCGTTCAAATTGTACGAATCCCGCTTGATTGCTATTCGTACATAAAGTACGATACTTCTTTTCTCTTTGAGGGGACTTGCTTGGACACCGCGAACCATGCCGCTTTCGCCGACCTCTCCCGCCCCTTGCTGTCGCCACTGCCGCTCGCGGAGCGCGAACGTCTTGCCGGCGCCTGGCGCATGGCCAGCCAGGATATCGCCGACGACATCCGCTTCATCCGGCAATATCTGAAAGTGATCGCAGAGAAGGACGAGCGGCTTTCGACCGGCACGCTGGTGCATGGCCGCGCCTATGTGGAGGCTTGCGCGGCCTGGCTGCCGGAGACGGTGGCGCGGTATTCGCGCAATCTGAGGCTGATCAGCGAATGTGAAAACGCGATGATCGCGGCGGGGGTGAGGTTTGCCCGGTCGAGCGACGCGTGGTGAGCCCAGACAGTCGCTACAACCCTTAGGCCACCTGCCGAAAAATGCATCGTTTCACACAATTGCCAATTGGTGGACGCGCGCTAGCGGCCGGTGATTAATTCCTCTCAGGCGAAGGAGGGTAAGCCGCACATCAGGGAGGAATTCGTTTTAATGGACCAGCGCATCGACATCGGCATACAGCCCGACGATCAACCCTACGAAGTCACCTCATTCGCCCGCAAGCACGGCCTGACGATCCCCGTCGCGGACGCGGTTCTTTTCGCCAAGGGTCCCTCGCCGTCGCGGGCCGCCTGCGACACGGCCGCGCTGGCATTCCTGTGCGCGGTCGCGCGATACGCCGGAAATCAAGGAAGGCGATAGCCTCCCCCTACCAGTTGACCTGCAGCCCGGCATTGCCGCCGACCTGGCTGCCGGCCGCCCTGGCGCGCTGACGAAAGGACGCTGCAAATCGGCACGTCAGAAATCAGCGCGACCGGGGGATACACGAAGGGACGCCCTTGCCTCGCCTTCACCTTCCGAGGATCGAATAAAGCTTGGCGGTCAAGCGGTCGCCTAACGGACTCAGCCCTTGGTTTTGGGCTTGGTCGCCTTGGCCTTGGCGGGCTTGGCCGGCTTTTCGGCCTTAGCCGCTACTTTTGATTTTTCGACTTTCGCGGCGGCGGCCTTCTTCGGACTCTTCGCCTTCGGCTTGCCTGCCGCGTCGATCTCGGCCGTCGCCTGATCCCAGTGCTCGAGATGCGCGCCTTCCGGCCGACCAGCCTGCTCCCAGATCTCGTGCGCCCGCTGGCGAATGCGTTCGTGCCTGTCGTCCGTCACTGTCGCCTCCTGATGTCGGTTCCCCGGCGCGAACATTAGCCGAATTTTCGCGCGGCGTCTTCGCTATCACGCATATAGCGACCGACTTTGACGGCAATTTCGCTCAGTGTCTGTCGACGACAACTGCGACGCCCAGATGCGCTGCCTTCTTTGTAATCAACCCGGCCAAATCCGCGTCAGAGCGGTCGGTCCCTGTACGCTGGCGCAGCAGGGAAATTGCCTCTTGCATCGACAGTAGGCCGGTCCTGTGTTCGGCCAGCAGCTTGTCGACCATGGCGGCGATACTCGGTGATTCGACGTGTGGATGATGCATGGCAACGACTCCTTCCGCGCTTCGTTGCCTCCCAAACCGCTGACCATTTTAGCCGTTAAGCCCGGATGCGAGAAGAGCCCGATCCTCCGTTGACGCGAGGATCGGGCTCTTCAGGAAAGCAGGTGTTATTGGATCACCTGGACGACACGGCGCGTGCCGGGGTCGATCAGCACCGTGTGGTCATTGACGACCGCATAACGGTACTTCACATCCGGAACCTCCTGCAGTTCGACAGTATCCGGCACGGTCGAACCGACGCCGAGCTCAAGACCAAGCACGTTCACCGAGGCGATCGGGTGCTTGTGGACATATTCCTTGACCACAGTCTGCTGCTCAGGCGTGACGATTACCTCGTCCGCGGCCGCGACGCCGATGCCGGCCATTAGAGCCAGGCCGGCGACAGCTGGAATGAGGGTGGTTTTCATCGTTTCTCTCCTGTTGCGTTGGGGAGCTCCGCCCTGCCACCGCGGGGGCGGAAACACTGGCAGGTCGAACATTGGAGCTCCCGGGGCAAACGCCCCCGGCAAGGTGTTGTTCCGTCAGCGACGACTAAGTTGATTTAGCGGAACCTTCGCATCCGCCCCGCATTGGAAGGCATTGAAACTCCCAAGACTTTGAAATCCATAGGGCGGCGAATTATGCGATCAGGTTCCATCAGAAGCGACATCGAACTTCGAGCCCCGGTAGCGATCGCGGTCGGCGCCGGTTTCAAGCGCGAGATCACCTCGCTGACCGCGATGCAGAACTTCCTCAAGGAATGGCCGCCGGCTGCTCGGGACGAGAGCTATGTCACGGCGCTGCGTTCCTGCGAGGCGGCGCGGGCCGGAGAGATCGAGCTGGACAAGGCGCGGCAGGCGTTCCTGATCTTTGCAAAGAAGGCGGGGATCGAATGGACCGGCGCCGATCCGGTCGTAGTACTGCGCGAAGCAAAGATCAGGCGCAGCCGGGCGCGCGAAAACCGAGCGCAGAACAGACACGTGCCTGGATAGGCACCAGCGCGCCGAAGCGGCGCAAGGCTGGCTCCTTTTTGGAGTGGTCGCCTGCGCCGCTCTGCGTTGCGGTGGCGCATTAAAAAGACATTGCGGCAGCCGTGCGGCTGCACACCTGCAGACCGCCGCCTTCCGTCTGACGGTCGATTGCATCACTGAACATTTTTTCGGCTGGTAGCCGCTGTCAGGTCGGCGTCGATTCGCCCGGCGCCTCGGCGACGAAGGATGCGGCGATCAGATCGTCCGCCTCGATGCGTAGGGAGCCCTCGCCGCCCCCCATGATGGCCGCGACCTTCTGGAAGGTCTTCATCTCATGCTCAGTGATCCGGGCGTCTCGCATCCTGGCTCTCAGATCGGCGACCCGCATCCCGAGCGAACGGGATGTTCCGATTTCTCGTTTCGACATGTCGGTTAGTCTCCTCCTCGCCCGCCCATACTTGTTCGCCGCCGCCCGAATCTCCACCCTGCCATCGATTTGTGTTGTCTATGAGACAGCGCGGATCCAGAGCCGCTAACTCAAGCGCAGAGGGAAGGTTCCGTTAGCATATGGTAACAAAATAATAATCGGTTAACGGCCCGCCGCCGGACCGGCGACGGACCGTCTGATTTGACGCGATGTCAATTAATCGAGAACCTTGATGATCTTGCGCGTGCCCGGGTCGACGATAACCGTCCGGTTATCGACGACAACGTAACGGTATTTCACGTTCGGTACCTCGTGCAGCTCGACCGTATCGGGAAGCGTGCTGCCGATATTCAACTCGACCCCCGGAACCTTCACTGAGGCCAGCGGCTGCTTGTGCACATATTCCTTGATAACGGTTTCCTGCTCCGGCGCGATGACGACATCCTGCGCGGCAGCCGCGCCAATGCCCGCAAGAAGCAGCAAGCCGGCGGCGGCGGAGGTGAGGTGCATTTTCATTGGTCGTCTCTCCTATGTGGATTTGAATCATCGCCTTGATGCTGGGCCTGCGATTTTCCACAGCGGGTCGGCATTGTCGTAACGCCATTCGCCTGCCCTTGTTCCTGCAAAATTGGACTGGCGCTTGCAAAACAACTGCCGCCGTCTTCCGCGAAATCATCGTCTTTGCCCGGCGCGGCAATTTCGGAACAATGCGTTACGGGCGGGGTTACCCATGCGAAGGGACCGACTTTCCGAGGAGAAAATCCAATGAAACACCTGCTGATCACAAGCATGATCGCGCTCGGCGTCGGTTGCGGCGCCGCGATGGCGCAAACCGAATCCGTGCAGCCGAGCGGCGGCGATAACAATTGCGCGGCCGGCGCGGCCGACTGCCAGAAGGGCGGCAAGGCCGGCGGCCAGGCCCAGGGCGAGATGAAGTCGCAAACTCAGCAGAACGCCCAAGGCAAGGCCGGCGCCAACGCCGAAGAGCAGGCCCAGGGCAAGGCCAAGATGAAAACCGATGAACAGGCCCAGGGTCAGGCCGGCACCAGCACCGACCAAAACGCCCAGGACAACACGCAGTTGAAGAAGAAGCAGCAGGCGCAGGGCAAGACCGGCACCACCGAGCAGAACGCTCAGGGCAGCACCAAGATGCAGACCGAGCAGAACGCCCAGACCAAGACCGGCACGACCACCCAGCAGAATGCCCAGGACAAGACGAAGACCCAGACCGATCAGCAGGCCCAGGGTAAGACTGGCACAACCACCGAGCAGAACGCTCAGGGCGGCAATACCAAGATGCAGACCCAGCAGGACGCCCAGGGCAAGACCGGCACAACCACCGAGCAGAATGCTCAGGGCACTACCAAGATGCAGACGGAGCAGAACGCCCAGGGCAACACCAATGTCGAGACCGACCAGAACAAGACGGCCTCGATCAACAATGTGACGGTGGAGCAGAAGACGCAGATCACGCAGGTCATTCATGAGACCCATGTCGAGCCGGTTCGCGATGTCAGCTTCGAAATCTCCGTCGGCGTCGAGGTGCCGCGCCACAAGGTGCGTCTGCATCGCCTGCCGGCCCGTATCGTCAAGATCGTTCCGGCTTACGAGAGTTATGAGTATTTCGTGTTGGCCGACGGACGCATCGTCATTGTCGACCCGGACACCTATAAGATCGTCGTGATCCTGAGCTGATCCGGCCAGCATAGCGAATAGGGGCCCGCCCAGCCGGCGGGCCTTTTGCGTGGGAGAAAGACATCCGAATACGCCCGGCATCCGCCTGCACATGCACTGCAGTTTGTTAGATATGCGTTGAATCCCGTTGCCGAGGGAACGATCCGGCGCAATTCACAGTTGTCACAACGGAAGTCTTGCGTCCGTCGTCCCTATCGGGGCCGGACGAAAGGGCGATAGGCCCGCCGGCAAATCGTTCAAGCTTGCGGTCCTCCGGGAAAAGGTGCATGGGTCACGATGGGTAGAGACATGGGCGAGATCGTCGACGATCGGATTTGGTCGGGGCGCTCGGTTGGGCAAATGTATTTTCCGCAGTTTCTTGTGGGAATGGTGGCAACGCTTCTGGTCATCCTCGGCTGGACCTTCATGTCCACGGGATCTGTCTGGGTGGCGATCAGCTGGACGTTCCTGGCGGCCGTGGTTCTGCAGGCCGGTTATTTCGTGGCCGTGCTCTGGCTCGTGCACGACGAGACCCGCGTGAGCGACGAAGGCAAGGCGGAAGCAACCTCGGCGCCTGCGAAGATACCCGGCCCGTTCGAACGCGACGGCATCATCCACGCTCTCATCTTGCGGCTTTTCCCGAAACTGCTTCCCTAATCACTTGCGTGGCACCTCGCGGCCGCGACCTATCCACCTTTTTTCCTTTCGAGAGACGGCCGCGCTGCAATAGCCGGCACGTCGTATTCTTTGCTCGAACGCAGGAGCCGGTCTACGGCTCGGCGTCAAGGCCTCGAAGCGCCGGCAACCTGCACGCCGCCGGCGGCCGCCTTTGCCGAAATTACTGCGGCGCAACGCAACGGCAGGCTTGCAGTCGCCGGAACTGCAGCCCGGGCTGGCTGCAATCCTGCCAGGTTTGCCGAGCTAGGCTAGCGCGCGGCAGCCGGTGAGGCTGAGCGCACCGTTTCCGAAGACGAGAAGACGACGAAGCCAAAGACCAGCACTGCGGCGGCGACGATCAGCGAGCCTGTTGCCACGACCGGCTCGATCTCCGGATGGCCTGCCGCCAGCATCCAGTAGAGCGCCGGCAACATGATCACGATGCCGACCGTATAGAGGCCATAATGGATCATGGCGATGCGGCGCTCGGCCTTGGCCGGGTTGAGCGCGTAGTAGCCGCCGAAGATGGCGCTGGTGACCCAGCCAAGAAGGTTGATGTGAGCATGCGCCGGGAAGGCGCCGTGATCGCCCGAAATCGCCATCTGCAGCCCGGCGGCGACGCCCAGGATGAGAAAGACGATGGCCGTCTTGAAGAAGAGGTCCGATACGCGTGGCATTTGTTGTCCTCCCAATGCCTCTGTAAACCCGACTCTACGAAGTCTACATCCTGTAAGCCATATTAGCCATGGCGCACCTAAGTCGGTGCCGCTTTCGGGCGAAAGCTGCAAGGCGGGTCGGCGACTTTGTGAAAAAAGGCTCGCCTCTCTCGAGGCGAGCCAAAAAGAGAGCCGGGCTTGAGATCGGCTCCCATCCAGGTTGCCACCTGAATTTCAAACATGGTTAACGTAGCAGAGTGCGGGATTTATTCCACCGCGATAGCGATTCGATCCCGTAAGCCTTCCAATCCGCGCGGCAGAGCAAGCCTTTCGCCGATCGGGCGCCGCGAACAAAACGCGCCGACCAGGACATCCCTTCCCGTCCGGCCGGCTGGCGAAAACACATGCGCTTCAGCGTCCGGTCTTCAGCCCAGGCGCGCCTTGCAAGCGCGCGACATTTGGGCAATGCTTGGCATGGGGAGTGGTTTCCGTAATTTCGGAAGCACGATTACATGTTCATCGACTACTACGAACTTCTGGAAATAAGCCCGAACGCCAATTCTGAGACCATCGAGCGGATCTTCCGCTACTTTGCCATGCGCTATCATCCCGACAATCGGGAAACCGGCAATGAATCGCGCTTCAGCGAGATCGTGGAAGCCCACAATACACTTCGCGATCCGGTCAAACGGGCACAGTACGATATCCTTTATCGCGAGCATCTGGGCCTTCGCCACGAACTCACGGAAGGAGCGCGCGACGGCGGCGGCATGGAGAGGGATAGCGTTATCCAGGCCAATCTGCTGTCGCTTCTCTATGTGAGGCGCCGGCGGGACGTCAACAATCCGGGCATCGGCGACGAAGAGCTCGAACGCCTGTCGGGCTGCCCTCGCGAGCACCTGGAATTCCATCTGTGGTACCTGAAGGCGAAGGGCTTCATCGGCAGGACCGAGAACGGAACATTCGCCATAACCGTCGAAGGCATCGATCACGCCGGGATGAAACGCGGCGGAGAGCGAGCCGATGCCACCCGCCTCCTCGATCACGCCGATTAGACCGACCGTCAAAAGCCCGCCTACTGGCGCTGAACCAGTGGCGGGCTCGATGAAGGACAGCTACATCCCCCGAGGAATCGACTGTCGTCTTCTTAACTCCCCATAGCTGGGCTCGGTTCGCCGGGGGCGGGGTCTGAAGCCATGCACCATGGCGGGCAAGAACAGGGAGCGCACGGTTACATTGGCGTTCTGCTTCACTAGACTAGATACACGGCGATTGAGGTCCGACGCGCCGACGCATCGGGCCGGTGCTGAGCCCGTCAAGGGTGATTGCGAGAACGCCCCGCCGAGGGCATGACGCAATCCCGTCTGGCTGGCGGCTCGAATATCAAAGGTGTTGCCGGCCGGCCACGTCAACGATAAGTGTATCGGAATGCGATACTTTTGGCGAAAGAAAACCAGCAACGCCCGAACACCCGCACTGCAAGGCCGGAGTCTTGCTTTTCATCGTCCAAGAAAGCACCGGCCATTCGTGAAAACAGGTGGCAACCTGTAGCGGGCACCGACACCCAACAATGCGGCTCCCGCTTTGGCTCCCCTCGTCCGAGGCGAGCCGTTTTTCTTTCTGAGACCGCGAATTCGCGGTCGCCGACATACCAAAAAAGCCGCCGGGCGAGGCCCGGTGGCGTCTTCGTTCACCCTCTGGTCGGTTCGCCCCGCCTATGGGGTTGTCGTCGTTGTGGTCGCCGTGGCGGCGGCAATGGCGTCGATCTTGCCTGCCAGCGTGTCCTTGGCCCAGGCGGTTACGTCGGCATCGACCGGCTTGTTGGCCATGTCGGTGAGAGCTGTATCCAACGAGGCGTCGGTGGGGGCGGGCGCGTTGTCAACCGCAGTCTGAGCATCGGTGACCGCTTGGTTGTCGGCCGTGATTGCCGTGTTCTGCGCGTCGATCTGCGCCTGAACGTCAGCAATCTGCGCATCGAGGGCCGCCTGCTGGTCGGGCGTGAAGCCCGTTGTGTCCGTCGCATTGAGATCAGCGAGCTGCTGAGTGAGGTCGGCGAGCTTGCTCTGGTCGGCGGCCAGTTGGGCGTTCGCCGCGTCGAGCGCGGCCTGAGCGTTCTTGGCCGCCGCGGCCTGTGTGACGTAAGCCTGGATGCCGGCGAACTTCTTGCTCTTGGAATTCATGTAGGCGTTGATGTTGCGCTGCAGCGAGTTCAGCCGGCCGAGCTTGGCGTGGATGTTCTTTTCCTTGGGCGTGGCGGCCGTTGTCGTATCGTCAGTTGTCGTGTCGTCGGTCGAGCTGTCATCCGACACGCTGGCATCGGCGCTCTTGTTGTGGCCCGGAGCCGACGCCGACTTGCCGTGCGAGGCGCCGCTCTTGCCGCTGCCCCCGCCATTTCCATTACCACCGTTGCCGTTGCCGCCGTTGCCGTTGCCGCCATTGCCATTGCCGCCGCCATGGCTGCCGCCATTGCCGTGGCCGCCACCATTACCGCCGGCGCCGGCAAGCGCCGGCGCGGCCGCGAGCGCAAGAATGGCAAGGGATGCCAGGAGTGTCTTTCGCAACGTCATTGTGCTTCTCCGCAGATGAATCGACGCATGGCCCAACCGCTAGGTAGCGTCTTATGAGAATTTCCTAACGGCGTCGGATAAACTTTAAGCAATCGCGGTCGTGAAATGAGAGCATAGCAGCCATCGGTTGGCAGCTTTCGCGAAAAATCGCTCTAACTGCTTGAAATCTAACGAAAATACAAAGGGCTTAGCGCCCTTGGGCCGTTTGGAACAATGAGGGCCCTTGTCCCGCCGGACCATGGTCCGAAGAGGTAAGTGCAGCCGCGAAATCCCCGCGTTCGGGAACATATACATCACCCGGAACTCTGCCCGAAGGTCAGGGTTAAACAAGCGAAGGGACATTTCCAAAAAGGATTGTCATCATGAGCCGAATTCTTCTCACCGCCGCCTTCGTTGCTTTGTCCTGTGGCCTGGCCACAGCCCAGTCGGGCACGTCGTCGGGCACCTCGTCTTCATCGTCCACCACGACCACGATGCCTAGCAGCCAGGGCACGGACCAGACGACGACGAATTCGACCAACCCGAATTCGGCGAAGGATTGCGCGCCCGGGCAGCAGGCCGGCAGCGCAAAGCAGGCAGCGCCTGGGCAGCAGGACACAAGCGCCAAATCGAACGCTCCCGGCCAGATGAAAACGACAACGGAAGGCTGCTAGCCTGAGCGGGCACAGCTAAACAATTCCAGAAAAAGTGCCCAGCGGTTCTGCCCGGAATTGCGCAAAAAGGCTTACAGCGGTTCGGCGATCCTGCGTGTGCCGGACCGCTCTGGCCCTTAAAGCTGTATTCGACGGAAGGAGTCAAAGCTTCGCGCAGTCGGCATCTGGCCTCGACCGCCCATACGGTTTTCCTGGAATTGCCTAACTGCCCACCAGCGGCACGGTCACCGAGGTGGTGTAGCTGATCGGGAAATTGCTGAAATAGGGGAAGCTGATGACGAAGGCATAGCTGGCGTTGACATGCGCCATGCGGAAGCCGCCGCTCGCCGGATCGGTGGTGATGGTGACATTCACATTCTGCAGTCCGAGCGCCTGCAATTTCTGCGTCGCGACCGCCTGGATGTCGGCCTGCGTCAGCGTGTTGTTGAGCTGCAGCGAACGCGCGGAAGCTTCGAGGGCGTAGCGCACGCTTGATATGCTGTTCATCGACCAGCCGAAGGCGAAGATGCCGAACAGGAGCATGATGAGGAAAGGCGCAATCAGCGCGAATTCCAGACCGGCGCCGCCCGCTTCATTAGCCGCAAATGCCGAACGCCGGAGTCTTCGTTCAGCGCACACGGACCACCTGCACATGGCCGATTGCGGTATTGTCTGGGTATGGGCCGAAGGTGAAGGGCGGAATCCAGGTGCCGGACGCCTGAATCTGAACGTAGACGGACGGCGCTTTAGGTCCACTGCATAAGGTCGATGCATCGACCACGGTGGTGCCGCACTTATAGATGCGACTGATCGTGACCTGCGCGTCGGAAGGCTTGTTCTCCCAGCTCGCCAGCGCGACAGTCTGGGTCGCGCTGTCATCGACGGATCCTGCCATCACAAAGTTCGCTGCCGTCTTCACGCCGGCGCGCATCGATAGCGAACTGGCGACATAGGACCAGCCGTCTATGATTCCGAGCAACACTGCACATAGGACCGGTAGGACCAGCGCTAACTCCACCGCGGCTATGCCCGTCTTGTCGCGAACGGCCGTAAGGAGTTGCCTGGCCACAGGTTTCACTCGACGACCGCGACCGACTGTGCCGCCGGAATGTCCTTCATCCCAAGGCTCGAGCAGTCCTGATTGATGGTCGAATTGCCTGACCATTGGATGGTGTCGGCAACGACCTGGGTGCAGCCGTTCTGACCCGAGAAGTTGCCAAGATAATTGACCTGCTGCTTGGGAAAATAGATGGCACCGGTCAAAAGCGAGGTCGCGGTCCCGTTGAAGGTGCTCTGCGCCGCGGTTCCCGTCCTGTCGCCGTAGAACAGCACACCCGAATAGGTTCCCGAGGTCGGCGCGCTCAGTGTCACGGTGGCGTTGCCGTTCATGCTGACGGTGTTGCTGCCGGCCATGTAGATGGTTACCCCGTCGCCCTGGACAACCGCGCCCGCGTTGATTTTCAAATTGCCCTGGACGACATAGACGCCGGGAGAAAGCGTGACATTGCCGTTGAGGTTCATGCCATTGCAGTAGGTTCCGGGCTGGATTGTTTGCGTCGACTTACCACTGTTGACGTTCTGGCAGGAGCCGCTACTCGCGGGCGCCGGCAGACTGGCGAACGGATCGGCCGCCGGCAGGGCCTGAGTGATCGGGGCCTTGCATACCGTAGTCACCGGGTTGTTCAGCACCATGCCGCCGGCCGAAATTAGGCAATCCGCCTGAAGTCCCGCCGCGCCCTGCACTTTGATGGCGTCGTTCGCAATAGAGTTCGACATGATGACGCAGCCGGTCAGCTTGACGCTAGTGCTGCCGGAATAGAGCACTGCCTGCGAGGCCGACTGACTGAGCGCCAGGTTGCAGGCCTTCGAAGCGTCGGTGATCACGGCCACCGCCCTCGCCCGCTCCGGCACCTTTGTCTGCGTGAAGATGGAGGTGAACATCCGGTCGAGATTCTGGTTAAGGATGACCTCCACTGCCTTCTTGGCCGTGTTCGGCCCCGAAGTGGGCGGCGTGTTGACGACGATGGTGCCCCCGCCCAGCCCGTTCGAGGCGGCCGATGACGTGGCAGCCGCCGTGATCGCCGCGGTGTCGGACCCCTGGACCTTTTCCAACGCCCCAGCATAAGCTGCCGCGTCGGCGATCGCCTGCAGCTTCAGGCTCGAATAGTACCAATAGGAGGTTTCGACGCCGAGCCCCGCGCCGCCGACGACGACCGGCAGGGTGAGCGCGAATATGGTCGCGACATTGCCGCCCATGCCTTCGCAAAAGCGTCGAAAAGAAATTCGAGAAAAAAGATGTCTGAAGAAACGACCCGAAGAGGCCATGGCCGAGCGCACCCAAGCTATCCCAGCCGCCACGTCACCATTGCGATGTGAACGAATGCCTAATTATTTCGCTCGATTTGCGCCGGTGGGCCTCCAGCGCTCCCTTGTTCCTACCTTGCGCCGCACGGACTCAGACCTAAGGCCCAACACATATCGGACTTAAGGCGTAACCATCTGTAGAAGCTAATGTTTTAGCATTTTCTGCATTTTATCTTTTTTGCAAATCGCTCGTTGAGACGGCGCGCATATCACATACCGCGTATCGGCGAGGATGACTCATGTTGGGACGTTTTTTGGCATCGAGACGCGGCAACTTCGCGATCGCGGCCGCAGTCGCCATGGTGCCGCTTATGCTTGGCGTCGCGGCATCCATCGACCTGATAGGCACGAGCGACGACGCCGCGCAGTTGCAGAACTCGCTGGACGCGGCTGGCCTTGCGATCGGCACGAAATATCAGGCGAGCATGTCGGCGAGCGACGTGCAGCAGCTCGGCCAGACCTTCTTCGCCGCCAATATGAGCGCAGCCGACGCACAGGAGCTGTCGGGCAGCCTCGCCGCCTTCCAGGCCAGCGCAAGCGGCGGTCCGGGCGCCTATTTCATCTCGCTGTCGTCGAGCATCAGCCGGCCGGCCTTCGTCAGTGGCATGCCGGCCTGGCAGGCGACACGCACCGCCTCGGTCAAGCTCAAACCCGGCGCGCAAGCCTGCGTGCTCGCGCTCGATCAGCACGCCGACGGCGCGGTCAACCTGCAGGGCTCGACCGATGTGACGATGAACGGCTGCGTGATAGCGGCCAATTCGGACGCGCCCGACGCCGTTAGCCGCGGAGGTTCGGCGATCCTCAGCGCCGGCTGCGTCTCGACGGTCGGCGGCACGCAGGGGCTGACGCCGCCCAACGCCACGCTTTCCTGCGGCGCGCCGCAAGAGAAGCAGTATGCCTCGTTCGATCCGCTGGCCGATGTCGTTCCGCCTGCCTACACGCTCTGCCTGCCGGTGCCCAATGGCAAAACGGTGACCCTCTCGCCGGGCACCTATTGCGACAAGACCTTGTCGGGAAAGGTCACCCTCAATCCTGGCACCTACATCATGCGCAACGTCACCATAAAGCCGGGCGGCAACGGCAGCCTGAGCGGCCAGGGCGTGACGATCTTCCTGATGGAGAACTCGCAGCTCACCATCAACGCCAACGAGCAAGTGAACCTCTCGCCGCCGACGAGCGGTCCTTACGCCGGCATCACCATCTTCCAGGCGCATGGCAATACTCAGCCCCTGTTGCTCAACGGCGGATCCGGCTCGGTGGTGAGCGGCTTCATCTATGCTCCGGACGCCGCCATCACCTATACCGGAAATTCGGATATGACAGCCCAGGGCAGTTGCCTGCGGCTGGTCGGCGATACTGTAGCGATGATAGGGAACTCGGCCGTAAAGTCGGATTGCACGGCCGAACTCGGAGGCCGGGCGGCCTATGCGGGCCGGATGATCACCCTGGCGAAATGAGCGCCAGTCTCCCGTCTGCAGGAGATTACGCCTGGTCCACGATATCCGCGCCCGCCTGCTCGTCGAAGAGCACCGCGCAGCCGCGCTCGAGCGCGACCTGTGTCAAGGCGTTGGTCGCGTCCTCATCCGACGAGACGAAATCGCCGGTCAGCACGCGCAATTCCTCGACCGCCTTCGACATCGGCACGACACGCCCGGCCAAAGGGTCGCTCGCGCATGCATCGATGACGCACAAAAGATCGATGAGTTCAAAATTGCCCATGGCGGCCTCCGCCAGCGCCATCCCTTCGCTCAATCAACGGCATGAGCCGCGGACTGGTTCCCCCGCCCGCCTTCATCGGGTGACCTGACGGGCGCGAGCTTGAGATCGAAGCGGGCCGGCAGGCACGGCTCGACAGGCCCTGCGCACCGAGCCTGTCGCGGTCGCGTCGATCGGAAGGAGGATCACCATCTCGGCATCGCGTTGTGGCCAGAGCGACCTGCCGAAGAGGAGGAAGACGCCGCCGATCAATACCGCCAGAAGCAGCGCGGCAAACAGGTTCGCGATCATGTTGCCGGGTTCACGAGGGAAGGAGTGCCTGCCATATCGCAGGAAGTGGCAGGCACTCCGTGGTCAACCGCCGATGAAGGGACTTTGTCCGGCGGCTTGCTACCAAATGAAATTGATGTCCTCTTGTTTCTTACAAATCGATGTCTCGGGCCTCTGCGTTCGATGGGTGAGACTTCAGTCTGAAGATGGTTCCAGACCGTTGATATGCATGCAGCCGAGTGCCCGGCGAAGCGTTGGTTTTCGCTGCTTCACTCTCGGTCCGCGTGTTCTTGGGAACCGCAGGCCGTTTCCTGAACGGTAGATCTCACACCGAGCATCTAGTCGCGCCGTATGTCCGAGCGATTGAGCCCGATACTCAGTCCTCGACGTCCATCTGCTGATGGCCGGGCTGCTGGTGCCATAGCACCTGGCGATAATCCTTCAGTTCGACGACCTGGCTGCAGACCGGACAGACATAGCTGTCGCAGCATTGGCGAAGCGCCGGCGGGCCGCGACGGGCGGCAATGACCGGCGGGCGCGAATAGCCTTTCACGGCTGGATCAAGCATCGGTTTCCTCCTGGTGGTGTTGATTATCCCCGCCCAAAAGTTTGTCCCCTCGCCCGCTATGTCGCGCCGGCGCGGCGTTCGGCCAGCGCTGGAGCAGGTGGGCGTCATGCTGATGGGGATTGCGAAAAGCCGCGACGGTATCGCCTTGATCGTTGCCGAGGGTCGCATCGAATTCTCCCTGTCGGGCGAGAACGGATGGGTCCCTCAACCACCGCCGTGCCAGCGCGAAAACAGGAAAGCACCCGGCGATCAGGTCCGCAATAACTTTCGACAAGAAGCGCCAAAATCTTCAGGGCCGAGCGTGCCTCCAATTATATTAGCGAACCCTCATAACAAGGCGTATGTATGAGACAGCGGTCGCCGACGATCGCAACGTCAGGCGCCGCTTCACACATGGGAGGATGCCGTGGCTGAAACTGCTGTGAATGTGACGAAGCTCGAATCCAAATCGCACAACAATCCAGACGAGGTCCGCGCGCCCGCCAAGACGCGTGTCGAGATCGTCCGGCTGCCGGGCTACACGCTCGCGCGGATGAACATGCAGCCGGGCTGGAAATGGTCGGAATGCGTGAAGCCGGTGGTCAAGACCGACACTTGCCAGGTCTCGCATGTCGGCTATGTCGTGTCCGGCTCGATCACGGTGCGGCTGACCGACGGCACGCAAAAGACCTTCGAGGCCGGCTCTTCCTACACCATCCCGCCCGGCCACGACGCCTGGGTCGAAGGCAACCAGCCGTTCCAATGCATCGAGGTCTTCAGTGCCGAACAATATGCCAAGCCGGCGTAGGACGACTCATAGACCGGCCGCTAAGGCAGGCGATGCCGTGGGATCGGGGCGAGCCGTCGCTCCGATCCCTTTCGCAGGTGCAAACGCCGTTTCATTCATTCGAATGAAGCACCTCATTCGTTTGCCCGTAGACAAACGAAACGGCCTTACGTGTGCTTGACACGAGACTTCTTTTGTTCTCTGTCTGTTCCTGAAATCCGCCCTGTTCCAACAGAGAAATCTAATGCTGCAACGCGGCAGGGCGGCGGGCCGCAGACAGGAGCGCGGGATGCTCGGGACGAACGCCGCTTCAGTTGCCCCCACCATCCTGCATGCCGATCTCGACGCCTTCTATGCGTCGGTCGAGCAGTTGCTCGATCCTTCGCTGCGCGGCAAGCCGATCGCCGTCGGCGGCGGCGTGGTGCTGGCGGCCTCCTATGAGGCCAAGGTCTTCGGCGTACGCGGCGGC
The DNA here is from genome assembly GCF_029625735.1 of Mesorhizobium sp. WSM4935. Taxonomy (NCBI): domain Bacteria; kingdom Pseudomonadati; phylum Pseudomonadota; class Alphaproteobacteria; order Hyphomicrobiales; family Phyllobacteriaceae; genus Mesorhizobium; species Mesorhizobium sp. WSM4935. Next base: position 147,738 of record NZ_JARTVR010000007.1, on the reverse strand, counting down.
ATGCCCGGCCGCAAGGCGCGCGAGCTCTGCCCACAGTTGATCTTCGTGGGCGGACGCTTCAGCGAATACCAGCGGCTCGGCGACGCGGCGATCAAGGTGCTTGACGACTTCACGCCGCTGGTCGAGCGCATCTCGATCGACGAGGCTTTCGCCGACGTCGCCGGCTGCACGCATCTGTTCGGGCCGCCGCAAGAGATCGCGCGAAAAATCCGCGAGCGGGTGAAGGCAGAGCTCGGCCTGCCGATCTCGATCGGCGTGGCGCGGACGAAGCATCTCGCCAAGATCGCCTCGCAGGTGGCGAAGCCCGACGGGCTGGTGATGGTCGAGCCCGGCGGCGAGCTCGCCTTCCTGCACGACCTGCCCGTCACGCTGATGTGGGGCGTCGGCCCGGCGACCAGGGCAAGGCTCGCCGAGATCGGCATCGAGACGATCGGGCAACTGGCGCGCACCCATAGCGGCGCGCTGGAGCGGCTGATCGGCCATGCCGCCGGCCAGAAGCTCGCCGCCCTTGCCTGGAACCGCGACCCGCGGAAGCTCGAGAGGCATCGGCGAGCGCATTCCGCCGGCGCGCAGTCGGCGCTTGGCCGCAAGCCCGCGCTGCCGCGCGTCTTCGTGCCGACGCTCCTACATCTGGCCGACCGCGTCGCCAGCCGGTTGCGCGCCAAGGACCGGCCCGGCCGCACGGTCACGGTGCGCGTGCGCTTCGCCGACATGCGCGCGGTCACCCGCTCCGTCACGCTGGAGCAACCGATCCAGGCGACGGCAATGCTCGCCGAGATCGCCGAGGAGCTGGTTCGGGGCGTGCTCGCCGCCCATCCGGGCGAGAGGGACATCTCGCTGCTGGCGATCTCCGTCTCGCATCTGGAGGAAGGAGCCGAACTGCAGCTCGAACTGCCGCTCGGCCTGGCGGACGAGAAGCTGAAGCCCGGCAGCCGCAAGGGTCTCGCCCGCTTCGGCGCCGACCGCGCCATCGACAAAATCCGCCAGCGCTTCGGCAGGGAGGCGGTTGGCTATGGCACGGTGGCGCTGGAAGGCACGCGCTCGGTGCCGGACGGGTTCAGGAAACTGGCGGAGAAGGAGCTGTGAGGTCGGAGCGCCCTCAATTGGTTTCCGCCCACTCCAGCCCCATCGCCGCGCTCATCGTCTCCCCGTGCCCGAGCACCGTCAGCCCCTCGCCGTGATGCGCATCGACGGTATGCGAGACCGGCTCGAAGCAGAAGAAGCCGGCATCCGGCGACGGCGAATAAAGGACGTAGACGTCGAGCTCCGGCGAGGCGGCGAGCGTGACCGCGACGCCCTGCTCCGGCTGGGCGATGGTGGCGCGCCCGTCCCAGCCCTCGAAGGCGTTGTTCACCCAAGCCGGCGGCAGCGGCGTGGCTTGCGCGAAATCCCAGGTCGGGCGCTCACTCACCGGCACGACGCCGACGGGGAGATGCCGCTCGTCCTCCAGCCAGACACGCCTCGCCTTCGCCTGCAGCGTGGTTGTCTCGCCGCGCGGAAACCAGGGATGGAAACCGAGACCGTATGGCAGGCGCAGGCCGGCGCGGTTCTCGACACTGAGGCGCGCCTCCAGCGCGCCCTCGCGCAGCGCATAAGTCACGGTGGCCGCATAACGGTAAGGCCCGATAGCGCCCTCGTCGAGCAGGAGCTCCGCCTCGGTGTCGGTGCGGCGGGCAAGCCGCCAAGGCTTCTGAAAACCGTCGCCATGGATCGGAAAGGCTTCGCCGGGCACATTCGGCGCGACGGCATGGAAGCGGTCGTCGAAAGTGAAGCCGCCGCCGGAGATGCGGTTCGACCACGGCACAAGGAGCTGGCAGCCTGAAGCGCCACCGCCATCCCCCGGCTTCAGGAGCGGAACCGGCGCGGCGCCGGCGGCGAGCGCGTCATAGCGGGCGATCGCCGCGCCCGTTTCAGGCGCCACGACCAGCCTCGCCTGCCCGTCATTCAGCTCGATCACGCCGGCCATCTCTCACCAGCCGCCGTCGACGGCGATGTTCTGGCCGCTGATCATGTCGGAGGCAGGCGAGACGAGGAACAGCACGAGATCGGCGACATTGTCCGGCTCGATGCGTTTCTTCAGGCTCTGGTTCGCGAGGATCCAGTCATTGTATTCCTTCAACCGGTCGCCGAAGACGCGCTCCTCCGCCTCCGAGACCACCGCGCCCGGCGACACGGCGTTCACCCTGATGCCATGCGGGCCCAGCTCGCGCGCCAGCGATTTGGTGAGGCCAAGCATGGCGCCTTTCGACGCGACATAGGGCACGTAGCCATCCCAGCGGCCGTTGAGCGTGATCGAGCAGAAATTGACGATCTTGCCGTAGCCCTTGGCCTTCATGCCAGGCGCGCAAGCCCGCGCCAGCGCGAAGGCGGCCGAGGAGTTGACCCGGATCTGGTCCTCATACTCGGCGAGCGAGAATTCCTCGAACGGCCGGTTGATGATCAGCGCCGCGTTGTTGATCAGGATGTCGATGCCGCCTTGCTTCGCCGCCAGCTCGGCAACCGCGGCTTCCGCCGCGGCCAGATGGTTGAGATCGCAGCCGACGAAGGCGATATCGCCGCCGGCCTGACCGGCCAGCCCGGCGACGATCTCCACCGCATTCGCGGCATCGGGACGGTCAAGCACCAGAACGCGCGCTCCGGCCCGCGCCAGCGTCACAGCCTGAGCCCGGCCAAGCGAGCCTAGGCCACCCGTCAGCAGCACTTTGCGACCAGCGAGCATCGTCATCGGCTCCTCCTCACAAAACGGAGTGGACTTCGTCGATCGAGGTGTCCGCGACGCGCTTGTCCAGCACCACTTCGCCGCGCGCCATCGCCACGACGCGGTCGCAGCAGTCGAAGACGTGGTGCATATTGTGGCTGATGAAGACGCCTGTCACGCCCTGCTCCTTCAGGCCGCGCACGAAGCCGATCACCTTGTTCGTCTCCTTGACCGAAAGATGGTTGGTCGGCTCGTCGAGGATCATCACCTTGGACTTGAAATGCATGGCTCGCGCTATGGCGACGCCCTGGCGCTGACCGCCGGACAGCTCTCCGACGAGCGCGTCGGGAGAGCGCAGATGCAGGTCGACATTGGCGATAGCGCGGATGCTCTCATCAGCCATCTTTTTCTGGTCGAGGATGCCGACGCCGAGGATCGAGAACCGGGTCGGCTCACGGCCGATGAACAGGTTCCTGGCGATCGACATGGTGGGGACCATGGAGTTGTACTGGTAAATGGTCTCGATGCCGAGATCCATCGCGTCGCGCGGGGTTGCGATGCTGACTTCCCTGCCCTCCACCTTGATCTCACCCTTGTCCGCCCGGTGGACGCCGGACAGGATGTTGATCAAGGTCGACTTGCCGGCGCCGTTGTCGCCGACGAGACCGAGCGCCTCGCCGCGCCGGAAGTCGAGAGTCACGCCCTTCAGCGCATGCACGCCGGAATACCATTTGTGCAGGTCGCGCACCGAGATGATCGCGTCACCCACGGCTTAAGCCTCCATCTTGATGGCCTTGGCGCGCTTGCGCATCCAGGCATTGGCGACGACGGCGAAGATGGTCAGGAAGCCGATGGCGAATTTGAACCAGTTGGCGTCGACATGGCTGAGCACCAGCCCGTTGTCGATGACCCGGATCAGCGTCGTGCCGATGATCCCGCCCATCACGGTGCCGATGCCGCCGGTGAGCGACGCGCCGCCGATGACAGCGGCGGCAACCGCCTGCAATTCCAGCCCCTCGCCGATCGAGGGCAGCGGCGAGCCAAGCCGCAGCACCTGCAGCATGCCCGCGAAGCCGGAAAGCACCGAGCACAGCATAAAGCAGACGATCTTGACCCTGGCGGTCGGGATGCCCATCGAGGCGGCGGCCGGCAGGAAGCCGCCGGTGGCCTTGATCCAGTTGCCGAAATTGGTGCGCGAGAGCATCAGCGAGGTCAACACGGCAACCGCCGCGAACCACAGGAACGACATGCGGAACATGTTGCCGGGGCCGACAAAGGAGGTAAACAGCCAGTTGGGCAGGTCGATGGGCAGCAGCGGCGGGAAACCGCCGGAGACGACGACCGTGAGCGAGCGCGCCATGAACAGCATGCCGAGCGTGGTGATGAAGCTGGGGATCGCGAAGCGGATGGTGACGTAGCCGTTGATGAAACCGATGGCCGCGCAGACCAGCAGCCCGGCGAGCAACGCCAGCGGGAACGGGGCGCCATGCACCATCAGCACCGCCATGGTCATCGGCATCAGCGCGAAGACCGAGCCGACCGAAAGATCGAACTCGCCGCTGATCATCAGGATGGTGACGCCGATGGCGACGAGGCCGGCCTCCGGCAGGATGCCGAGGATGCCGCGCAGATTGTCGGCGTTCAGGAACACGCCGTGCGAGCGCACCTGGAACAGGATGATGAGCAGCACCAGAAGGATCAGCCCGGCCAGCTCCGGTTTTTCGAGATAGGTCTTGAACAGGCGCTTCAACGAAAGGCTCCGGTGCGATGATTGAGAAAAGTACTGTGGCGCCGCGTTCCTTCACACCCCCTCTGTCCGTCCGGACAGAGGGGGTGCTGTCCCGCCAGCGTTTCGGTGACGGGCGTCTCGGCCAATCTCAAAGCCATGCGATCTCAGCGCATACCCTGGGCAGACAGCGCCATGATGCTGTCGGCTTCCTTCGGCCGCACGATGCCCTGGCCAGTGTCGATGTCCGAAGGAGCAAGGCCGATCTTCTTGTTCAGATAGGCCTCCATCACCGGCATGAAGCCCTGCATGTAGGGCTGCTGGTCGACCAGCGCCTGGACATAACCCTTCTGCATCTGCTGCAGCACTTCCGGAACGAGGTCGAAGCCACCGAGCAGCACCTTGCCCGGCGCCACGCCCCGATCGGCCAGCACGCGCGCCACGCCGGCGCACCAGAAGCCGGTGTCGAAATAGGCCGTGGTGTCGGGATGGGCGTTCAGATAGGCGCCGACGCGGTCGGAGGTGATGGCGAGATCGGTGCCGCTGTCGATGCGCTCCCACGACACGTCACGGTCTTTATGCGCGGCCTTGTACTCCTCGAGAAATTGCATGATCCCGGCGCCGCGGCTCTCCGACCAGTTCTGGCCGGGGGCCGAAATGCCGACCAGAACCTTGATCGGGCCGTCCTTCGGGAAGCTCTCGGAAATCGCCTTGGCGAGCGAATAGCCGGCCGGCTTGAAGCCCTGGCCGACGAAGGCCTGGCGCGCATTGCCCTTGGCGCCCTCGGTGTCGTCGACATTGACGGCGATCACCAGCACGCCGGCGTCGCGCGCCTCCTTGATGACGTCGTCGAAGGCGTGGTCGTCGACGATGGAGGTCAAAAGCGCGTCAGGCTTGGCGGCAAGGGCTGCGCGCATGTTCGCGACCTGCTGTTCGACCGAGCCCTCGGTCTGGGTGAAGACCATGTTGCAGGTCGCCTCAACCTTGCCGCAGGCATCGTCGAAACCCTTCTTCACCGCCTGCCAGAACGTGTTCGAGGCCGACGAATGATGGGTGAAGACGATGTTGAGCCCGTCGGCGCGGGCAACGGACTGGCCGCCGATCAGGGCGACGCCGAGCAATAGCATTGCGGTGAGTTTCTTCATATCTGTTCCTCCCTTTGGATCTTCAGATGCTTGTCCTGTCGCTGACGCGACGGTGGACGGTGTAGGCGCGGCCGAGGTCCGGATTGAGCGCCAGTCCCAAGCCCGGCCCGGGCGGCACGGTGATCATGCCGTCCTTGACCTCCGGCAGCACGGTCACCAGGTCGCGGTACCAGGTGCGGTAGAAGGCGCGCACGCTTTCCTGGACGAGCGCGTTGGGCGCGTTGAGCGACAGATGCGTCGAGGCGGCGAGCACGACCGGACCGGTGCAGTCATGCGGCGCGACCGGCAATCGCCAGGCCTCGGCCATCGAGGCGATCTTGCGCGCTTCCGAGAGGCCGCCGCACCAGGAGATGTCGAGCATGACGATGCCGGCCGCTCCCGTCTCCAATAGATCGCGAAAAGCCCAGCGGCTGCCCAGCGTCTCCGAGGCCGAGATCGGCGCCGGGCTGGCGGCTGCGTAGCGCTTGAGGTCGCCGAGGCTGTCCATGCGGATCGGGTCCTCATGCCAGTAAGTCGCGTAGGGTTGCAGAGCGCGCGCGATCTTCATGGCCGGCAGGAGCTGCCACATGGAGTGGAACTCGACCATGACGTCCATCTTGTCGCCGACGGCTTTGCGAATCTTTTCAAATGGTTCGAGGGCCGCCTTCAGGTCGGCGGCCGAGATGTCGTTGCCGCGCGCCTTTTCGGCCGCGTGGTCGAACGGCCAGATCTTCATGGCGCTGATGCCGTCCTCCAGCAGTTCCTCGGCCAGTTCGCCGGCGCGGGTGAGGAAGCTGTTGAGGTCGTCATAGTCCCGCCCGCCGCCGATGCCGTAATTGGCCGTCGTCTGGCCCTTGGCGTCCTTGATGTATTCGGTGCCGGCGCAGGTGTTGTAGGTGCGGATCGAACGGCGGCTGAAGCCGCCGAGCAATTGCGCGACCGGCTGGCCGGTCGCCTTGCCGAAAATGTCCCACAGCGCGATGTCGAAGGCCGAGTTGCCGCGCACCTCGGCACCGCTGGACCGGAAGCCGAGATAGCCGACGAGGTCGGCTGCGAGCAGGTCGATCTGCAGCGGATCGCGGCCGATCACCCTGGGCGCGACATACTCGTGCAGATACTCCTCGACGGTGCGCGACAGAAAGAACGTCTCGCCGAGCCCGGTGATGCCCTCGTCGGTATGGACCTCGACCCAGAGCAGGTTCGGTCGCTCCTCGATGCGGATTGTTTCGATGGCGGTGATCTTCATCGGGCTGCCCCCATTCTAGGCGATCCCCGCATCGATGAGCGCCTTGACGCTCTTGTCGAAATGCTCGGCCATGTGCTCGGCGGCCAGTCGCGGATCGCCCTTGAGGATGGCGTCGGCTATGTCCTCATGGCCCTTGATCATCTTGAGTTGGGCTTCGTCGGAGGAGCGGGTGCGCCACCCGATCACCCAGGTGCGGCGGGTGACGCCGCTGAAGGCGGTGACGATCAGCGAAAAGACCGGATTGTGCGAGGCCGCCGCGATCGCCTCGTGGAAGGCGATGTCATGCTCCATGACGGCTTCCGGGTTCCTGAAATTCTCGCGCATCAGCCGGGCCGATCGGCCAATGGCCGCCGCCTCATGGTCGGTGCGGCGCAGCGCGGCAAGCGCAACGGTGCGCATCTCGATGGTGCGCCTGACGTCATAGACCTGCTGCACGCTGATCTGCTGGGTGGTGATGCCGTGCTCGATCACCATCGACATCGCGCCGGTGTCGAGCTTGGCAACGGTGGCACGGCGCCCGGCGCTCATATCGATCAGGCGCATCGCCGACAGCGAGCGGAAGGCCTCGCGCACGACGGTGCGCGAAACATTGAGCTGGCGCGTCATGGCGGCTTCGCTGGGCAGCGGATCGCCTGGCGCAAGGCCCTCGGAACGGATGTGCTGGGTGATCGCCTGAATCGCGGTGCTGACTAGGCCAGGGCTCGGCTCATCCGGTGGGTCCGTCTGCTCTTGCATTCCGCTCCCTCGAAAACCTGTATGACAGGTTATTATTGAATTGCTCATAATTCACGCAAAAGATATGTGTCAAGCGTAATTCCAGACCTGGAGGGACTCGATGAGCGGAACGGAAGCCCGCCTTATGTTCGACGCGCGCGACGTGGTCGGCGAGAGCCTGGTATGGGACGAGCGCGTCGGCAGGCTGGTCTGGGTCGACATCATCGGCCGCCGGATCCATCGGCTCGATCCGGCAAGTGGAGCGCATGAAAGCTGGCCGACGGGCGACCTCGTCACCTCGATCGGATTGCGCGCCGATGGCGGCGCGCTCGTCGGGCTGCGCAAGGACATCGCGCTCTGGGATTTCGGCGGGCCGTTCCGGACGTTCACGACGATCGAGGCCGACCGGCCGGCCACGCGGCTCAACGAAGGCGTGGTCGCGCCGGACGGGTCGTTCTGGGTCGGCACCATGGCCAACAATATCGGGCCGGACGACGCACCGGTGGCGATCACGAGCGATGAGGGCCAGCTCTACCGGATCTGCCCAGACGGCGATGTGAGGCTCCTCAGCGAGGACCGGTTCGGCATCACCAACACGATGGTGTGGCTGCCCGACGGACGCTTCATCACCGCCGACACGATCAAGAACGCGCTCTATAGCTATGACTGGGACCGGAAGGCTGGACGGCTCGGCGAAGCGCGTCCCTTCTTCGCCGGCTTCGAGCGCGGCCTGCCGGACGGCTCATGCCTCGACGCCGAGGGCTATGTCTGGAACTGCCGGGTGGTGGGCGGAAGCTGCCTCGTGCGCATTTCGCCCGACGGCAGACTCGACCGGATCGTCGAGCTGCCCTGCAGCTGGCCGACGAGCTGCGCTTTCGGCGGCGCGGACCTCGACACGCTGTTCGTCACCTCCGCGCGCTTCACCATGAGCGCCGAGCATCTTGCCGCCAACCCTTTCGAGGGCGGCCTGTTCTCGCTCAAGCCCGGCGTGCGCGGCGTTCCGGCCAACCGCTTCGGATGATCTCCCCCGCATGTGACTGTCGAAGGCGGCGATGAGCGCCATTAGGATGTGAGCGGTGCGCGATCCGCCCATCGCTAAGACCGCGTTGGCGCAATCCAATCCAGTTCGCGCCCTCCCCGCTCCATGCTAACAGAAGCACTTTCGGGAATTCCAACACATGGACAGCAACATGGCAGGCGAAAAAGTAGCTCTGGTGACGGCGGGCGGCAGCGGCATGGGGGCGGCGGCGGCGAAACGGCTGGCGGCGGATGGGTTCAAGGTCGGCGTGCTCTCTTCCTCCGGCAAGGGCGAGGCGCTGGGCAAGGAGCTCGGCGGCTTCGGCGTCACCGGTTCCAACCAGTCGAACGACGACCTCAAGCGCCTCACCGACGGCGCGCTGGAACGCTGGGGCCGCATCGACGTGCTGGTCAACAGCGCCGGCCACGGACCTCGCGCGCAGATCATCGAGATCAGCGACGAGGACTGGCACAGGGGCATCGACACCTATTTCCTCAACGCCGTGCGCCCGACCCGGCTGGTGACGCCGGTGATGCAGAAACAGAAATCGGGCGCCATCATCAACATCTCGACCGCCTGGGCGTTCGAGCCGAGCGCGATGTTCCCGACCTCGGCGGTGGCGCGCGCCGGGCTTGCCGCCTTCACCAAGATCTTCGCCGACACCTACGCGGCCGACAACATCCGCATGAACAATGTGCTGCCCGGCTGGATCGACAGCCTGCCAGCGACGAATGAGCGCCGCGACAGCGTGCCGATGAAGCGCTACGGTACGTCGGAGGAGATCGCCGCGACGATCTCGTTCCTCGCTTCGGACGGGGCGGCCTACATCACGGGCCAGAACATCCGCGTCGACGGCGGCATCACGCGAGCGGTGTGAAAGGGTAGCATGCGGTCAAAGAGAACGCCGCCTCGGGTCATCCCGCTCTGCGGGAATTGAGAACCCACAAAAAGGCTATGGCAGCCACCAAGACAATCGAATTGCCGACCACGATATTCCAAAAGCGAGTGGGGTCGTCCGCCAGCGCGACCCAATGCAACTTGCCCCGCACTTCGCCTGTCTTGATGCCGCAGGCAATGTTGTAGATCGCCAGCGCTGCGAGCGCCGCCATCAGGACAAAGAGGTCGTTGTTCTTGTCGCGATCCATCGAGCGGCTTTTATCAGCGCTTGGTGAAGTTTTGCTTACCATCATTTTACTGGTTGATCTCCGGCTCGACGAGCTTGGCAAGGTTGCGCAGCGATTCCTGCCAGCCGAGATAGCAGGCCTCGGCCGGGATGGCGTCCGGGATGCCGGCCTGGGTGATGTTGATCTCGGTGCCGACCGACACTTTCTTCAGGATCACGGTCACTTCGATCTGGCCCGGCAGGTTGGGATCGTCGAAACGGTCGGTGTAGCGCAGGCGCTCGCCCGGGACGAGCTCGACGAATTCGCCGCCGAAGGAATGGCTGTCGCCGGTGGTGAAGTTGCGGAAGGACATCTTGTAGGCGCCCCCGACCTTGCCCTCGAACTCGTGCACCGTGCAGGTGAAGCCGTTCGGCGGCAGCCACTTCGCCAGCGCATCGGCTTCGACGAATGCGCGGTAGACCTTCTCCGGCTTGGTCGCCAGGACGCGGTGCAGTTGGATGGTGCTGGGCATATCTCGATATCCTTCCTTTGTTGATCGATGACCCAAGGACGGGCGGGCTTCGGCCGGTCCGACAGAGGCTGTCAAATTTTTCGTCCCGCCGCTGCCGTGCCGCTCTACAACGGAGGCAATCGGCCGCCCTGCTGCGACAAATGCATCCATTCACGGCTGTTTGCACAATCTTTCGGCAGAAAACCTTGCAAAATTAAGTAAAATTAAGACCGGCTCGCGCGATAATTGTATTAGATTCCGCTTACTCTATCTGCGCAAAAATATCGATAAAAACAGCGGCAATTTTCGCTGTACTAAATGTTTGTTTTCGGGAACGATAGCCCGTGTTGCAAGTTGGTTCGGACCAGGCACTTGAACTTGCAATGAGCCATCCGGGCGGGGCAGCGCGGAAGGATTGTCCGATGAGCTTCGTCGTCAACGCGATAGGCGTTCCTCTTTACTATAGCGGCGCTTCCAACCATTGGTTTTCGGCGTCCTCGTCCGGGCCGACCTTGAACGGCACCACCGGCAACGATTCCATCTGGGGCGCCAGCGGCGTCAACGTCACCATGTATGGCGGCGCAGGCGACGACATCTATTACCTCTATTCGGCGAGCAACAAGGTGGTCGAGAACCCTGGCGAGGGCGTCGACACGATCAACACATGGATGAGCTACACGCTGCCGGACAATGTCGAAAACCTCATCGTCACTAACGCCCACAATTACGCCTTCGGCAATGCGCTGGACAACATCATCACCGCCACGGCGGGCGGCCAGACCCTGGACGGCGGCGCGGGCAACGATGTCCTGATCGACGGCGGCGGCGGTGCCGACACTTTCATCATCGCGAAGGGCAATGGGAGTGACTTGATCGTCAATTTCGCCTCGAACGATACCGTGCGCCTCGATGGCTACGGGTTCACGTCGTTCGCCGCCATCCACGAGAACCTGATTCAGGCGGGACCCAATGTGCTGCTGAACCTCGGATCGGGCGAAATCCTCGAATTCAAGAACATGACGATCGACAAGCTGCAGCCCAACCAATTCGAGCTGCCGATCGACAAGTCCGGCATGACGCTGTCCTTCAGCGACGAATTCAACACGCTCAATCTTCACAATGCCCAGGGCGGCACCTGGGATACCAATTTCTGGTGGGGCGCGCCGAACGGCAGCACGCTCACCCCCAATGGCGAATTGCAGTGGTATATCGACGCCAATTACGGCCCGACCAGTTCGGTGCATCCCTTCAGCGTCGACAATGGCGTGCTGACGATCACCGCGGCGCAGGCGCCGGCCGATATCAAGCCTTTGATCAACAATTATGAATACACATCCGGCATCCTGACCACGCACGACTCCTTTTCGCAGACCTACGGGTATTTCGAAATGAAGGCCGACCTGCCGGAAAACGCCGGCGCGTGGCCGGCCTTCTGGCTGCTGCCGGAAGACGGCTCGTGGCCGCCAGAACTCGACGTGGTGGAAAAGTATGGCCAGAAGCCGAATTCGCTGCTGGTGACCGCGCATACCAACGAAACGGGACAGCACACGACGGTCGGATCGACGGTGAACGTCATGGACACGGCCGGCTTCCATACCTATGGCCTGCTGTGGACACCGGAAAAGCTGGTGTGGACCTATGACGGCGTGCAGGTCGCCGAAGCGGCGACGCCGTCCGACATGAACAAGCCGATGTACATGCTGGTCGATCTCGCGATCGGCGGACAGGCCGGCGCCCCGCCGGACCACCTCGCCACGCCGGCCCAGATGAAGATCGACTATATCCATGCTTATACGCTGGATGAGCTTCAGCAGAGCCATTTGAACGTCACAGGCGAACACACAGCCTAGGCGGCCGAGCCAATGTCACGGGAGAGCGCTCCGGGTGCGATCAGGCAGGCCGGCCTGCGGCCGATGTTTCTGCGCGCCGTAACCGATGTCGGCCTGTTCTCGCTGCTCATCAACCTTCTGCTGCTGGTGGTGCCGCTCTACCTGCTCCAGGTCTATGATCGCGTGCTGCCCTCCTCTAGCGTCGAGACGCTCGTCTATCTGTCGATCATCGCGGTCGCGGCGCTTGGTTTCCTTGGCTTCCTCGACGCCGTCCGCGCCATCTATACACAGCGCGTCGCCGCGACGGTCAATGACAGGCTAGGCGCCAAAACGTTCGCGGCTTCGCTCGGCTTCGGCAATGCGCCGTCGCCGCTCACCGACCTCGCCTCGGTCTGCGCCTTCATCCGCTCGCGCGGTGTCTCGGTGCTCTTCGATCTGCCCTTCGCGCCGGTCTTCCTCGCCTTGCTCTACCTGATCCATCCGCTGCTGTTCTGGGTCACGCTCGGCGGCGCGGCACTGCTCGTCGTGCTGGTCTTCGCCAACCAGCTTGCCATCGGCAAGAACGACGCGCTCTCGGCGGAGTGTTCGGCCTTGGCCAGCCGGGCCGAGCAGGCCTTTGCCCGCAACGCCGACACGCTGCGCGCCATGGGCATGGTGGAAAACGCCGCGCGCACATGGGGGCGGCATGTGGCCGAGGCGCTTGTCCTGCATGACCGCTCGGCCGGCGCCAACGCCGTCTTCAGCGGCGCTTCCAGGGCGCTGCGCATGATGTTGCAGCTGGCTATCCTCGGAACCGGCGCCTGGCTGGTGCTCAAGAGCGAGATGACGGCCGGCATGATCTTCGCGTCCTCGCTGGTGTCGTCGCGCGCACTGCAGCCGCTCGACCAGTTGATCGGCTCCTGGCGGCAGCTCGTCGAGGCCAGGCGCGCATGGACGCGCCTCGGAGGAGCCCTGGCGGCGCAGCCGGTTCAGGCAAGCAAGCTCATCCTGCCCGACCCGACCGGCGCGATCTCCGCGCAGGATGTTTTCTTCATCGCGCCGAATGCCACTTTCGGCGCCGAGCCGATCCTGAAGCGGTTGAGCTTCACGATAGCCGCCGGCGAAGCGGTGGCGATCGTCGGCCCGAGCGGCGCCGGAAAATCCACGCTGGCGCGGCTGCTTGTCGGCGCCACGCAGCCGAGCGGCGGTTCGGTCAGGATCGACGGCGCCGAACTCAGGACCTGGGACGAAAACCAGCTTGGACGGCATATCGGCTATCTGGCGCAGGAAGTGGAGCTTTTCCCCGGCTCGATCGCCGACAACATCGCGCGCTTCGACGCGAAGGCCGACGACGCGGCAATCGTCGAAGCGGCAAGGCGCGCCGAAGCGCATGAGCTGATCCTTTCGCTGCGCGACGGCTACCAGACGGCGATCGCCGGCACGCTGTCGGGCGGCGAGCGGCAGCGGATCGGGCTGGCGCGCGCGTTCTACGGCAATCCGCGCATCCTGGTGCTCGATGAACCCAGCACGCATCTCGACGGCGCCGGAGAGACAGCGCTGGAAGCGGTGCTTGCGGCGGCGCGCGCAGCGGGGGTGACCACGATCGTAATCACGCATCGCCCCGCGATCGCAGCGGCATGCGACCGTGTGATGGTCCTGCGCGGCGGCGTGATCGATGCATTCGGGCCGAGCGCGGAGGTGCTGCGGCAGCCGGGCAAGGCCGCGCAGCGGAGCACGGTGGTGACCGGATCGTTCGCGCCGACCATCCGCGCCGCGCCGACCATCCGCTACGGGTCCTGAACGATGGCGCAGAGCCTCACCTTCGACGGCAGCCCGCGCACCGATTTCCGCCGCACCGCCTTCGCCGGCTACGCCGCGATCGCGCTGCTCGCCGGCGGCTTCGGCTATTGGGCGGCCAAAGCGCCTCTGGCCGGCGCGGTGATCACGCAAGGCACGATCGCGGCGACCGGCGGCAACATCCTGATCCAGCATCGAGAGGGCGGCATCATCAAGCGATTGCTGGTGCATGAAGGCGACCGCGTGCGCGAAGGCCAGGACCTTATCCTGCTCGACCGGACCGCCCCGGAGGCCGATCTCAACCGGCTGACAAGGCAATGGATCGCGCTCAAGGCAAGTGCGGCGCGGCTGGAGGCCGAGCGCGACGGGCTCACCACGCTGGCGCCCATCGCCGAGCCCGCCCCGGCGCCGTTCCAGCAGGAGTTTCAGAAGCTGATCCGCGAACAGCAGAAGGAGTTCGATGCCAGGCTTGCACGCTTCCGATCCGAGCAGTCTATCCTGGCGCAGCGCGTCGCCATGCATCGCGAGTCGGTCAAAGGGCTGAACGCGCAGAAGGCGGCAATCGAACAGCAGGCCGAAGTGGTGAAGAAGGAGCTCGGCATCAAGACCGACCTCCTCGACAAGGGCCTCACCAACCGCACCGAATATTCACAGCTCTTGCGCTCGGAGGCCGACCTCGTCGGCCAGGCCGGCGCGCTCGAGGCGGACCTCGCCTCCGCCAACACGCAGATCGTCGAGGCGGAGGCGCAGACCGAGCGCGCCACCACGCAGCGCGTCGAGGAAGCGCTGACCAAGCTCGACGATGTGAGGACCAATCTCGCCGACATCGAGGAGCGGATGCGCGCCGCGCAAGCGGTGCTGGAGCGTACGACGATCACCGCGCCGGCGGCGGGCATCGTCGTGTCCTCGACCTACAACTCGCAAGGCAGCGTGGTCGCGCCCGGCGAAAAGATCATGGAGATCCTGCCCACGGCCTCCGGCCTTGTGGTGGACGCCAGGCTGCGGCCGAAGGACATCGACCAGGTGCATGTCGGCCAGCCGGCAAAGCTCAGGCTTTCCGCGCTCAACACCAGGCTCACGCCGGAAGTGCCGGCCACCGTCAGCGAGATGTCCGCCGACCGACTGATCGACGAAGCCACTCACGAACCCTATTTCCGCGCCAAGCTGAAGATCACCGACGCCCTGCCCGCCGGCGTGAAGGCCGAGCAGCTTTATCCCGGCACCCCGGTCGACGCCTTCATCAGCACCGGCGACCGGACTTTCTTCGAGTATCTGGCACGCCCGATGATGGATTCTTTCGCGCGGGCGTTCACGGAACGATAGGGCTTCCATAACCCAAACGATGCCATCGGTTGTCTCGCCCCGTGGTTCGAGAACGCACCTATGCTAGCTTAGCCCCGCGTCCATCGCTCGACCCTGAGGGCCAATTCATATTGGATTAATGGCGTAACTTCTCGTCAGTGCATGCGGCGGCGCGGCAGGCCTTGCTTCGATCATAGTACGGAACACGCTCCACAAGAACCGGGCAATCGACATGCTGTCAGGCTTCAGGGGCCTCCGGCTCTTCCGCACATCGCTTCGAACGGGCGGCCGCCTTGCGACAGGCGCGAGTGTTCCCCCGCGCGGCACCCCGCGCGACTACGCCGCCGCGCCGGCTTCAACGGCCGCTTCTATCGCCCGGCCTGCTTCGATAAAGCCGAGCCGCCGTGCCTCTTTGCACAGCCCCTGAAGCTCCTTCCCCAGGGAAGGAGAGAGCATGCCAGCGCCACAGGCCGCGAGCACGCGGCCGCGCGCTGAAGAAGCTTGCCCATGGCAAGGGTTCACCTGCCGTGAACGCGTCGAGGCTCGCCGCGTGGCGGTCGGCGCCAGCCCAGTCGCCGGCAGCCAGGCAGGCATCGATCGCGTAGCGCCGAAACTGGAGATGGTTGTGGCTCACTGCGTTCGACGCCAGCATCGCTTCGCCTTCCTCGAGCGCGGCCTTCCGCGCTGCGGCGTCGTTGGCGGCCACAGCCAGCAGGCCGAGATACCATGGGCCGAGATACGCCATCCCGGTGCTGCGGCTCATGCGCAGTGCCTCTTGCAGGTCGGCGATGGCCTCGCCGTTTCTCCCGGCCAGCCGGTGCACATCGCCGCGAAAGGCCAATGCCTCCGCCTCGAAGCGCGGGGCTTGGATCTTGCGGGCGAGATCGAGGGATGCTTCAGCGCTTGCCAGCGCCCTGTCGAGTTCCATCAACGAAGACCAGGCGAGATAGGCGTTCATATGGGCGATCAGTTCGGCGCGCTGGTGGACGATCTCCCTCGATGCCTCGATTGCCGCCAGCGCCTCTCTGAGCAGATCGTTGATGTCGCCGATATAGAGGCTGGTCGCCACAACCATCGAGCGGTTCGCGACCGCGATGCGGCCGAAGCCGTTGCGCTCACTGATTTCCACGCACGACCGATACTGCCGATGCGCGCTGAGCATCCGGCCGCGCATATATTGCGCATCGCCGATGCCGCCCAACGATGCTGCCTCGATCTCGGTAGATCCTGCCCGGCGCGCGAGTTCGAGGCTCGACCGATGTTGTTCCAGGCAGCCGTCGATATCCCCGCGCGGAAACAGCAGATTGCCGTGGAGAAAATGCGCTCGGGCGGCTTCCTCGTCCAGTCCGGAGCGTTCGGCAATGCTCTCCACGGCCCGTACGTCCGCCAGGGCGCCGTCGACATCATCGGCTATGCGCTTGACCGCTGCCACACCGAGGAGCGCCCGGCAGCGCCCGCGCTCACCGTCCGCCAGGGCCAGCGCCTCGCTGTATGCGACGCCGGCTTCACCGGTGCGACCGAGACTTAGCAGAATCTCGCCGCGACATGAGAAGAGCGCGGAATGGGTTTCGTCACCACCGACAAGCCGCAGACCGCGCTCCACCAGCTCCAATGCTCGCCCATAGCGATAAGCACGATTCTCGCGGCCGGCAGCGTCAAGGAAAGCCCGGGGCGCGGCCTGATCTTCGGCCCGTTCGAGATGCTCGGCGCGCATGATCGGATCGCGCTCGGCAAACCACTGCGCCGCGCGGCGGTGCAGCGCTCGGCGTTCCGCCCGCGGCAAGGACAGGTATGCGCCATCGCGCATGAGCGCATGCGCGAACAGAAGGTCGTTGCCGGCGGGCTTCAGAAATCCGCGCCGGATCAGGGTCTTGTAGTCCTGCCCGGGATTTTCCAGCAGATGGCCGAGGGCATCGGGAGCAAAAAGCTGGCCGAGTACAGCGGCAATGCGCAGCGTGTGACGGTCGCCGGGCGGCAGCATGTCCAGCCGGGCAAGCACGACACTATGGATGGTATCGGGCAACCGGTCCGGCCCCCGGTCGCCGCTGCGAAGCAGTTGTTCGAGAAAGAGAGGATTGCCTCCAGCGCGCTCGACGCAATTGACGGCGAAAGCATCGGTTGGCGCAAGGAATTTACCCGCGAGGGCCAAGGCCTCCTGGCGGTAGAGCGGCGCGAGATCGAGCGTGAGCCTCGGCCCCTCGCCGGCTCGCATTTGCCGGGCCGGCCCGGAAGGTTCCTCTTCCGTGCGCGCAGTGGTGACGACGAGTACCGGGCCCGTCGTTGCCGAGGCGGCAAGCACATCGACCTGCGCCAGCGTCTCAGCGTCCGCCCACTGCACGTCCTCAATGGTCAGGACGAGAGGCCGGCGAGCGCTTGCGCGACCGACCAACTGCAGCAATGTCTGTTCCAGCTCCTTGAGGCGAACCGCATTGTCCATCGCGTCATAGAGCGCCCGCCGGTCCTCGGGTAGGGAATGCTGCAGCAACCGGTACAGGTGGATTTCCAGATCGGCGTCGACGAGGCGGCTGTCGACGGCGATGCGCGGCTCGACTGCGAGACCTTCGACGAGAGCGCGGATTGCATTGCGTTTGGCGCCTGCGCCGAAGTCGAGGACGAGGCCGGTGTGGCACTCGAATCCCTGCTCGACGGCAAGCTTCTGAAATTCCTCGATCAGCCGGGTCTTGCCGATTCCTGCTTCGCCGCGGACATGCACGACGAGCCCGCGTCCAGTTTCGAGACACGTTTTCAAAGCGCCGGCAAACTGCGCCAGCTCGACCTGCCGGCCGACAAAGGCGGTTCTGGCGACACCCTCGGAGGAGAGGCCAGCCGGCCGCCAAGCCTCAATCGGCTTTTCCGAGACCCGGGCAACGATGGTGCGGAGTTCGGCGCGGTCGACAAGGTGCGCGACCGACTGGTGCACCGAGTCCGACAGCAGCACGTCCTCGGCATCCGCCGCTCCGGCGAGTGCGCCGGCCAGATGAATGGCGCCGCCGGTTACCGTGAGCGTGCCCGCGCCGTCCTGATCGAGCCTCGTGACCAGCATTCGGCCGCTCGCCAACCCGATCCGGGCCGGAGGGATGCGGTCTTCCGCCGCCCGAACCGTCCTCACGATCTCAAAGCCAGCCCGCAACGCGCGTTCCGCGTCGTTGCCGTGGGCAACCGGCAAGCCGAAAAAGGCGATGGTGGTGCCGCCAAGCTGCCTGTCGACCATGCCCACGTGGTCCGCGACGACCCTGTGCACGATCTCTGCGAAGCGAGCAGAGAGGGCCCGCTCCCGCTCGGGATCGTCCTCGTCGGCGAGAAACGACAAGTCGCCCATCTCGACAAACATGACTACGAGCTGACGCAGCTCCGATGCCGGTCCCGGCGGCTCCGCCGCGGTGGCAGCTTCCGTGCTGGGGGTCTGAGGCTCCTGACGGGAAGACCTTGCCGCTTCAGCGGGGCCGGCAGCGATGGGCCGGGACTGCTCGCGCCGCCTTTGCTGAATCTCTTGATAGAGCTGCTCGGTTTCCGGCTCGGGCCGCACGCCGAGCTCGCGCTGCAGGATCTCGCGACAGACGTGAAACTGCCGAAGGGCCGCGCCGATCCGGCCCTGACGGACATAGAGCTGCATCAACGCCCGATGAACATTTTCCTGTAGCGGGTCGAGCGGCAGCAGGCGCAGCGCCATTTCGAGCGCTCTCGCGGACGAGCCGGACGCCATCTGGTTTATCAATAAAGCCGTCAGCGCCTTGACGGCCATTTCATTCAGATGCTGCCGCGTAGCCCTAAGCCAATTTTCGAAAGCCGGCGCCTTCGGATTGAAAGCTTCCATGAACGGCCCCTGGTAGAGCGCCGCCGCCTCCTCGTCCGCTCGCGGTGTTCGGGCCGCCATCAGTTGCTCGAAGTGGAGCGCGTCGACGTCGATGCAATCAGGGGCGAGAACGATCCCCTCCCCGGAGACTCCCGCCAATTCCGACCCTTTCAATCCGAGGGCCTTGCGCAGCACGAGAAGTTCCTGGCGCAGGCTGGCCCGCGCCTGGACCTCGCCACGATCCTCCCACAGCAACGCGGCCAGTTTGTCGCGCGACTGCGGGCGACCTCCAGCCATGGCGAGATAGACGAGCAACGCTTGCGCTTTGCGCGAAGCAACCGCGATCTGTCGGCCTTCCGCTGAGAAGACCTGAAGACCGCCGAAGGTGCTGAGCCGGATCTTCGCCATCGCGCTTCGCCCCACCGGCGCAGGATAGAGCCGCCAATGGGCGGACAAAAGATGGCAGTTCTCTTTTTGACGAAGCTTTGACGCTCGCCGCGACGTTCTTTGACGGCACACCGGTAAACCATCCTCCCGAGGCACTGTCACTACGGAGGATGCAATGCAGCTCGACCAGGACAAACTCAACGCCTTTCTCGGCAAGATGCTTGACGACATCGGCGCCGCGATGAACGCGTCGCTGGTGCAATTGGGCGACAAGCTCGGTCTCTACAAGGCGCTCGCCGCGGGCGGGCCGATGACCCCGTCGGAACTCGCCGGCCGGACGGGTACCGCCGAACGCTATATCCGCGAATGGCTGGCGGCCCAGGCAGCGTCCGGATACGTGACCTACGATGCCACGTCCGGCCGGTTCTCGATGGCGCCGGAGCAGGCAACCGTCTTTGCCGACGACGACAGCCCGGTCTTCATGGCCGCGCTCGGCGATGTCGTCGCCGCCACGGTGATGGATGGCGACAAGATCGAGGAGGCCTTCCGGACGGGCCGCGGCGTCGGATGGAACAAGCGCCACCCTTGCCTGTTCTGCGGCACCGCGCGCTTCTTCCGCACCAGCTATCTGCATCATCTGGTGCAGGAATGGCTGCCGGCGCTCGACGGTGTCGTTGAGAAGCTCGAACGCGGAGCTATCGTTGCCGATGTCGGTTGCGGGCACGGCGTCTCGACATTGCTGATGGCGGAAGCCTTCCCCAAGTCGCGCTTCTTCGGCTTCGATGCCCATCCCGGCTCGATCGAGGCAGCGCGCAAGGCTGCCGATACCGCCGGTGTCACTGACCGTGCGACATTCGAAGTTCAGAGCGCCAAGGCCTTCGCCGGCACAGGCTATGATCTCGTCTGCTTCTTCGATTGCCTGCACGACATGGGCGATCCGGTGGGCGCCCTGAAGCATGTGCGCAAGACGATCGCGCCCGACGGCACGCTGATGATCATCGAGCCATTCGCCGGCGATCGCCTGGAAGATAACCTCAACCCGGTCGGCCGCATCTACTATGCGGGCTCGACCATGGTCTGCACCCCGACATCGCTCGACCAGGAGGTCGGCCTCGCGCTCGGCGCCCAGGCCGGCGAGGCAAGGCTGCGCGAGGTGGCGAAGGCCGGCGGCTTCAGCCGTTTCCGCCGTGCCACCGAGACGCCTTTCAACATGATCCTCGAAGCGCGACCCTGAGGTCCGACCAGTTTACCAGACGATCCGCAAACCAAGGAGAAGACCGATGACTAGATTGAAGCAAGTGCTTGCCGCCACCGTGCTGGCCGCAACGGCCGGCGTTCCAGCAGTCGCGATGGCGGATGAAGGAGCCCCCAGCGAAGCGCCGGTCAGGCAGTATCTGAAGGCTTGGTACGCGCGCGACGTCGAGGCGATGCTGAAAACGTTTACCGACGACGCCGTCGTGATACTGCCCGCCCAGGCGCCGATCAGCGGGACAGAAAACCTGCGCGGGCTGCTGACGGCTTTCGTGAAGAGTTTCTCAGAACCGGGCGCGACATTCACGCCTGGCCAGTTCACGGCGAACGGCTCCGTCGCCTATTTCCTCTGGCAAGGCGACACGCCATCCGGCCGCTATCCCTTCGGCGCCGACACCTTCGTGGTCCGGGACGGCCACATCGCATACCTGACGCTCGCTTTCGTCGCCGAACCGAAACCCGCCGAGAACTGATCCATCCCGCGCGCCGGCCCCAGGGCCGGCTCGCGCCAACGACCATTCCGGTTCGGGCCGGCGCCGATGCCGGCTCGCACCCCGCGACAACAAGGAGAAACACCCGTGAGCAGCCCGGCACCGATCCAACAGCCACCGCATTTCGTCGCAACGCGCTACACGGACTTCTGGAACGACGTGCTGGTTCCGAAATTCATCCGCTGGAAGCACATCGTCGTCGACGGCCTGGCGCAGCACAGCGCACAGGTGTTCCCGACGCTGGAGGTAGGCCTCGGCGACAGGGTGATCGATGCCGGCTGCGGCTTCGGTGACACGACGCTCGAGCTCGCCAGGATCGTCGGCCCCTCGGGTTTGGTTGTCGGGCTCGACTGCTGCGAGGCCTTTCTCGATCATGCTCGCCGCGATGCGGCGCGCGCCGGCATCCGCAACGCCGTCTTTCTCGAAGCCGATGTCGAAATCTATCCGTTCGAACCGATCCACGATTTCTGCTTCTCGCGCTTCGGCACCCAGTTCTTCGAGGACCCGGTTGCCGCCCTTTACAACATGCGCGCCGGCCTGCGGCTCGGCGGCACGATGACGATGATCGTCTGGCGCGAGCTGGCCGAAAATCCGTGGCTGTCGATCCCGAAGGACGTCGTCCTGCGCTTCCTGCCGCGGCCGAGCGAAAATGCCCGCACCTGCGGTCCCGGGCCCTTCTCGATGGCCGATCCCGATGTCGTCACACGCCTCCTCGAAGGCGCCGGCTACGGCCGGATTTCCTTCGAGCGCATCGATGCCGACGTGCTTGTCGGCCGCGACCTCGACGAGGCCGTCGAATTCCAGCTCGCGCTCGGACCGGCTGGCGAGGTCTTCCGGGAGGCGGAGGACGAAGCCATCCGGCAGCACGCGCGAATAACCGAAGCGCTCAAGGCCGAACTCAAGCCCTACCGGACGCCCGGCGGCGTCATGATGGGCTCCAGCTCGTGGAAAGTGACCGCGAGGCGGGAGCGCTAGGCGGAGCGCCGGCGTCGTCGATCCTGGCAGGATCGCGAACGTATCCCTGGCTCAATCGCCGCCTGTAGACATCGCGGCGCCAATCACCCAATCTGCCCGCGGGAACAATAAGCGCTTCGAAGAAAGCGCACAGGTGCGCATGAACAATCGCTGGACCTTGTACGATCCACGCCTGGCCTGGATGCTGGTTGCACCGGTGCTTCTGCTGCTGATCTTTTTCCTGATGCTGCCGATCGCGGTGATGGCGGTCTATACGTTGTTCACCTTCGTCACCGCCGGCGTCGAAACCAGCGCGCTGACCACCGCCAACTGGCACGAATTCTTCATCGACAGCTATTATTCCGGCTTCCTGCTCAAAACGTTGAGGGTCGGCGCGATCACCGCGCTGCTGTGCGGGGTGCTCGGCTATTTCCCGGCCTATTTTATCTGGGCGACGAGCTTCAGGCACAAATGGCTGCTCTTGCTCCTGCTCATCGTGCCGTTCTGGATCAGCTTCACGATCCGCACCTTTTCGTGGATCAACATCTTGGGCGAACAGGGCGTCATCAATGTCACGCTGCTCAAGATGGGCATCATCAGCGAGCCGCTGCCGATGCTCTACAACGAGGGCGCGGTGATCCTTGGGCTGCTGCACTTCCTTCTGCCCTACATGATCCTCAACGTCTATGTGAGCCTGGAGGGCATCGACCGCACGCTGATCTCGGCGGCCCGCTCGATGGGCTGCACCAGCGCGCAGGCGTTCCGCGAGGTGACCCTGCCGCTGTCGCTGCCGGGCCTCGCGGCCGGGCTGCTGCTCTGCTTCGTGCTGGCGGCCGGCAGCTATGTGACGCCGCAATTGCTCGGTTCCGGACGCGACGCGCTGTTCGGCAACCTGATCTACGACACCATCATGGGCGAATTGAACTGGCCGATGGGCGCCACCCTGTCGATCGTGCTATTCCTCGTGCTCGGCTTCTTTGCCGCGATCTACACCCGCTACATGGGCATGTCGCAGATTGTCAAAGGGCTGGGCGGATGAAGGCTGCACGACCGAACAAAGAGGGCAGATGGGCCTGGCGACTGACCGGCTTCGTCACGCTCTGCGTCTACATCTTCATGTTCGCGCCGATCGTGGCGACCGTCATCCTGTCGTTCAATGCCTCTATGTTCGGCGGCTTCCCGATGACCGGCTTTTCGCTGCAATGGTACGCCAAGCTGATGAACAATGACGCGGTGCTGACGGCCTTCCGCACCTCGCTCTGGATTGCGCTGGTGACCGCTGCCGTCACCACCGCGATAGGCGTCGTCACGGCGTTCGCGCTGGTGCGCTTCGAGTTTCGCGGCAAGCAGGCGCTGAGCACGCTGGTGATCCTGCCGGCGCTGGTGCCCGAAACCATTCTCGGCGTCGGCCTGCTGGTGTTGATCAAGGCAATCGACCAGCCGCGCACCATGCTGCTTCTGGTGCTCGGCCATATCCTTTTGGCCGTGCCCTATGTGGTGCTGATCGCGCAGGCGCGGATGGTCGGCATAAGACGCGTCTACGAGGAGGCGGCGCTCTCGCTTGGCGCCTCGCGCTTTTCGTCCTTCCGCGAGATCACACTGCCCCTGCTCATCCCTGCGGTAGTCGGCGGCGCGCTGCTCGCCTTCACCATCTCGTTCGACAACACCTCGGCCAGCCTGTTCTGGCGGCCGGCTGGCGTGGAGACCATGCCAACCCAGATCCTCTCCATGCTGAAAATCTCGATCAGCCCGGAGATCAATGCGCTCGGCACCGTGATGATCCTGGTGACCGTCGGCATTCCGTTGCTCGGCGGCCTGATCCTGCAGAGTCTGACCAAGTTGAAAAGACGCGGCGAACCAAAGGAGGAAGCACGATGAAACTGACGACAACGAAACGACTGGAACGGCTGCACGACCGATATGCCAATGGCGATCTGAGCCGCCGCACTTTCCTGACGCTGACCGCCGCCGCGGCGGCCGCCGCCGGTCTCGACATGCCGTGGATGCGCAAGGCGCTCGCGGCTGTCGAGCAGGTCCGCTTCGACGGCTGGGGCGGCACGGTGCAGGACGCGATCGACAAATATGCCTTCCAGCCCTACACGGCCAAGACCAAGATCAAGGTGGTCCAGGGCACGTTCGGCGACGAGAACGAGATCATCACCAAGATCAAGACGGCGAAGCCCGGCGACTTCCAGATCGTGCATTCGTCCGGCGTGAACTATTACATCAAATACGTGAACGCCGGCATGAACTCGGAGATCAACGAGGCCAACATTCCCAACATGGCGAATGTGCTGCAGCCGATGATCGAACCGTTCCGCAAGCTGACGCCGAAGCTCTCGGCCGTGCCCTACGACTACGGCACCACCGGCATTGCCTACAACACCAAGGTGATATCGCCCGAAGAGGCGAAGGAGAAGGGCGCCAGCCTGCTGCTCGACAAGAAATATGCCGGCAAGGTCGGCGGCTATGCCGACATGACCACGCGTGTCTGGTACGCGGCTCTGGCCACCGGACAAGACCCGAACAACATCAAGGACATGGAGACAATCTGGGCCAAGGTGCGCGAGACGCGCGACCTCGCCAAAAAATTCTGGAGCTCCGGCGCGGAGCTGATGGATCTGCTTTCCAAGGGCGAAATCGTGGTGACCGACGCCTGGTCGGGCCGCGTCGCCGCCCTCCAGGACCAGGGTCATCCGATCGGTTATCTCGACCCAGCCGGCTCCTATGCCTGGATGGAGGACATGCTAATCCTGAAAGGCTCGCCAATGGCCGAGTGCGAGGAGCTGATCAACTTCATGCTCGACCCGGCGACCTCGATCGCGGTGGCGGAAGGGCAGAGCTACCCGCCGTCGCTCGACCCGACCAAGGTCAAGCTCACCGCGAAGATCGAGAAGCTGCCGGCCTTTGATCCGACGGGCACCATGAAGGCGCTTACCTTCGCCGATCCGGTCTACTGGGCGACCAACGAGGACGCCTGGACCAAGCAGTGGAACAGGATCTCCAAAGGTGCCTGACAGCCAGGACACGCTATCCAATCCCCGGCCGACCTCGGCCGGGGCAGTCAGCGCGAGCGCGGCCGCCGGGGCAAACAGCCCGGCGGTCGAGTTCCGCAACATCGACATCGCCTATGGCAAGTTCGTCGCGGTGCGCGATTTCTCTTTGTCGATCCGCAAGGGCAGCTTCGTCACACTGCTCGGGCCGTCCGGCTGCGGCAAGACGACGATCCTGCGCTCCATCGCCGGGCTGGTCGATATTTCGGGCGGCCAGATCATGATCGACGGGCGCCGCGTCGACGACGTGCCGATCTACAAGCGCAACATCGGTCTTGTCTTCCAGAGCTATGCACTCTTTCCGCACAAGACCGTGTTCGACAATGTCGCTTTCGGCCTGAAGTACCGCAACGTGCCCAAGCCCGAGATCGCGCGCAAGGTCGGCCAAGCGCTCGACATGGTGCGGCTGCCGGGCAGCGAGAAGAAACTGCCCTCGCAACTATCGGGTGGCCAGCAGCAGCGCATCGCGCTGGCGCGGGCCATCGTCTTCGAGCCGCAGGTGCTGCTGCTCGACGAGCCGCTGTCGGCGCTCGACGCGAACATGCGCGAGGAGATGCGCGTCGAGATCAAGAAGATCCAGAAAGCGACCGGCATCACCGCCATCTTCGTCACGCACGACCAGGAAGAAGCGCTCTCCATGTCGGACCGCATCGTGGTGATGAATGCCGGTTCGGTCGAGCAGATCGGCACGCCGGAGGAGGTCTATGAGCGGCCCGCCACCGCCTTCGTTGCCGACTTCCTCGGCAAGGCCAACATGCTTTCAGGCACGGTAAGCCGGTCCGACGGGCCGATAATTGTCACGCTGGCCAGCGGCCAGACAGTCAATGTGCTTTCACCCAAGGCGCTGGCGCAGGGAAGCGCCGTTACGGTCGTGGTGCGGCCGCAAAAACTGTCGGTGGGTGGAACGAGCGCCAACCGGTTACCCGGCCGGGTCGTGTCGGCCTCCTATCTCGGCGGCAGCGCCATCTACGAGGTCGACATAGGCGACAAGGCGAACATTCGCGCCAACGTCGCGATCGGCGGCCGCGTGCTCAGTGAAGGCGAGGCGGTCGAGCTCGGCTTCGACCCGAACGATTGCGTTTTGCTGGACGAGGACGGACGGCGGATTTCCTGAGGTCGCTACGGCTCGCAAGCACCGGCGACCACCCTCGATTCCGGTCCGGTTCTAATCGACGCGCGACCGGCAGGGCGTCAGTCGCGAAACCTCGATTCCACGGCAATTTCGACGCCCGCTCCAACGCTGGCTCCCCCGGTCGTAAGCCACAAGTCCTCCCATCGACGACGCGAACGGTCGCGCCGCAAAAGATGGAGACGACGATGACGAGTTTGGAACATACCGCTTATGAAACCGGCCGATCGGGCCTCGGCCCGATCGATTTTGCCAGCCGCGCGCTTAGGCTTTTCTATCGCGCGATGAGGATGCGCAGCGA
The DNA here is from genome assembly GCF_029625735.1 of Mesorhizobium sp. WSM4935. Classification (NCBI taxonomy): domain Bacteria; kingdom Pseudomonadati; phylum Pseudomonadota; class Alphaproteobacteria; order Hyphomicrobiales; family Phyllobacteriaceae; genus Mesorhizobium; species Mesorhizobium sp. WSM4935. The sequence continues at coordinate 121,332 of NZ_JARTVR010000007.1, read as the reverse complement.
CCGCGCCGCCATGCAGGCCATGCCCGACTATCTGCTCAAGGACATGGGCATCGCCCGTTCGGAAATCGACCATTACACCTCGATGCGCTACGCGGCGTCCGATACCGAACGGATGGATATCGGCAACATCAGATGACCCGCCTATGGCGAGCATGACCACGCCGTCGACAAGCCCCGGGCGCTTCCCAACGCCCGGGGTCTTGCGTTCCGGCGCATTCGGTTCAGGCGATGGGCCATGTCGTTTCAAACGATTCTCCACGCCAATTTCCACGGTGGGCCTAGGAAAAATTCCACGGCCGCAACCACTCTCGTTCAAACGCTCCATCGGCAAACAAAGGGCGTCACGGCAACCAAGCCGCAAACCAACCTTTGGAGACGAAGATGCAACCCAACACCAAACCTGCACGGCTTCCGCTCAATGGCGTCGACACGCCGAATCTTCTGGCGACGATCAATTTCGTCGCCGGGCAGCCGGAGCTGGCCAAGTTCCAGTTCCGCGCCCACAACGAGTGGATCGAAGGCACGCACAGCAAGACCGTCATGAACGGCTTCTTCGGCGCCGGCCAGGAGCAGAAGCATGAGAAGCCGCATTATGCCGACGCCGACCATCCGGCGATTCTCTGCGGCGCCGACAATGCGCCGACACCGGTCGAGTGGCTGCTGCACGGGCTGGCGGGCTGCCTGATGGCGGGCGTCGCCAACATCGCCGCCGCGCGCGGCATCAAGCTCACCAAGGTGAAGTGCTCGGTCGAGGGCGACATCGACCTGCGCGGCATCCTCGGCATTTCCGACGAGGTCCGCAACGGCTTTCAGAACATCCAGGTGTCATTCGAGATCGAAGGCGATGCGCCGGCTGAGAAGCTGCAGCAGCTGGTCGAGCAATCGCGCGCCCGTTCGGCCGTGTTCGACGTGCTGACCAAGGGCGTGCCGGTCACCGTCGGCATCAAGACTATCCAGTAGCTGAAGCCGGCAGGCGGCCCGGAGCCGGTCCGGGCTGCCTCCCCTCCTGTCGACGGAAATGAAACATGAGACGCGCGGACGTCGTCATCATCGGCGCGGGCCAGGCAGGCCTTGCGCTCAGCCATTGCCTCGGCCAGGCCGGCATAGACCATGCCGTGCTGGAGCGCGGCCGCATCGGCGAGCGGTGGCGCTCGCAGAGCTGGCGTTCACTGAGGCTGCTCACGCCGAACTGGCTGAACGCCCTGCCCGGCTCGCCCTATAAGGGCGGCGATCCCGACGGCTTTATGAGCAAAGGGACTTTCGTGAAAAGCCTGGAGCGCTACGCCTGGCAATGGCATGCGCCCGTCGAGACCAATGTCGAGGTCGTCGCCGCCAAGCGCACCAGCGACGGCTTTGCCTTGCGCACCACCGCCGGCGACTGGTCGGCGCGCGCCCTCGTCGTCGCGACGGGACATTGCGACCGGCCGGTCATTCCTTTTTCGGCTGAGACCCTTCGCGGACCGCTCAGGATCCACGCCTCGCAATATCGCTCGCCAGGCGAGCTGCCGGGCGGCGGCGTGCTGGTCGTCGGCGCCTCGTGCTCCGGCGTGCAGATCGCCGACGAGCTCGCCCGCGCCGGGCGGCGCGTGGTGCTTTCGGTCGGCAAGCATACGCGCCTGCCCAGAACATGGCGCGGCCAGGATATCTTCTTCTGGCTCTGCGCAATCGGCCTGATGGCGCAGCGCCGGGAGGACCTTGCCGATCCCGAAAGCGCCAGGCGCCAGCCCTCGCTGCAGCTCGCCGGACGGCCGGACAGAGCCGATGTCGATCTCGCCACGCTGCAGGCGCTCGGCGTGGAGCTGACCGGGCGGGTGTGCGGCATCGGCGACCGCGAGATCGCCTTCGCCGGCGATCTCGGCCAGCACATCGCGGCGGCGGAAGCCAAGCAGACACGCCTGCTCGACCAGATCGACCGCTTGGTGGGGACGGCGACGCCATACCGGCCCGAGCCGGTGGCGATGCCGGCGACGTGGGCAGAGCGGCTTTCGCTGACCGACGGATCGATCCGCAGCATCGTCTGGGCAACCGGCTATGCGTGCTCGTTCGGCTGGCTGGAGCCGCTGGCGCTCGGCGCCGATGGCGAACTCGCCCATCAGGGCGGCGTCACCAGCATGCCCGGCCTCTACGCGCTCGGCTTCCGCTTCCTGCGCAAGCGCGATTCCAACTTCATCGGCGGCGTCGGCTCGGATGCCGAGGCGATCGCCGTCGAAATCTCCCGTTATCTCGACTGCAACGGCCGCAAGGCGGCTTGAGGACATTTGAACATGCCAAGCAACCTCATCTCCCTCATGGCAACCCCCAAGCGTGGCCATTACGACGCCATCATCGTCGGAGCGCGCTGCGCAGGCGCAGCGACGGCGATGCTGCTCGCCCGCGCGGGCCTCAAGGTGCTGGCGATCGACCGCAAGCCCTATGGATCCGACACGCTGTCGACGCATGCGCTGATGCGGCCCGCGGTTCTGCAATTGTGGCGCTGGGGCCTGCTCGATCCGCTGTTCAAGGCCGGGACGCCGCTCATCGAGACGACGACCTTCCACTATGGCGACGGGGAGATCACCATCCCGCTCGCCGCCGGTTCGGACCTTCCCGGCCTGATCGCGCCGCGGCGCACCGTGCTCGACCGCATCCTGGTCGATGCGGCGCGCAAGGCCGGCGCGGAGGTCCTGCACGAGGTGGCGGTCGGCGATCTCTTCGCCGACACGCGCGGCCGCGCGCGCGGCATCGAGATCCGCGCCGCCGGCCGTGCGTCCCTTCGGGTCAGCGCCGATATCGTGGTCGGCGCCGACGGTATCGGCTCGCTGGTGGCAAAATGCGTCGACGCCCAGACCTTGCGGCGCGGCGCGGTGTCGGCCGCCCATGTCTATGGCTATGCGCCGGTCGAGCCGGGCGCCGGCTATCACTGGTATTTCCGCGACGGAATCGCCGGCTCCTTCATCCCGACCAATGATGGTCTCGCCTGCATCGTCGCCTCTGTGCCGACAAGCCTGTTCGACCAGCGCTTCCGCCTCGGCCACGCGCGGGCCCGCATGGATGTGCTGGAGGCGCTTTCACCGGCGCTGGCCGCACAGGCGACCCAGGCGCCGAAGGATGCCCGCCTGCAGGCGTTCCGCGGCGTGCCGGGCTATATCCGCCAGGCGCACGGCCCCGGCTGGGCGCTGGTGGGCGACGCCGGCTTCTTCCGCGACCCGATCACCTCGCACGGCATTTCCGACGCCTTGCGCGACGCCGAGAGCCTGGCGCGGGCCATCCTCGACGGCTCGGACGCGGCATTCGCGGTCTGGCAGCAGCAGCGCGACATCATTGCCAACCAGATCCTCGACACCACGGACGCCGTCGCCGGCTTCGACTGGACGCTCGACGACATCGGCGAGCGGCATCGCCGCTTCAGCGCGGTGCTGAAGGCGGAGGTGCAGGCGCTGGCCGGACAGCCCTTGCCGGCTCGCCGCGCCCCTTCCTCTGCATCGCAGCCGACAGCCCACCGGGCGCCCGCCAACCAGGACGAGCCGCCGGCCGCGGCCCCGTCGAACCTCAATCGCAACCGAACCGGAGCAAGACTATGACTTTGCATCTAATGAAGGACGGCTGGGTCGGCGTCATCAACGGGCGTCCAAGAGTGGGCGCCTTCGCTGAGCGTTCGCGGCGCACGCAGCCTCAGGATATCGACGCCTTCGCCGAGATGACCGGCGACCGCAATCCGCTGCATTACGACAAGGCGTTGGCCGAGGCTTCGGTTTTCGGCAAGCTCATCGTGCAGGGCGGCGTCACCTCCGGCATCCTGAACGCGGTGGTGGCGGAGGACCTTCCCGGCCCCGGCTCGGTGTTCCTCGAAGTCTCGTGGAAATTCGTCAAGGCAGTCGGCGTCGGCGAGCTGATCACCGGCCGCGTTGAAGTCACGGACGTGCGTGCCGACAAGCCGATCACCAAGCTGGAGACTTCGGTGCGCAACGAAGCCGGCGAGCTTTGCCTCACCGGCACCGCCACGGTGTTCACCGTGCCTTTGGCCCGGGGCTGAGCTCTCTTCGATCCCTCGTCACGCGCCCGCTGTCTCGGCGATGAAGGCGCGGACGTGGTCGATGAACTCCTCGAAGGCGGATTCACCTTCGAGCAAAATGTGGTTCTGGCTTTCGAGCTCGATGAAGCGCGCGCCGGGAATGCCGGCGGCCATGGTGCGGCCCGACTCCACCGGCGCCACATTGTCGTCCCGCGCATGCAGCACCAGCGTCGGCACGCGCACCTTTTCCAGCAAGTCGCTGACGTCGATCACCGAAAAGGCGTTCTGGAGGCGCCAGGCATCGTCAGGTGAGACGGTGCGCAGCATCAGATCGTCCATCCAGGCGAAATGTTCGTGCGTGGCGCCGGGGATGAACATGGAGCAGAAGGCCTGGCGGAACATCGGGTTCGACTTGCCCCAGCTCTCACGCATCAGCGTCGCCACAGCCTCGCGCGTCGCGATCTCGCCGGCGTCGCCGCGCGCCCGCCAGCCTTTGACGTAGCCGCCATAAAGGATCATGCCCGACACTTTGTCGGGGTGGCGGATGGCATAGGCGATCGAAACAGCGCAACTCTGCGACAGGCCAAGCAAGGTGAAGCGGTCGAGCCCTGTCGCCTCGACCACGCGTTCGAGGTCCGACACCATGGTGTCGAACGAGATGTCGACGACATGCCTCTGCGACAGGCCGTTGCAGCGCTCGTCATAGCGCACCAGCCGGTTGTAACGCGACAGTTCCCGCATCCAATGCCGCCAGATCGGGCTATCCCAGTCAAAGGTAAGATGCGACATCCAATGCGCGGCGCGCAGGATGGCCGGGCCATTGCCGGTGCTGGCATAGGCGAGCCTTGTGCCGTCGAGAGCACGGCAGAACTGCACGGCGCGGCCGGGATCCTGCGGCGACGCAGCGGGTTTCGACGGTCCCTGCGGGGGCGCGGGGGAAGCAGGCTGCGGCGCGCGGCCACTGGCTTGCGCGGCCGCCGACCGGACCTTCTCCTCCAGCATCTCGATCTCGGCGGCGAGGCTGACGTCGTGGGGCACAAGGCGGCGCAGGCGCTGAGCGAACGGCAGCGCGCGTCGCGGCTCATTCTCCAAGCGCTCGACCAGCTCGCGCAAAATGCCGAGCTCGACGATCTCGACTTCGCTCGCAATGGCCTGCCGCCAGGCTTCATAGTCGAAGCAGCGCTCGAGCGAGAGATCGGCGAGAAAGCCGCCGCGGATCGAGGCCAGGGCGGCTTCGAGTTCCTCGGTCGAGTGGGCTGAAAGGTCGGACTTCACCAGCGGCGCCAGCCGTGCATAATCCGTCTCGAGGTTGAGCGCGACGGCGTTGCGACCGGCGCTCAGGACGGATTCGTCGCCGCCCAGCACCTGGCGAATCTTGGACAGGCTCCAGCGCAAGGCGCCGCGCGGATCGTCAGGGATGTCCCAGAATATCTCGCACAGCCGCTCGCGCTGGTGCGGCCCTGCGGTTACGGCGAGGTAGGCGAGCAGCGCCCGCGTCTTGCGCGACGGCGGCAGGTCGAGCGGCTGGCCGTCGCGCGTTACCTGAAAATCGCCAATCACGCGCAGCTTCAGGACTCCGATATGCGGACTGTCGCTCATGCGTCCACGCGCTTGTCGATCGCCATGATCCACCTTCGGCCTTGGCCGACGCTGCGAAGGGGCAGCCAATAGCAAAATCGGCTAATTTAGGAAAGCGTGACACAGAGCGCCCAAGGCACGAGGACCTGAAAATGACGCCCTTCGCCGCTCCTCACGCCTTGGCCGGAGCCGTCCTCGGCTTGATGACCGTGGACAGCACGACCCCGGCCACGATGAAGGCCGCGCCGAGCAGATCGTAGTTGTGCAGGCTTTCGCCGAGCAGCAGATAGGCGAGGATGGCGACGAAAAGAGTCTGGAGATAGAGCAGCATGCTTGCCCGGCTCGCGCCCAGCATCTCAACGCTTTTGTTGTAGAGATAATACATCAAAGCGCCGCCGGGGCCGGCCAGATAGGCAAGCGCAAGCAGGCCGTTGCCGTTCAAGGCCGATCGCTCGTCGTTGACGATTTCCCACAGATGGAACGGCAGCGCCGCCACCGCGCCGGCCCCGAGCAGGAGGACCACCAGCGGCAGGAGCTCGAGGCCGAATTTGGAGCGACGCAGCAGCACTGTGTAGAGCGCCCAGCAGAAGGCGCTGCCGACGATCCATAATTCGCCAATGTTGAAGCGCAGTTGCACCAGCGCCGCGAAGTTGCCATGCGCGACGATTACCAGCATACCGGCTAGTGCTGCTACCGCGCCGAGCGACTTCCAGAGGCCGAGCGGTTCGCCAAGCACGAGGCGCGCGAGCACCATGGTCATGATCGGCGACATCGCCATGATGATGCCGGCGGTGGTCGCATCGGTGTCGTTCAGGCCATTGTAGATCATGCCCTGGCAAAGCGTCAGGCCGATGGCGCCGACGGCGACGATCTCCAGCGGCCGCGATTTGAGGAGCGCAACCATCGCGCCGTGATGGCGGTGCACGATCGGCAACAGGACGGCGCAGGCCAGCAAGAGCCGCCAGAAGCACAGGCCCCAGGGCGGCATTTCCGGCGCCACCCATTTGGCCGCGATATAGACGCCCGCCGACAGCAGCCAGCATAGCACGGCGGTGGGATAGCCGCCCCCGGAGGTGATCGAGATCGCGGCAGATTGCTCCGCCGGATGCGCTATCGGTATCGCCTGCATCGCATGCCTCCGTTCGATGAATGCCAGCCCGGACGTGAGCGGCAGTCTACCTCAACTCGAAAGCGTTACATATGACCGGCGATGGAGGGCCGTCGTCCAAAGATCAATGCGACTTCTCGCCGGCCATATGCAGAAGATCCCAGGCCGAACCGACGCGACCGTGCAACTGCGATGCGAAGCGTTCGGCTTCGACGTCTTCGAGGCCGTCGTCGACAAGAGCCTCGATGCTTCGGCGCAGCAAGGCAAGCTGCATCTGCCGCGCATGGCTTCTATCGGTTTCGCGCATGATGGCCGTGACGTGATAGGCAACTACCGGCTGGCCAAGACAGGAGAGAAGCGCGCCCGATCCTGCCGTCGCCGCGGTGACCGCTTCCTCGATGTTCATTCCGGCGCTCCTCATCTCAAGATGCTGGGCGCCTCCCCGGCAAATGGCGACGGTATCCGCCGCTTCTTTTCTGAATGGTCGCGCGCTCATCGCCCGCGGCCAAAATCAGTATCCTCCAGAACCGTATTAAAGGCGACCGGATAGTTAATCGATGGTTAACGGAGGCGCGCAAATCTTAACCGTCCGGGCCGGCTTGACGCATCCTCAGTGACCGAGGACGTTGCGCTCTGCCGATGGCGCCAGGCTCTGCGAACCGGGCACCGAAACCGGCGCGCCGTGAAGAACCCAGTCGGCCGCGATCTGGCCGATCACCGGCGCGAGCTGGATGCCGTAGCCGCCGGCACCGGCCGCGGTGATCAGCGTGGGCTCCAAGGCATCGATCGGCCCGACGAAGGGCCGATGGTCGGCCGTCACCGGGTAAAGTCCCGCCCAGCCGCGCCCGAGCCGCGCACCCGGCAGGTCGGGCACACGCTCCAAAAGCAGCTCGGCCAGATCGACCTTCGACTGTTCCTCGCACTGGTCGTTGTAATTGTCGGGGTCTTCCGGCGCGATCGAGTTCACCTTGTGGATCTCGGCGATCAACTCGCCCGGCTTTTCGTGGCGGAAGTTCAGGCCACTCCCCTCGCCGTTCACGAGATCCATCACCATCGGCATCGTGTAGCCGAGCGGCTCGTCCAGATGGATGACGACGGCCTCATGGCGCTCGGGCCAGATGTGCAGGCGCTGGCCGAAGCGTTCGGCAACCCGTGGCGCCCAGGCGCCGCCGGCGTTGACCACTACATCGCAATCTATTGGGTTACCATTGGTTTCCAATGTATAGCCACCCGGACGCCGCCGCATGCCGAGCAGCTTGCGGTACTGGCGGATCTCGCCGCCCTTCGTCCGGACAATGCCCGCCAGGAAATTGCACATTTCGTGCGGATCTAGGAAGCCGTTATCGGGCCCGAACAGGCCGCCTTCGAGCCCGTCGGGATTGATGTGAGGAACGAGGTCCCTGAGTTCGTCGGCGCGGATCAGGCGCGATCTCAAGCCCGCCTCGGCTTGCATCTCGACCGATTTCGCAAACAGCTCCATCTGTTCACGTGTGCGCGCCAGCCGAAGATAGCCGATGTGGTTGAAGCCAAGCCCCTCAGCCTCCCATTGACGGAACCGGCGGAACGAATGAACGCGAAGCATGATCTCGAACGGATCGGTGAATTGCGATCCGACGACGCCGACCGACCTGCCGCTCGACCCAGAGGCAATCGATTGGGCTTCGAGCACCGTGACACGAGCGCCCTGTTCGACGAGATTGAGCGCCGTGCACATGCCGAGCGTGCCGGCGCCGATCACCACGACATGAGGAGAAGCTGCCATCTCTTAGTCCGCCTGCTTTCAGGAATGCGCTGCGACGTCGGCCAAGGTCCCGTCGATCGCTTGAAGAATGGCGCCGGCGTCTTCTTCCGTCATCGGCGTCGACAGCGCGAACAAGCCGTAGCTGGCGGAGAGCACGCCGCGGCCAAGCAGGCCCTTATGGAAGACGTCGAATTTCCGGTGCTCGGCCGGACCCGGATAGATGGAGCGGTAATCCGTGACGGGATGCGACGTGAAATGAACCTTGAACAGCGAGCCGAGGCCGACACATTGGCCGGCAAGCCCATGCCGCTCGAATGAGGTGGCGACGCTCTCGCGCAGGAATGCGCCGAGCCGATCGAGATGGGCAAAGCTCTCCTTCGTCAGCGCCCGCATCGAGGCAAGGCCGGCGCGCATGGTGACCGGATTGGCGGTGAAGGTGCCGCCATGCGGCAGCGCGGGCTTGCCTCCGGTCGGATCGAAAACCGCCATGACATCGGCGCGCCCGCCCACGGCGCCCACGGGAAAACCGCCGCCGATGATCTTGCCGAGCGCCGTCAGGTCCGGCTCGATGCCCCACAGCCCTTGCGCGCCCGACCATCCCAGCCGAAACGAGATGACTTCATCGAAGATGACCAACGCGCCCGCCGCATGGGCGATCTCGACCATGGCTTGAAGATAGTCCCGGCGCGCCGGAATGAGGCCGGCACGGTTGGGCATCGGGTCGATCAGCACGGCCGCGATGCTGCCGCCCTCGGCGGCGAAGACGGCGCGCAGCGCCTCGGTGTCGTTGAAGGGCACGGCGATCACGTCGTCCAGCACGCCGCGCGGCGTGCCCTTGGCATAGGGCGTGGACTTCGGCAGGTCGCCCCAATTGGCTGGCGAGGAGTCGAGGCTCACTTCGGCGAAATCATAGGAGCCGTGATAGGCGCCCTCGATCTTGACGATCTTCGGCCGCAAGGTGAAGGCGCGCGCGGCCTTGATCGCCATCATCACCCCTTCCGTGCCGGAGTTGGTGAAGCGGATCTGGTCGACCGAGGGCAGCCGTTCGACCAGCAGCTCGGCAAGCTCGATCTCGCTCAGCGTCGGGGCGCCGAAAGCGGTGCCGGTGGGCAGTTGTTCGACCACGGCCGCCGTGACATCGGGATGCGCGTAGCCATGGATCATCGAGGTGAAGTTGTTGATGCAGTCGTAATAGGCATTGCCGTCGACGTCCCAGACCCTGCACCCCTCGCCGCGCGCGGCGTAGATCGGGAACGGATCGACAAAGACCGTGGTGCGGGTGTTGCCGCCCGGCATCACCTTCCTGGCGCGCTCGAATAGGGTTTTCGATGCGGGCATGGCGTCGGGATAATGCGGCATGGCTCTCCGAAGGCGAATTTGAGCGCAGAGACAGCGACGGCACCGTCGCTTGTCACGATGCTATGTTCCGTCTCCGTATCAGCGCAATCGGCCAGGCGAAGCATCAGAGGCGACCACGGCTGCCCAAGCGCTATGACAGCCCGGCAATGCGAAGGCCGCTGATGTAGAGCGCGCGCTTCTCCGGCTTGACGATCGGATGATGCTCTTCAATCCAGGCGACCGATAGGTTCGGCTGCAGCCGCCGAGCCTCTTCCAGGGCCATGGTGGCCGTGGCGGTGTCACCGGCGAGTGCCGCGGTCGCGGCATAGGTGCGCCAAGCCGTTCCGAAGGCCGGCCGCAGCTGTATCGCCCGGCGCTCCAGGTCGGCCGCCACTTCGAACCGCCCGGCGGTGAAGTGGCAGATACCCATGGTGGAACAGATCGCCGCCTGGATGAAATCGCGCGGGCTGAGGCGCGCGGCGATCCCCAGATGGTGCAGGCCATCCTCGGCCATGTCGCCATAGCCGTATGTCGAGCCGAGAATGCAGTGCGCCAGCGAGAGACCTGGATTGCGCTCGATCGCTTCCAACAGCTCGTCGACGGCCGGGCGGAAGTTGCGCGACACCATGTGGACATAGCCGGCCGACAGATGCCCCCACGGATCGTCCTGGTCGCGCACGATCGCGGCTTGCGCCCGTGCCAGAGCGGCAGCCAGCAGCTCGCGAGGCTTCGACGTCAGGCCGAGCGCCGCACGCGCACCGATGGTCCAGGCAAGCAGGCTGTTGGCGCGCGCATAGTCGGGATCGATGTCGAGCGCCCTGACCAGCAGGCCCTCGGCGATGTCAAGGTCTTTCTGCGATCCCCATGTCCACACATGCGGCATCGCCTTCATGACGAAGCCCCACGCGTCGAGGCTTTCGGCCGGACGGCTGTGCAGGCGCAACCGTTCGGCTTCATAGAGCTGGGGCTCGATCGAGGCCATCACCTTGTGGGCGATCTGATCCTGCAGTGCCAAGAAGTCGCCGGTCTCGATATCGAAGCGCTCGGCCCATACTTGCGTGCCGGCACTGGCATCGCTCAAACTCGCGGTGATGCGCAGGGCGCGGCCGGACTGGCGTACGCTGCCCTGCAGCACGTAGCGCACCTTCAGCTCACGGCGCAGACGGTCGAGCTCTATGTGCTGCGGGTCATAGGCGAAGGAGGCGCTGCGGTCGCGTACATGCAGGCCGCGGAGCCGCGACAGGCCGGTGGTGATGTCTTCCGACAGTCCGTCGGCAAAGTAGGCCTTGTCGGGGTCATCGCCGATCGCTCGAAAGCGAATCACCGCGATCGACGGCCCTTCCTCGAGCTCGACGGCGCCGTTTCGCGTCCCGCCTGCCTGCGGCCGCACATCACCGACCAGCCGATAGCCGACACGCGCCACCGAGACGATGGAATGCGACCCATCGGGCCCCTCGCCCAGCACCTTGCGCAGGGCGGCGATCTGCACCGAAAGGTTGCCCTCCTCGACCGCCTGGTCTTTCCAGGCGGCGTCGATCAGCTCGTCCTTGCCGACCACGCTTCCCGCGGATCGCAACAGGCGTTCCAGAATAAGCATCGCGCGGTAGCCGATCGAAATGGGCACGCCACGCCGGTAAAGCACGCCCGCTCCCGCATCGAGCAGGAAGGGGCCGAACATGTAGCGTTGCTCTTCCATCATCGAACGCTAATGCAATGAGGAGCATTTTGGAAGTTTTCGGAAGTTTTAGAGACGCCCTTCGCTACTTTTAGCGGCCCGGATTTCAGACTGATCGCACCTGAATCGAGAGGAGCGATGCAATGACCGCAACCACCAGAACCGAAGTTGCCGCGAATTCCTCCGCCCGGCTGTTCCAGGACATGTGGGGCATCTACCGCAAGGTTGTCGACAACAACTATCTCAACCACCGCGAAGCGTACGCTGCACTGCGCCGGCTTCTCCAGAATCAGCGGCCGGGCTTCACCTTCCTGGACATCGCCTGCGGCGACGCCTCCTTCAGCGCCGCCGCGCTGACAGGCCTGCCGATCGGCCGCTATATCGGCATCGACCTGTCGCAGCCGGCTCTCAACGAGGCCTCGGCCAATATCGCCGACCTGCCCTGCCCGACCGAATTGCGGCATGGCGACTTCGCCGATTGGCTGACGGCATGCGAGGAGCCAGTCGATCTTGCCTGGATCGGTCTGTCGCTTCACCATCTGCCGTTCGAGCGGAAGCTCGAGACCATGCGCCATCTGCGGCGCCTGCTAGGCCAGGCGGGCACACTCCTGATTTACGAAAACACCTGCAGGACGTCGGAGAGCCGGGCGGGCTGGATGAAGCGCTGGGACCGGCAGCGCAACGACTTTTCGGCGTTCAACGGCCTCGAATGGCTGCTGCTCACCACCCATGTGCACGGCATGGATCATCCTGAAACCGTGTCTGCCTGGCGGGAGCTCGGCCATCGAAGCGGGTTCGACCACATGCGGGAGCACTATTGCTCAAGCTCGGGCCTATTCCGCCTGTTCAGTTTCTCGGCCTAGGCATCCTGGCGCCGGCGCAGTCGACCCATCCTACTTCGCCGCCGCCCCGGCCATCCGGTTCGGATGCCTCGGATGGGTCGGCGTGATGCCGTTATGCTGGCAGAATCCACGGCTGAAAACCGCTCGGCCCCTGGCATTGATCGGCCCGGTGATGGCCGATGGCCGCCGCGTAGAGGCCCGCCTGCGCGGGTGCGCGGCGGATAACCTCTCTGGTTGAACTGAAGTGCTTGCGTTCCCCGTGGTGAAGCGGGCGCAGCCAATGAACGCGAAGCATGATCTCGCTCAGACCGTCCGACATTGATCAACCGGCCGCCGGCAAGCTCTGCCCCAAGACGACCGGGCATTATATCTAGTCCATTTGGATGATGCTTCCTACGCCTGAAGGCCTATCTTGTATGAGAGGTCAGAGAAATTCTGAAAAGATATAATTAGTCAGGGTTATTGGTTGACTTCAACATGGAGCTAACTACCACGGCGGACAAATCTTAATGCGCGCACGCAAAGCCGCTATGGCATATTTCTTGAGAATCGCGAGGAATGACCGGTAGACGGAGGACCGTTGCCAGTGACATTCACACATGGGTCTTACGACGAGTTCGAGGACGTGCCGCGTCCGGCATGGGTTCGCTTCAGCATGCGCCACTGGAGGTGGAGCGCCATTCCCGGATGCATTCTCCTCTTGGCGGCGATATCTCCGGCAGACGATGCCGCCGAAATGCAGCAACAGATCGTTGCAGCGCGGGGTGAGTTGGCGTCGACAAAAGCGCAGCTCGACCTGAGCCAGCACGCCGAGCGTGCAGCAAGCGCGCAGGCAAGGGTATTGGCCGGCACCTCCGCAGAGCAAGCAGAAGCCCTCAATGAGGCGAACCAAAGCAACGAGGCTCTCAAACTCGATCTGGAAGCGGCGCAGCGCGTCATCAAAGGCCTGCAGGCACAATTGATTTCTTCGAACGAAGCGCGCAACGCTGTCGGAGTATCCCTGGCCGAGGCAAATCAATCGCTGGCCGAAGAGCGGGATAAAGTCGAACAGGTCGAGCACGAACTCGCCATGGCCCGCCAGGCCGGCGACGCCAATGAGAAACGCGCAGATTTGGCTGCGGCCGAGCGGGCCACCGCCTTGAAGAATCTCCAGTTGGCGGTTGCTGCCGCAAGGCATGCCAACGAAGCATTGTATCTGGAACGTGCGCGCGCGATTTCTGCCGCAAGTGATCTCGACGGCGCTCGTCGGGAAAGAGACGCGGCGAGGCAGGCATCTGCCGACCTGAGCGCTGCGTTGGAGCAAGAGCGTCAAAAGCTGACCGACATGTCCGTTTTCCTTACCGCTGCGCGAAAGGCGATCGATCTTGTCAAAGCGCAAAGTGGGAGCCGCACAGCGCGGGTGGAACGCGCAGCCAAGGCGCGTTCCACCGCAGCTGCGCTTGCCAACCGGGATGGCCAATCCATCCGTCAAACAGGCTTGCAAGACAAAAATAAAGCGAAGAGTCCAAGATCACCGAAAAGGGTTCTCGTGGCGACGACGATTACACTCCCCGACGCGTTGCTTCCGACTCCGCCTCGATGACATCGCCGGGTGGCTTGGCACCAACGCATGCCGCAGGAGGGTTCCGGAAATGGGCAAATACGTGGCGGTCGCCTTGATGGTCGCAGCCGCCACCGGACCAGCGGTGGCCCTTGATATCGGTGGCGGCGGCAAGGTCGGTGGCCTTGGCGTTGGCGCTGGAGTGAGCGCAGGACCACAAGGCGTTTCCGCGGGGGTGGGGGCAAGTGTCGGCCGTTCGGGCGGCGCAAAGGTTGGGGCATCAGCCCGCGCAGGCGGCGTCGGCGTTGGCGTCAGCGCAGGTGGCGCGAGCATTGGCGCGTCCGCGAAGGCCGACAGGGGATCAGTCGGCGCGGGCGTTTCGGCTGGTGACGCTCCCGACAGCGAAAGCGCGAGCGTTTCGACAGGTACCAGCACAGCAACGTCCGGCGCCGAGGACGCTGCGCCCCCCGACGACCCGGCCGTTTTCTCTGCCAAAAACGCAAGGACCGCGATCGGCCTGCCGTCCGTCCTCAAGCCTTCCGGCACAGGTGGCGGGGAGTTTCGGCGATTTACGGCGGGCTATCCTTTTGCGCCCCCGGTATCGCTGAAAGCGAAGCCAGGCACGCCGGCCAAGGTCGTGAGCGCGTGCCGCGCGGCGATCATGTCGGCAGCAACGCCGCTTGGCGCTGTGCGTGTATACGCGGTCAGCGCCGGTCTGATGCGCCAACGCAGAGTCGGTCTGGCGGCGCCGATCGAGGTGCGAATAAGCTATGCGCTTCGAGGCGGCATCCAAGTGCGGCAAGCGAAAGTCCTATGTCGCCTCGGTGCGACGGGAAAGGTCATCGCGGTAACGTAGCAACCGGCTGTCACTGGGCTGGACACCGGCAGAGTTGCCGGCTTGCCGAGGCGTGCACAGGCATCGCTACCTGGCAACTTCATTCGCCGCTGCCCGATGCGGGTGCCGCAGCCGGGTCGGCGTGATCCCGGTCTGCTGGCGGAAAACGCGGCTGAAATGGCCGGCATTGGGAAAGCCGCAGCGATAGGCGATCTCGCCAATGGCGAGATCGCTGCTTTCGAGCAGCGACTTGGCGTAATGCACCCTCAGCGCCAGATAGGCGGCCATCGGGCCGATGCCGAGCTCGGCGCCGAACAGGCGCTCGAGCTGGCGGCGCGAGCAGTTCTGCCGGGCGGCGATTTCGGCGATCGAAAGCGTCTCCTGGAGATTGCTTTCCATCAGGAGCAGCGCCCGCTTCACCGCGCGGCTGGCGGCCGCGGGGAAAAGATCGCCGACCGGCTGCACGTCGCGGCTGGAGCGGATGCGGTCGAGCACCAGGATCTTGGCCGCCTTCTCCGCCGCCTTCTGGCCGATGAATTGCGAGACGAAATAGCCGGCGAGGTCGGCGGCGCCCGTGCCGCCGGCGCAGGTGGCGCGGCCGCGGTCGACGGAATAGAGGCTGTCGGCATGGGCGTTCACATCGGGGAACTCGGCGCGGAAATCCTTGATGTGGAACCAGCTGACCGCGGCGCTGTAGCCGTCGAGCAGGCCGTAGCGCGCGAGCACGAAGCTGCCGGTGCAGAGCGCGGTCAGCGGAACGCCCTTCTGTGCGGCGCGCAGCAGGAACGCCTCCTTTTCCGAGCTCAATTTGCGGTTGGTGTCGAGCAGGCCGCCGACAACCACGACATTGTCGAAATCCTCGGGGTTGCCCATCGCCCGAGTCGGCAGCAATTCGACGCCGCAGCTGGCGCGGATCGGCAGGCCGCGCTCGCCGACGATCTCCCAGTCGAACTCGATCCTGCGGCTGCGATCGCCCTCGTCGCCGGCCAGCCTGAGCGTGTCGATGAACAGCGACAGGGGCGACAGCGTGAAATCGCGCACTAAAAGAAATGCGAATTTTTTGGCCATCTACTTCGGGGATCGTCCATCGTTTGAACGCAGCTTATGCCGAAATCCTCGCGGCGAGCCCTCTGAATACGACGTGCCTTAGGTCGCAACACCACTCTGGCGCGAGCCGGCGCACTAGAGCAATTCCAGGAAAAGTGTGAGCGGTTTTTCCGTCCGGAATTGCGTAAAAACAAAGGGCTAGAGCGGTTCGCCGTTTCCATGAAACGGTGAACCGCTCTAGCGTCGCTCGGCGGCGCGGCTCACCAACGTGATGACGAAGCGCGCCAGGACAATCCCCACCACGCCCGCCGCCGCCTTGAGCAAGCCATCGGCAACCCGCGCATGCCGGCCAGGGTCGAACAACTGCAGAACCTCGAGAACGCCTGCTACCGCGCAAATGAACAGCACCGTCTGCGTCACGCGGGACGGAAACCCGAGCGCCAGGGCCAGCCCCAGCAGGATATAAGCCAAAGCGCGTTCCATGTTGGCATCGCTCAGGTGTGGCCGCAGCTCGATGGGCGACAGCGTTGCGAAGATGATGAGGGCCAGCAGGACGAGCGCGGCGAGACGGGAGATGGAGGTCATGCCCGCTCTTACAGGCCACTGGCTGTGATAACAATATTGCCGATGCCTGGCCGTGGATTGGTCCGCGCGGGGCCTGAAACCGACCTGCTCCGCAATCAGGCCTGAGCTTCCTTGAATGCCGCGCCGGGCCGGTGCATGCTCCCCGCGCGCTTTCGGCGAACCGCCTGGAGCCGCGATCCTCAGACGACGGCGGAGCATCTTGCGATGACGACCATCCATCAATTCGCTGTGTTGGAGGGGCAGGAATGGGTGCTGCCGGTCGACGACGATGCCTATGAGACCTTCTTCAGCCTCGATGGGCGATCGATCAACGGCCGGGAGCCGCCGGTGATGCGACGCGTCGAGGAAGGCGAGCGGCTCTATTCCGATTTCCCCTGGCTTGGCGCGTACGCGCCGCTTTTGCGCCGACCGGCCGTCGACGCGCTGGCGGCGGCGTTGCGTCCCTATGGCGAGCTCGTCGCGCTGCGCGGCGAGGAGGTCTGGCTGCTCAACGTGACCAATGTGACCGACGCGCTGGATGAGAAGCGGTCGCGGATCGTCCGGTTCGACGACGGCGACATTCTTGCCATCGAGCGCTACGCCTTCGACGCGGAGAAGATCGGGACGGCGGAAGTGTTCAAGCTGCCGACGCGGGCTTCCCCGGTCTTCGTCGATGACGTGTTCGTCGAGCGGGTGCGCAAGGCCCGGTTGCGCAACGTCTCGTTCGAGCCGGTATGGACATCGGGAAAGGCAATCGCTTGAGACGAATAACAGTTTTGCGGTTTTGGCGTAGACAGGCAATGACTAACGCCGGCGCCGCCCCTCATCCGCCCTTCGGGCACATTTTCCCCGTATAGTGAAGGCGAGAAGAGAAAGGCCGCGGCGCCCTGGCCCGCCCTCTGGGCGCATCTGGAACAGGGCTCTGGCCCAACCCGCACATGCACGAACGGGATGGCGATTATAACCAGACGCTTTATAACGGTCGGTGACAAAGCGATCACCAAGGGGAGACGATGCGTTACATACGTCCGCTTTCAATCGAAGATGCCGTTGGCGAGCTCGCCAAGGCGGTAGGACCGGCCGCGATCCTGGCCGGAGGCAGCGACCTGCTGGTCAGGATGAAGGGCGGCTTCATCGAGCCCGAGCTGATCGTCGACATCAAGCGCATAGGCGGCCTGGCCGACATCACCGAAACGGCCGACGGTTTTCGCATCGGCGCCGCCGTGCCCTGCGCGGTGCTGGGCGAGAACAAGGCGCTCAGGCAGGCCTGGCCGGGCGTGGTCGAGGCCGCGAACCTGATCGGCTCCAAGCAGGTGCAGGGCCGCTGCACAATCACCGGCAATCTCTGCAACGCCTCGCCCGCCGCCGACAGCGTGCCGGCGCTGGTGGCGGCGGGCGCCAAGGCTGTGGTCGCGGGGCCTTCGGGCAAGCGCACCATTGCCGTGGAGAGCGTGCCGACCGGACCGGGCCGCACATCGCTGGCCAAGGGTGAGATCATCGAGGCGATCCTGCTCGACAAGCGGCCTGAGCATGCGGGCGACGCCTATCTGCGCTTCATTCCGCGCACCGAGATGGACATTGCTGTGGTGAGCGCCGGCGTGAACCTGACGCTGGATGACAAGGGCGCGATCAAGACCGCGCGCGTGGCGCTGGGCGCCGCGGCACCCACCGTGCTTCTGGTCGAGGAAGCGGGGCAAGTGCTGGTCGGCTCCAAGCTCGACGAAGCAACGCTGGAGCGGCTGGCCAAGATCTGCTCCGGCGCCTGCCGGCCGATCGACGACAAGCGCGGCACCATCGAATTCAGACGGAAAGTGGCGGGCGTGCTGGCAAGGCGCGTCGCGGCAATCGCCTACAAGCGTGCGGGAGGCAAATAATGGCCGGTGTAGCTGTATCAACCACAATCAACGGCGATGCCGTCGAATATCTGTGCCAGCCCGACGAGACGCTGCTGGAAGTGCTGCGCGACCGGCTGGGCCTGACCGGCGCCAAGGAAGGCTGCGGCACCGGCGACTGCGGCGCCTGCAGCGTCATCGTCGACGGCAGGCTGGTCTGCTCCTGTCTGGTGCTGGGCGCGGAAGCCGAAGGCCGCGAGGTCGAAACCATCGAAGGCATGGCGCATGGCGACCAGCTGCACCCGCTGCAGCAGAAATTCCTGGAGCACGCGGCCTTGCAATGCGGCATCTGCACGCCAGGTTTCCTTATTGCGGCGAAGGACCTGCTGGCCAAGAACCCCTCGCCCACCGAGGAGGAAATCCGCTTCGGGCTGGCCGGCAATCTTTGCCGCTGCACCGGCTATGACAAGATCGTGCGCGCCGTCCAGGACGCGGCCAACGTGATGAAGGGAGCGTAATCCATGAATTTCGATCCGCGCTTTTCAGGACGCAAGTTCGCTTCCGTCGGCACACGCCCGATCCGCCCCGACGGCATCGACAAGGTGACCGGACGCGCCCGCTATGGCGCCGACTTCAACATGGCCGGCCAGCTGGTCGGCCGAATCCTGCGCAGCCCGCACGCGCATGCGGTGATCAAGAAGATCGACACCTCGAAGGCGGAAAAGCTCGCCGGCGTGAAGGCGGTGATCACGGCGAAGGACCTGCCCGACCTAACCGACGGCGACGCCGCCATGTACGACATCCTCGACAATTCGATGGCGCGCAAGAAGGCGCTCTATGACGGCCATGCGGTGGCCGCGGTGGCGGCGATCGACGCCCGCACCGCCCGCGAGGCGCTGAAGCTGATCGAGGTCGACTATGAGGTGCTGCCGCATGTGACCGATGTCGACGAGGCGGCGCAGCACCATGCGCCGCTGATCAATGATCAGGTCTTCACCGAAGGCCTCGAGGAGAAGCCCGCAAAGCCCTCCAACATCACCAAGCGCACGCAGTTCGGTCATGGCGACGTGCATGCCGGTTTCGCGCAGGCCGATTTCATCGTCGAGCGCTCGTTCAAGACCGAGCAGACGCATCAGGGCTATATCGAGCCGCATGCCTGCGTGGCGAGCGTCAACCCGGACGGCACGGCAGACCTTTGGGTCTGCACGCAAGGCCATTTCGTCTACCGCCAGCATTGCGCCCAGCTGCTGGGGCTCGAAGCCTCGAAGCTGCGCGTCACCTCGTCGGAAATCGGCGGCGGTTTCGGCGGCAAGACCCATGTCTGGGCCGAACCGGTGGCGCTTGCCTTGTCCAGAAAGGCCGGCCGCCCCGTAAAACTGGTGATGACCCGCGACGAGGTTTTCCGCGCGTCGGGCCCGACTAGCGCGACTTCGATCGACGTCAAGATCGGCGCCAGGAAGGACGGCACCATCACCGCCGCGGAAGCGACGCTGCGCTATAGCTGCGGCCCCTATGCCGGCTCCTGGGCCGAGATCGGCGCGATGACAGCGTTCGCCTGCTACAAGCTGGAGAACGTCAAGACCGTCGGCTATGAAGTGCTGGTCAACCGGCCGAAGACTGCGGCCTACCGCGCGCCCTCCGCCCCGATGGCCGCCTTCGCCGTGGAAAGCGTCGTCGACGAGCTCGCCAAGGAGCTCGGCATGGATGCGGTGGACTTCCGTATCAAGAACGCCGCGCAGGAAGGCACCCGCTCGTCCTACGGCCCGGTCTATGGGCCGATCGGCATCGGGCCGACGCTGGAGGCGGTGAAGAACCATCCGCATATGAAGGCGCCGCTGAAAGCCAACCAGGGACGCGGCATGGCCTGCGGCTTCTGGTTCAATTTCGGCGGCCAGACCTGCACGGATCTGAACATCGGCATGGACGGTACGGTGTCGCTGGCCGTGGGCACGGTGGATGTGGGCGGCTCCCGCGCCTCGCTGTCGCTGGTGGCGGCGGAGGAGCTCGGCATCGATTATTCCCAGGTCAAGGCTGTGGTCGCCGACACCTCTTCCCTCGGTTACAACGACATGACCGACGGCAGCCGCGGCACCTTCTCCTCCTCGATGGCGACGATCTCGGCCGCGCGCAACGCGATCAAGATCCTGCGCGAGCGCGCGGCGCAGACCTGGGACATCCCGGTGGAGGACGTGGTCTGGGAAAAGGGCCAAGCGATTGCCAAGGGCGAGAAATACGGCAACCTCTCGCCGCTGTCGCTCAAGGACATTGCGGCCGCCTCCGGCAAGACCGGCGGGCCGATCGCCGGCCATAGCGAGCTCGTCGCCGACGGCGCGGGTGTGTCCTTCGCCACCCATATCTGCGACGTCGAGGTCGACCCCGAGACCGGCTCGACACGCGTGATCCGCTATACGGTGGTGCAGGATGCCGGCAAGGCGGTGCACCCGACCTATGTCGAAGGCCAGTACCAGGGCGGTGCCGCGCAAGGCATCGGCTGGGCGCTCAACGAGGAGTATATATACGGCAAGGACGGGCGGCTGCAGAACCCCGGCTTCCTCGACTATCGCATCCCGGTCTGCTCCGACCTGCCGATGATCGACACGCAGATCCTGGAAATCCCCAACCCCAACCACCCCTATGGCGTGCGCGGCGTGGGCGAAACCTCGATCGTGCCGCCGCTGGCGGCGATCGCCAACGCGGTGTCGAACGCGGTCGGCGTGCGCATGACCCACATCCCGATGTCGCCGCCGCGCATTCTCGCGGCGCTGGAGGCGGAACGGGAAGGTTGAGAGGTATCCAAGCTAGGGCAAGGTGTGTTGAGATTCAGGTCAGGCCGAGCCGAGAATGATGGCTTCCGAGAACCGGAGCGGAGCGTGCTTCAAGCACGTGAGCACCGGCCTACGCCGGCCGTAGCCTCGGCTGCGCGGCGCCTCACGAGTGCTTCGGCCGGCGAAGGCCGGAAGCGCAGGAAGCCGTCCTTCGCAGGCCGGCCTCACCTCAATATCGACGCACCTTGAGGCGGTAATGGTCGAAGTCACCCTTTGGGGCTCGCTCAGCGCCGTCGCCGGAGGCAAGGCCAAGCACGACATCGAGGCCAAAGACATCAGGGAACTCTTCCGCAAACTGGCGGAACAGTATCCCGGCATCGAGCCCTGGATCGACCGCGGGATAGCGGTGGCGATCGACGGAACGATCTATCGGGATACGTGGAGCAAAGAGCTGCCGAAGGACGCGGAGATTTTTCTGCTGCCGCGGTTGGCTGGGGGATGATGGAACCGGCGGCTGTCTGCCAGGGAGACCAAAGCGTCCTTCGTTCGGATGGCGATTAATTTAGCATAGGCTGATATACGAGTATCGGCTGGCGCCCTGTATCTAGTCCGTGCCCCCGCCGGCCAGGCCCGGCTCGTGGGCACCCCCCGCTTTCGAGCCGGGCCACTCACGGATCGATCCTCTATCGGTTTGGGCTGCTATCGGTTTGGGCGGTCTTCGCGCACAACGTTGTAGAGAAGCAGCCCCGCCGTCAAAGCCACGACAGCGCCTAGCATGTCGTGGCCGGTCAGCCCTGAATGATACACGAAAGCAAATGCCAACTCAGCCATGATCCCACCTGGTGTGCGGTACTCGGTGAGAGAACCCTTAGGGCGCGCTAATGTTCCTATGGTCGGCGTGGATCCAGGCCCAGCGGCTCAGCTCGAATGGATAGCGGCCCGATCGTTACGGTTTGCCGGTGTCCTTGGGGCCGACTATCGCGGCCCGGATCGCCTCGTAGGCGCTTCCGACTTCCTCTTCGATCTCCTCCTCGGAGATACCTGCCGCCCTGGCGTCGGCGAACAGCTTGGTGGTCAGCTCGGCCACAGAGAGGATGTCCGCGCCCACATTGCCGCGCATCACATTATCGGTGATCCATCGGCCGAAGAACTCCGCGCCACGCTCGCTCATTCGCCCTGCTCTTTCAGAAAATGAGCCTCCCGAAGGAGCGTATCCCAGTCGGTCCCGATGGTCTTGATCAGCTCGCCGGCCTGATCCGGGGTGATGCCGGTTTCCCTTGCCAGGCGCCCTGAAAGCAATTCGAAGACAGCCTGGTCGCTCTCCCCCAAACTGCCTTCGCGATGCTGCAGCGCCTCGAAGATCACCTCGAAAACGCTGTCGACCTCTTCGTCGATCTCGCTTGCCGGGATGCCTTCGCGCCCCGCCGCCTTCACCATCTCGTCGGCCAGATCGCTCACCGCAACCGGATCGTCCGTCAGCACGTTCGGCAGATGCTCCGCCATCCATCGGTGGAAGAAATCGAGACCGCGCCTGCTCATTTGGCCATAAGCGCCCGAGGAACATTAGGTTCCGCTGATACGGACTGAGGTCCCATTCGTCGGCGCATTGGTCCATCGCGTGAAACATATGCGCTGCGATCTCATTAGGACTGGGCTGACGAACAATTAGTCCCTTCATCGTCAGTCGGCTGGATCGCCCGTCACCTGCGCGCAGATGACGGGCATCCGATGAAAAGAACAAGGGCTGGGGCCAGAGGTGAACAGTGTCTATTTCCGATCAGTTGCGGGACGTCAGTCTTCGCTATGAATGCCCCAACTGCCGCCGGCCGATCATCAGGAACGGCTCGTGGTTCAAGGCGGTAAGCACTTTCCACTGCGACGCCTGCAAGGCCAAGCTCCGGCTTGGCTACTCGGCCAAGCTGGCGCTTTTCGAACGCCACGCCAAGGCGGCGTTTGCGGGGGCGTGACCTGTGCGCATCAGCGCCCGCGAGCCCTTTGCCAAGGCGCGGCTTCCTTCCCGGGAGCGGCTCGCGATGTCCGCAAACGACAACAGCGCGCTGCACCAGCGCGATCTTTCCATGCTCGATCTCATCCCGGCCGATGAGAGACCCGCAAAGATTGCCACGAAATCAGAGCGGATGAGCATTGCCGCGGCTCTTTGCATAGCGATCAGCCTTTTCATCGGGCCGGTGGTGTTCTCATGCCTGATGCTGGGCGTGTGGAACGCGGCGCTGGACAGCAACGGAGACAACGATGATCGAAACGTCCACGACGTTGGAAACCAGGGTGGCGGGTCTGCAAGACAGGCTGAGAGCAGCCAAGCTCAGCACGGATGACATGCTGGCCTTCCAAAAGGTCGCGGACGTGCTGGACAACGGCCATGGCGGCATCGACGTCGACGACCTGATCGCGCTGTCGTTTGTGGTGGAGGATGAGGATTGAGGGGTGGGACGGGACGCGCCCGGCTTGGTCGAAGTCCGGGCGCTCAGCGCCCTCGCCGGAGCGCGAGTGAACAACAGTTAAATTCGATAAAACTCGGACGGTGTGCGGGGCGCCTACTCGGCAGCTTGGACTACAGGCGCCTCGTTGCTGAGGCACAACGCATTTTCAGAAGCGATCGAGTACAGCTCGTCCATTCGAGCTTCAAGTGCGGCTAGCGCGGTGAGCCGCAAGATCATATTACGAAGCCACCGTTGCTCCTCCAGCATCATCGCCCTTCCGTCAAGACGAGTGAGATGGCGATAGCCCAACCACTTCCGGATGGTCTGGTAACCTCCGAATTCGTATCGCCACGCCACCACAGGAACATTGGCGATGTACACATCGTTGTTTATCCAAAGATCGCCCATGGTATCATCAACTTGGACAAAGCGACCCGGCGCAGCCCCAAAATAGGAGATAGTGACGCGGAGGTCGTCGGAGCTGATAGGTTGACCATCGGAACGACGGACTGTCGCAATACTTGCAATAGCGTCACGATCTAACACCTTTCGAAGCACAGATAACGTGTCGCTGGAACAATCCAAAAGGTCTGCCACCAGCCCACCCAGTTCATCCAGACGCTGAGCGACAATTGGATCTTTTGGTATCGGCACTCGGGCCCAGTCAGCCCCAAGAGCGCTAGCGTGCTCCATCCGGTAGGCAGGCGAGTTCATTACCGCAAGACAGATGTGAACCAGCTTTCTGGCGCACTGGTGGGCATAGGACGTTTCAAGTCCTTGCGGATTGCCCCAAGCTTCTTGGAGAGCGGTCCAGATTTCAGGTGATAAGTTGGCTAACTTACCGCCGGTTAGAGGGTCTACGTTTATGACAGCAGGTATGGCCACAGACCCACGATCGTGAACGTGCAAGTCTAACAGGGTCCGAGAAAAAAGCGGTCTTGCCTCGGATACTTTACGCGGCTCCGGCACCGCGATCAGAAAACATTCACAATCAAGGTTCGCACTTAACGCCTCTCGCGCCCTGTTGAGTAGATTAATTCTGTCTTCGTAATAAATCCACCGCTGATCAAATGGAAATAATAAATATGGTTTAACTCTCTCTTCATGGAACCCAATCTCACGAAGCCCATTCCAGACTTTCTCAGGCGTGTAATTTGCTCTCGGCAAGGCCAACTCCGGACAGATGCGCGCCGCAATGGCGAAGTTTTCAGCTCCAATATAGGCGACCATGCGATCTGCTAGGCCCTTTTTGTCAACGTCCAGGATACTGCCGGTTATGCCTCTATTGGGATTGACTCCTTGTATGCGGACCGGGAAAATTTCTTCGACACTTGGCCAAGCCTCATATCCTGTGGTTTGCGCATACGGCGTCAACCGCCAACGATTTTGCTTCGTCGGCTTTAGCGGCGCATAAGGTACCGTGCTCTCTGCCGAGAGTAACTGCTGACGTTTCGAGGCGGCCCTGCCCCAAAAGTCGCGATAGTGAACCACGGTTTCTTCAGGCTTAGTCCGCTCTGCTCCCCGCTTGAGAAATGTCGCGATGGCGACACCTGTCTGAATGCCCCTAGGATCGCTTTCGGTCGTGAAAACACTTTGGTCAGCCGAACCGGCGCCTGGAATACCCGCCGGGATTACTTTCCCGGTCCGGTATTTGTCGCCGTTCAAATTGTCGATCCAAATCTCATGAAAATTCCCGAGCAATGACTCGCGCATGATTGGGTGAGAGCGCCCCGTGAGCCAAGATGAGTTGGTTATTAAAGAGACCAATCCAAAGTCACGCTCCTCTGCGATCTCACGCTCAGCGAGTCTGTAGAACCTAACATACAGGTCATTGAGCAGTTGTTTACGCACGCCCCAATGACGAAACAGTAGGGTTGCGCGCTCTGGAACTAGATCCGTGCCGCCGTCGCGTCGCCTTCGCTCGACATAGGTGACACCCTTGTAGTGATCGACCAATCCGGCTTCTTCTTCCATCCGTACAGAGGCCTGGCGGTCATAAGGTGGATTACCAAGTATGACGACGATGTCCGCATCCTGCTTAATTGACTGCGCCGCCTCGAATTCTTGCTGAAGTTCAGGGAAATTGAGCTGAAGCTGCCGTCGATCGCTCCAACCGGTTAGGGCGTTCGTAAGGAAGATTCCCAGCCTTTGATCGTTTGGCGGGGGCGCTCTAAGGTCGCTCAACATCACATATAGTTGAAGCTGAGCTATCGCGAATGGAGCCGTGAGCACCTCAAAACCAAAAATCCGGCTTGTCAGCGCCCGAAGCAGCGACAAACCGAGCAGTCCTTCCTCGCCGGTTGTCCGTAATTCCTCCGCTATGCAGCGGGCCGCTTCAAGAATGTAAGCCCCTGTCCCGCAGCAAGGATCGAGGAGCACAACGTTTTCATCCGCCAGTCCAAGCGGGCGACCTAGCTGCTGTTTAAGGAGGTCGTGAGCACGCCTTACTTGATAGCGCACGACCTCGGGCGGAGTGTACCAAACGCCCATTGTCTTCTTGAGTTCAGGATCAAAGGCTTCGAGGAATGGTTCATAGAAGTACGTCATCGCCGCGCTAGCGACGTCCCCATCCGACAGTGATGGAAAAGTCATTTCCTGCCGGAAAAGGGTGAGATTCACACGGTTTAACGTGTCAGTGGCACGGTCTAGATGGCGCTCCAGATCTAGATGCCTCAACCGACTTGGATTTCGGAACTCATGAAAGAGCCCAGCCAAGAATGGGATACGCAGATACCGATTGATGCGGTCCCAACTGAAGGTGACACCATCGCGTTCGCGCTGCCACAGCGCCCATGCAGCAAACAGTCCATAGAAGGCGGTTTGGATTAGCGTAGACCTGAAAAACTCACGGCCTTGGTCATCGTCCAGGTCGAAACTGAGGCCCAGCGCGTCCCTATAGTCTTCCAACAGAGTCTCAAGACCGTGGAGATCCCGTGGGAGAGACGCTTTGGCTGCTTTAGCTTGCAATGCTAGGACGCGAGCTAGTGTCGCCGGCTCACCGATAGGAGCGCTGTCTAGCAAAGTGGTTTGGAGCAATTCGTATAGATGGCTTGCCGAGCGAGGACCGGATTGCTCCGTCGGCCACAAAGCAGCAACCCGTACTAACTCTCTATCGCTCGGTGCCACTCGCTCTAAACCAGTTCGGCTAAGACCGGTGCGGCACAACAGCAGTCCAATCTCGCGAACATTGCAGATCAAAACGACCCCTGTACGAGCAAGGTAGCGCCCGATCTGGTCGTCTCTTTCCGTGGACTGGGCGAGTTGGTGGAGCTCTGCGGTGGGTGTTTTCGCCTCACCATATGCGGCGATCAACGACCCATCCGCAATCACAAAGTCCGGT
The DNA here is from genome assembly GCF_029625735.1 of Mesorhizobium sp. WSM4935. Classification (NCBI taxonomy): domain Bacteria; kingdom Pseudomonadati; phylum Pseudomonadota; class Alphaproteobacteria; order Hyphomicrobiales; family Phyllobacteriaceae; genus Mesorhizobium; species Mesorhizobium sp. WSM4935. Next base: position 94,695 of record NZ_JARTVR010000007.1, on the reverse strand, counting down.
CGATCACGTCCTTTCCCCGGACGACTCTCAGTGGTGCCGGTTCGAACTTCAAATGGCAGCTTGGCATGCAACAACACCGCGGCAATAAGCTGGCGTATGCACGGATAATAACTTTCCTCTGTCACTCCAGGCTGCGTCGATAGAGCGGTGGTCTCAGCGCTATAAGCCTCAAGCGCTACTTGAATAGCTTGCAACTTTTTCCGCCCCATTTGTTACCACGCGAATCTAACCACGGCCTTGGTAAAATAATCCTTTCGTTTTGACGAATTTCGATTTCCTAGGTGTTGTCATTTCTTACCGATTCTGATCAATGTCACGGATCATGCGGAGAGGGCGATGGCGGAAGAAATAAAATACAAACTGGTCTATGAAGGTGAGGAAGCAGAGCGGAATCGGCTCCCTGCCCATCAGGGCGCAACCTCGATCGAAGGAGTAACTTGGTCGATTTCTCTTTTGGCGCACTACGCTGCAACAGGAGAAATTAGAACAAGGGGAAGCTTGTCTCCAAAAATTAAAGTTTACCTTAGACCATCTCGGCAAGGTAGCTTTATAAATGAACTCTTTGTATTTATTACTGAACCAAACAACTTATTTATCACCTCCGTGGCTGGAGCATATGCCGCCGGATCTGCCGGGCAAATTGTAAATACGCTGATTGTTAAAACTCTGAAAGAGGTTTGCGGCCTGATTTATAAACATACGCGACATGACGAAAAATGGTTGAAGAAACTACCTTCCGGTGACACCGAAGCCTTAGTGGATAAGGTTGAGCCGTCAATGCGGCGTGCACACGATGTCATCGATGATGGAGCGAGCACGCTGGACATTAAGAAGGGTCAGACATCCCTAATTACCTTTGACCGCGCCACGAAGGCGTATGTAAACGCAGACAACCTGGGCGACGAATCCACCAGGACTGTGAGTGTAGGGGCTTTCAATGCTAATTCTGGTAACGGTCGCGTTTACCTGCCCGATGTTGGGAAAACTGTGCCTTTTTTTGCGCCGAAGGGACTCGACACCGCTACCTATGCGGCTTTGACTTACAGCCTCGATCAATACGTCAATGGTCGACCGAGCCAGATTAAAATTACTAGTCAAGAGATACTAGCTGGAGATAACCGGGTTAAAAAGCTGATAGTGAGCCAAGCGATGAAACTGCTTTAGAAAACTTGCACCTATCGCTCTTCTCGGCGCATGGCCTCGGGCAAGGGTGAGGTTGCTTTGCGGCCGGAGTGGTCTCGCTCTACAACGATGCCTATGCGCCGCCCATCGGCGACAAGCATCCGTGCGCGGTCGGCCGGCCGGCGCGGGAGAACCGCCCCCCTCACACCCCCAGCGTCGGCGCTGTATTCACCTCCAGCGCCTCTTCCGCCTCGTCCTCCTCGCCAAGCACCTCGCCCTTCACCGGCAGCGCTCGGCCGATCCAGATCGGGTCGATCAGGTGGTCGCGCTCGGGGTTGGTGGTGTTGGGGTGGATGAGGATACTCAGGCCCCCGTGGTTCAGCATCAGCCAGGGGACCAGCGTGGCGAAGATTTCGGTCGCGAAGGAGACCTGGTACATGGCCTGCTCATGCGGGCCGACCGGCTCGTCGCGCCAGTTGCCGAGACGTACGCGAAAACGCTCGCCGATGCGCTCGCGCAGCCGGGGCATCATGCTGGTTTCCATCTTCTAGTTTTTACGCAATTCCGGACGGAAAACCGCTCACACTTTCCTGGAATTGCTCTAGATCACGACCGCCCTTGCCCGCGCTCTACTTCGCCACCTTATCCCCACCCTCCTGCCCTTTCGGCGCCGGGGCGGTCGTCACGCCGATTGCGGAGATGCGCCAGCGGTTGTCGACGTTTTCGAAGGACAGGTCGAAGTCGATCTCCAGCGGTTGCGTGGGAAAAAGGCCGACAAGGTGCAGCTGCTTCTGCGGATCGAGAAAGGGCGGCGTGGACAGCTGCGGGGCGACCACGGCAACCGCGGTCAGGTCGGCGCCCGAGTGGCGCAGCGCCTGGAACCTGATCGCGAGATCGGCGGCGGTGTTCTGGGCGCGAAAGCCTGGCGAGCCCACGTCCCGCAGCACCGTGAAGTTGCCTGTTTCCACCGCCTGCTGGAGTGCCATTATCGTGCTGCGGGCGAGATAGATCGCCTGCGCGGCGTTTGCCGGCCAGGCGGGCGCGGCCGGCGCCGCCGGTGCTGTCGGCGCCGCCACCTTCTTCTTGCCCGGCGCCGGCGCCTGGGTCTGCGTCTGGGCAAGGCCAGGTCCGGCGGCGCATACGGCAAGCATCGCCGCCAGGAGAATTGTGACTGTTCGCATCGGAATCATCATGGCGCGCCGGCGGGACCGCTTCCTACCAGCTCATCCTCAGGCCCAGCCGTCCGCCGGCCATATGCTGGTTGGGATCGAAGGCGACGCCGCCATTGAGCTGGAGCTGCGAGCCGAGCCGGGCGCCGGCGCTGAGCGCAAAGGCATTGGCGCCCTCGAACGTGCCCCAGTTCAAGGTGGTGACGAGTTTTTCGTCCGGCAGCACGGTCGGCGCGCCGGCCAACGCCATCGCCATGGCGACGCCGGAATAGGCACGGCTGCCGACGCTGTCGATACGGGAGCTGAGGCTGTTGAATTGCGCGGGATCGGAAAGGCCGAGCGCGCCCGGCGTCACGGAGGCGAGATGGCCGCTGGCATCCGTGGTGACGATCTCAATCGCGCCGGTCTGGGCCGATGAGCTCGCCGCCGACGTCAGGCCGGGCATCGAATAGGTGTTGCTCGCCGTTCCGAACACCTGCTCGTTTTGCCTTGTTGCGACCGCACCCGAGCCGTAGGCGGCCGAGCCTGCATAGCCGGCGCTGGCGCCGGAGCCGATCGCAACGGCATTCAGGCCGGCCGAGGATGCGCCCGATCCCATGGCGATCGCATTGGCGCCGGTCACCGTCGTGCCATTGCCGAACGCGATTGCATTGGTGGCGTTGACCGTGCTGCCCGATCCGACCACCACCGATCCTGACGAATTGGCGGTGCTCGCGACGGTGTTGTTCGAGCCGAAGACCTGGATGCCGTTGCCGTTGCTGGCAACGTTCGGGGCGTTGACGGCATTGTCGTCGCCGTAGACCAAGGATTTGTCGCCATTGACGACATTGGGGTCGCCGATCGCGTAGCTGCCATTGCCCTTGACGGTGTTGCCGGTGCCGAAAGCGCCGCTGTCGTCGCCGGTGACACTGTTGTTCGAGCCGATGACGGTGGTGTTGTCTCCCTGCGACTGGTTGTTGGTGCCGCCGGCCAGCGCATTGGTGCCGTTGGCATTGCTGCCGGAGCCGGCCGCGGTGGAGTTGGTGCCGCTGGCGTTCGGCTGCGTGCCGGAGGCGGTCGTATCGTAATAGGGAGGATTTCCGGGGCCGCCGGTGATGCAGGCCAGGTCGCCCGCGGCATTGGTGCCGATGCCGGAGGTGCAACCCGCAAGCGATGCAAAACGAACGGTGCCCACGACATCGAGGCCCGCGGCCGGCGTGTTCGTGCCGATACCCACATTCCCGTTTGCGTCGATGGTCATGCGGGTCACGCCATCGGTGGCAAGCAGAAGCCGGCCGCTCGAGCCGGTGGCCGAATGCGCATTGATCAGCGAGGTCCCGACGCCGAAGCTCGCGCCGGCGTAGCCGAAGGTCAGCGCATCCGCATTGGCCGCCGAGGACACGCCGATCGTCTCAAACGTATCCTGTGTGGCCGCTCCATAGAGATGCAGCTTGCTGGTGGGGGAAGCGGTGCCGAGACCGACATTGCCGTTCGAGGCGATGTCGAGGCTGCTCGTGGGCGCCCCCGGCCGGATGCGGAAAGGCAGCAAGCTGCCGTTCGTCGAGTCGCGTATGAAGAAATTCGCCTCGTTGCCGCCGACATCCCAGGTCTGCGCCGTGAAGCCGCCGGCGTTTGTCTGCTCCAGGCGGATCGCCGGCGTGTCGCCTCGGGTTATCTGCAGCCCGAGAGCTGGGTTGGACGTGCCGAGGCCCAAATTGCCAAAGCTGTTGACATAGAGCGCATTCTCGGGAGCGCCCGCGTCGACGCGGAACACCATCTTGTTGCTCGTCGCATCCTGGATGCCGAAGTAATTGGCGCCACCAGAGCCGGAATCATTCGCGATCAGTGCCCAGTCATTGGCGGCAAATCCGGCGTTCGTGCTCGTGTCGTCGAAGTAGATGCGCGTGTTGTTTTCCTTCACAACGATGGTGTTGAACCCGAAGGACTCGTTGTTGACGCAGTCGAACCCGACGCAGAGGCTTCCTTGCACGATCTGGTCGTCCGCAACGACATTGTCGGCAAGCGCGTCGGCGACCGGCATGGCGAGGACCGCGGCCCCGAGGCGCAACGCCACGCATTTCGTCGCGAGCTGTTTTGGTTTCGCCACAAGCCCCTCCCCCGAGGATCGATGATCGCAGATGTGCAGGCTTATGTGCTGGCCGCCGGTTTGGCAAGCAGTAGAACCGCTCGCCGACTTCTTTATCGCGGGTGTGTTTCCAGCACATCACCAGTAACGCAGGGGCTGTGTTCAGAGTCTTTTCCAGCCTGGATTATGCCGCCCGTTGCGCGGTCCGAATGTGAACTGTGCAGACACGCTTTGTCGCGCATTCTAATTTAGTGGTTCTGCATATATCTAGCTGGTCCGGTTGACGCGATGCAGTTCGCCGCAGCTCTCCGGCGCTGCTGTCCGGCGTGCATCGCTTCGTTAAAGCGTGCCCCTTCACACCCGCAGCGTCGGCTCGGTATTCACCTCCAGCGCCTCTTCCGCCTCGTCCTCCTCGCCAAGCACCTCGCCCTTCACCGGGAGCGCGCGGCCGATCCAGATCGGGTCGATCAGGTGGTCGCGCTTGGGGTTGGTGGTGTTGGGGTGGATGAGGATGCTCAGGCCCCCGTGGTTCAGCATCAGCCAGGGAACCAGCGTGGCGAAGATCTCGGTGGCGAAGGAGACCTGGTACATGGCCTGCTCATGCGGGCCGACCGGCTCGTCGCGCCAATTGCCGAGGCGCACGCGAAACCGCTCGCCGATGCGCTCGCGCAGCCATTCGGCTTGCCGGCGCTCGGCCGCGTCGCCGTAATAGATGTGGGCGTGATAGCTGGCGATCTCGGCGATGGGCCTCGGATTGGGCGGCTCGGGACTGGTGTTTTCGTTCACCGCGATGCTCCCCTTCGATGATTGTCGCGCCGGCAGGAACTCTACCCGAAGCACGGGCACTTTGTCTGCAGCCGGCGCGGCATTCATGGGGAGCCCGAGGGTCGCGGCCCGCGGCAGAGGAGAGCTCCGTCCGATGCTCGATGTCACTTGGCCGCGGCGGGCGCCGGCGTCACCGCTTCGCAGATCTCGGCTATATGCCGGTGGTCGGTGCCGCAGCAGCCGCCGAGAATACGCATCGACGGGAAGCTCCGCGTCAGCGCTCCGTAGCGGCGGCCCAGATCCGCGATGTCGCCGATGTCCAGCGTATCGGACTCGTCGAGCTCGGCATGGCTCTTCGCCGATGCATTGGCGCGCACGCCATGGATGCGTTTCACCCACGCCTCGCCGCGCGCCAACGCCTGCTCGAAATGGGTCGGATGCGCGCAGTTGACCATGTAATAGGCCGGCGAGCCGTCGGTCGCTTCCTCGGTCGCCTCGATCGCCGCACGCAGCGTCGTCCCGTCGACCAGCCTGCCGTCGGTTTCGACGGTAAAGGAGACGACGCAGGGCATTCCGGCCGCCTTGGCGGCGAGCGCGATCCCCACGCCTTCACCGACCGTGTTCATGGTGATGGCCGAAACCATGTCGGCTTGCGTGCGCGCGAAGATGTCGACCTGGAACGCGTGATAGTCCCGCGCTTCCTCCGCCTCCATGCGGCCGGCCTTGTATCCGTCGCCGCGCGGGCCGATCACGCCGTTGAGGACGATCGGCGTGGTTGGCGTCTCCCACTTGTCGCGAAGGGTGGCAACGAGGTCCACCGAGGCAAGGTTGATCGCCGTCAGCCGGTCGGCGTCGAAGCCGATCGCCCGGCCCCAGTCGAGACTGGCGCGCCAGGTGGCCGTGTCGAGCAGGAAGCCGAGGCCCCTGCTGCGAGCGATCGGCAGGAAACGCTCATAATACTTCACCAGCTCGGCGCGCCCTTTTTCGTTTTCGAGGAGAACGAACGAAGCGAAATGCGGCAGTTCGATCCCCTGCAGGAAGATGAGCGCGGTCTCCATGCCGCCGTCGCTCAGAAAAAGTCCGCCGGCGACCTGCGGCAATGCGTGACGATATTTCGCCATGGGTCAAACCTCCAGAGTTGGTGGACGGCAGAGCCGCCCGGGACGGAGCGGTTTTCCCAGATCGAATGCATGCAAACTAGTGAACGCGCGGTACGGAGAATGAGAGAACCGATTTCGTGCATGTTCTTCAACGGTTTAGCGATCAACTGGCGATGTGCTGGCGGGATATGGTATTGTCGCGCGGCGACATTTCCGTACCGCGGGTACAGTTTGGAGGGGCCTCCCATGCGCAAGGGTGAGGCAACGCGCGAACGCATTCTGGAAGTGGCCGAGGCCTCTGTGCTCGCCAAGGGCTTTGGCGCGACCTCCATCGAGGAGGTGATCACAGAAGCCGGCATCACCAAGAGCGGGTTCTTCTATCATTTCCGTGACAAGAACGAGCTTGCCCACGAGTTGCTGCGCCGCTACATCGCCGAAGACCATCGCATTCTCGACGAACTGTTCGGCCGTGCCGCCAATCTCTCGGACGAACCGCTGCAGGCGTTCCTTATCGCGCTGAAGATGCTGGCTGATTTGATGGGCGACCTGCCGGGAGGCCACCCCGGCTGCATGATCGCCTCGATCTGCTACCAGGAGCGATTGTTCGACCGGCGCGTCGTCAACCTCAACCGCGAGGCGATAGAGAGTGTCAACGCCCGCGTCCTCGCCCATCTCAAGACCATCGCCGCTGTCAGCCCGCCGCGCGAGCCCGTCGACCTGACCGTGGTTGCCGAAATGCTGTCCTGCATCATCGATGGCGGCATCATCATGGCCAAGGTCACCGGCGATCCGGCGCGGCTCGCATACCAGATCCTGGCCTATCGCGCCTTCATCAAGATGCTGTTCGCCGCGCCTGTCCGCGATATTCCATCCGGCGGCGTGCCATCCCGGCAGAGCAGCCCGGCGGCCGGGTAAGAGGCCGCCCGCCATTCGGCGCGGCGCGCCTCGCCGATGAGGCTGCATCCCCATGAAATGGAACCGAGGGACGGGCGAGACCCGTGGCTTACCGCGCGGCCCCTCCTCTCGCCCCACCGCCCCACAGCGCCCGCTGCAGCAGGCCGCGCTTCTTTCTGCGTGACACCAGCTCCACATCGCTCACCAGCCGCGCCCCGCCCTCGCGCCGCTCCAGCGTGATCTTTCGCGTGTGGAACGCTTCCAGCTCGGCGCGGTGGGCGACGCTGATGATGGTGACCTTGGGCAGTTCCTGGACCACCGTCTGCATCATCCTGTCCTGGCTTTTCTCGTCCAGCGCCGAGGTCGCCTCGTCGAGCACGACGATGTCGGGCGCGTGCAGCAACAGGCGCGCGAAGGCCAGGCGCTGCTTCTCGCCGCCCGACAGCGTCTGATCCCAGGGCGCCTCCTCCTCGAGCCGCTCCTTCAAATAGCCGAGGCCGACCTTGTCGAGGGCGGCGTCGATCTCTTTCGTCTTCCAGTTGTCGGCGGCGGCGGGATAGGCGGTGGCGCGGCGCAGCGTGCCGGACGGTATATAGGGGCGCTGCGGCAGCATGAAGAGGCGCTTGCCCGGGTGGAAATCGACGCTGCCGCTGCCCCAGGGCCACAGCCCGGCGATGGCGCGCACCAGCGTCGACTTGCCGGTGCCGGATTCGCCCGAGACCAGCACGCGCTCGCCGGGCTGGATCTCCACCTCGGTTTCCTTCACCACCGAGGTGCCGTCGTCGAGCGTCACGGAAACATTGTTGAGGCTCAGCATCGCGCTGCCCTTGGCATCGCCGCGCTGGATGCGGCCCAGCCTATCGTTCGTTTCCGCCCGCTCCAGCCCGTCGAGCGACATCATCAGCGATGCGATGCGGCGGGCGGACGCGTTCCAATCGGCGAGGCGCGGGTAATTGTCGACCAGCCAGCCGAAAGCGCCCTGCACCAGGGCGAAGGCGGAAGCGGCCTGCATGACCTGGCCGAGTGTCATGGAACCGTCGAGGAATTTCGGCGCGCATAAAAGCACCGGCACGACCGGCGCGAACAGGCTGGAGCCTTGCGAGACCAGAGTGGTGCGCATGTGCTGGCCGGTGAGCCGCGCCCAGCGGCCGAGCACGCCGGCGAAGCTGCGGTCGATGCCGGCATTCTCTTCCTCCTCGCCGCCGAGCAGCGCGATGCTCTCGCCGTTTTCGCGCACACGCGTCAGCACATAGCGAAACTCGGCCTCGGCCTGGTTCTTGTCCTCCGAGAGCTGGACGAAATGGCGGCCGATGAAGAACATCGAGGTCGAGGTGATCACCGCATAAATGACCGCGGTGACGACGAGGAAACCGGGCACGGTGATGGTTGTGCCGCCCAGGGAAAAACTCAGCGCGCCGCCGATGGTCCACAAGACGACGATGAAGGTCGAGGCCGCCAGGAAGGCGTTGAGGACCCCGGCGAGGAAGTCGACCGGCGATTCCGTCGCGATGCGCAGATCCTCCGTCAGGCGGGCCTCGGGATTGGCATGGTCGCCCTTGACGAGGTTGAGCTGGTAATAGCGGCCGCTGGCCAGCCAGCGCTGGACGACCGCCGTGGTCAGCCAGGAGCGCCAGCGGCGCTGCATGGTCATGCGTACATAGACCTGGGTGACCACCAGGCTGATGCTGCCGGCGACCAGCGGCAGGAAGATGGCGCTGAGCCAATAGACGGTGCGGGCGTCGCGCTGCTCGATGGCGTCGAAGATCGCGCGATTCCAGCGGTTGATGCCATATTGGAAGCCGACATTGACGCAGATCAGCATGATCAGGCCGATCGTCAGCGGCCAGGCGAGCCTGTCGCCATGCAAACCCCAATAGCCGCGCCCGCTGATCCAGAAGCGCCGCAGCAGATATTTCTTGCGCGCCCGCTCGGCTTCTTCGGGCGAAAGCGCCGGACCGGGCTCGGCGGCCTCGGGCGGCGGCGCCCCTGCATGGCCGATGGCCTCCGGCGCGGCATCGGCGGGCGCTTTCTGCTCGGACGCCTTGGGCTCGGCTTCGCTTGGCTTGGGCGGCTTCTCCTGCCGCGGCTTCGGCTTCGCTGCCCGCTCCTGCGGGCGGGATTGGCGGACCGCAAGCGGAGCGGTGGCGCCTGCGGGCGTGGGTTTGACTTTGGCCTTGGGCATCGCGCGACAACGGCCTAAAAATCAAAAGGTTTCATGCGGGCTGGCCACGCCCATCGCATAGGGCGTTCCGCGATTGCGCAAGGCCTCGGAGCGCTCCCGCCGCGCCCGGCGCTCTATGTCTCGGCTACCCTGCCCTTTCGCGGCCGCTTCCAGGCCGGATTACAGTGAATGCCCGCGCAGGCAAGTCACGCGGCGTTGCCGCTGCGGGGATTGCGCAGCGGCTCGAAAATGACCTCGGCGCCGACCGCGTCGAAGGCGAGCGCGTCGCGCATCGGAAGCGCCGCCGAAAACAGATAACCCTGCCCGATCATGCAGCCCAGCGAGCGCAGGATCATGCGGTCGGCGTCGGTCTCGACGCCCTCGGCCATCACCTCGATGCCCAGCGTCTGGCCGAGGCCGATCACCGCCTCGACCACGGCCTGGTCCTCGACGCATTTCGCCAGGTCGCGCACGAAATCCTTGTCGATCTTGATCTTGCGGATGCGCCTGTCCTTGAGCGACACAAGGGTCGAGAAGCCGGTGCCGAAATCGTCGAGCACGATCGATATGCCCGCATCCGCCAGGCGCCCGACCTTTTCGTCGACCCGGTCGCGGTCGACCGGCGCCTCCTCGGTGATCTCGATCTCGAGCATCGCGGCGGGCACATTCCTCGCCTTCAGGCCGGTAAGGATCATGTCGTCGACATTGCCGGCCTCGAGCTCGCGCGGCGAAAGGTTCATCGCGACGCGGACATCGCGGCGCCCGTGTTTCACGAGCTCTGCGATCATGGCGCAGCAATTGAGGAACACCGTCTCGGTCAAAAGCGAAAGCAGCCCGGTTTCGCGCGCAGCGGTGACGATCTCGGGCGGCGAGATGGCGCCGTGGACATCGTGATGCCAGCGCAGCAGCGCCTCGAAACCGACGACCGCGTTGGTGTCGAGCCGCACCAGCGGCTGGAACCAGGAGCAGAGGGCGCCGGCTTCGATGGCGCCGCGCAGGTCGCGCTCGATGCAGTTCTTGCGTTCGAGCGCAGCGTCCAGCCCGGCGTCGAACAGGTAATATTCGTTCCGGCCGCCGCGCTTGGCCGCGTAGAGGGCGAAATCCGCCTTGAGCAGCATCTCGGTCAATCGCGGCTTTTCCGATTGGTAGATGCCGATCGAGGCGCCGACGCGCACCGAATTCAACTCCGGATCCGGATTGGCGATGGCTGCTATGATGACGGAGGCGAGCGCGCCGGCCGCTTGCTGCGACTTGGCGGCGGAGAAAAGCAGCACGAATTCGTCGCCGCCGATGCGCGCGATCGTGGCACCCGGCGGGGCATGGTCCTCTATCCGGCGCGCCACCTTGACCAGAAGGTTGTCGCCGATGGTGTGGCCATAGGTGTCGTTGACGGATTTGAAGCCGTCGAGGTCGATCAGCATGGCCACGAACGGGCCCTCGGAGAGCCCGAGTTCGGCGATCGCCTGCTCAAGCCCATGGCGGTTGAGCAGATTCGTCAGCGGGTCGCGCCTGGAGTTGCGCTCCATCTCGGCGGCGAATTCGCGCGCCTCGTATTTGAGACGGCTCGTCTCGCGGAAGCGGGATTGCCCGAGCAGCGCGCTCCTGATCATACCGCCGAGGAAAAGCAAGATGGTGAAGGCGAGCACGTAATTTTCGACGCCGCCCTTGGCCAGAACGCAGCCGCCGGCGATGAGGAGCGGCAGGAGGATGAAATTGATCGAAGCCGGCGCGTAGCAGGTGCCGTAGGTGACCGAACCGGCCGAAATGCCGGCAAGCACGATGAGATAGAGCGGTGCCTGGCTGGTCGTGTATCCGTCGCTCAGCAGCGCCAAGAAAGACCAGGCGACGCCCGAGGCAAGCGCCAGCAGGCCATAGCGGTAAAGCCGGGCGCCCACCGCCTGAGGCCTGTCATCGGCCGCGCCCGGTTGGGTGACGGCAAGCACCATGCGCGCGCCGTTGATCAAGGCGATCGCGAGAAACCACAGCACCGCGGCAAGGCCGCCGCCCGACAAGAGCTGCACCGCCAGGATCAAGGCCGAGAGCACCGTGCCTATCGGCATCGAGATGAAGACGCCCTTGCTCAGATCCGCAAGCTGGTCGCGCAGGATGCCTGCGTCCACGGCTTCGCTGCGCCCCTCGGAAGAGGGACCCGCCGCCAGCCGCTCCTGATGCCTGTTCATGTCCCTAGTGGGTAGGCAAGCGGGATGAAAATCGTGTTAAGGATTTCAGCGGTTTACGTCGCATTTCCCGATTAAGTCCGCCCGACGCGGGCGAGCTGGGAGAAAACCGGGTGGCTGCTCCGTATCGAGACGGACCGTCGGACAACGGTTCTGGACGTTTTGCGGAGCGCTGCGGTCTGGACAGGACGACCGCTCGCGCAAAAAAAGCCGACATTGGAACTCCTGGCCCAGCCATGACCTGCCGCAGGTGAAGGTGGTCAGATAGCGCATTGATTTTGCGGAGGCCGATGGCCTATCCGAATTGACCTCCATGGCACGGCACGAGAAAAGTGTTGTGTGACCGGAAAAGCCTAACCGGAGTCTCAGTCCATGACCCTGACCAATCGCGACCTCATCGAGCTCACCGAATGGCGCCGCAAGCTGCACCGGCAGCCGGAAATCTCCAATGAGGAGGAGAAGACGGCGAGTGAAGTCGTAAACTTCCTCGCCGATACCGGGCCGGACAAGGTGCTGACGGGGCTCGGCGGCCATGGTGTGGCGGCGGTTTATGACAGCGGACAGGCCGGGCCGACGGTGCTGTTCCGCTCGGAGCTCGACGCGCTGCCGATCGAAGAGCTGTCGGGCGTCGAGCATAGCTCTCAGGTGCCTGGCAAGTCGCATATGTGCGGCCATGACGGCCACACCGCGATCCTGGCGGCACTCGGCCGCCAGTTCGGACGCGAACGGCCGGCGCGCGGGCGCGTCGTCTTGATGTTCCAGCCGGCGGAGGAAACCGGCAATGGCGCGGCCGGCGTCGTCGCCGACCCGCGCTTCGACGAGATCCAGCCGGACTTTGCCTTCTCGCTGCACAATCTGCCGGGGGTGCCGTTCGGCGAGGTGCGGCTCAAGGCCGGCACCGTCAACTGCGCCTCGCGCGGCATGCGCATCGTCCTCGAAGGCAAGACCGCGCATTCCTCGATGCCGGAAACCGGCATCTCGCCGATGCCGGCGGTGAGCGAGCTGATGCCGGCGCTGCCCGCGCTCGGGCGCGGGACCTTCACCGATGAGGATTTCGGCATGGTGACCGTCACCCATTGCGCGATGGGCGAAGCCGTGTTCGGCATCGCGCCCGGCTATGCGGAAGTGTGGGCAACGCTGCGCACCCGCCGCGACGAGCGCATGGCCGAGCAGGTCGCCGCCGCGGAAGCGCTTGCCGCGAAGATCGCCGCCAAGCACGGTCTCTCGGTGCGCTTCGACTATCACGAGATCTTCGTCGCCAGCGTCAACGCCCCGGAGGCGGTCCAGCATCTCAACCGCGCGCTCGACGAGGAAGGTGTTGCGCGTAGCGAAGAGGCGCTGCCGATGCGCGCCTCGGAGGATTTCGGCATTTTCGGCCACAATGCCAAATCGGCGATGTTCTTCCTCGGCGCCGGCGAGCGCACGCCCTCGCTGCACAACCCCGACTATGATTTCCCCGACGACCTGATCCCGATCGGTTCGCGGATCTTCATGCGCACGGCACGCAACCTTCTGGGCTGAGCGGACACCGACAATTGCCTGTCCGATCGACGCCAATCGCCATGCCGCTTAGCGGCGGGCCTGATTTCTTCGCCCGCGACGCGCTCGTGGTGGCTCGCGCGCTGATTGGCGCGAGGCTTGGGCTCGCCGGTGTCGGCGGCATCATCGTCGAGACCGAGGCATATCGTCCCGACGACCCCGCATCGCACAGCTTTCGCGGCCGCACGCCGCGCAACGCGCCGATGTATGGCGCGCCCGGCACGGCCTATGTGTACCGTTCCTACGGCCTGCATTGGTGCCTGAACGCGGTGTGCCTGCCGGGCAGCGCGGTGCTGATCCGGGCGATCCAGCCGCAATCCGGCATCGCCGCGATGCGCGGCCGCCGCGGAACGGATGACGACAGGCTGCTCTGCTCCGGCCCCGGCAAGCTTTGCCAGGCGCTCGGCATCGACGCCTCGCATAACGGGCTCTCGCTCACCGCGCCCCCCTTCGAATTTGCGCGCTCGCAGACCGATCCGGCCGCTATTGTCAGCGGCCGCCGGATCGGCCTCACAAAAGGCGTGGAAGCCGAGTGGCGCTTCGGCCTCGGCGGATCGGCCTATCTCAGCCGCAAGTTTTGAGCGATGAAATGGCGGCGATCGACTAAGCCGCCACCCATTCCTGCGCGGCACGCGCTCCGGCGAGTTCCATCGCTTCCGGAGCGAGAATGCCGCGCGACCTGACGAACGCCTCGAAAGCGACGCGTGCGGGCTCGGCATCCTGGTCGCCGGAGAGCGCCGCCTGGCAGAGAGCGAGTGTCGTCGCGTAGCTCGGGCTGCGACTGCCCGTCCATTCCTCGAGAAACTGATAGGCTTCGAAGACCGTGTTTATCTCGCGCGGAAAGCCGAGCCCGACGAAGATTGCGACGGGCTGAGAGAAATGCTTGGCGGGCATTGGTGTGGGCTCCATGAGGGTAAGCTGCATGACAACGCGCGTCCGACAGGCCGGTTGCAGCCGGAAAGCGATTTTGGTTTTCGCCGACGGATGCTTGCCCAAGGCCTCCTTCTGTGTTTTCTCGCCGGCACATTAGGAAAGGCTTGTGAATGAGAAACACAGTGGTCCTCGCGCTGAGTGCGGCGTTGGTTGGATGCGCGACCTCTCCGGTCGCCGACCAAGCCAAGCTTTCGCAGCAGGATCCGAAATGGACCTCGCCGGAATGCCAGCAGGCTCGCATTGCGGCCTCCGACTACGACAGCCGCGAAAAGGACCACCCCGGTTGGGGCTTTGGCGTCCTGCTCGGTCCCTACAGCATGGGGATGGTGGCAGCGGTAAAGCAGCATGAGCAGCAGCAGCGACGGCTTCTCGCCCGCCAGGTCCACCTGCAGTGCTCAAGCCAGCCCCTGCCGAAGGAACTGGATTTCGATCCGGCAACCTACGCGCCGAAGAAGACGCATTATCCGTAGGCGCGGCGCCGTCGCTACGCCTGAATCAGCCCATCGCTGTTGACATTCAGCTTTCGCCCCATGCCTTGAGCAACGGTCCGTCGCTGCCGTAGACCGGGTCCTTGCGCGGCCGGCTCACCTTCGGGATCATGCGTAGCGCTTCCGCGTGCTGCTCCGGCTTGGTGCATTCGTCATAGGTGCCGGTGGGCGGGTAGGCGCCGACGACGAGGAAATCGTCGGAAGCCGAGAGCCGCTGGTGACCCGTGCCAGCCGGCAGGACCGCCACGTCGCCGGGCTTGACCGTGAGCGCGCGGCCCTTGTCGCCGCCGAAGCGCACCTTGGCCGTGCCGCGCGCAATGCCCAGCACCTCATGGATGCGCGAATGGTAGTGGACGTAGTCGTAGATGCCGTTGCGCCAGCTGTCGCCCCAGCCGTTCGCCTTGAACAGCTCCTCGAAGACGGCTGCCGGATCGAGATCGTCCGGCAATGTCACAGCGCCGCGGTAAACGACCAGCGGCCAAGACGGATGGTTCGGCACAAGGCCGTCGTCCTTGAAGCGGAAGGCATTGGCTTTCCTCTGCATTACCAGATCCGCGAGCCCGGACGTGTCAGGTCTTGCGATCCCGGTCAGCTTTTCCGCCGCTTTCTTGATACTCTGGACAATGCTCAAGGCCAGATCCTCCATAAGCGCCGCTTGCAACGCCGTGCGACCTCGGCCGACCGAATTCAACCCTGGGCGACACCCTTGGTTCCAGAGCTTGCCGACGCCCGCGCGCGGCCCCAGCAACCCGGATTGCTTCCGGGCGTCACAGCGGTCAAGCTGCGAGAGGTTGCCGGCCTCTCATCCGTGACGCCGGCAAAAGCCGCGGGCCTTCCTGAGGAGTTCAAAATGCATGCATTCCGGCTTCCGACCATCGGCGTTTTCATCTCTGGGCTGCTTTCGGCATCCGCCTTCCCAGTCCTCGCGTCAGGCAGCGTGGCTACGGCCCAAACCCTCTATCAACTCTGCCGCCAGGTGAAGAACGACGATACGATCCGTCCCTACTCGCACGAGCTTTACGGCGGCACCGTCAAGGCGTTCAAGAAGCTGTTTCCGAACGCCAATGGCACGCCGGCGGAATCGGAACTGCAGACGCAGGCCAATTATCGCTGCATGGACGGCAAGGTGCTGGCCTGTTTCGTGGGGGCCAACCTGCCCTGCGCGAAAATGAACGCGGCCCGCGACAACCCCGGCGCGAACGAGTTCTGCAAGACCAACCCCGATAACGACGTCGTGCCGGCTTTCGCGACCGGTCACGACGCCGTCTATTCCTACAAATGCGCGAGTGGCAAGGCGGTGGTCACCGGTAATTCGTGGGCTCTCGACAAGCGCGGCTTTGCCAAAGAACTATGGACCGAAGTGCCCCCGCACTGAGGGGGGCCTGGCAGGCGACCCGACGACTCCCAAGAACCGTCGCGCGTAGCGCATTTGCCGTTTAAATCCTTCTGGCCGAGGATCGCCTGCAGGCAAGCAGGAGCGCGATGGCCAAGGCCGGAAGCGCCGCCGCGGCGACGGCAAGGAAAACAAATTGCAGCGGTGCCGACCCAGGCGATGACCTTGCCGGAGTGCTGCCCGCCGGCAAGAGCCAGACCCCAGGCCACGCCGCCCGTGATGATGAAGCTTTCCGCCGCCCCCAACACGGCCCGGCCGACGAACAGCATGGACGCGGACGCCGTCGGCCGGTCGAGCAATGCGAGCGATCCGAGATAGATGAACCCCGCCAAGGCGGCGGCGACCAGGCCGATGACGACGGCCCGTTTGCCGCCGCGCGCATCGGCATAGTTTCCCGCGCCGATCCGCGACAAAAGCGAGGCGACGAACTGGCTGCCCGTCACCAGCCCGACGGCGAACGGCCCGAAGCCCAACCCCTTGTGAAGATGCAGCGGCAGGACCCGCAGCGCCAGGCCGATCAGCAGGAAGCCGGCAAACACAGAAGCCATGATCGGCAACAGCCTCGCCATGGTGCCGCTTCCTTCGGGTGCCGTGTCCATCGCGACCATCGCCGGCGCCTAAACCTCGAGCATGACCTTGATGGCGCGGCGCTCGTCCATGGCGCGGTAGCCCTCGGCGACCTCCGCCAGCGGCAGCTTGAGGTCGAACACCTTGCCGGGCTTGATGCGGCCTTGCAGCACGCGCTCCATCAGGTCGGGCAGGAAGCGGCGCACCGGCGCCGGGCCGCCTAGCATGCGCTTCTGGCCAAAGAACAATTTTTGGCCGTCGAAGCTTACGCCATGCGGCACGCCGACATAGCCGATGGTGCCGCCGGGCCGCGAGCAGGCCAGCGCCTGGTCGAAGGATTCTCCCGTGCCGACGCATTCCAGCACCGAATCCGCGCCGACGCCCTTGGTCAATTCCTTGATGCGCGCAATGCCTTCCTCGCCGCGTTCGGCGACGATGTCGGTCGCGCCGAACTCACGGGCGAGCTTCTGGCGGCTCGCGTGGCGGCTCATGGCTATGATGCGTTCGGCGCCCATCTCCTTGGCCGCGAGCACGCCCATCAGGCCGACCGCGCCATCGCCGACGACGACCACCGTCGATCCCTCGCGAACCTCGGCGGCATCGGCGGCGTACCATCCGGTGCCGAGCACGTCCGACACGGCCAGCAGGTCAGGGACAAGCTCGGCCGGCGGAACCTCGGAGGTCGTCACCAGCGTCCCGTCGGCCAGCGGCACGCGGGCGTAAGGCGCCTGGGCGCCGCTCATGAACTCGCGCTGCTCGCAGGACGACTGGAAGCCGAAGCGGCAATGCGGGCAGGTGTTGTCGGAGAGGCAGAAGGAGCCGACGACGAACTGTCCGGGGCGGACATTGCGCACCTCAGCGCCCACCTCGACGACGATGCCGCAATATTCATGACCCATATGCTGCGGGCCGTTCACTGGCTGCAGTCCGCGATAAGGCCACAAGTCCGAGCCGCAGATGCAGCTTGCCGAGAGCTTGATGATGGCGTCCGTCGGCCGCAGGATCTTCGGATCGGCGACTTCCTCGCAGCGGATGTCGCCGGGCTTGCGAAGAATGGTTGCGAGCATTTCTTGCTTTCCTTTTGTCGATCGGGTCAGGCGCCGTAATCGGCGTCGCTGACATGTTCCAGCCAGTCCACGACCTTGCCGTCCTTGACCTCCTGGAGGGCAATGTGGGTCATGGCGGTTTCGGGAGACGCGCCGTGCCAGTGTTTTTCGCCGGGCGCGAACCAGACGACGTCGCCGGGCCGGATCTCCTCGACCGGGCCGCCCGCGCGCTGCACGCGCCCGCGCCCGGAGACGACGATCAGCGTCTGCCCCAGCGGATGCGTGTGCCAGGCGGTGCGGGCGCCGGGCTCGAAGGTGACCTGCGCGCCCTGCACGCGCTCCGCGTCGAAGGGATTGAAGAGCGGATCGATCCGCACCGTCCCGGTGAACCAACTTGCCGGACCTTTGCCGGAAGGCCTCGAGCCTGCGCGAAGAATGTCCATGATGATCTCCTGTGCGTCCTCAGATGCGTTCCATGGGAAGGGGAACTCGCCGCGCATTTGCAGCGCCTATTCGCCCTCGTCGAAGCAGCCGAGCCTGATCGGTCCGCGATGGCGATAGTCCTGGTTGGCCCTGCCCTGTTGGCTGTTGGCCGGCCGCGGCGAGGCCACGGTTGCAAGCGCGGCGCAGAGCAGCGCTCGCCGGCCGATCGGTTGTCGTCTCATCGATGGCTGCTTCCGCGTGCAGTCGCCGCGATGGCAAACAGCGCCGACCCCAGAAGCAGCACCGCGCCGAGGGCGAACGGGCTCCACCAGCCGGCGGCATCGAACAGCAGCCCGCCCGCGAAGGCGCCAAAGGTAATGGCGAACTGGATCAGCGCGACCTGCAGCCCGCCGCCCGCCTCGAGATCGTTGGGGATTACTTTGGTCATCCAGGTGTTCCAGGCGACCGGGATCGGCGTGGTGAACAGGCCCCAGGCGATCAGCAGGGTCGCGGTCGCGATGGCGAACGGAGCGAGCGCGATCAGTAACAACGCGACGAGCGCCAGAACCGCCGGCAGGCCGATGAGCACCGCGCCGAGATGCGTGCGAAGGACGAATCCAACCGCCAACGTGCCGACCAGGCCGGCAAGCCCCAGCCCGAGCAGGACCATCGACAGCGTGTTGACGTCGAGGCCGGTGACGCCTTCGAGGAAGGGCGCAGATAGGTGGAGAGCGCGAACTGACCCATGAAGGCAAGCGTGGTGGCCGCCATGCCGATGGCGAAGACGCGCTTGCCGAGCAAGCCAAACATGTTGCCGACCGAGGTCTGTTCGCCGGCAGGCATTTTCGGCAGGACGGCGAGCTGCCAGACGATCGCAAGAAGGCCGATCGGAACGACGATGAAGAAGGCGCCGCGCCAGCCGATGAGGCCGCCGAGGAAGCTGCCGAGCGGCGCCGCGATGACCGAGGCGAAGGCCGTCCCGCCCTGCAGCATGGCGATTGCCTTGGGCAGGTCGGCGCCAGGCGCGATGCGGGCCAGGATGGCGGTTGACAAAGACCAGAAGCCGCCGATTGAACCCCGATCAGGGCCCGGCCGAGCATGAAGACCAGGTATTTCGGCGCGAGGGTGATCGCCAGGCCGGAGATGACGAGGACGGCGGTGTAGAAAAGCACGACGATACGCCGGTCCAGCCGCGACAGAAACGCGTTGCCGAACAGGCTGGTGAGGACCGCGAAGAAACCCGAGACGGAAATCGCCTGGCCGGCCTGCCCCTCCGAAATGGCGAGCTCATTGGCGATGGGGGTCAGCAGGCTGACTGGCATGAACTCCGAGGCCACCAGCACGAAGGTAAGCAGCGACAGGCATGCCACTGCTCCCCAGGCGCTTGGTTCTTTCACCATTTGGGCTTTCGCCAATTGGCTGTCGTAGGTCGTGTCCATGTGTTGCGCCCGCCGCCGAGCCCTCCAGTCATTTCGCTGGCGGCTATATAAATCACCTCCACTATCCAGATTAGCCGTTGCAATCTGCATGGACTTATCCATCCTTGATATGAATTGACGAGTGAGGCTACGAACCGCGCGAGCGGCCGAGCCAGGGTGGTGCTCCATGCAGCGCGAGGATCTGAAGGATTTGCTGTGGTTCCTGACGGTGGCCAGGGAGCGTAGCTTCACCAGGGCGGCGGCCGAGCTCGGCACGTCGCAATCGACGCTCAGCCATACGATCAAGCAATTGGAGGCCCGGCTGGGCGTGCGGCTGCTCACGCGTACGACACGAAGCGTGGCGCCGACGGAAGCGGGCGAGCGGCTCTACCGGTCGCTTGTTCCGCGCTTCGAAGGCATAGAATCCGACCTTTCGAGCCTTGTGGCCTTCCGCGACAGGCCCGCGGGTACGGTGCGCATCACGCTGTCCGACCATGCGCTGCGCATCATCGTCTGGCCGAAGCTCGAGCCGGTGCTGCGCGACTATCCGGACCTGCGCGTCGAGCTCTACAGCGACAACGGCATGCGCAATATCGTCGAGGAACGCTTCGACGCCGGCGTGCGCCTCGGCGAGAGCGTCGACAAGGACATGATCGCGGTGCGCATCGGCCCGGATTGGCGGCTGGTGGCCGTCGCTTCGCCGCACTATTTTTCGCGCCGTCCGGTTCCGAAAGTTCCGCAGGACCTCGTCGGACATGATTGCATCTGCCTGCGGCAGACCACATTCGGCGGGCTTTATGCCTGGGAGTTCGAGAAGAAGGGCCGCGAGCTCAGGGTCCGGGTGGATGGTCAGCTGACCTTCAACACCACCATTCCCATGGTCGACGCAGCGCTGAACGGCTACGGCATCGCCTACGTCCCGGAAGACCTCGTCAGCCAACACGTGGCCGAGGGCCGGCTCAGGCTCGTGCTCGACGACTGGAGCCTGCCCTTCCCGGGCTACCACCTCTACTACCCGAGCCGGCGGCAGCTCTCGCCGGCGATGGCCGTGATCGTCGAGGCGCTGCGGCATCGAAATTGAGGCCAGCACGGTGGCGAGGCCGATCCGCCAACGCCGGGAACATATATCCGGGCCGAAACCCGACGAGACGCGGATAAAGACGCTTGACTCACCCTCTCCCTTGCGGACAAGTTGCGTTGTCAGACATCTTACATACGAAAGGGAGGTTTCGTGAGGAGATTTATCGCTTGCTTCGCGCTGGCTGCCGGCGCGCTCGCATTTGCGTCGGCAGCGTGGGCGGGGGAAATCCTGGATCGCGTCACATCAAAGAAGGCCATGGTGGTCGCGACCAACAGCGGCTGGCCGCCGCAAAGCTTTCTCGACGAGAGCAACCAGTTGGTCGGCTTCGACATCGACGTGTCGAAAGAAATCGCCAAGCGCCTGGGCGTCGAAGTCAGCTTCGAGACGCCCGATTGGGCCACCATGACCGGCGGCCACTGGCAAGGCCGTTATGATCTCGGCGTCGGCTCGGTTACGCCGACCAAGGCCCGGGCCAAGGTGATCGATTTCGCCGGCATCTATTATTACAGCCCTTACGTCTATGTGGTCCACAAGGACAGCAAGGCGAAATCCGTGGACGATCTCAACGGCAAGGTGATCGGCGTCGAGACCGCCACCACGTCGGAAGATTTCATCCGCCGCCAGTTGGAGATCGACGCTCCCGACCTTCCGCCAATCGAATACAAGCTACAGCCTGGCGAGATCCGAACTTTCGCCGATTCCATGCTGCCCTTCGACGATCTCAGACTGGGAGACGGCGTGCGACTGGACGCAGTCATCGCGCCCGAGCAGACCGCTCAAAACGCCATCAAGAACGGTTATCCGCTGCGCATCATCGAGGGCGAATACGCCTTTCGCGAGCCGCTGGTGGTGATCGCGGACAAGGGCGACGCCGAGTGGACCACCAAGGTCGGCGGTATCATCGACCAGATGAAAAAAGACGGCACGCTCGCCACGCTGACCACCAAGTGGTACGGCAAGAACTATAGCGCCGATTGACGCTCGTCGCGGGCGGCCCCTCAAGGCCGCCTGCTTCGATCAGAACCCACCATGACCTATCCCGACACTTATTATCGCCGCACGCTTGCCGACGAAAAGGTCAGACCACCGCTCGCGGGTCCGGCCGAATGCGACACGGTCATCGTCGGCGGCGGACTGGCCGGTCTGACGACGGCGCTGCAGTTGGCGCGCGCCGGGCAACAGGTCGTGCTGCTCGAAGCCGAGAGCATCGGCTTCGGCGCCTCGGGCCGCAACGGAGGCTTCGTCAGCCCCGGCTTCGCGACCGGCAGCGACAAGATCGCCGCGATGGCCGGAGCGGCAGGGGCACGAGAGCTGCATAGGCTGTCGATCGAAGGCGTCGATTTCGTGCGGCAGACGATCAAGGACCTCGACATCACGGCAGCGAAGCCTCGGCCCGGGATCATGGGCGTGCTGCGTCACGACGGCGGCGCCGAACTGAAGGGTCATGCGGAGAGGCTGGCACGGGATTTCGATTATCCGCTCGAATATCTCGAGCGTGACCAGGTGCGCGCTGTGCTGCATTCCGAGCGCTACTACCAGGGCTTGCGCGACGCCAAGGCCTTCCACATGCATCCGCTCAACTATCTGCGCACCGTCGGCACGGAGATCGAGCGGCTGGGCGGCAGGATTCACGAGGGCTCCAGCGCGATCGGGGCCAAGCTCGACGGCCCGCGCAAGACCATACGCACCGCAAGGGGCGAAGTGCGCGCGCGTCACGCGGTGTTTGCTACCGGCGGCTATACAGGACCGCTGGTCGGCCGGCTGAAGCGGGCCATCCTGCCGATCGCCACCTATGTGATGCTCAGCGAGGAGGCCCCCGATCTCATCGCCAGCGCCATCGCGACGACGGACGCCGTCGGCGACAACCGCCGGGCCGGCGACTACTACCGCGTCGTGGAGGATGGAAAGCGGCTGCTCTGGGGTGGGCGCATCACCACGCGGGCCGCTTCGCCCGCGGCGCTGGCGAGGGAATTGCGCCGGGAAATGGTTGGAACCTACCCTCAACTCGCCACGCTCAAGACCGAACTCGCATGGTCGGGACTGATGGCCTACGCCCGCCACCTGATGCCCCAGATCGGGGAGCTGCAGCCAGGCGTCTGGTATCTGACGGCGTTTGGCGGCCACGGCATCAACACGACAGCCGTGGCCGGCAAGGTGATCGCCGAGGCGATACTCCGCCAGTCGGACCGCTACCTTCTGTTCGCGCCGTTCGGACTGGCCTGGGCGGGCGGACCGGCGGGACTTGCCGCGGCCCAACTCACCTATTGGAAGCTGCAGGCGCAAGATTGGTGGCGTGAACGCCGCCGCTGACCAGAGGGAGATCGACAGGTGATCGGCAGACTGCTGCTCAACTATCCGGACGCCGCGCGCCGCATCGGCGCATGCCTGGCGCTCGCCGCTTTCGCCGCGGGTCTCTACGGTCTCGGCATCAAGGCAGACTGGATCGGCAAGCTTGTCCCAGGCTCGATAGAATGGCTTGCGGCCAATCCCGTGGCGGCGCGAAGCGTCTCGGCGGTGCTGATCGCCCTGATCGTGGCCGCGAACTGGAAAGCGCTGCAGCAACTCGGGCGCAAGCAGCAGATCGTAGCCGTATGGATCGAGCTGTTCGTGCTGCTGATGCTGTTCTTCTACTCCTTCGACCTGTCCTTTTCCTTCATCGCCAGGAAGATCGGTTTCCTCATTTCGCAGGGCGTGGTGACCACGCTCTACATTTCCGCCATTTCTATCGCCATCGCGACAGTCATCGCCTTCATCGGCGCCATAGCCAAGCTTTCCAAGAATGGCGCGATCTACGGCCTGGCCACCTTTTACACCTCGCTGTTTCGCGGGCTGCCATTGCTGATGCAGATCTACATCATCTATCTCGGTCTGCCGCAGGTCGGGTATGTGATCGGCGCGGTGCCGGCGGGGATCATGGCGCTGTCGCTTTGCTACGGCGCCTATATGACCGAGATTTTCCGTGCCGGCATCGAAAGCATCCCGCGCGGCCAAACGGAAGGCGCCACCGCACTTGGACTCAGCCCCAATCAGACGATGTTCCTGGTGATCCTGCCGCAGGCGATGCGCGTCATCGTGCCGCCGACGGGCAATCAGTTCATCGCGATGCTGAAGGATTCCTCCCTGGTCTCGGTGGTCGGGGTCTGGGAGATCATGTATCTGGCGCGCACGCAGGGCCAGACCGAGTTCCGTCATATCGAGATGCTGATCACCGCCTCGATGATCTACTGGTTGCTGTCGATCGGCCTCGAATTCCTGCAGTCCCGCATCGAGGAACGGTTCGGCCGCTCGCTCAAGCGCTGAGCTTCAATACGGCATCCCCTTCTGGGGGAAGCCGCCGAGATGACAGCAGGCCAAAGCAGCATGGTCGCGGCCCCTTTCGAGGCATTGCAACAGCGGCTTCCTGGCCAGCCAGGCATGCAGGAAGCCGGCGATGAAACTGTCGCCAGCGCCAGTCGTATCGACGACGTCGACCGGGCGGATGCCGGTTTCGGTGCGCTCGCGGGCCGTCAGCGCGATCGACCCCTCGGCACCGCGCATGATGACGGCACAGCCTGCGCCGCGCGACAGGAGATCCGCGGCCATCGCTTCCGCCGCATCGCGAGGTTGGTCGGTCGAGCAGAAAACTATGCTCAAACCCTCCACACCGAGGTCGGCGGGATCGGCGTTGACCGAGATATCCTGCGAGACGCTGACGCCTGCCCGCGACAGGCGCCTGCGCAAGGCGCCGCCATCATCCAGCCAGCCGATATGAACATGATCCATTGCCTCCAGGACCGCCAGTTCCGCCTGGTCCGGCGCATATCCGGCACAGGCACCGAAATCCTCGGCGGCAATCAAACGCTCGCCGGACGGCAAGACCTTGATGTCGGTCCAGCCGGTGTTGCGCTGGCCTATGCGCAGGTGCTCGACTCCTACCCGATTGGCGTCCAGTTCGGCGCGGGTGCGTTCTCCCTCGGCATCGCGGCCCACAGCGCCGAAATAGAAGCTGTCGTGGCCAAGCCGGGCGAGTTGGACGGCGACATTGAGCGCGTTGCCGCCGACCAGCGAGCGGCCGATCGGCGCTCCGAGGCGATCGATGCAGTTGTCGCCGACGGCGGCAAATCGAAAACTGCTCATATCCTGCGTTACGCGATCAAGCGCTGATGTCGAGGGCCAAGCTCAATAGGCAACGCGCTTGTAGTAGCGGCGCGTGGTCAGCGGGTGGTTGCGGATCACCTCAAGATGAGCGCTGACCCGTTCCAGCGCGGTTGCGAGCACGATCGGCGAAATCAGCGCGCGTACGTCGGGCGAAATACCGGGCAGTTCAAAATCGGCCGTGTCGAGCACCGTCAACTTGTCCGTATAGGTAGGCGCGAATTTCTCGACGCGATCGGCCAGCGGCCGGGCGCTGTCCTCGCCCTTGAGGAGCACCACGCTGACGTCTTTTTCCACCAGCTCCAGCGTGCCGTGGAAAAAGTCGGAAGCATGCACGGGGCGGGTCCGGATCCACTGCATCTCTTCCAGGATGCACATGCCGTAATACCAGGCCTGCGGCCAGACATTCCCGGCGCCGGTTATGATGTGATAGTCGGAGGCGGCCAGTTTCCGCGCGAAACCGGCGGCCTCCTTTTCATAGCCCCGCTTCACTTCCAGCAGCAGCCGCGGCAACTGCGCTAATTCAGCGATTATCCGTTCGGATTCGACGAGCTCACCGCGATGCTTCAGCACCGCAAGCGCGATGAACAGCGACTGGAGATAGAAGGACTCGCAGGACGTGTCGTCCTCGGCGAAGTTGACGAAGACATGATCCCCACCCTTTCCGAGTGGCGTCTCCTCATGTCCGACCAAGGTGATCACCGTCGCCCCGATTTCTTTGATCCTGGACAGAAGCGCCACGCTTTCCTTGGTGGTGCCGGAGAGCGAAGGCAACACTACGATCGACTTGTCGGTCAGGTGAACGGATTGGGCGAGTTGCAGCTCGGCGGTGATGTCGACGAAAGCCGGAAAGCCGGACCGGCGCTGCAGCAGTTGCGCGGCCGGATGCATCAGGATCGCCGCACCGCCGGTGCCGAGAAAGAAGATGTTCTGCGCCCCGGTGGCGAGGCATTGCGCCACGACGGCGTCAATGCGCTCGCGCAAGGCCACCGCCCCCGATTGGATGCGCACAAACCGGGCTTCGTCGAAATTGAGCATCGTTCCCTCGATCAGTTAAGTTGTAAGACAACTGACATCTGCGGAGGCACATTTCAAGAGAAATTTTGACGATCGGCCTGCAAGCCTTCCCATATGCCCGCGCGATCGCCACGGCAGGCCTCCGCTTGACCTTGGCGCGATTGTCCGACAACAAAGGGAGAGTTGGCACAATGGGGAAGAGGGACTTGGACGAGCCGCTTCGGGATGCGCGCACATTGGCGGTCCAACTCCGCGACCGGCTGGCCGACCTCATCAGGACCGAAGGGCTCAAACCCGGCGACCGGCTGCCAACGGAATCACAGCTGACGCAGCGCTTCCGCATCTCGCGCCCTGCCCTGCGCGAAGCGTTGAAGCTGCTCGAACAGGACGGCATCATTTCCGTCACCCATGGACTCGGCCGATTCGTCACCGCGAACTCCGCCGTCCAGGTCGACCGTCCAATCACCGTGTTTGAAAGCGTGACCGACATGTCGCGCCACTATGGCTACGACACCGTGAACAAGGTCCTTTCCATCGCGGAGGAAGCGCCCGAACCGCTGATCCAGCAGCAATTGCGCCTGGCCGACGGAGAGCGCGTCATCCGGCTTGAACGGTTGCGGTTGCACAACGATCTGCCCCTCATCTATTCGCTGGACTACGTGCCGCGCAGCCTTTTGCCGGGCCGCCTTTTCGACATCGAATGGAGCGGCTCGCTGCTCGCGCTGCTGGAAAAGCACCACCACCAGCCGCGTATGTCGGCTGCCTCGGTTGCAGCCGTGACGCTGCCGGACGAAATCGTGCGGCGCAACGACCTGCGCGACTTCGGACCGGCCTTGCTCATTACCGAAACCTGTTTCGACGGGACCGGAACCCCGGTGGTCCATGCCGCCGTCTATCATCGCGGCAGCCATTTCGCCTTCAGCTTCGCACGAAAATGAAGGCTCGACCGGAGGCGATGACGATGACCATCGAGGCTCCGACACCGCCTTTGACTTAGCGGCAAAACTTGTGGCCATTCCGCCGACTTGAACGGCCCGGCGCCCGGCGTTGGAATCCGGGGCGGCTCGCGCTCCAAGGCACCGTCAGCAGCAATTATCTGTTCGTCATCGACGGCATATAAGCATTTCCTATTGCAATCCCCGGAAGAAAAGGATTGGTTAAAATCCCTCGGGGGAGATCGAGACCGTGAATAGGAGTGTTGTGCGGCTTCTTCCGAAGCCCAAGGTTTCAATATTCATTTGTGGATGCGGGCATACGGGGTCCACATTGCTCGCACGGATACTGGCCGCGCATCCGGAAATTTTCTCCATCCGCCGCGAGACAAGCGCGTTTGTCTCAGACAATGGGGCGCGTTGGACCAAACTGAGCGTGGTTTTGTTGCAGGCAGCCATTTCACGCCGCAGCGTCTGGGTCGAAAAGACACCGAACCATATCCACTATACGAGGCAGATCGCCGAGACGATTCCGGGCGCGCGCTTTATCGTCGTCACGCGCGACGGCAGGGACGTCGTGGCCTCGCTCGGGCAGCGTTACGAAGGCGATTTCGACAAGGCTTTCCAGAGATGGATTGCCGACAGCAAAGCCTCCATGGCGCGTATCGAAAAGGGCGAAAGCATCCTGTGGCGTTACGAGGACTTCATCGAATCGCCTGCGCCTTCCATCGAGCGACTATGCCGCTTCATCGGCGTGACCTTCGACCCGGGCATTCTCAACTATCACCAGCAGCCCATCGTGTGGGGGCGGGAAAAGGCAGTGCGCACGCCGCATTCGGCTCGCCGGCTCGCCCAGGTGAACCAGCCGATCACCGACTATAGGGGCGGCTGGCGATCCAGGCTGCCAGCCAACGTGGCCCGCCGCTTCGACGCAGGCGAAGCGCGGGAAATCATGGACTATTTCGGATACGCATAGGCCGAGCATCGGCCTACGCGTAGTCGAGAAGCGACCGTTTGCGCGGACACGGATCGTTGAGAGGCTAATGCGAAAGCAGCCGCGAGACCTTGAGCCGCGGCGCGAAAAAGCAGCGCAGATAAGGCTGGTTGGTTATGACGTAGTTGTTCTCGCAGATGTGGTATCGGCCATCCGGGGATTCCTGCACGCGCTCTCGCGGGATGTTGAAACCATCGGGCAGGTAAACGTAGCCGCCATCGGCCCTGGATTGCACCTCGGCGTCCGGTATGGGACGGCAATCCGTGCCACCGCAACATTTGAAGTTCGTAACCGGATCGACCTTGTTTTGGTACCAGTCATGGGCGTCGGCGCCTGTCGCGGCGAGGCAGATGGCGGTGAAGATGACCTTTCGCATGGCATTCCTCGACGAGGCGGAGGCACTGCTCATTCGAGCGTCATGTATATTAGCGTTCCGCCGGAAACGCCATTGCCGGGGAAGGCCCGGAAAGCGAGGCCCAGCCTTGTGGCAGCTATGGGCGGAGCGGGATCCTCAGACCGAGGTCCGGCCCTTTCCCATCACACCAGCCGTTGCCCGCCGTCGATGTGGATGGTCTCGCCGGTCATGAACTCGTTCTGCATGAGATAGAGATAGGCCGGTGCGATTTCGGCGGGCGTGGCGATCCGGCCCGCCGGAATACGGGTGCCCATCTGCTCGAAATAACCGGTCTTGGCCGCGCCGACGATCTCATCCCACATTTCGGTGTCGACCCAACCGGGCGAGACGATGTTGACGCGGACCGGCGCGAGCTCCAGCGCGAGCGCGCGGGCGAAATAGGTGAAGGAACCGGCGACCGCCGAAACCACCGAGCCGCCGGGGACCGGCGGACGGTCCTTGTTGATGCCCGAGGTGAAGATCATCGAGCCACCCTTGTTCAGCGTGCGCACGGCATGCTTGGCGAGCATCACCGCGCCGATCAGCTTGCCGTCGACGAACTGGCGCACGAAATCCATGTCGGTCTCGCCGACCGGATCATTGGGCGGCGGCGTGCCGGCCGTCGCCACCAGATGGTCGAAAGCTCCAGCTTCCTCGAACAGGCGGGAGACGTCCGCCTCGTTGGCCATGTCGGCCACGATGCCCGTCACGCGCCCTGCCCCGTCGAGCCGCTTTTCGGCGACCTTCACCTTGTCGGCCGAACGGCCGGCGATCACCACCTCAGCGCCGTTTTCGAGCGCGGCCGCCGCGACGCCGAAACCGATGCCAGAGCTGCCGCCGACGACGATGATCTTCTTTCCCGCGAGATAAGCCATGGGTCTTCTCCGACTTTCGTGATGGGTTCAAATTTAGGCGCGGCCGGCATGGGCCGCTTCGATGTCGGCGAGGACGATCTTCTTCATCGAATACATCGCCTGGCGGGCCCGGTCGGCTTTTTCGCGGTCCGGATCGTTCATCAGGCGCAGGGCCTCGCTCGGGATGACCTGCCAATAGACGCCGAACTTGTCCTTCAGCCAGCCGCAGGGCTGTTCGGAGCCGCCGCCGGCGGTGAGCGCGTTCCAGAAATAGTCGGTCTCCGCCTGGTCTTTCGTCTCGATGTAAAGCGAGATCCGCTCGTTGAAGGGCGGCACGCCGCCGGCGTTGAGCGCTGTAAACCGCTGGCCTTCCAGCTCGAAGTCGAAAATCGCGTGCGGAACGGTTTTATTGGTGCCGCCGACGAAGTCGGTGAACTCGATCGCGCCGAGCGCGCGGCTGTTCTTGAAAACCAAGAGATAGAAATCCCGCGCGGCTTCGGCATCGAGATTGAACCAGAGGAAGGGATGAACGGTAGCCATGGTGTCCTCGCAGGTCGAGTGAGCGTTGATCACAAATTCTGTGAGGATTTTTGGTTGGAAAAAGCTCGACGGACAAACCAAAGTTTGGCAATTATTTGTTACCATAACTCACAAATGGCTTCGCCATGACCCGCAGACTGCCGCCGCTCAACGCCTTGCCTGCTTTCGAGGCCGCCGCACGGCATTTGAATTTTTCCAGGGCCGCAGACGAGCTCAACCTCACGCATGGCGCTATCAGCCGGGCGGTGAAGCATCTGGAGGATCAGCTCGGCGTGCAGCTCTTCGAGCGCGCGACGCGTTCGGTGCGGCTCACCCCGGTCGGCGAGCCTTATGCGCTGGCCGTGCGCGAGGCGCTCGACCAAGTCGCGCTGGCGACGCAGACCGCGACCTCGCGCCATTCGGGCTCGACCCTCAACGTCAGCACGTCGGATGGGTTTGCCGGAAAATGGCTGGTGCCTAGGCTCTATCGCTTTCACCGCGCGCATAGCGACATCGACGTGCGCGTCTCGACCACCGGCAGGCTGACTAACTTCCGCGGCGACGGCATCGATGTCGCGATCCGCTACGGCGCCGGCCACTATCACGGGCTGACGTCGGAATTCCTGACCGGCGAGGAGGTGTTTCCCGTCTGCAGCCCGAAGCTGCTGGAAGGCCCGCATCCGCTCAAGCACCCGCAGGATCTCAAGCACCACACGCTGATCCGCGACGGCTACCGCATCGACTGGGCGGCGTGGCTGGCCAGCGCCGGCGTCGAAGGCGTCGACCCGAACAGCGGCCTCACTTTCGATTCCGCCACGTTCGCGGTGGAATCTGCCGTGCAGGGCGAAGGCGTGGTGCTCGGCCGCACCATGCTGGTTTCAGCCGACCTCGCCACCGGCAGGCTGGTGCGGCCGTTCAATCATGCGTTGAAGGCGGTGTCGAGCTTCTATCTGGTCTACCCGCCGGAAGCGATCCGCCAGCGCAAGGTGAAGGCGTTTCGCGACTGGCTGTTTTCGGAGATCGAGCCGCTTTAGCGAATGGCTTCAGGAAACCTTCCTTCGGCTCGGCGGTTGATTCCAATCCGAGAGAGGACCATTCATGGCGAGACGAGATGCAGCGACGGCCAAACACACAAAGCGTCCGCGTTCGCGTCCGCTGAAAGGCGAAGAGACGGAAGTGAAGCATATCGTCGAAACGCAGGATCTGTCGCCGGCGCAGGCGCGGGAGCTTGTGCGACGCTACGGAAACGATTGGCGCAAGATCGACGACGTCGCCAAATCCTATAAGGGCGACGACTAGGCCAGCGTGGCGGCCAGAAGCAAACCGTCATCATAGGATGCAAGCAGTGCCGCAGGCTGGCTCAGGACTCAGCCTGAGCGCATCACACCAGGCTCGCCGGTCTCGTCCGCCTGAGCGAGACGCTGGGGTTCGGACACCAGATCCCGGAATTCGATGGTGGTCACCAAATAGCCGGCCTCGTCATAGATCTTGGTCACCCAGGAGGTCGGATCCGAACCTGCGGCAATCCCGTCGAGCATAGCTTCCTTGGCAGCCCGTTTGGCCTCGGCTTTCGCGGTTTCGAGGTCGTCCATCTCGACCTGGATCGGCGGCTGCGCCGCGGATTCGATGAATTCAAAGCGGAATTTCGGCATTCGGCTCTCCGTTTGCAACCGCGGACGGCACAGGCGCAATCGTGTCCCGAGCGCCACTGTCGCCATCGCGTCGCTCCTCCAGCACGGTCTCGGCGATATACTCCTTGAGGTCGCCGACTTCCTCGCTGATCTGGTCAGGCCCTATGCCCTCGCTTTCAGCGTCAGCGATACATTGATCCGCCAACTCAGCGGCAACGATTTCCGCCGGCAGCGCGGGCGGAGCTTCAGCCTTGTGTTCCTCGATCCATTCGCCGACGAAATGCGCCGTCTTGTTCACGAGGATGTCGGCCTCCTGCGAGGCTTCGGCTACGGGCCGTTCCAGCTTGATAACCATGCGAAACCATCCTGAATGATCTTCTTCAACGCCGATTGCTCGCAAAGGATGCAGCGTTCGGTCCATGGTGCGGCTGGCCAAGAACCGGCTGACGAAGCGTCGATCCGGACTCGCCGCACACCCGGCCGGGAACCGGGATTAGGGTCGAACATTCTTGCTGTTGGAAAATCACCAGAACTGACCGGGGAACGGAATAGGTGAAATCTCAGGGCTTTGGAGCGTCACTGGCCGTCAAAAAAGCGATCGCGGCCGGACGCAAGGCCGGCTTTTGGCTCGACATTCTCAAATATCTTGCCGTTGCGATCCTGGCCGGCGTGGTCACTCTGGCCGCGGTAAACGTGACCCCGGAGCCCCGCGCCATCCGCACGATCGTTCCGCATCGTTTCGACGCGGCCGACCCGCAATTCGTGCGAAGCATGAGCAGCTATTCGCAAGGGCAGATGTTCGAGCGGAACGCAGTGCGAACCCTGGTCAATGGCGACGAGATCTTTCCGGCGATGCTGCAAGCGATCGGCGCGGCTCAGGCCAGCGTCGACATGGAAACCTACATCTATTGGTCGGGGTCGGTCGGCTACGCATTCGCCACGGCCTTGGCCGCGAAAGCCCGGGAGGGCGTCGAGGTTCGAGTGCTGGTCGACTGGCTCGGCAGCCTGCCTTTCGACGAGAAGCTGATCCACATCATGACGGGCGCCGGGGTGCGGTTCCAGCGCTACCGCCCCATCTACTGGTACACGCTTGACCGCGTGAACAACCGGACGCACCGCAAGCTGCTCATCGTGGACGGGCGGGTCGCGTTCACCGGCGGGGTCGGTATCGCTGACAACTGGCTGGGCAATGCGCGCAATCCGAACGAGTGGCGCGACACGCACTATCAAATCCAGGGGCCTTCGGTGGCCGCGTTCCAGGCGGCCTTCGCCGAGAACTGGCTGGAGACCGTGGGCGAAACGTTGCAGGGAGAAATGTTCTACCCGCCGCCTGAACCCGCAGGCGCGCTCGGCGCTCAGTTGATCCTTTCATCGCAGCCGAACGGCTCCGAGGACATGGAACTGATGATGCTGGCCGCGATCGCCGCGGCCAAGGACCACCTGCGCATCGGCATGGCCTATTTCGTGCCCGACGAAATCGCGCTCCAGCAGATACTCGACGCCAGGAAGAGAGGCGTGATCGTCGACGTCATCGTGCCCAATTGGCTGACCGATGTGCCCATCGTGCGGAAAGGCTCGCGATACTTCTGGGGCCAGTTGCTCGAAGCGGGCGTTCGCATCTACGAGTTTCAGCCGACGATGTATCATCCTAAGCTGCTGATCGTCGACGACGTCTGGGCGAGCTTCGGTTCCGCAAACCTGGACGAGCGCTCGTTGCGGCTGAACGACGAAGCGACCCTCAACGTCTACGGCAGGGATTTTGCGCAGACGCAAATCGATTTGTTCAACGAGGACCTCAAGCGATCGAGGCAGATCAGCCTGGCGGAGTGGCAGGCGCGCCCCATGAGCGAGAAGGTTACCGACTGGCTGGCCAGCAGGCTTCACACGCAGCTGTAGCGCATCGTTGCGGGTAAGGATCCCCATGGGTTAGAGCAGGCGGTCTACAAACATGCCGGATGGTCGTGCCAACGTTGGGGTTGGCCGAGCCGGCCACCGGTCGTTGTGTCACCAACATGTCCGCTGGCCGGGCTTCCTTTGGGCCACCGGAGGCGGCAATGCCGATCACGAGACTGTCGAAAGGCGCGTTCACGCCCGATGAGGTGAGCTTTCTGGGCCGCGTCCTCGAACTCAGCGCGAGCGCCAATGAAACCGAGGAGCAGCGCGAGCGGCGGGCCTTGCGCATCATCGCGAACTACATGGCGGGGATTGCCGACGGGCGCGAGCTGACGGAGCTCTCGCGGCGGCCACTGGGCAGATAGGCTCCACTGCGAAGCAGTGAGGCAATGCTGGGCCGACGATGAAACTTTCGACGGTCTTTCCAGTTCGGTTGGAAGGAGGATTCTTGTCATGACTGAACCCGGTGAAGGCAGTTCCCATGGTCGAATTGACGACAAGCAGCTGGTCATTCTGCTTAAAGAGAAAACCGGCATCTCGGACGCTCAAGCCAGGAGGCTGATAAAGGCCGTCGGGCGCGACCGACCGTCGCTTCTTCGAGAAGCACGGATCATAAAGGCGCGTGTTCAGACGTCCACCTCAAGCCGCGTTTGACCGGCTGAATGCGGCGGATGCTCTGCCGGACTCCGCGGCAATGAAGGCGTTTCGCGACTGGCGGTTTCGCAGATCGAGCCCACTGAAGCAAAGCTCGTCGGAAATCCCTGCTTGCGAAGACGTGCCGATTGCGCGATGCTCCGCAAAATGGCTGGCGAATATCTGGACCACAAGCTGGAATGCCCGTTTTGCGGCACCATCCGTCTGCAGATTCCGGCCGATGCCCTACCCACAACGCCGATCCATTGCGCCGAGTGCGGCGCATATCTCGGCACGTGGGATGAGCTTCAAACCGACTTCGAGCAGCAAGGCGGTACGGACGGCGTGTTCCGGCTGGATAAGGGGCGTATCCAGAAGCTCAATTCCAGTCGCTGACGAGGCCGCCGCCGGCGGCTTGGATGCGGTCTGATCGACCAAACAGCGCGCGGGACATTGGGCTTGCGAAATGGGACATGACCGCGCCCGCCAAGTCCTTGACGGCTCGAATTCATAAACCCATATCGCATGCAGGCGCGGGCCGCTGCGATCCCCGCCCCCTTTCAAAACTCTCACTGTTCGTTCGACTTGGAGGATCTTATGAACGATCGGATGTTCGACAGCCCTGTTTTCGTCAAGAGCGGAAACAGCCTCATCCAGGAAATCGCCTGCCTCGAAGACGCCCTGGAATTTCTCTATGAATGGCCCAAGAACCGGCGTGGGCCGATCTATGAAA
Organism: Mesorhizobium sp. WSM4935; assembly: GCF_029625735.1. Lineage (NCBI taxonomy): Bacteria > Pseudomonadati > Pseudomonadota > Alphaproteobacteria > Hyphomicrobiales > Phyllobacteriaceae > Mesorhizobium > Mesorhizobium sp. WSM4935. Next base: position 60,620 of record NZ_JARTVR010000007.1, on the reverse strand, counting down.
CGGCGCTGCGCGCCTGCCAACGCGCATTCGACAGCGGCTTTCCGCTGGCCGCCGCCAGAGAGGCATTTTGCGGTTTTGCGAAGTCCGCCAGAATCCAGGAAGACGTAAGCACCACCTTGCCTTGGATGATCAACAAGGGCGGCAAGGGCGGCGGCCTGACCGTCTAACGTCATCGCGGATAGAGGACGTTCGCGATGCTCGCCAAATCATTCGAAAAGCCAATCCGCGTCTGGGTAGGACTGGGGTTTCCGCGTCAGTTGAACACCGTCGTGGACGCCTATCGATTCGTTATCGACTGGTGCGGCAACAGCCCCGAGCAGAAGGCGGCCATCCGTGCCTGCCGGGCCGCCCTGGCCGGGGATGTGGATGCGGAAACAGCGAGGGGCGTTTTCGTCGCCTTTGCGCGCAAGAAGGAGGATGGCGCCATTCCCCCCATCCTGGGAAGTGTCCAGCCGAAGCATGTCTGATGTGGCCGAGGCGGCGGACAACGCCGCCTCCTTCTTCCGGACAAGAAGCCAGCTTGGATAGTTAGTTCCCAAATGGAGGCAACCGACGGCATGGGCGGGGGGCGTTGGGGAGCCGCCGGTTACCAGGACGGGGGGCCATATAATCGGACAATGCATAGGCCCTTATGCGATAATGCCACTTATGCGCGTTCTTGGGAACTGCTTTCCGGCTTAAAATTCAAATATATATAGGGGAAAGCGCATATTCATGATGACCTTCGTGCCACCCGCGACAGGAACCAGATCGGACGTGCCGCGTCATAGAGGCAGGCCCTTGTCGTGGTTGCGGAGTGATGTCGATGGTCAGGTTCCTTGTCGTCGTCTCGGTGGCGCTCGCACTCGTATGCGGCGGCGCGCTAGCAGCGAGGCTGGAGCCCGACGCCGTCAATCAGGCGCAATTCAGCGAGGGCGAACCGAACGGCATCAGCCCGATGCTGCTCAAGGCGCAGGTGTTGCTGGATCGCGCCCGCTTCTCGCCCGGCCTGATCGACGGCCGCGTTTCGCAGAACTTCACCAAGGCCGTCGCGGCCTTCCAGGCGGCGAACGGACTGCCTTCCGACGGCAAGCTTACGCGGGAGACCTGGGATAAGCTCGCGGCGACTTTCGCCGGCCCTGTGCTGACGACATACGAGGTCACGGCCAAGGATGTGCGCGGTCCCTTCACCAGGCGCATTCCGGCCCGCATGGAGAGTATGGCGCAGCTCAAGCGCCTCGGCTACCGCAACGCGCGGGAGAAGCTGGCGGAGCGGTTCCATATCAGCGAACAATTGCTGAGGACGCTCAACGTCCGCGCGGGATTCAGCAAGGCCGGCACGACCCTGGTGGTGCCCGATGTCGGCCGTGGTGGTCCTCCTTCACAGATTGGCAGCGTGGAAGTCGACAAGGCATCCCGCCAGGTGCGCGCCCTCGATGCGTCGGGCAAGGCGATTGCGGTCTATCCGGCTTCGATCGGCAGCGAGGAAAAGCCGGCGCCGAGCGGCCAGGCCGAGGTCAAGCGCGTGGTGCACGATCCGACTTATCACTACGATCCGAAATTCGCCTTCAAGGGGGTGAAGGCCAAGCGCCCCTTCACCATCGCCAAGGGGCCCAACAATCCCGTCGGGTCGGTGTGGATCGACCTCTCGATCGAGAGCTATGGCATTCACGGCACGCCGGACCCCGGCAAGATCGGCACCACCTTCTCGCATGGCTGCATCCGGATGACCAACTGGGACGCCGAAGACCTCGCCGCCATGGTCAAGCCGGGCACGAAGGTCGACTTCAAGGACGAGGCCGCGCAAGAGGGGCAAGCCAGGTGAGTACCGCGGGCCCGCGCCGGGCCGCGGACAGAGCTGCATAAGTTCAGTTTATCACCACCCCCAATTTTTGAAGACGTTACAGCGCCAATCACCGCCTGTAGCTTTCAGCGGCACTTTTGCTCTGAACAGCCGGACTGGTGATTTGATGCAGACACATGCGCGGGTGGTGATCGTTGGCGGAGGATGTGTCGGCGCGGGTATCCTCTATGGGCTCGCCAAGCGCGGCTGGACCGACGTGGCGCTGTTGGAACGTACGCAGCTCACCGCCGGCTCTACCTGGCATGCGGCGGGGCTGATCCCTTCCTATGCCCGCAACATCAATGTCGGGCGGATGATCAACAAGACCATCGAGATCTATGAGGGGCTCGAGGCCGAGACGGGGCAGCCCGTGGGCTGGCACAAATGCGGGCAGCTGCGCATCGCCAATTCCAGGGACCGGCTCGACGAGTTCAAGAGCTATATGAGTGTGGCCGAGGTGCAGGGCATGCGGGCGCAATTGCTGACCCCGGATGAGGCGCGAAAACTCTGGCCGCTGCTCGACAACAAGGGCATGCTCGGCGCGCTCTACCATCCCGACGACGGCCATATCGCGCCGGCCGATGTGACGCATGCCATGGCCAAGGGCGCGCGGGATCTCGGCGCCAAGGTCTATCTCGACACCGAGGTCACCGGCTTCAAGCGGACGCCGGGCGGCGAGTGGCTGGTTGAGACCAACAAGGGCAACATCACCTGCGAGCATGTGATCTGCGCCACCGGCAATTACGCGCGCCAGACCGGCGCGCTGCTCGGGCTCGACATCCCGGCGATCCCGATCCTGCACCAGTACTGGATCACCGAAGCGGTGCCGGAAGTGGTGGAGCGCAAGCGCGCCGGCCGACCCGAAATGCCGATCCTGCGCGACGAAGGGTTCGAAGGATACCTGCGCGAGGAAGGCGACGGGCTGATGTTCGGACCTTATGAGCGCACGGCGAACCTGAAGCTGTTTGCCGAGGACGGCGTCCCATCCTGGTTCGGCGCCGACCTGCTGGAAGAGGATTTCGAAGCGGTGTCGTGGAACTGGGAACAGGCGCTGCAACTGGTGCCGGCCTTGGGACGCGTCGGCATCAAGGCCAATGTGCGCGGCCCTTTCCAAATGACGGCGGACGAGCTGCCGCTGATGGGACCGGCCTGGGGCCTGCCCAATGTCTGGCTCGCCGAAGGCGTCCCAGGCGGCATCCTGTGGGGCGGCACGATCGGCTATTACCTGTCCGAGCGCATCGTCGAGGGCGGCAACAGCCTCGACACCTCCGATCTCGATCCGCGCCGCTTCGGCGATTACGCCAACAAGGCCTGGACGCGCGAGAAGGTGCGCGAGGCCTGGGGCACGCATGCGGAGCAGAAATATCCCGGGCAGGACATACCCGCCGCGCGGCCGCAGAAGACCGCGCCCTCCTATGACAGGCTGACCGAGCTGGGCGCCGTCTGGGGCGTGCTCAATGGCTGGGAGATGCCCAATTGGTTCGCGCGCAACGGCGTCGAGGCCAAGGACCAGTATAGCTGGCGCTGGACGCCCAAGGGCAACCTCGTCGGCGAGGAGGTGCTGGCGGTGCGCAACGCCGTCGGCCTGGTCGAAATGACGCCGATGACCAAGTTCGAGGTCTCGGGCTCGGGCGCGGCTGCCTGGCTGGACCGGATCATCGCCAACCGAATGCCTTCAGTCGGCAAGGTGACGCTGGCGCATCATCTGACGGCCAATGGCGGCGTGCAGGCCGAATACATGGTGGCGCGGCTTGGCGAGGACCTGTTCTATCTGATCTCGACGCCACGCGCCGAGCGCTGGAACTTCGATGACCTGTCCAGACTGCTTCCCACCGACGGCAGCGTGTCCTTAAAGAACGTCACCAACGATCGCGGCTGCTTCACGGTGGTGGGGCCGAAGGCGCGGGCCGTGTTGCAACCCCTCACGGAGATCGATCTTTCCAACGAAAGCTTCCCATGGTTCGGCGTGAAGACCGGCAACGTGGCTCTGGCCAGCGACGTGCGGCTGCTGCGCGTCAACTATGAAGGCGAGCTGGGCTGGGAACTCTACCATCCCCTGCCCTACCAGCGGCAATTGCTCGACGCGATCCTGAGAGAAGGCGAGAAGCACGGCATGCGGCTGGTCGGGCTGCATGCGCTGGAATCGCTCCGGCTCGAAAAATCCTATCGCGCCATGTATCGCGACATGAACCCGGAGCTCAATGCGCTGGAGAGCGGGCTGGAGCGCTTCATTCGCCTCGACAAGGGCGACTTCATCGGACGCGACGCGGTTCTGACATACAAGGAGCGCAACGACCGGCGCCGCTCGGTGACGCTCAGGATCGACACCGACGGTGCAAGTACGCTTGCCAATGAAGGGCTCTATAGCGACGGCAAGCTGGTCGGGCGCATCACCTCGGGAGGCTATGGCTACGCGCTCGGCCATGACGTGGCGCTGGCGCTGCTGCCCGAACGCTTTGCCACGCCCGGCACGAAGCTCGACGTGGCGATCCTGGGCGAATGGAAGGTCGCGGAGGTGGTTCCCGATTCGCCTTACGATCCGACCTCCGCCAGAGCGCGGATGTAAGACGGGCCGCTTGAGGCCTCGTTGTCCATGCATTTCCTCGAGGGGAGCCGGGTATGCGCATCGATCGGATCACCGTCTATTCGGCGCAATTGCCGGTCAAGAGCGGCGTCTACCGGATGGCCAGCGCCGATGTGGAGGCGCTGGACTCGACACTTGTCGAGATCGTGACCGATGACGGCTTTGCCGGATGGGGCGAGACCTGCCCGATCGGCCCGGTCTACCAGCCGCATCATGCGCTGGGCGCCCGCGCCGCGATCGCCGAGATCGCCCCCGGGCTGATCGGGCAGGACATCGCCTCGATCAGGCTGCTGGCCAAACGCATGGACGAACGCCTGAACGGGCACGGCTACGCCAAGGCCGCCTTCGACATGGCCTTTCTCGACCTGCTCGGTCAAAAGCTCGGCGTGCCGGTCTCGACGCTTTTGGGCGGGGCGCTGACCGATCGCGTGCCGGCCTATTATTCGCTGATTGTCGGGGCGCCGGACGAGACGGCCAGAATCGCAGCCGACAAGGTCAAGGCCGGCTATCCGCGCCTGCAGGTGAAGATCGGCGGGCGCAACCTCGAAGAAGACGTCGCCGTTGTCCACAAGGTCTGGGAAGCGGTCGGCTACAGGGCGCGCATCGCGGTCGACGGCAATCGCGGCCTGACGGTCGCCGCCGCGATCCAGCTCGACCGGCTCTGCCAGGCGATCCCCTTCGTCTTCGAACAGCCCTGCAACACGATGGACGAGATCGCGACGCTGAAGGGCCGCGTGACGCATCCGGTCTATCTCGACGAGAGCACCGAGGACCAGAACGCGGTGCTGAGGGCAATTGCCATGGGCATCGCCGACGGCTTCGGCTTCAAGGTGACGCGGCTCGGCGGCCTCACCAAAATGACCACGGTGCGCGACCTTTGCGCGATCCGCTCGCTGCCGCATAGTTGCGACGACGCCTGGGGCGGCGACGTCATCGCGGCGGCCTGCGTGCATCTGGCGGCAACCGTCGAGCCGCGCCGCATGGAAGGCGCCTGGATCGCCCAGGAATACATCAAGGGTCATTTCGACCAGAGGCACCCGGTGGTCATCAAGCAAGGCCACATCGCCGTGCCGCAGCGACCGGGGCTGGGTGTAAAGCCGGAGCCGGGAATGTTCGGCAAGCCGGTGGCGATATACGGGCCCTGACCCGACGGGCGAACCCGCGCGGTGCCCGATAGTGCCGGCGATCACTTCGCGAACCACGCGGATCGTTCCGCCCTGTCCTGCGTTCTTACGACACGCAAGGAGGAACGGCGATGGACGACGATCGGACCGAGAAGATCAGGCAGCGCGCCTATGAGATCTTTCAACGCGAGGGCGGCATCCTCGGCAATCACGAACGGCACTGGCATCAGGCCGAACTGGAGATCGACCGCGAGGCGGCCCTGCCGCTGACGGCGGACGACGCGCTACCCGAAACGCGCGAGATCGACAGCGCGGATGTGCAGACGGTGGAGGCGCTTGCCGTGCGCACCGGCATTTCGGGCGATGAGGCGCAGGAACTGCTCGATCGTCTGGGCAACGACCGCGCGGCGATCGAAGAGGCGGCGCGCAGTCTCAAGGCGAAGCGGCGCAGTTGACAAGCCCAAGACGCTCTATTTGCGTTCCACGGTGAGAACGACGGGCATGCCCCAGGGCACGTCCCTCGGCGCCTGCAGCAGCGAGACCTTGCCCTCCGACACCTGGGCTTCCCACTTCGCATAATGCTTCAGGCGGTAGCTGTCCGAGCGCACGCTGAGACCGGCGATGGGGCCGCCGTCGAGATTGAGCGCGGTCTTGATGTCGAGGTCGGTTTTCAGCAGGAAGGTCGCCAGCCTGTCCAACGAGAAGAAGGCGTCCTTGGTCGAGCCCACGATGATGCGGCCCTGACGGTCTTCGGCGATGAAGGTGCGGTTGGCCAGCCAGTTGCTCTTTGCGCGTACTGCGTTGCCGCCATCCTCGCCGATCAGCAGCGGATAGGACACCATTGCATTTTCGGCGCCGTCCAGAACCGCCCGCCAGTCGCGCCCGGCAAGATCTACGACATGCGTGCCTGACGCGTTGGCGACCCAGGCGCCGGCTTTGGCATCATAGTCGCTCGGGCCGAGCCTTTCGCCCATGCTGACCAGGGGCGTGTCGGCTTCGCCTTTCAGCCCGAAATAGCTGCCATTGACGATCAGCACCGTGCCGCCCTGGCCACCTGCGTGAAGTGCGGCTTCCCATTGGTCGATGTCTTTCGTACCGCCCGGCTCGTTGCGGGCAATGAAGCGGAATCTGGCCGGATCGAAGCGGTTGAGATAAAGGCGGTCGACCTCCTGCCCGCCCGCGACAACAGGTACCTCCCTGGCTTCAAACCCAAGTTCCACTTGCTTCCATGCGCCGGCGCCGGCGGTGGCGTCAGGGATTGCCGGCTGCAAGGCAAGCCGCATCGACGGCGAGAGCCGCGCATCGTCGGCCGCAACGGTGATCCAGTAGCTGCCGCCCCGGCGCAGAAGAACGTTCCACCCATAGGCGCCGCTCCTCTGCCAGAGGAACCATGCGCCCGAAATCAGGACGATCAGCAACAGGATAACGACGGTCGAGATTGCCTTGCGCAATGAATTTCCCCCAGGCCCACACCAGCAAGAAGCTGGCCGAAATTGTCGCCCGGATGATGTCGGATATGTGCAGAAACCGCGCAACAAAACCGGCGACAATCGGGCCGGCCACATGGGTGCCACTCACTATGCAGGTTGACAGGGCAGACGCACCGCCCTAGGGTTCGCGTTAGTGGCCACTAACGCGAAATACTGGACAGCGCTCGGCGACCCGACGCGGCGCACGATCTTCGAACTGCTGGTCGACCGACCCAGTTCGGTCAGCGGACTCGCCAACGTGCTGCCGGTGACAAGGCCGGCGGTCTCGCAGCATCTGAAGGTTCTCAAGGATGCCGGGCTGGTGGCGGACACGCGCTCGGGCAAGGAGCGCATCTACCGGATCGACCCGGACGGCCTCGCGGCCTTCCGGGCCGAGATCGACCAGTTCTGGGTGAAAACGCTTGCCGCCTACACGCAAATTGTCGAGCAGCCGACGGAGGACGAGACATGATCAAGCAGCCGGCACCCGCGCCCGTGAAACATTCCGTCGTCGTCGCGGCGCCGATCGCGCGCGCCTTCAAGGTGTTCACTGAGGGTTTCGGCAGCTTCAAGCCGCGCGAGCACAATCTGCTCGCCGTCCCGATCGCCGAAACGATCTTTGAGCAGCGGGTCGGCGGCCATGTCTATGACCGTGGTGTCGACGGCTCGGAGTGCCGCTTCGCGCGGGTGCTTGCCTACGAGCCGCCGAACCGGCTGCTCCTAAGCTGGGACATCAGCCCGCGCTGGCAGATCGAAACCGACCTGGCCAAGACCAGCGAGTGGGAAGTCCGCTTCACGGCCGAGGCGGAAGACCGGACGAGGGTCGAAATCGAGCATCGCCATATCGAGCGCCACGGCCAGGGCTGGGAAAGCGTGCGCGGCGGAGTCGATAGCGATCAGGGCTGGCCGCTCTACCTGCAGCGATACCAGGCGCTTTTTGCCCAGGCGGCCTGACAGCACCACGCAATACCGAACGGCGCGGCCGGCATGACAGCAATTGGAAGGAGCGCAGCAAATGGAAGCCTATTGGTTGAGCATTCTCGGCGTGCTTGCGCTCTGCCTGCTATCGGTGGCGCTGGCGATCTATTCCGGCTCGTCCAAGGGATTCGCGGGCAAGCTCTCGGGTCCGGTCATTCCGGCCGACGACGATAACCCGCTCTACCGGATCGACCGCGTCCACATGAACTCGGTCGAGGCGCTGGCGCCCTTCGTCGTGCCCGTGGTGCTGGCGATGATGGTCGGCGTCGGGCCGGTGACGCTCGCCGTGCTTGTCTGGATTCACGTGGCGATACGCCTCGTCCATATGGTGATTTACCTGCGTGGCGGAAACGCCGCCAAGGGCGGCAATGTCAGGACGATCCTCTATGTCTCGGGCGCGCTGGTCACGCTTGTGCTCGTCGTCGTGACGGGATGGGCGGCGCTTCACTGAGCGGCGCTCGCTTTTCGCTCCGTCGGCGGAACCCTCGGCCCGATAGGAGGTTCATCCCCTGTACAACCACGGGAGATGCGTCATGGACCACACCAGCCACGTAAGACTGACCAATGCCGAGCTCACGCCCGACATCCTCGAAGGCGCGACCATCTACGGGCCCGACGACGAAAAGATCGGCTCGGTCGACCACCTGCATGGCAGCCAGGTCGTCATCGATGTCGGCGGCTTCCTCGGTATCGGCGCCAAGCCGGTGGCCGTGACCGCCAGCCAGCTCGATTTCATGCGCGACGAGGACGGCGACGTGCATGCCGTCACCAGCTGGACGAAGGACCAGTTGAAGGCGATGCCGGAGCATCGGGACTGAAGCAGAAGCCCACCATTGTGAAATGAATGAGAAGAACCCGATCCGGCAATTGCCGGGTCGGGTTTTTTGCGCGGTGCGGCAAATAGGGTCGCCGGCGCCCATCGCCTGCCGCATCCGCTTCACACCAATCTCGCATCCGCTGAGCCGCTCCGAGGATCAGCGGCGCACGGCGCAGGCAGGCAAATACAGACCCCCCAATTGAGCGTTGCCCGCGAGCGCTAGCTTTGCCTAGACCGCATTGCCGCCCACGCCCAAAAGCAGCGCTCCGAGAAGGTTTTCGCTGACGGCAGTCCCGGCGCAAAAAACCCGCCCCGGCATGCCGAGGCGGGCGGAAATTCTAGGACAGCAATCTTACTTGCAGTCCTTGAGCATCTTCAGCGCCTTTTCGGCATTGGCCTGGGACGTGTAGGCTTTCGTCCCGGCATCGGTCAGTTTCTTGCCGTCCGGTTTCGTGGAAACCACCGAGCATTTCTTGCTGGTGGCGTCCTTTGCCACCCAATATTGTGTGGCCGCAAATGCCGGCATGCTGAAAAGCGCAACAACCGAAGCTGCAACCAGAACCTTGCGAATCATAGCGTTCTCCCAAGTTGAATTCGGCTCGGCCCATTCATCCGGAAGTGCCCATCACGCGGATAACCGAGCCGAACCGCTGGCGAGCCGTATCGCGAATTAACCGCCGAGGGCAATTTACAAAAATGTAAAGTACGGCGCGTCGGCGCTGGCGAGGTGAAGGGACTATCGGCGTACTGTCGCGATGAGACAGACGCAGAACCCCACATTGACGGTAGCGGCGACCGCGAGCGCGATCAGGACGAGATTGCCGCCGCCTGTGCCAAGAAGCAGCGCTCCGATGGAAGGAGCTGCTGCCTGGACAACGAGGCCGGGCGTCGCGAGCTTGCCCATCAGCGCTGCGTACTGCTGCGGGTCGAACAGCACCAGCGGCAGCGCGCCGCGCGCGATCGTGTGGATGCCGTTGCCGGCGCCGTAAAGGATCAAAGCTAGGGCAACGAATTTCTGGCTCGCCAGGAGCAGCCAGATTCCCGCCGCGAGCAGCGATACGGAGGTCAGCATCGTCCAGATCGGATGATGCCGGTTGCGGCCGATCAGCAGCTCCGACACCCGCGCGCCGACCTGTGACGGGCCGACCAATGCGCCGAGGCCGACGGCGGCCGCCAAGCCCACGCCGCGCAATTGCAGCAGCGTCAGCAAGTGGACGGAGAGCATGGATGCGATCATCGCGGCCAATGTCTGGATGCAAGCCAGCAGAATGAAGCGTGTCCGAGCTCTGCCCGTGGCCGACGCCTCCTTCGATCTGTCTTTCGTTGGCGCGGGCGCCGCGGGTGGAGGCGGCGGTATTATCCGGAGGTGGAGCGGCAGGCAAATCGCGAGGTGGATCGCCGCATAGGAGAGGCAGGCGGTACGCCATCCGCCATGCTCGACAAGAAAGGCGCTGAGCGGCCAGCAGACGGTGCTGGCGAAACCGCCGAACAGCGTCAGGTTGGTGATGGCGCCGCGCGCGCCCTGACCATAAAGCCGCCCGAGCGTCGCGAAGCCGGCATCGTAGAGGCCGCTCGACATGCCCAAGCCCATAAGCAGCCAGGCAATCAGGTAAAAGGGATAAGCAGTTGCCGTCGCCAGCAGCGAATGCGCGGCAGCCAGCAGCAACGAGCTCGCAGCAAGCACGGGCCGGCCTCCATGGCGCTGGATCAGCCGCCCGGTGACGGGAGAGACCAGGCCGGCAAGCAGAAGCCCGCAAGACAGCCCGCCAACGACCGACGCGAGCGACCAGCCGGTGTCCTCGGCAATAGGCGTGGCAAGCACCGCGGGTAGATAATAGGATGATCCCCAGGCGAGGATCTGCGTGAGGCCGAGGGCCGACACGAGGACATGGCGATTGTGCTCGGCTGTTGCAGACGCTTCGGGCTTCACGGATTGCTCAAAGCCCATTATCTGTCGAGGCTCGAGCGGGAGAGCAAATGCGTATCGCGGTAATCGACGAGGCCGAGGCAAAAGCGCAGCTCGGCGCCCTTGCCGAGATATTGATGCAGAGTATCGAGGATGGGGCGCTCGTCGGGTTCGTCCTGCCGTTTGGCACCGAGCAAGCGCGATCCTACTGGCAGAGCATCTTCCGATCCGTGGCGGAGCAAGAACGCCTCCTTATCTGCGCCTTTGTCGAAAACAACCTCGTCGGCACCGTCCAGCTCTATCTGTCGACGGAGCCGAATGCGCAGCACCGGGCGGAGGTCTACAAGCTTCTCGTTCATCGAGACTTCCAGCGGCAAGGCATCGGCTCGGCACTTATGGCGTCAGTGGAAGAGGAGGCAAGGAAGAGAAACCGCTCCTTGCTCCTGCTCGACACCGCGGAGGGCGGAGCGAGCGAACGGCTCTATCGGCGGATGAACTGGCAGGAGGTCGGCGTCGTGCCGCATCATTTCGTGGACCCATTCGGCAAACCAAGGGCGTCTATCTACTTCATGAAGCATCTGGCCCCGCCTAACTAATAGGCGACCTTCTCGCCATCCTCCTTAACGAATTCGCGCACCGGATCGTCGAGCAGTGGCAGCACCGCCTCCGACGGTCGGCAGAGTTTTGTCCCTTTCGGCGTTTCGACGATCGGCCGGTTGATCAGGATCGGATGGGCGAGCATGAAATCGATCAGCTCGTCGTCGCTCCATTTCGGATCGGCAAGGCCGAGTTCAGCGTAAGGGGTCCCTTTCTCCCGCAACAACTCGCGCGCAGAGATCCCCATTGCCGCAATCAGTTCGAGCAAGCGTTCGCGGCTCGGTGGCGTCTTCAGGTATTCGATCACCACCGGCTCCTCGCCGCTGGCGCGGATCATGGCGAGCGTGTTGCGCGAGGTTCCGCAAGCGGGATTGTGATAGATCGTAACCGTCATGGCTCTGCTTTCATTGGCTGGTGTTGCTCAACGGTTTCGGGCTTGAGCAGCCAGCCCATCAGCGCGAGCGCGATCAGCGCGCCGAGCAGTTGGGCGGCGATGAAGGCCGGCAGATCGACCGGTCTGATGCCCGAGAAGGTGTTGGTGAGCGAGCGCGCCACGGCGACGGCGGGATTGGCGAAAGACGTGGACGCCGTGAACCAATAGGCTGCCGTGATGTAGAGCCCGACCAGCCACGGCACGGCCCGCCGCTCGAAACGAAGGCCGGCGAGAATGACGGCGACAAGGCCGAATGTCGCGGCCACTTCCGAGAACCACTGAGCCGGTCCGGCACGCAGCTTTGTTGCGACCTCCAGCATCGGCAGGGCGAACATGAGGTGCGCCGCCATCGTGCCGGCAATGCCGCCGGCCAACTGCGCGAGGAGATAAGCAGGAAAATCGCGGGCTGGCAGCGACCCGTTTAGCCAGAACACCAGCGAAACGGCGGGATTGAAATGCGCGCCGGATATCGGGCCAAGGACGGTGATCAACACCACCAGCATGGCGCCGGTCGCGAGCGTGTTGCCAAGTAGCGCCAGCGCGGTGTCGTGCGTCAGCGTCTCGGCCATGATGCCGGAGCCGACCACGGTTGCTACCAGGAGGCCAGTGCCCAGGGCTTCAGCCACGAACCGGCGCGACAGGTCAAAAGTGTTCATTGGTCAGCCCTAGGGTCGGCAACGGGGAATTGTGCAACGGGCGTGACGATCATTGCCGGGTCCCCTCGCCCGGCGCGCAGCAAGGCGCCGCAAGCGCCGGCGCGCAGATTTCCGGGCGACCCGAGCAGCAATCCTCCATCAGGAAGCGGATCAGCCCGGACAGGGCATCGTACTCGGCGCTGTAGACGATCGAGCGGGCATCACGCCTCGCGGACACGAGACCAGACCGTTCCAATTCCTTGAGATGGAAGCTGACGTTGGACGGCGAGACCTCGACCTGTTCGGCGAGCGAGCCAGCAGCGATGCCTTCCGGTCCGGCAACGACCAGCAATCGCAGAAGGCGCAGGCGTGTATCCTGCGACAGCGCGCCAAAGGCGATCAGGGCTTGACGTTCATCCACGTTTCAATAATCCTTGAAATATTGAAATGATGAATGAGGAATAGCCGACATGCTCTCTTCTGACAACCGGAAAAACGTCGCCGCGATCGACCCCTCCGACCTGACCATTGGCGACCTGCTGGGCGCGCTGGCCGATCACAAGGACAGACCGTTGGTGTTCCGCTACGACGGACGACCGGTGAAGCCAGGCTACCATGTCACCGAGGTGAAGGCGGGACAGTTCGCGGCGCTGGATTGCGAAGCAAATCCGGAATCATGGTCGGAAATCTTCGTCCAGCTATGGGACGTGGACGAAGGCGGACCCGTGCATATGCCGGCCGGCAAGTTTACCGCGATCATTCGCAAAGTTTCGGACCATGTCGCTCTTGATGGGGCGGCGAAGCTGACCTTCGAGGTCAGCGACGGCGTCCGCCCCATGGAATTGCACCGGGCGGCTCAGCCAAGGATTGTTGGCGACGTCATCGAGGTCGAGCTGACGCCACTGCCGGCAAGCTGCAAGCCGCGCGACCGCTGGCTGAAAGAACAGAAGGCTGCAAGCCAGCCGTGCTGCGGGGCAAGCGGCTGTTGTTGACCTTGCGAATACGCCGCGCGCCGCCGTTGCTTCAGAACCGGATCATGCCATTGGCCTGCAACAAATAGAGGCCCACAAGAACGATGGCTATCAGCGCCACCCAAACGGCTGTCCCGCTCATGCACGATTCCCCGTTGACCGGCAGCCATGAACGCGCACCGCGACTGCGTCCCCGCACTTTGCCCCTGGGGCAGGATCAAACCACGAATTGCTGAGTGACGCGCGGCAGTGCATAGTGACTGCGGTGGCGCTTGGCTATGGACCGGCGAAATTGGCCATGGGCGACAAAGCGGACAATCCGGGGGTCGCGGTGTTCCCGCCGCTGCTCTTTCTCGTGGCGCTAATCGTGATGCTGGCGCTGCGCTATGTCCGACCGCTGGCAATCGGCGGCCGTCCGCTCACCATTGTGCTCGGCATCGTGGTGACCGCACTTGCGATTGCGATCATCGCCTGGGGACGCTCGACCATGTTGCGCGGCGGCACCAATGTGAATCCGACATTGCCGACCACCGCGATCGTCACCAGCGGTCCGTTCGGCTTCACCCGCAATCCGCTCTATGTCGGCCTGATGGGGCTGCTTCTCGGGATCGGCCTGCTGTTTGACACTTGGTGGGCCGTCATCGCCCTCATCGCGAGCTTCCCCATCCTGCACTATGGCGTGGTGCTGCGCGAGGAAGCCTATCTGGAGCGCAAGTTCGGCGAATCCTACCGCTCGTATAGGGCGAGCGTGCGCCGCTATCTTTGAGCGTCAGTCCTTCGGCGCGTTGCTGTAGAGCGCCACGCCGACGCGGTCGTTGCGCCGCCACCGCACCAGTGCGCGATAGGCCGTATCGTCGGCCGGAACCTCGAGCAGGAAGCGTTCCGGGACGTCCATGTCGGCGGCCACGCGCAATTCCGCACCCTGCTCGTGCTGATTCCTAAGCGAGCAGCCGATCCGGACGCCATTGGCAATGATGGTGGCCTCCTTGAGCACGAATTCGCGTACATGAAGACGGCGCTCGATCTCGGGATAATCGGCCATAGGCGACGGTCTCCTCGGGCAAGGCTCTCCTCGCCGCGAGACAGCACCATAGCAGCCAGGCGTTTCCGTTCCGTTAGCGATCGCTGAAATGGCGAAGTTCGTCTTCGCCGGCGGCCGCTCGTCGTCAGGTAAGCGCTTTCCCGGGCTATTTCGCGCCGACGACCATGCCGCTCGCATGCAGCACCCAGCGGCGGCCGTCGCTGCGGAATTCGGTGAGCGACAGCGGCTCGATGTCGATTTTCCAGACCGCGGAGAGCGGCGCGCCCAGCACATGCACCATGACGGCGCGGACCGGCACGGCATGGGTGAGCGCGACGGTGTGGCCGCTTGCGCCGGCCAGGCGCTCCATCAGCGCCGCGACGCGGTGGGCGACCGCGGCAAGCGATTCGCCGCCGTGAGGTGCCGCGTCCGGATCGGAAAGCCAAGCCGCCATCCCTTCCGGATCTTCCGCCTGCACCTCCTCGAAACCTTTGCCGGCCCAGCGCCCGAAATCCTGCTCGGCAAGCAGCGGCTCGACGGTTGCCTCGAGGCGGAGCGCGTCGGCCGTCTGGCGCGCGGCAAGCGCCGGGCTTGTCCAGACGCGATCGGCGCGGCGCAGCGAAGCGGCCAGCGAGCCGGCGCGATCGAGGGCCCGCGGCTCCAGCGCCTCGTCGTTCGGAAACCGGCCCTTGCGCGTGGCCTGCGTCGCGCCGCTTGCGATCATCGTCAGGCGGGCGAGCATCCCAAAACTCCGTGGCCCAGTGAAATTTCGGCCGCGCGAAGCCGCGTTGGCCATTACATGTCGTTGACAGGCGAACGAAGTGCTGACAAGTGTTTTAGCGCTATACGGGATTGGAAGCCGGTGCGAATCCGGCACGGTCGCGCCACTGTGATCGGCACCAGCCGAAAGTCAGGCCTTATTCCGCAGCATTGTTCGATCAACGGGACGCAGTATCCCACGGGAGGTCAATATGTCCGACACCACCTTCGCCCCCAGCTACGGTCCGGTTGCGATTCCGGTTCGCGAGCTTCTGCCCTGGGCCATCTTCGCGGGCCTGACGCTGATGATGGCGATCTATTTCGTCGGTGCGGAAGAAGGCGCCACCTCGCTGATCCGCGGCACGGCGGTGCACGAATTCGTGCATGACGGCCGTCACCTGCTGGGCCTCCCCTGCCACTGAAGCGGTTCAGCATCGCTGAACCCGCTTTCGACAAAGGGTTCTTGAACATGGTTGGAAAACTTTTGCTGCGCGGCATGCTTGTCGGGCTGGTTGCGGGGATTCTGGCATTCGCCTTCGCCCGAGTCTATGGCGAGCCGCAGGTCGACCAGGCGATCGCCTTCGAGGAACAGCAGGCCAAGGCCGCCGGCGAGACGCCGGAACCCGAGATGGTCAGCCGCGCCACGCAAGCCGGCATTGGCCTGGCGACCGGCGTGCTGGTCTATGGCGCTGCCCTCGGCGGACTGTTCTCGCTGGTCTTCGCCTATGCTTATGGCCGCCTGGGCTCGCTCGGTCCGCGCGGCACTTCGGCACTCATCGCGCTGCTCGGCTTCCTTGCCGTGATCGTGGTTCCCAGCCTGAAATACCCCGCGAACCCGCCGGCGGTCGGCAATGCCGAGACCATCGGCTACCGCACCGAGCTGTTCTTCATCATGATCGTGGTCTCGATCGCGGCGATGGTGGCGGCGGTCGGCCTGGCGCAGCGGCTATGGAACCGGCTCGGCGCCTGGAACGCCTCGATCGTCGCGGGCCTCGCTTTCCTCGTCGTCTTCGCGCTGGTGAAGGCGGCCCTGCCGGACATTAACGAAGTGCCGGAGAACTTCTCGGCGACGGTGCTCTGGCAGTTCCGCATCGCCTCGCTCGGCATCCAGCTGGTGCTGTGGACCGTCGTCGGGCTCGGCTTCGGCGCTGTTGCCGAGCGGGTGGTCGCAGTGCGCGACCAGCGCACCCCGACGCGCCGCTACGCCTGAAATCCGATGCGTTGGCCGCCATGGTTTCATGCCCTGGCGGCCAATTTCTTTTTGGCGACTACCCTGCTGGTCATTCTGGCCACATCCGCGCAAGCGCATAACGGGTCCTCGGCCCCGCCTCCCCCGGGCATCCAGATCCCCAGCCTGACCCACGGCCAGATGGCGGTGATCGCGCGCTATCGCGGCGATATCCTGGACCTTGCCCAGCGCCAGACCGCGACCGATCCGACCTTCAGACGGCTCTATAATCACGGCAATCTGCAGTTCACCTACTGCCTCTGGGGCCTGATGCCGGGCAGCCTTAGCGACGAGGAAAGCCCGTTCAACGAATGCAGCCACGCCTATCTCGCCACCGCCAAGGCGCTGCTCACCCATATGGCGACGATGCCGTCAGCCGAGCGCGAGGCCAAGGCTCTGATCTCCGACATCGATGCCGAGATGGTGCGCAGCGGCGCATCCTGGATCCTTTGCCAGTATAGCGGCGAGGCCTTCAGCACCGGCGCGGTCGTCGAACCACGCTGGCGGGATATGTTCTTCCACCTGCCGAGCCTGGCGGTGCTCCTTGCGACCATTGCAGCGCTGATCGGGGCCAGTTGGGTGATCTTCGGCGGGCCGCGGACCAGCACAGCCTAGCCGGGCGCTGCGCACCGGCGTAAGCATTGGCCATTGTCCGGCTCCCGGATTCGAGGACGGGCAGCTGACTTTCACGCGGTCGTTTCGTGATTCCGAAGGGCAGCTACGTTGGTCCGTTTGGCGTCGAACAGCCGAGCTGCGAGGCGGAAGGCAGACCATCTGCGCTGCGCGCCCTGTGTCGCGATAACGTCAGTTGGATTCGCGCCGGCACTCAAATGCCGCCCACATTACGCATGCGCGTGCTCATGGTGATGCCCTTCCGGCTCGGCCATGGCGAAAGGCAGATCCTCGCTGTCGGGACCCGCAACCAGTTGCAGCCTGGCGCTGAACTCGTGGGGCTCGGCCGGGGCGACCAAGCTTTGCAGATAGTGGTGATCGCCGCCGACCGGCGACAGCGGCAGGCTTTCGACCGCACCGTCCGCCCTTTCGATAGCGACGTTCGCCCGCAGACCCTCGGCGTGACGCGATAGGCGCAGCCGCATGCGCTCGCCTTGCGGCGTGTCGACGATTTCGAGCAGACCGCTGGCCAGCTTGCCCGAGACCAGGAACGGATCGGGCGCATGATGGTGGCCGCCTTCCGTCCGTGGCTCGGCAAAGCGCACCGTGGCGACGTCGAGCGCGGGAATGTGCGCGAACAGTTCGGCCTTGAGGGTTTCAGCGATATTGTTCGCGGCGGCGAGCAGCAGCCCGTCATTGACCGCGATCTCCACGTCGACATGCAGCTTGTGGCCGAGCCAGCGGGCCTTGGCGTCGGTCACCTTATCGATCCCGGCGACATGCTCGGCGGCGTGGTGAATCTCGCCGACAAGGCCGGGCTCGACACCGTCCAGCATACGCGTCAGGACCGAGCGCGCCGATTGCCAGACGATGCCGAAGATGGCGACCGTGATGATGAGGCCGATGACCGGATCGGCTAAAGGGTAACCGAGCCAGACGCCGACCGCGCCAGCAACGACGGCAAGGCTGGTGAGCCCGTCGGTGCGGGCGTGATAGCCGTCGGCGATCAGGGCCGCGCTGTTGATCTGGCGGCCGACGCGGATGCGGAACACCGCCACCGCCTCGTTGCCGAGGAAGCCGATCACGCCGGCCGCCGCCAGCCAACCCAGGAACTGGACCGGGCGCGGGTTGAACAGGCGGTTGACGGCTTCATATCCGGCCACAAGCGCGCTCGCCAGGATGATGAGCACGATGATGATGCCGGCCAGGTCCTCGACCCGGCCGAGGCCGTAGGTGAAGGTGCGGGTGGGCTTGCGCCGCACCAGCACGAAAGCGATCCACAGCGGAATGGCCGTGGTCGCGTCGGCGATATTGTGGATGGTATCGGCAAACAGCGCCACGCTGCCCGAGGCGATGACGACGACGATTTGCAAGGCGGCGGTGATCGCCAGGATCGCGAACGACCACTTGATCGCCCAGATGCCGCGATCGGTAGTGGCGATGGTGGCATCGATCACGCCATGCGTGTGACCGTGCGGTCCGTGACGGTCGTGGCGATGACCGCCATGGTCATGTCCGTCATGGTCAGGCCGGTCATGGTCATGGTCATGTCCATGCGCGCCGAAGCCGAACCAGTCCAGAACTTTTCCCCACATCGAACGCCTCACAGATATTTGGTGAGCTGCTTCAGCTCCTTGAGCGTATCCCTGGTCGGCTCGCCGCCTTCGACCAGGCAATGCTCCATATGGTCGTGGATCAGTTCGCGCTTGGCATTGCCCACGGCGCTTTCGACGGCATGGAGCTGTTGCGCGAGATCGAGGCAGGAGCGGCCCTGCTCGAACATGGTGAGCACGGCGGCGAGATGGCCGTGCGCGCGCTTGAGTCGGGCGATGATATCGGGATGGGAGCTGTGTATCGTCATGCCGCTATCCTATCCTCCAGGGTAGGATATAGCAAGCGATGCATCGCAGATCCACATGGACGGAACGGATTACCCGGCGATCCCGGCTTGGACGATTATCTCAGTCTTGATCAAGCAGACTTGCGGACCGGCTTCGCTTTCGACGGCGCCTTGATGCCTTCCTTGGCGAGGCTCTTCTTCAGCACCGCAGCCAGATCGATGACGTTTTCCTTCGGCTTGGGCTCGGCCTTCGGCAGCTTCTTGCCCTTGCGCTTGGCGTCGATCATCGCGATCAGCGCATCTTCATAGGTGTCCTCGAATTTCGACGGATCGAATTTCGTCACCTTCTTGTCGATCAGGAGCTCGGCAATCTCCAGCAGGTCCTTGTCGTATTTCGGCGACTTCAGATCCTCGAAGACGCTTTTCTCCGAAACCATCTCGTTGTGGGTGCGCAGTTCGGTGAGAAGCATGCCCTTGCCGAAGGGCTGGATCACCACCTCGCGGCCGCGCTGGTAGAGCACCACGCAGGACCTTGCAGCGACCCGCTTCTCCTTCATCGCCTCGCGCAGCAGGCTGAAGGCTTCCAGGGCGGCGCCGTCAGCGGGAATGAGGTAATAGGGTTTTTCCAGATAGCGAGTATCGAGGTCATCCAAGGCGACGAACTCGTCGACCTCCAGCGTATGCGCCGAAGTAAGCTTCAGCTTCTTGATCTCGTCGGGCTCGATCTCGATGAAATCATCCTTTTCCAACTCGAAGCCCTTGGTCTGATCCTCGGTCTCGACGACATCGCCGGTCTGCTCGTCGACATAAGCGCTTTTCACAGGCAAGCCGTCCTTGCGGTTCAGTATCTTGAAATGAACCTTTCCGGTTTCGCTGGTCGCGCCGACCAGCTTGACGCCGCACGAGACCGACCCGACCTTCAAAAAACCCTTCCAAACCGCGCGTGGCGCTACCATGTGCCATCCCTGGTGTCGTTTGTAATCAAAAGCAACATCTGGCGGCCCGCGTGGTTCCGCGCCACAGCAATCGGGGGCAAGACGGAAGGCATATGCGCGAGCGCGCTCGGTCTTGCGGCCGATCACCACATGCGCATCACCTTTCCGATGCCGTTGATGGCATCACCCGGCCATCGCGACTCCATGCAGTATCTGCCGCGAAATCCTTGCTTCATGTGAGCGGCCGGACCGCGGCGGCCGGCAGCCCGGAGGCAACCAAACACTTGTTTTCCCGTTTATTTCAGCAGGTGCCGGCACCAGCCGTGTCGCCAGCCAATTGGCTCCGGCCAACAACCGCACGGAGCAGAAAGGAGGCCGAAATGATACGGCCCGTTGTGGAAATAGGGGATAGGGTCGCGGTGGTCGCGACGGTGATGGAGCGCGTCAAGGACCGCGTGATGCTGACGCTCGACGGCGATAGCCATAATTATTCGATGGTCGAGCCCAACGCCAAGGTGGGCGACAAGCTCAGGTTCGAGGGAGAGGTCGTCCATGTCGATGAGGACCTCGGCCGCACGACCGTGCAGGTGCTGGGGCGCGTGAGCGTCGACACCAAGTCGGTCGAGATGATCACGCGACGTTGCGACCTCGACCATATCGGCTCCAATGTGCCTGGCCACCTGCGCCCACGCACGCCGCCGACACCACATGGCTGAACGAGCGGGTCGCGGCCCCTCTTCGCGTGCCCCTTTGGGCCGCGCCAAATCGTGAAGCTGCCTAATGGCGCTTGAAATATTGCACTTCGCGTTCGTGCTTTTCCGCGGCTTCGCGCGATTTAAAGGTGCCTAGATTGCGGCGCTTGCCAGTCCTGGGATCGACCTTACGCGAATAGAGCCGATATTCGCCAGATTTCAGCTTGCGGATCATGGCGGCCTCCTTGTGAACCAGGACTCTAACCCGGCCGGGACCGTCGCGGTTCCAGGCAGGCCGTCCCGCCCCCTTTGCGGCCCGGCAGCAAAAAGGCGCTGCTGTCGGTGAACCATTTCACGGACGCAAACGGCCAAATGTCGGAATCGACGCCGCAACGACACGATTTGGTCGGATTATTTGTATTCAAATTACTTTCGCGACGTTATGCGGATGTCGCTGAAGTGCCGCATCTGAGGAGGACGAGATGGTTACGGCGAAGCTTCATGGCGTTGAACTCGTCAGGGGCCAGAAGTGGACGGTGCGCGTCACCGCCTACGGCACGACGCTCACCTTCCCCTTCGAAGCCGAGCAGCATGCGCGCTCCTATGCCGACGGCCAGGCTTTCCGCCTCGGCGTCGAGGTTGTGGAATTGAAGGATTGCGCCTGAGCGGCCGAGCCATTGAGCGCCAAATGGCCTGGAGACCAGCGCAGCCGTATATAAGCGGCATGTCTATGCTCGATGCGGCAAAGCAGTGGGCGCGCAAGATCAAGCGCGACGTGGTGGCGCTCTGGATTGCCGCCCGCGATCCGCGTGTGCCCTGGTACGCAAAAGCCACCGCGGGTGCCGTCGCGGCCTATGCGTTGAGCCCTGTCGACCTCATTCCGGACTTCATCCCGATCATCGGCTACCTGGACGACCTGCTGATCGTGCCTGTCGGCATCATGCTCGCGGTCAAGCTGGTCCCGGCCGATCTGATGGGGGAATTCCGCGAAGAGGCCATGCGACGCGAGAAGCCGGTGAGCAAGGCCGGGCTCGCCTTCATGATCGCGCTCTGGACGCTGGCGGCGCTGACGCTCACCTGGCTGTGCTGGCCGAAGCCGGCCTAGCTACTTCAGCCGGCATGCTTGCGCATACGTTAGCGACGCCTCACCCAACAGCTGAATTAGCTATCACTTGTAATTGATGCAAATGAGGATCATGCTAGCGGAACGCGTGAAGTGACATGCGCAACGGGTGGTCAAAAAGGGGTCAGGCGTATGGAGTTCGCAGTCTGCTACGACCACAGCGGGTTTGATCTGGCGTGGTCGATCTTCCTCGATGTCACGGCTTTCTTCGCGCTCATGACGCCATGGGCGATCGCGCGGCTGGTCGAAATATCGCGCGAAGATGGCGCCGCCCGGCTACAGGCGGCCTGGGGCTGAAAGCCGCAAAAGTCTAGCCCTCGCGGATGACCTTTCGGATCGGCAAGTCGCCGAGCAACGCCGAACAATCGATCTCCTCATGGAAGTGCGCCTGCGGATCGAGCACCAGCCACGAAGCGTGGGTGCGAAGGTCCTTCAGCCTGGCGTTCTTTTCCGCGCGTGCCAGGCGCTCAGCCTCGGCAACCGAGGCCTGAAAAGGGCTTTCAGCCCTGTGACTATGAATGATCCTCGACATCGCGGCAGAAAACGCGCTTGCCCGCTCTTCGTTCCGTCGAAGGAGAAGGATCGGACGCCGCCCGTCCTGACGCGTCCCCTGTCCGAGGGAAGTGCCCCGGTCGCCATGCGTTACAATGTCGGCGCCGCAAGCATTTTAAGTTTGCGCCTTA
Organism: Mesorhizobium sp. WSM4935; assembly: GCF_029625735.1. NCBI lineage: Bacteria > Pseudomonadati > Pseudomonadota > Alphaproteobacteria > Hyphomicrobiales > Phyllobacteriaceae > Mesorhizobium > Mesorhizobium sp. WSM4935. The sequence continues at coordinate 38,391 of NZ_JARTVR010000007.1, read as the reverse complement.
TCTCGAGCGGTATCGAGCGTGGGAGCGCGCCAGACCGGCGGCTGCGGAGCCCGGCTTGCCTTGGCGGTAAAAGAGTACGGCTCTTTGACAGGCAAGCCGGGCTGAAGCGCCGACCATTGGATTTCCTTGGGGGGAGCCGGCGCAAGGATAGAGTGTCGGCTTCCCTTTGCGCCGGCAATTGTTGCCGAGGTCCTATGCGCCAGCGCAATGGTCCGACCGGCCGGCCAATGAAAGCCATTCGGCGCCAGAGCGCCCGACCCGTCAAGTCCGCGTAAGACGGCCGCCTTTTTGCGATGTTTTCTTGACGAAAAGCTCGGCGTGCTGCGCCCATTCCGCTTCCGCGACATCGTTCTCACGGACAGACTGCCTGAAAGCTTCCCGCAGCGCCTCAAGTTCAAAGATCGACAACCGCTGATTACTTTTTTGCTTGTTTGTACCGGCGTCCATAATGCGTTGCCAAGATCCGCAAGGTTTCAGCTGATTATATAGACGGCGGTTGTTCGCCCCATCAACAGCTTGGCCATGACTTCTTTTGGGGGCAAATCTTGCTGCGTCTCCAGCGGCTTATGCCGGCACGGAGCAGCCAGCAGGGGCGCGGGGTGCGAGCGGCGTTATCCGATGGGTGGACCGCCACATAATTGGGACCACAATGAACGACAGGCGACTGTTGGACGGCCGGCATAGGCCGCCTTTTGGCGCCGTATTCGCCGGAGGATAAGTCTTTTGATATGGACCTCGGGCCTTAATGATGGTTGTCTCGGCGTCGCAGAGCCGCAAGAGATGATCCAAATCAGGTGGCAATCGGCCCGCGTCTTACCCGTCAACAGGAGCGGCGCGGGCTTTTGGCCTCGTGAAACAGAGCAGCCTTCCCTGGCTGCGAATCGGAGCCGCCCGCCGATACGGCCGGCAAATCGCCGGCCATTAACCTTCCCTACGGGCACGGACCAAGGTCGGTGTCGCAATTGCCTGCCCTCACCTATACTCTCCTGGACGGGCGGGTGAGCGGTGCCGATGTTCGGGAGGTATCTAAAACGTCTTGCACGAATCTGGGGCGGGCTCTCGCTTGCCTGGCAATTCGTGATCGCGGGCGGTATCGGCCTGCTGGCCGTGATGCTCGTGGTCGGGCTGTGGGTGACATCGCAGATCCGTGACGGCGTCATGCATAATTCCGCCGCGACCACCGCACTCTATGTCGACAGCGTGATCGCGCCGCTGCTGCCGGACATGCGCAAGAGCCGGGAGCTCGACGACACGGTCAAGCGGGCGCTGGACGAGACGCTCGGCCAGGGTGCGCTTGGGAAAAGGCTGGTGTCGTTCAAGCTGTGGCGGCACGACGGCACGATTCTCTATTCAAAGGATGCCACCCTTATTGGCAGGCAGATCAAGCCCAACGCCAACCTCATCGCCGCTTTCGCCGGCAACGTCATGGTCAAATACAACAGGCTCGAAGACGAGGAAGACGACAAGGAGCGGTCAATGGGCGTTCCGCTGCTCGAAATCTACAACCCGGTGCGCGAGCCCTGGTCGGGCGAGGTCGTGGCCGTGACCGAATTCTACGAATTGTCGGGCGACTTCGAGGAATCGCTGCACTCGGCCCTGTTGTGGACATGGCTGGTGGTGGCGGGCGCCACGGCGGCGGCGCTGGCGCTTCTCTCCGGCATTGTTTTCCGCGGCAGCCGCACCATCGTCACCCAACAGGCTGCGCTCGAGGCCAAGGTTTCCGAATTGCAGGCGGCTCTGGCGCAGAATTCGTCGCTGCGCCAGCGCGTGCAACGCGCCTCGCGCCGCGCCACCGCCATCAACGAGCGGTATCTGAGGCGCATCGGCGCCGACCTGCATGACGGGCCGGCGCAACTGGTGGCGCTCGCCGCGCTCAGGATGGACAGCCCGGTGCTGGTCGATCCGACCACATCGAGCACGCTGCGCGAGGCCGAGATCGCCGGCATCCACAAGACGCTCGGCGAAGCGATGCGCGAGATACGCGGCATCTGCAACGGGCTGGTGCTGCCGCAGATCGAGACGCAGGCCATTGCCGACATTTTGCGGCTCGCGGTGGCCGAGCACGAGCGGCGGACAGACACCAAAGTGTTGCTGACCCTGCCCGAGCGCTTGCCGGAACTCGGCACCTCGGAAAAGATCAGCATCTATCGCTTCGTGCAGGAAGGCTTGAACAACGCCTTCCGGCACGGCAAGGGCAAGGGCCAGCAGGTCAGGGCCACGACGAAAGGCGGCAAGCTCCTCGTCGAGGTTGTGGACACCGGCCCCGGCTTCGATCCGGCCCGAAGCGAAGGCCTTGGGCTTGCGGGACTCAGGGAACGTATCGAAAGCATAGGCGGACAGTTCGAAACGCTGACCGGCCCGGGAGGAACAAGACTGGTGATCACTTTGTCTGTCGAGGAGCAACCGTGAGCACGTCCATCCGCATCGCAATAGTCGACGACCATCCCCTGTTTCGCGAGGGTGTGGCGCGCAGCCTGGGCGAAATAGGCGGCTTCGAACTCGTGGGCGAAGGCGCCAGCGCCGAGGACGCCGAAAGGCTCGCGCGCGCCAGCACGCCCGATATCCTCCTGCTCGACATCAGCATGCCGGGCGGCGGCCTCAACGCGCTCGCCAGCATTCTTTCAACGATGCCCGACCAGAAGATCGTCATGCTCACCGTGTCGGAGACCAATGTTGACGTCGCCCAGGCGCTGAAGGCCGGCGCGCGCGGCTATGTGCTGAAAGGCGTCGGCTCCAAGGCGCTGGCCGAGATCCTGCGCGACGTCGCCAACGGCCAGAGCTACGTATCGCCGAGCCTCTCGGCCAGGCTGCTTTCCGACCTTTTGCAGCCCACCGGCAGCAAGCCCGATCCGCTCAGCCAGCTCACCGGCCGCGAGGCCGAAATCCTGAAACTGGTCGCGGAGGGGCTGAGCAACAAGGAGGTTGCCGCCCGGCTGTCGCTGCAGGAGAAGACGGTCAAGCATCACATGACCAGGGTGCTCGCCAAGCTCAACGTGCGCAACCGCACGGAGGCGGCGTTGCTGATGCATGAGGCGAGGGAAAGGAACTGAGGGAATTGGGGAATTGAAGAACTGAAGAACTGAGGAAGCGGGGAACTGGGGAAACGGTGATCTCTCCCTTCTTTCTTCAATTCATCAATTCTTCACTTCCTGTTCCTCCTCTAGCTCCTCCAGAACCCTCACAGGCTCAGCAGACGATTCAAGTCCTCTTCCGTCGCCTGCCGCTCGATGATGGTGCGGCCTTGCGCGTCCGTCATCTCGAAACGGCCGTTCCGGACCTGCTCCTTCATGCCGTTGCGATGGATGACGGTGACCTTGTCGCCGTCGATCGAGAGCGTGTCGCCGGTCGCGGCGTTGGTGTAGCTGTTCTTGGTCCCGGGGTTGGTATTGCCCTTGCCGCTGTTGTTGCCCGGCCCGGCATTGGGGTTGTCGCCACCGGCATTGCTGTTGCCCTGGCCATTGCTGTTGCCGTTGTTGCTGCCGTTGCCGGAATTCGAGCCGCCGGCCGAGCCGGAATTCGAGCCGCCGGCGGAACCCGAATTGCCGCCGTTGCCGTTGCCGTTTCCACCTCCATTGCCATTGCCATTGCCGTTGCCGGCATAGGCGGCGGCCGATACGAGCTTGGTCATGTTGGCCGGCGCCGACAGACAGGGCGCAACGACAACTGCCAGCGCGGCAACGACGCGCAGCACAAGGTGAGCTGGCCTTTTGCAGGCGGGTTGGTGCATTCCGTCCTTTCTTGCGGGTCCGTCTCGGCATAGCCGAAGTTCCGCCCACGGGACAGGCGCGACGGAACAGTGTTTTAATCCTGCAAGGATTCACATTCCGGCAGAAGACGGAAGCGGCCCACGACCCATGCCCCGACCGGTCGGACCATTTCCGCCACCATGACTGACCAATGTCGCAGGCGGCGAACATCGCCGCGCTGGAAAAAATTACCCCCGCACGAAGGCGGGGGTAAGGTGAGTAGCCAGGTTCTACCGCAACACGATCAGGACCGCAGAGACGAAGCAAAAGGTGGCAACCTGATTTTGCAGCGCTGACCTTCGGTCCCTTAAGATCTAATCTGGATAAAACCTCGCTCTCACAAACTCTTCAGGCGATTGAGATCGGCCATGGTGGCCTTGCGGTCGACGATAGTGCGTCCGTATTTGTCTTCCATCCTGAACCGGCCGTTCTCGATCTTCTCCTTCATTCCATTGCGGTGCGTGACCTGGATTTTGGTGCGGGTGGCCTCAATCTTGTCACCCGTCAGGGCGTTGACATGACTATCAACATCGGCGGCGCTTGCCGCACTGGTGCTGCTGTTCTTGCCGCTGTTGCCGTTATTGTTCCCGTTCCCGTTATCGCCGCTGCTGTTTCCGCTATTGCCGTTTCCGTTATTGCCGCCGCTATTTCCGTTGCCGTTCCCGTTGTTGCCGCCGCTGTTACCGTTTCCGTTCCCGTTGTTGCCGCCACCGTTCCCGTTTCCGTTGCCGCCGCCATTACCGTTGCCATTGCCGCCTTTGCCGGCATAGGCTTTGGTCACGACCGGGCCATCGAGGGAGAGACTGAAAGGCGCGACAATAAGCGCCAACGCAGTCAGCGCTCGCAAGACCAGCCTGCAGCTCCTGCGCGTTAAGCGCATTCCGCTCTCCCCATGCCAGCCCTTCAGCCCGTCGGCCGAGCTACCCCACCGGCAATGTCGCAGCATAAGCATCCCCAATCAGCAGGTCATTAGGAAGTGGCCCACGACCCTTGTCTTGTCCGCTCGGACTTATTTCAGTTCTCTTTAGGACCTAAGTCTTATCTCGGCCCCCGGATGTGGTCGAACACTTCCGTCCTGGGATGAATTTTCCAGGTCGACCAAGCTGTTAACGAGTTCGCGCTCGCGGCATGTCCGCAAGATACGCTCAGGCCGGCAATGGCACCGGCCGCCGCGACGCAACCGCCGCGCCGAAGGCGGCGGCAATGACGGCGGCGATGCCCACGCACTGCAAAAGACTGAGCTTCTCCGCCAGGAACAGGAAGCCGGTCAGCGCGCCGCCGGCCGGCTCCAGGCAGACCAGCATTCCGTAGACCTTGGCCGGCATGCGGGCCAGCACCAGCATTTCCAGATAGAAGGGCAGCGCGCTAGAGAACAGGCCGACCACCGCCGCGCCCGCCATGATGTGCGGGTCGGTGAGGTAGGCTTGAGCGGCGCTGAAGCCGAAAGGCAGCGCCAGCACCGCGGCGATCGCCATACCATAGGCGGAAGTGCGCACGCCGAGCTCGGCGCCGGCCTTCTGCGCGAAGATGATGTAGAGCCCCCAGCAGGCGCCCGCCGCCAGCGCCAGCGCCACGCCCAGCGGATCGAGCCCGCGGCTGATACCGGCAAAGGGCGACAAAAGCACGATGCCGACGACGGCCAGCGCCACCCAGACGAGGTCGAGTAGGCGCCTGGAGCCGAGCGTGGCGACAAATAGCGGCCCGGTGAATTCAAGCGCCACGCAGATGCCGAGCGGAATGCGCTGGAGCGCGGCATAAAACAGCAGGTTCATGGCGCAGACCGTGACGCCATAGGCTGCGAGCCAAGGCAGGTTTCTCCGCGAGGGCAGCACCTTCCAAGGCCTCAGCACCGCCGCCAGCATCAGCGCGCCGATGGCGAGCCTCAGCATAGTCGTGCCTTCCGACCCCAGCACCGGGAACAGGCCCTTGGCGAAAGCGGCGCCAATCTGCACCGACAGGATTGCGCCGAGCAGGCCAAGCACCGGCATTGTGCCCATGTGAGCGTCCGGTCGTGCAATCGGCGTCGACGTCACTTGCTCTCCATTTCCCTGCTCTTGTCGGGATTGGAGATAAGGCCTTTGGGGCTGCGCCGTCGTGAGGCAGCAGGCGGCGAATGGTGGGACAAGCGGCTCCGACCGAGCCTGCTGCACCGCACAAGAACTTGAAAAGCAAGGTTTTTTACAGAGGCTCTCCATAGAACTTACGGTTGCGGTCGAGCCTTCTCTCAATATTTCCCATCATACTCGCTACGGTTGCTTGGAAGCCTTCCGACATGTCCCAGCGATTGATGTTTTCCAAAACTCAGACCAATTACCGACGCTTGAATAGGACCATTGGACATCTCTGATTATATTTTTAAGGCACAACTATTTCCGTCACACCGCGACATCACATCTTGTTTCATGGGCGTAAGCATTTTGTGTTGCGCCGCAACATCGGCCGAGACAATCGTGGGCCGGGGGCATGCCTGTTGGAGGATGCCATTATTGTGACTCGGATGGGCATTCCGCGGGCCCGCACGGATTGCGCCCCCGGCCCGGACCGCGAGTCGTCGGCCCGCAGCGGCGAGGTTTGCTCGATCCCTGCCGCGCGGCGCGACCGATACGGCGGATGCCGCTGATGGCGAACGCGCGCGACATCCAGCTCGACGCCTTGCGGGGCGTTGCGGTGACGCTGGTGCTCTACTCGCATTTCTTCGCTCCAGGCGGCTCGTCATTCGTCGGCCATCTCGGGGTCAGGCTGTTCTTCGTGCTTTCCGGCTTCCTTATCACCCGGCTTTTGCTGGACGCGCGTGACACCGGTGCATTCGCCGCCGGGCCGGCGCTACGTTCCTTCTATGCCAGGCGCATGATCCGGATATTCCCACCCTATTTCGCGGTGCTGGGAGTGGTGTGGCTGGCTTCGGAACAATCCAGGCCATCGTTCGCCTGGCATGCGCTCTACCTCTCGAATTTCTGGTATGCGCAGCAAAACGACTGGACGCCCTGGCTGCTCTGCCATTTCTGGAGCCTTAGCATCGAGGAGCAGTTTTACCTGGTCTGGCCGCTGGTCGTGCTTCTCGCGCCGCGCCGGCGCATCGAGGCGATCACCATCGGCGTTATCACCTTCTCGCTCGCCTACCGGTTCTACGGGCCGATTGCCGCCAGCCCGGCGCTTGCCCGCGACCTGCTGCCGCCGGCCTCGATGGACGCCCTTGGCTGCGGCGCCCTTCTTGCCGTGCGCCGCGCCCGGGGCGCGGATGCGCCGCAATGGATGCGGCTCGGCTGGCCGGCCCTGGGGGTGATGTTCCTGCTCGTGGTCCGGTCCGATCCCGGGCTGGCGAATTCCGCCTGGGAGTGGCCTCGCTGGATCCTGGTGCAGGTGCTGCCGCTGGTCCCAATGCTGGCAATCGTCGCGGCGTGCTCGAACGGCCTCGGCGGCGTGCCGGGCAGGCTGGCCGAACTCCCGCCGCTGCTGTGGCTTGGCCGCATCAGCTACGGCGTATACCTCTATCATTCGATCCTTCTCGCCTTGACCGTCAGAGCCCAGTCGTGGATTCCGGTCAACGTCTCGGAACAGGGGCCGGGGCGGTTCTTCGTCGCGGGCGCCGCCACGCTGATCGTCGCCTCGCTCTCCTGGGTGTTTTTCGAAAAGCCGCTCAACGGTCTCAAGCGCTATTTCCCCTATGTCGAACCATCGCGCCCGCGCGGCGCGAGCGAGGGGCGCAGGTTGCGCACCGCCCCGGCGCTCGATCTGCAGCCAACGGACCGGAGCCGGCCATGACCGCGGCACCCCTCATCTCCGTGCTTTTGCCGGTCTACAATGCCGAGCCCTATGTGGCCGCGGCGGTACAATCGATCCTGCGGCAGGACTACGGCCGGCTCGAGCTTATCGCCATCGACGACGGATCGACCGACCGGTCGCTGGAGATCCTCGACCGCTGCCGCCGGGACGACAGCCGCGTTTCCATTATCTCGCGCGAAAACCGCGGGCTTGTCGCCAGCCTCAATGAGGGACTGGCGATCGCGCAGGGTGAGCTCGTCGCGCGCATGGACGCCGACGACTTCGCCTATCCCTGGCGGCTGTCGCGCCAGGCGGCGCTGTTTGCCGCCCGGCCCGAGCTCGGCTTCTGCGGCGCGCTCGTCGATATGCTGCTGCACGGCCGCGTCGCCAAGGGACGGCTCGATCCGGTGTTCCGTCTCGACCTCTCGGTGCTCTCAAAATTCTTCACGATCTTCATGCATCCGACGGTGGTCTACAATCGCCGGATCATCGGCGAGGCCGACCTGGACTACGACGGCTTCTACCGGCATGCCGAGGATTTCGACCTCTTCCGGCGGCTGGCCGAGCGCTATCCGGCGGCGCTGATACCGGAAAGCCTGCTCGTCTACCGCCTGCATCCCGGCAGCGTGACCAGCCGGCACGCCAGGGAGATGCGGCGCACGCATCTCAGAATTGTCAGCGAGAATCTGGAGAGCGAGGGGCTGACGGAAGACGGCGCGAACCTGCGCGCGATTGGCGAGACGGTCACCTTCGACACCGTGGCCCGGGCCGCGGCTTTCATCTGTGCTCTTGAGGAGCGGATCGCCGCGCTTCCCGATACGACGAGGCCGAGCTTCGAGGCCGGCGCGCTCAACCTGTTCTATTTCCTCTACCAGCTCGTCAATGACGAGGAGCGGCCGGCGCTGGCGCATGAATTGCTGACGCTAACGGGGAAATGGAACGTGATCCGCCGCCGCGAGAAATACGCGCTCATCCCTGGCGCCCGGGCACCCTGGTTGAGTCAGGCTTCGATGCGGGCCGGCAAATGCGCCGACTGGGTTGCCTATCGCTTCAAATCCGCCCCGGCGGCATCGGTGCTCGCGCCCTACCGGACGGGGGTGGCATGAACGCCGAACGCCATCCGCTGCCGCGGCACCTGCGCCCCGCCCTGCCCCCTCCTCCGTGGCCCAGGCAGCGGCCGCAGGTCTCCTTCATCGTGTGCACGCGCGATCGGGCGGCGGTGCTCAAGGCCTGTGTCGATTCGATCCACGCCGCCTGCCGGGCGCATCCCGCCTTCACCGCAGAGCTGGTGGTGGTCGACAACGGCTCTCGCGACGGCACGGCCAGCTATCTTTCAGCCGCCGCCGCGACCTTGGACATTGCGCTGACCGCAATCTCGGAGCCTCGCCCCGGGCTGGCGGCGGCGCGCAATGCGGGGCTGGCGCGGGCGCGCGGGCGGGTGCTGGTGTTCATCGACGACGACTGCCGGCTCGACAGCAGCTACCTCGTCGACCTGGAGAGGCATTATGCGAGCGGAGAGAAATGGCTGATCCGCGGCGGCCGCGTCGAGATCGGCGACGCGCGCGACCTGCCCTTCACCATCAAGCGCTGCGACAAGCGCGAACGGTTGACGCCGACCGTCCATCCGGGCGGCTTCGTGCTGGGCTGCAACATGACCATGCACCGCGACGTCGCCGCCCGCATCGGCCCCTTCGACGAACGATTCGGCGCCGGTGGAGCGCTCCGCTCGGCCGAGGACACCGACTATCTGGTGCGGGCGGTGCTTGCCGGCATGGCGGTGGAATATGTGCCCGACATGACTATCTTCCACCATCATGGCCGGCGCGATCGCGAGGCGATCGACCGCCTGCACCGCGACTATCATTTCGGCAACGGCGCGCTCTGCCTTAAGCATCTATGTCGCGCGCCGTGGCTGCTGCGACATTTCTACTGGGCCGCGCGCGCCGCTCTGCGCGAGCTTGCCGGCGGGCCCAGATTCGATGGCGAGCTCAGTCTATCGCACTGGCCCATCGTTCTGATGAACCTCGCGGGCGCGGCGAAATTCGCGTTTCTGATGCTGGCCAGACGTCCGCCGCGAAAAGCCCGAAGCGCCCAGCAAACGACCGAGGCCGGGATGGAGGCCAGCGCGCCATGAGCGGGCGGCCGACGCTGTCGATGCTGCGCCAGGCGCTCCACCGCCGGCAGCTCGGCCTGCTGCCGATCGTCGTCGCGCTCGGGCTTGCAAGCGCAGCGCTCGAAGGTTTCGGCATCGGCCTGATCATCCCGCTGCTCGGCATCGTCATGGAGCATGGCGACACAGCCGGCATGGCAGGATTCTCGGCCCTGCTGCAAAAGGTTGGCGCGGGGCTTGGCGAGCGCGAGCGGTTGATCGCGATCGCGGCCGCGATCCTCGGCTCGATCCTGCTCAAGAACCTGCTTGCCTTCGCCAATTCGGTCCTCACGGCCCATATCTACGGCAAGGCGGGCCAGGCGATCCGCGCGGCGCTCGCGGGGCGGCTGCTTGAGGTCGGCTATCCCTTCTTCCTGAAGGAGAGCCCAGGACGCTTGCTTAACATCATTTCCAATGAATCCTGGCGTGCCTCCGACGCCATCCAGGCAATGCTCGGCTCGATCGTCAGCGCCTCGGCCGCACTGATCCTGCTAGGCTTCCTTTTGCTGCTCTCCTGGAAGATGACGCTTTTGGTTATGATCGGGCTGGCGCTGGTGCAAGGGGGGCATATGGCGCTGTCGGCGCGTCTGCAGGCGCCCAGCCGCAGCGTTACGGCGCGCAACAGCGCCTTGGCCTCGCGGATGCTGCATCTGGTGCATGCCGGCCGATTGATCCGCATCTTCGGCCAGGAAGAGCGCGAAAAGGCGGCATTCGAGACGGCGTCGGACGGCGTGCGCCGGGCGGCCTTCCAGCTTGCCAACCGCCAGGGCGCGCTGGGACCGCTCACGGAAGTACTGCACGCCATGCTGTTCCTGGCGGTCGTGATCGGCGCCTGGCTGGCGGGCTTGAGTTTCCCGCTGGTCGCCGCATTCCTTATCCTGCTCTACCGCCTGCAGCCGCATGTCAGGGCGCTGCAGATGACCTGGAGCCAACTGCAGGGGCTTTCCGGCTCCCTGGACGAGGTGAACTGGCTGCTCGACCCGACGGGCAAGCCAGCGCCGCCGCAGGGCAGCCGGCCCTTCGCCACTTTAAGCGAAAAAATCGCCTTCGAGGGCGTGAGCTTTAGCTATGCCAATGAGGAGCAGCGCGCGGCGGTGCTGCATGCGGTGAGCTTCAACATAAGAAGCGGCCGCTCCACCGCGCTGATCGGTCGCTCCGGCGCCGGCAAGACGACCATCGTCAACCTGCTCTGCCGCTTCGTCGAGCCGGACGGTGGACAAATCCTCGTCGACGGCACGGCGCTCGGCGAGATCGATCCGGTCGCCTGGCGGACGCATATCGCCTTGGCCAGCCAGGAACTGGAACTGGTGGACGGCACCATCCTGGACAACATCACCTATGGCAAGGACAGGGCGAGTGTGGAAGAAGCGCGGCGCGCGGCAGAGCTTGCCGAGGCGCATGAGTTCATCGAACGCCTGCCGCAAGGCTATCAGACGGTCGTCGGCTATCGCGGCGTCAACCTGTCGGCCGGACAAAGGCAGCGCATAGCGCTCGCCCGTGCGCTGGTGCGCGATCCCGACATACTGATCCTCGACGAGGCCACCAACGCGGTGGACGGGCTTTCGGAAGCGGCGATCGTGGAAACGCTGAGATCACGCGCCGGCCGCCGCACCACGATCGTCATCAGCCACCACCACTCGACGATCTCGTTCTGCGACGACCTGGTGATCCTGGACCATGGGCGGGTGAAGAAGCAGGCGCCCTTCGCGGAGCTCGCTGCGCGCAGCATGGATGAGCTGTACCGGCCGGAGTGAGGGGCGTGGGGCGGCGTTTGGCGTCTTCGTCATCCTAGGGCGGAGCAAGGAGCGAAGCGACGCGCGCAGACCCTAGGATCCATGCCGTGACGCTAAGGCGTTGGTATGCTTATAGAATTCTGCGCCGCGGCACTCTATGCCCAAGGTCACGGCATGGATCCTCGGGTCAAGCCCGAGGATGACGAAGCGTTAGCGCAGGCCCCCTCTCCGCCCCGCTGCGCGGGGCACCTCTCCCCCGTCCTTGGCGGGGGAGAGGAATCCACGTCCTACCCCGCCATCGCCAGCGGCACGGCGCTCTTGTTGGGGATCTGGATGTCGATCTCCAGCGTCGACATGGTCGCGCCGCGATCCATCGAGACCTGGAGATAGTCCTGGTCGATCTGCACATGCTTGGCGATGACCGCCATGATCTCCTCGCGCAGGATGGAGACGAGGTCCGGCTGGCCGCGGCTTTGGCGCTCATAGGCGAGCAGCAGCTGCAGCCGCTCGCGCGCCACCGGCGCGCTGGTGCGCCGCTTGAAGAGGTCGAGGATGCTCATGCGGCCCTCCTTCCGAGAAGCCGGTCGAGGAAGCCCTTGCGTTCGAAGGGGACGACCACCGGCAGGTCCTCGCCTTCCAGGCGTCTTGCCGCTTCGAGATAGGCTTTGGCGGCGGAATTGATCGGCTCCGACAGCGTCACCGGGGAGCCTAGGTTCGAGGCGCGCAGCACATCCTGGCTTTCCGGGATGATGCCGAGCAGCGGCGTCGACAGGATTTCCAGCACGTCGTCGATCGACAGCATCTCGCCGCGCGCGGCGCGGGCGGCGTCGTAGCGGGTCACCAGCACGTGCTTCTGGATCAGCTCGCCCTGCTCGGCCTTCATCGTGCGGGCGTCGAGCAGGCCGATGATGCGGTCGGAATCGCGCACCGACGAGACTTCCGGGTTGGTAACGATGACCGCTTCGTCGGCGAAGCGCATGGCAAGCTGGGCGCCACGCTCGATGCCGGCCGGGCTGTCGCAGAAGACATAGTCGAAGACCGAACGCAGCCTTGCGATGACTTCGGCGACGCCCTCTTCGGTCAGCGCGTCCTTGTCGCGTGTTTGCGAGGCCGGCAGCAGATAGAGCGTCTCCAGCCGCTTGTCGCGGATCAGCGCCTGCGACAGCTTCGCCGTGCCCTGGATGACGTTGACCAGATCGAACACCACGCGGCGCTCGGCCCCCATGATGAGGTCGAGGTTGCGCAGACCGACGTCGAAATCGACGAGCGCCACCTTCTTGCCGGTCTTGGCCACGGCGGCGCCGAGCGCGGCCGTCGAGGTCGTCTTGCCGACACCCCCCTTGCCCGAGGTGACCACCACTACCTTGCCCATATTCATCCAGCCTCCGTTGGCGATTCTTATGCTCGGTCCTGCCGCTTGGGACACGGCCGACTCCCACTACAGTTGCACGCGAAACCGGTCCGAAGCTTGCGCATCAGCCGAGCGGCACCACGCACAGCGCATCATTGTCGAGGAAGGCCTGCACGGCCTTGCCGCGCGAGGTGCCTTCCATCTCCTCGGCCGTGGTGTACCAGCCGTCGACGGCGAGCAGTTCGGCCTCGTTCTTGCGGCAGAAGATGCGCGCCGAAACATTGCCTTCCGAGCCGGCGATCGCGCGGCCGCGCAGCGTGCCATAGACATGGATCGAGCCGCCGGCGACGATTTCCGAACCGGACGCGACCGAGCCCAGCACGATAACGTCGCCATGTGGATGGAACACCGACTGCCCCGAGCGGATCGGCGCCTTGATCATCAGCGTGCCGGCGGCGGCCGACATGTCCGCCGCGCCCTGCCCCGCATTCGTCGACCCCGATTGGGCCGTATCGCTCTGCGCCAGCTCGATCCGGACCGCTTCGAGCCTTGCCAATTCGGGGTCCACCGGTTCGTCGCCGGACATCTCTATGGGGGAAACTTCCGCCTGCGGGGCCTCCGCGGTTGACTGCGTCATCTGGGCGGCATGGACCCGCTCCTCGGCCGCGGCTTCCAGTTCCTCCGCCCGCGCCTTGCGCGCGGCCCGGCCCAGCAGCCCCTCGGCCGTCGCCTCCTTGGCGCCGGCCAAGAGCGGCGGCAGTTCAGGCCCGAGCTCGGCGCCTTCCAGTTCGATGGCATAGACGCGAATGCCGCGCGAGCCGAGCACGCCGACAAGTGCTGCGATCTCCTCCGGCCCCGGCTGCAGGACGTTCAGGTCCAGCACCACCGGGCGCCCGTTGAAATAGCCCGGCGAGTTGGCGATCCAGCGATCCAGCCCCTCCAGCCAGTCGGCAATCGGCGCCTCCGGCGTCAGCGTGAAAGCGACGAAGGAACGGGCGCGAAAGCGAATCGATTTGTTGTGCAGGGGAGCGGCGAAGGTCACGTCCAGGCGAATCCTTACTCAATGGTTAAAGGGTGCCGGTCGAATGGTTAACAAAAGGTTAATTTTGGGAATCGGCGCCGTTAAGGAAGTGGCGCGGCTAAGTTCTGTGGCTGTGTGGTGACAGGGCCTGCCGAGGCCGCTATCGTCTCGCCCCCGGCCAGCGGAAAGCAAGGGAGATCATGTCATGAGGTTGGAGGTCAGCAGACCCGAGGACGCCGCAACGGCCTTCGCCGATGCCTGGAACAGACATGACATGGACGACTTCGCGGCGCTGTTTTCCGAGGATGCCAATTTCGTCAATGTCGTGGGCATGTGGTGGAAAAACCGCGCCGAGATCGAAGCGGCGCACCGCGCCACTCACGCAACGATGTTTCGCGACAGCCGGTTGGAGGGTGTCGTCTCGTCAGTCGTCGAGCTGTCTCCCGGCCTTGCATCGGTGCATTATAGATGGACCCTGACCGGCGCGTCCGCCCCGGACGGCTCACCCGCCGGAACACGGGAAGGCATTCTGCTTCTGGTGGTGAAGAAGGAACAGTCCGGCTGGCGGATCAAGGTGGCCCAAAACACCGACATTGTCCCGGGTGCGATCGCTCCCCCTGCCAACGCAAGCAGATAGAGCGGCGCGCGATTCGGCCATATGAAATACCGGCGGTGCCAAGCCAGGCACCATCCAAAGGACCCTCCACCCTTGAGAGACAAGGAGATGGGCATGGGTAGCAGTTGGCCGCTCTCCGACCGAGCTAGGCCAAGGGCCGCATCGCTGGGCCATTGAGGACAGCTCCGTCCGGGGCGAACTGGGAGCCGTGGCAGGGGCAATCCCAGCATTGCTCGGTCGAATTCCAGTGCACGATACAGCCGAGATGGGTGCAACTGGCCGAATGGCGGTGGAGCTTGCCGTCGCGGTCGCGGCACACGGCGAACTTGCTCAAGCCGTCCTGAAGGATGCCGCCTTCGCCCGGCTTGAGATCGCCGGCCGACTTGACCTCACCGGGCAGCAAGTAGCCGGCAAGGTTCTTCACCGTTGTAAGGTTCTCATTAACATAGTGCGCAAGCGCGGCGGGCGGGGTCCGGTCGGGTGCATAGACAGCTTCCCAGGGGTTCGATCCGTCCACGATCAGATCGCGGATCAGCAATCCGGCGAATGCGCCATGCGTCATGCCCTGGCCGGAATCGCCGGTGGCGATAAAGACGTTGCCGTTGCCGGGGCTTCGGCCGATGAAGCCGCAATAATCGATCGTTTCAAGAACCTGACCGGACCACCGCGCTCTTTCTCCGCCAAGGTCGGGCACCAATGCCCTGATCCAGGCTTCGAGCGCAGCAAAGCGTGCCTCGCCGTCATCCGCTTCGCCCGATTTGTGATCGCGGCCGCCGGCGATGAGATGGTCCGTCGTGCCGTGGCCGGGGTTCAGGCGGACATAATAATAGGGATCGTCCATGTCCCAGTAGAGCGCATCCGGGAGGGTTCCCTTGGGGATGTCGAAAGCCATCGCATAAGTGCGGTAAGGCGCCATCTTGCTGTGGATCTTGACCCATGTGTTGATCGGGGAGTTGGTGGCAAACACCGCGTTCGAAGCGGTAACGGTGGAGCCGCCGTCGCATTTCAAGCGAATCTGCTCCCCTTCCTCTATCTCAAGGACGGCGCTGTCGGCGAATGCCTTGCCGCCTTGCTTCTCGAAATCGGCCAGCAGCGCGCGCAAATATTTCAGCGGGTGGAAGGTGGCCTGGTCGGGATAGCGCAGGATGGGCGCCGATTCATGGCCCTTGAGCGGCACGCCCTTGCCATGCTCAGCCTCGGCGCCGATCTTTGCCGCAGCCGCATACTCCTTGTTGCATTCTCTGGCGGCCTCTTTCTCGTCCATCCATGCGGCAGGGAAAAGAAAGCCGTCCAGCCGCCGGAAATCGCAGTCGATCTCCAGCCTGGCGACGTGCCGTTCGATGCGGTTGACGGCGGCTTGTTGGCTCTCCTGAAATCCGCGCGCCAGGGCCTCGCCGCGCATGTCGATCAGCGCGCTCAAGCCATCGTCGCAGATCGGCGCCAGATGGGCGGTCGTGCGCGATGTCATGCCCCCGAGCAACGGGCCACGATCCACGAGCACCACCTTGCGTCCTGCCAGTGCCAGTTCATAGGCAATCGAAACCCCGGCCATGCCGGCTCCAACGACGGCCACGTCGCAATGCTCGTCCTGCTCGAGGCGGGGAGCGCTGGGCAAGCTGGCGTCGAGCGTCCAAAGGGATCTGGTCGCTTCGCTGCTGACGTTCATCGCGCGCTCCGTCGATACGACATGGAATGGCCGGCGACCAATGCAGCACAGCGCGGGTTGTGGGTCATCGTGGCCGGTTCCATCCTCGCGGCTAGGTGCTCTTGAGCGTGCCGTTCATCCCGTTCGGATAAAAGCCACCCTTGCTCACACCCGATTGATCGGTCAGATAAACAATGCGCAGCACCTCCTGCGGCGTCCTTGTGAAGGCAATCGCATCCGGCGTTGAGGGAACGAAGTTGGCCTTGCCGTCGACGCGAATGCCCTGGTCTTTGTCATCAGGCCCATCGATCTTGTCGCGTGCGTCGGAAACCGCATTCGCTGCTTTCCATGCCTTCTCGCCCATGCGATAGAGCGTCGACCGCGCCATCCCCATGTGATAGGCCTCGACCGCGAGAATTCCAGCGGCGGCAGCCAAGAATTCCTTATTCTTCAGGACAGTTGCCGCACCGGCGTAGGCGGTGACACCGACATCTTCGAACAGCATGCCGCCAAGCACGAAGTTCATCTGGTTGCCGAATGGGTCGAAGTCGGCACCGAGGCCGGCCGCCTTGGCGACCGCGGCGAAGCCGGCATCGAAATCGATCGCCGGCCGGTCCACCGCATTCGACCCAAGTGTCTTGCGATAGAACCTGACATGGGCAAGTTCATTTTCCGCGACCTCCCGCATGAATTCACCGAGCGCGGGCGTTTCGAAGGCAACCTTTTTGCCGCCGACCACATCGCCGGGCTTGGAACCGACATCTGAATCCTCGATGCCTTTTCCTGTGGTGCCGCGGAGGTAATATTCAGCTTCCATATATTCTAGGTTGAGGGCGAAGCGGAAAATGTCTTCGTCCTTGATGTCATCCTGTGCGAAAGCAGGCGAAACCGGGGCAACGCCGGTCACTGAAGCGAGCGTCGCTCCGAGACCAATTTGCAATGCACCGCGGCGAGAAACATGAAGTGAAGGCGTGACACGGATCATAGCTTCCTCCCGAAGCCCGCCTATAAGCCGTCCTGGCCTCGAACGAGCGGGCCATCCCGCCAAACTCCGCTAAACGCAGAATGTTCCTGAACCGAGCCGCTAGGCTGGACCCGAGGGCCCTTGGCGTGCCGGCGTGACTCCCGAGCTGCGGTTCCTTTATAGGATAAGCTTCTTCTTCCGCCGGATCCCTTCATGACCCTCCTCCCCTCCCTCCGTTCTGCCCTCCCCACCGCCACCATCTGGGACGCTGCCGAGCTCGCCACCCGCGATCCGGGCTTCGATACCCGCAATTTCGGCGCCTCGGCGCTGGTGCGGCCGCGCGATACGACAAGTGTCACGGCGCTGGTACGGTTTTGCGCGGAGCATGGCATCAGCCTTGTCGCGCAAGGTGGGCGCACGGGGCTGGCCGGCGGAGCGGCGACGTCTTCCGGTCAGGTGATCTGCGATCTCGGCGGGCTGAACCAGATCGAGGAGATCGATCCGTTCGCGCGGGTGGCGATCGTGCAGGCGGGGGTGACGCTGGGCGCGCTGCAGGAGGCCGCAGCCGGGCATGGGCTCGACCCGGGCATCGATCTTGCCGCGCGCGGTAGCGCCACCATAGGCGGCATGGTTTCCACCAATGCCGGCGGCATCATGGCGTTTCGCAACGGCACGATGCGCCACCGCGTGCTCGGGCTTGAGGCGGTGCTGGCGGACGGGCGGGTGTTTTCCGACCTCACCCGGGTGCTCAAGACCAGCGCCGGCTACGACCTGAAGCATCTCTTCATCGGCGCGGAGGGCACGTTGGGCATCGTCACCCGCGTGGCGGTGCGGCTCGACCCGGTCGCCGGTGCCACCGCCACGGCGCTTGTCGGCGTGCCGGATGCGGCGAGCGCCCAACGCATCGTGCGGCATTTCCTGGCCTCGACCAGCGCCCGGCTCACCGCCGCCGAGATCCTGTGGCGCAATTTTGCTTCGCTCATGCAGGGGGCGCTGGGCTATGCGCCCGGCAGCCTGCCGCTCGACGCACCCTGCCTTCTGGTGCTGGGGCTCGGCGCCGACTCGATCGAGGCGGCAAGAAACGTGCTTGAGGACGGGCTGGCGGCGGTCTGGGAAGAAGCCGGCATCATCGACGGGCTGGTTGCGAGCTCCGAGGCGCAAGCCGCAGCGATGTGGCGGCTACGCGAGGAGACGGTTGAGATCGAGCGCGCACACCCGATGGCGCCCTCTTTTGACGTCTCGGTGCCCGGCGGTGCGCTGGACGCCTATGTTGCGCGCATCGAGGCCGCGTTGAAGAAGATCAACGCTTCATACGCGCCTTACGTCTATGGTCATCTTGCTGACGGTAACCTGCACATCTCCATCAACTGCGAAGGCCCGCTTTCGCATGAGCGACACACGGCGATCGAGGACGTGCTCTATGACGGCCTACGCGAGGCCGGCGGCTCATTCTCGGCCGAGCATGGGGTGGGGTTGGAGAAACGCGAGGCCTATGAGCGGCATGCGGATCCGGTGAAGCTGGATTTGGCGAAGGCGATCAAGGAATTGATCGATCCGGGTAATGTGATGAATCCGGGAAAGGTGGTGAAGCTCTGAGGCGCTTCTGCTCGGCCCCATAAAATGGCGGTGAGGTGGCTCGGCGAGGCCGAGGGGGAGCGGGAGCGCCTCCGAAGGAGTTGGAGCGAACCTGCGGTGAGGAAACCCCTACTCGCACTGTCGGCGCGGGCCCCCGTCGAAGGGCTGGTAAGTGTTGTCACGCGGGTCGTAGGAGCGATAGCGGCTGAAGCAGTAGTCGACATGGTCGGCGGAGACCGCACGGCCCTGTTGGCGAGCGGCTTCGGCCTCGGGTGAAATCTCTTCTGGCGGGCCGCCATAGGTGGTGGCGTAGCCGTCGCCGGACGCAGCGTAGCCTTCCATCTCGGCCTGGTCGTCGCTCATCCGGTCGCCACTCGCGGCACTCTGGCGGTCGTTTGCTGCTGTCTGATCGTTGGCCTGATCGTTCTGGCCGGTAGAAGCGGTGCGGTCCCCATTGGGGTCGTAATAGGGCGAGATGCAGGGGCGCAGCTCGCCGCTGTAGGAGCGGTAGCTGTTTTCCGCCGGGCGGTAGCTGCGATAGCGGGCGGCGCACCATTGCAGATGGGCAGCGGGCAGTTGCTGTTGCTGCGCCTGCCGATCGGACGCGGCCGGTTGCTGAACCGCGCTGGAATCTGTTGGAGGCTGGCCCGTCTGCGCCGCGGCGGACTCAGGCTGCCGTGACGCTGCGGGCGATCCAGGCGCGGCCACCGCCGCAGTCTGCAAGCCTTTATCGGGCTTCGACGGCTCGCCGGCCTTGGCGGCGGTCGCCTGCTGAGCGGGAATGCGTTGAAGGTTCTGCTTCTGGGGATCGACGGGTTGGGCGTCCTTCGTCCAGAGCTCGGAAACGCCGATCGCGGGCGTCGCCTGGCGCACCGGCTTGGCGGCCAGCAGCCAAGTGGCGAAGGCAAGCCCGCTGGCGAACACGGCGAGGGTTAGCACGAAGCCGCCGACAATTCCCAACAAAGCCTTCACGCAACGCTCCTTCAGCCCCCGCTCATAGAATGCGGGGCGCGGAATCCAGTTCCCAACGGGAAGAGGGCAATGTTGAGACCCGCCCAGCAGCAGCGGGAGAGCCCCGCATGCCCCGGGGAGAGGCAGGCGAGGCTCAAGGATCGCTAGAAGGGACCTAGCTTGGGACTTTCTCGGTACAGACTTTGATGATCCAAAAGGATCGAGCGCAGTGTCGCGCCTTTTCCGGCCCGCTGCATCGTGCAAACGCAGGAGTAAAAGCACGCGATCCTTCGTTCACATGGTGCTGTTTTGACAACTTCGACCCACGCTGGTCTCAGCCGGCGGGGACCACGGCCCGGCAGCCGGCAAATTGCCCCGACAGGACTGCCGGGCCGCGTTTGAGCGGCGGAGCCTCTCGCTTCAGATGTCCGCCACCACCTCGGTATAGGCCCTCTCCTTGCCGTCCTGGCCGCGAATCCTCCACGTCCGCCCTTCCCGCCCCTCGATATGGCTCGCGGCCAGCGGCACCTTGCCGCCGCCCTCCGGCAGGTCGATGACGTAGGTCGGGTTGCAGATGCCGGAAAGCCGCCGTCGCAGTCCGGCGACGAGCGCCTGGCCTTCGGCTATCGTGGTGCGGCGGTGCGCCATGCCGCGCGCGAGGTCGCCGTGATGCAGGTAGTAGGGCTTTACGCCGAGCCTGTACATCAGCTCGCGGCAGAGTTCCTCCAGCACCTCGACCTTGTCGTTGACGCCTTTCAGGAGAACGCTCTGGTTGAGCAGCACGAAGCCCGCCTGCCGCATGGCGCGGCAAGCCGCCTCGGCCGCCGGCGTGAGCTCGCGCGGATGGTTGAAGTGAGTGACCACGCTCACCATCAGGCGGCCCTGCAGCGCCTCGATCATGCCGGGCGTGACGCGTGACGGCAGCGCCACCGGCACGCGGGTGTGGATGCGCAGAAGCCGCAGATGCGGGATCGCCTCCAAGTGGGCGAGGATTTCTGCCAGCGCCTTGTCGGGCAGCGACAGCGGATCGCCGCCGGTCAGGATCACCTCGCGGATTTCCGGGTGGCCTGCGATATAGGCCAGCGCCGGTTCAAGCGCCTCGCGCGTGTAGCCGCGGCCGATGGAAGTCAGCGACTCCTTTCTGAAGCAGAAGCGGCAGTAGACCGCGCATTGATAGGTCGGGAACAGAAGCACGCGGTCGGCATGGCGGTGCGTCAGACGCGGCACCGGGCTGAAGGCATGGTCGCCGATCGGATCGTCGAGCTCGCCCTCGGTGGCGACCAGCTCATCCGGCGACGGGATCACCTGGGCACGGATCGGATCGTTCGGGTCGCTCCAGTCGATCAGGTCGAGATAGGGTTTTGGCACGCGCACCTTGTGCACGGTGGCGGCTTCCTGCGCGGCGGCGCGCTCGGCGTACGAGAGCGGCAACGGGGCAAGGTCGCGGACATGGCGCACGCCAGCGCGGATGTCGGCTTGCCAGGCGGCATCATCTTTTTGGGCGGAATGAGGATCGCGCGCGGCGGCCGGCTCTCTGAGGTCTGAGGTCATCGGGATCTCGGGTGGCAAATTCGGGCGGGATATCGGCCCAATGGACGGCGGGGTCAATGGCAAGCGACGTCGCGGCGTCCAGCATGCCCCATAGGTATTTGAGCGAAATACCGTTAGCCTGGGCTGTCCGGGGCGTCGGGGCGACAGAAATGGATTTCAGCGCAGGCCATGGCTATCTCCTCATCGGCGGTCTTATCCTTGTCGGGGCCGGGCTGCTGATCATTTCGCTGATCGTCAATCTGCGCGTGGCGCACAGCGTGCGTGACGACGTGCGCCACCGCGAAAAACTGCTGGAATATTACCGCAACATTTTCTCACAGCTGGGCGTGATCCTCATCGGCATTGGCGTTTCGCTGTTCATCTTCTTCTTCCAGCAGAACTACCAGGACCAGCGCAAGCGGGAGACCGAGCTGCAGCAGGTTCTCGCCAAGCTCGCCGCGCGCGTTGCCCGCGGCGCCCCCGTCATCGAAACGCTCGGCGAGTTCGACGAGGTGCTGGACCAGGGCGGCGCCTATATCGGCCCCGAACTCGGCGGAAACAACGCCGCCATCAGCGCCAAGGGAGCCGAACTCGGCAAGCAGGTCGAAAAGATCCTGCTGGTCGAGCGCGATGTCGACATTCGCGACTTCGATATCCTGAACCTGTCGCGCGACCTCGAAAACACCTTCGTCGTCAACGAGCTCGATCCAACGCTGTGGTTCAACATCGTGCGCGACGAGAACGAGATCAAATACGCCACGACGCAGCTCGGCCTCGACTACAAGGACCTGAACGACGCGATCGGCGACGAGCCGGTCGAGGCGGCGGTCGCCAAGCCCGACAAGGAACAGAAGATTAAGCACGAGGTGCTCGACATATTCTATGACGCCGATCTGCTGCGCCAACGCAGCAGGCGATTCCTCGCCCGCGCCTGCTGGCTGTTCAGCAAGGGCAAGAGCTTCGTCGGTGCGACACCGGTCGAGGCGATCGAGGCCGACGCCAAGTCACACCAGGAATGGCTCGACCGATCGAAGCCGGTGCTGACGCAGTCGAGATCGGGCAGCGGCGATTGCTTCAAGTTGCTCCAGCATGGCCGGGCGTCCTGACCAAAGGGGCCGACGTGGTTAGTCCCCAACCCGCTGCAGCGTGCCCAGATGATTGTCGTCGAGGAACCCGATGGTGATTGTCGATGCTTCGCCGTCCGGGCCGACGACAAAGCTTACTCCTGCCGGCCTGTCCGGGGTCTCGGCGTCGGGATAGGCCAGGAACAGATCACCGTCGAAATGTGTCAGCGAATAAGACCGCGCCCCGGCGGGCCCCACCTTGAGCAGCAGGCCGTCGCCCGCCCCCGATACGACCGCGTCACCGATGAAGTCGTTGGCGTAGCGGCCGGCATAGGCGCCAGCCGGCCGCGGCGGCGTCGGCGGAGACGGCGGCCGGGCATAGGCGGCCTTGGCCGCCTCGACCGTCGGGCCGAACAGCCCGACATAGATGCCGTTCCACGCCTCGATCCAATCCTTCTCGACTTTGCCGTCGAAGACGAGATCGGCGAAGCTGTCGGACAGTCCCTCGGGCACACCTGTCGGAAAAGCGTTGGCGAGAATAACGATGCCGAGCTTCTCCTTCGGAAAGATCGTCACCAGTGTGCGGGCGCCGACGCTGAAGGCACCGGCATGGCCCCAGCTCAGTCCGTGCCGGCCGAATTCGATGTTCCAGCCGAGGCCATAAAAGGATTCGCCGCCGGTGACCGGGTTCTTGCCGCGCGTCATCAGGGGCACGTGGGTCTGGGCCAGCGCATCGGCGGCAATCAGCGTCTTACCGGCATAGACGCCGTCGCCGAGCAGCAGGCGGACCCATTGCGCGAGATCGCGCGCGGTGGAGTTGACGCCGCCGGCGGGCGCCTGAGCGTCCGGATCGCGCTTGACCTTCGCGGCCCAGGCGTCGTCGACCCTGACGTGGAGCGCGGCACGATCGGCGTGCTTGAGGAAATCCGCATGGCGGGAGCTGGTCGAAGCCATTCCGAGCGGACGATAGAGCTTCTCCTCGGCGACTTCTTCCCAGGGCTTGCCTGTCGGCCTGGCGGCCGCGACGGCACCCTCGGTCAGTCCGAAATTGGAGTAGGAGTAGCCGGCGCGAAAGCTCGACGATGGCGGCACGAAGCGCAGGCGGTGGAGGATCGTGGCGCGATCGTAGCCTATGTCCTCGAGATCGTCCCCGGCGGTGCCCGGAAGTCCGCTGCGATGCGAGAACAGGTCGCGGATCGTGAGTTCACTCGTTGGATAGGGATCGGCAAGCCGGAAGGCCGGATCGAGGTCTGCGACCTTGGAATCCCAGGATACTGCTCCGTCGCTGACCAGCGCGGCCACGACCGTGGCCGAGACCGGCTTGGAGAGCGAAGCGATCTGGAACACCGTGTCGGCATCGACTGCCTCCGACTTTCCGACTTCGCGATGACCAAACCCCTTGAGGAAGACCACCTCGTCATTGTGCACGACGGCGATGGCGAGGCCGGGAACACCGCCATTGGCGACGACGTCTTGCGCCAGCGTTTCGAGCTTCGATAACGCAGCGGTGACCCGCTCGGGTGTGATGGGGTCGGCCGCCGCCACATGGGACCAAAGGGCGAGCCCGGCGGCCACAGCCCAAATTCTCAATTGACAGAGATTCCGATTAAGCCGCATGCGCGCCCTCCCCTCCCTGCACTCACCAGGCCATAGTACAGGCTGGCACCAGGCCATAGTACAGGCTGGCGCGCACGCGGCCAATCCTTGCACGGCCATCCTCCGCAGCTTCGGACGATTGGCAGGGAGGGAAACACTGGTGAGCCAGGGGCTCGACTTTCGCCGCAATCGACCCGCGCCCTCTTTTCGGGCAATCTCACCCAACGGCGATCATGGGGAGATGATCTGCCGTCGAGGGAGGATAGCCATGATCAAGACGCAGGCGCTGCCGCGCTATGAGGACGCCGTTCGGCGCTTCCGCATCGAGGACGAGATCGCGCGGCTGAATGGCGATCCGGCGACCGGCATCAACGCCTATGTCGAATGTTGCGGCCGCTATGCAGGCCAAAACCGGCTGGCGCTGCGTGCGATCTCGGCGGCCGGCGAACTGCGCGAATACTCCTTCGACGATCTGGCAGACATGTCCGGCCGCGTCGGCACGATGCTGAAGGCGCTTGGTGTCGGTCCCGGCGATGTCGTTGCCGGCATGCTGCCGCGCATTCCGGAATTGGTGGCGCTGATCCTCGGCACGTGGCGTGTCGGCGCGGTCTACCAGCCTCTGTTCACCGCCTTCGGGCCGAAGGCGATCGAGCATCGTCTCAGCTACAGCAAGGCGAAGCTGGTGGTGACCAACCCCGCCAATCGCGGCAAGCTCGACGAGGTGGACAACCATCCGCGCATCGCCACCATCCTAGACTCCGGTGACGTCCTGCGCGCCGGCGATGTCGATTTCCGCGCCGCCCTTGCCGCCGCCTCCCCCGACTGCGAACCAGTGATGCGCAAGGGGTCGGACCTGTTCATGATGATGTCGACCTCGGGCACGACCGGGCATCCGAAGGGCGTGCCGGTGCCGCTCAGCGCGCTGCTTGCCTTCGGCGCCTATATGCGCGACGCGATCGGGCTCACGCCCGACGACGTGTTCTGGAACATCGCCGATCCCGGCTGGGCCTACGGGCTCTACTACGCCATCACCGGGCCCTTGCAGCTCGGCATCGCCACCACCTTCTACGAAGGCGCCTTCAACGCCAAATCGACCTACGACATCATCGAGCGCCTCGGCGTCACCAGCCTTGCCGGCTCGCCGACGGCCTATCGCCTGCTGATGGCGGAAGGACCGGAGGCAGCCGCGCGCGTCAAAGGAAAGCTGCGCGTGGTGAGCAGCGCCGGCGAGCCGCTCAATCCGGAAGTGATCCGCTGGTTCGACGCCAACCTCGCCGCGCCCATCCACGACCA
Source organism: Mesorhizobium sp. WSM4935 (assembly GCF_029625735.1). NCBI lineage: Bacteria > Pseudomonadati > Pseudomonadota > Alphaproteobacteria > Hyphomicrobiales > Phyllobacteriaceae > Mesorhizobium > Mesorhizobium sp. WSM4935. The sequence goes on along the minus strand of NZ_JARTVR010000007.1, from coordinate 13,395 downwards.
TTACGGCCAGACCGAGAACGGCATGATGGTCAATAACCACCACGGACTTAGGCATCCTGTCCGCGCGGGTTCCGCCGGCTTCGCTATGCCGGGTTATCGCATGGTGGTGCTGGATGACGAAGGCAACGAGCTCGGCCCCAACCAGCCCGGCGTGCTCGCGGTCGACATCGCGAACTCGCCGCTGCGCTGGTTCGGCGGCTACCACGAGGCGGAGACGCCGGCGATCGCGGGCGGCTATTACCGCACCGGCGATACGGTGGAATATGAGCCGGACGGCTCCGTCTCCTTCATCGGCCGCCCGACGACGTCATCACCTCGGCCGGCTACCGCATCGGGCCGTTCGATGTCGAAAGTGCGCTGATCGAGCATCCGGCCGTCAACGAAGCGGCGGTGGTCGGCGTGCCCGATCCGCAGCGCACCGAGATCGTCAAGGCCTTCGTGGTGCTGGCGCCCGCCTTCAAGGGGAGCGAAGCACTGGCGGAGGAGCTCGCCCAGCATGTGAAGAAGCGGCTCTCAGCGCATTCCTATCCGCGCGAGGTCGAGTTCGTCAGCGAACTGCCGAAGACGCCGAGCGGCAAGATCCAGCGCTTCCTGCTGCGCAAGGCCGAGGTGGAGAAGCGGAAAGCGGAATAAAGATTTGCCTCCCTCGATTTCCGCCACGCAAAAGCCGCCAAGTCGGGCGATGGCTGCCAAGGGCATTTGATCGCTAACCTTGGGGTTGCAGCATGCGGTTGGTCTTTACGCTTCTCTTTGCACTGGCGGGCAGCATGGCACTCGCCGCCTCGCCGGAAGACGATTATATCGCCGCGCGCGACAAGGCGATCGCCGATATCACCGCGCAGGAAAGCGCCAATACGGCCATCGAAACCCTCGACGCGCAGAACGAGAAGGCGCTGGCCGATCTCCAGCAGCGTCTCGCCGCCATTCTCGGCCCGCTTTCGGTCAAGGGTTTTCCGGCGACCGGCACCAACAACATCGAAAGCCTCAACGCCTCCGACATCGGCTATGGCATGCTCGACGGGTTACGATATGCCCAGAGCGACGACGGCCCCAGCATCGTCGTCTCGACGCGCGGGCTGACCGGGCGCTGGCTCCAGTCCAAATCGGCCGAGACGGAAGCGGATTTCAAGCTGCCCACCGACATCGGCGCGGCGCTGAAGCTCGACGGTTTCTACACTCAGGCCATCGGCAGTGACGCCGCCTTCTCGGGCACGCTCGACTTTGCGCTGAAGAAGCCCGACGGCGCCGACATGGCGATCGCACGGCTCGGCGGCTGGACGCAGGATGTCGGGCCGATCTACGACCAGCATGTGGTGGTGCCGGTTGTGAAAGGCGACCGCGTGCTGATCGCCGAGGCGCCAGCCTCGCCTGCGGTGCCGAAGATCGCGGCCTGCGATTCGATCTGGGCAGCCGCCGACGCGGCAGCGCAGAAGGCCCAGCAGGCCGATCAGGGCTCGGATCAGGACGACCCGCAGGCTTCCGATCCGGCAAACGCCGCCTGGGAGAAGGGCGACGCCGACTACCGCGCCTGCATGGCCCAGCGCCTGCCCGGCGATCCTTCCTTCCCGGCGCTGCTCAAGGAGGCGCAGGACCTCGCCGACGGCATGGCGGGGAAATAGCCGGCCAGAGCGATCTCCGAAACTGCGCAGAAATTTCTCAGCTCCCGTTCGCCCGCATGTTGCGCCGGGGGACACGCCGCGGGGCGGGACGCACCGTTTCCGCGATGATCCCGTTGGCTTGAGGCGCGCCATCCTTGCGCGACCTTGCGTCGGTCACCCGATGCAGGCGCTCGTAGGGCAGCAATTCCCGGATGCGGGCATTGAGCGCTTCGACCTCGGCGCGCAGGTCCTCGCATTCCTGCTTCTGGATATCGAGCTGGATTTGCTCGGAAGCCTGTTGCAGCGAAAGCTGTGAGAGATTGGTGGTGACTACCGACAGGTTCTTCTTGTCGGCGTCGCTCTCGTCCTTGAGTACGGCGAGCCTTTCCTCCGCAATCTGGCGTTCGGTGGCAGCGTCGCTCAACTGCGCCTTGAGCCTGGTGATTTCGGCCGTGGCTTCGCCATTGTCGGTCGAGACCTGATCCAGACGCGACTGCAGTTCCTGGATCTCGGCACGCAAACCGCGCATTTCCGCCTGGCTGCGCGCCAATTCGGCGGCGCTGTCGCTTTCGGCTATCCGCGCCGCCTCGGCTGTTTCGGCAAGCTTGGCCTGCGTTGCCTCCAGCGCCTTCTGCAGCCGTGTCTCTTCCTTTTCGTGGTTGCCGAGTTGAGCCATCAGCTCGGCGATATGGGCGGTTTCGCTGGCGTGGGTTGCCGCGAACTCGTCGAATTTGTGCCGGGCTTCCGCCTCGCGCTTTTGCGCCTGCTCCAGATCGACCGCGAGGCCGACCTGCTTTTCACGCAGCAGCTTGTTCTCGGCGCCGCGCCTGTCGACTTCGACGGTCTTGGCGGTCAGGACCTTGACGATCTCGCCGAACTCCTTCTCGCGCCTGGCGTTCTCATTGCTCATCTCCACCAGCTCCAGGCGCACGGCCGCCAGCGCGGAGCGCAACTGCTCCCGGTCTTGAACGAGGCTCGCCTCGCGCTGCTGCCAGGCCTCGGCCGCGCCGTCGCGCTCACGCTGCTTGCGGGCGGCGTCGAGCAATTGTTCCGAGAGCGCCTTGTGCTCGGTGGTGAGCGCGACGTTTGCCAGCTCCAGCTCGTTGGAACGCAACACGTCGCGATGGAAGACATTGAGGATTTCGCGCGTCATATGATGCGCGGTGGCGATCTCCGCCAGTTTCGCCTCGATCTCCTGCAGATGCCCCTGCCCGTCGCGGAAAAGCCCGGCAACCGCCTCCAAGGCGGCGAGCCGCGTCTGGGTATGTGGCGTCAGCCGCGATGGAGCTGCCTCGGGCTGAGCTTCGGGCGGCGGATTCTCATCGCTTGCCACCAGCTCCTGGCCGGCAACGGTATCGTCCTCCGACGGCGGCCGTTCGTCATCTTTAAGAACGTCCTCGAATGCTTCCGCCAGATCCGATTGGAGTTCCTGAAACTCCTTGTCGACGTCCTCGGCCCGCTTGATCAGAGACTTGAAATTCATCACGGCACATCCCTTACGCTCGACGACACACCCTTTTTACGCTCGCCCCCGGGCGTACTTAACGAATTGCTAATTTATCTCTTTACCTGCCGTCCGGGAAGCCTGTGCAAAGGAAACCGAAATTAAGGTCATCGCCGGTCCCAATCTTATGCGGATCCGCTGTCAGGTGATCTCCCGTCCGTTCCTAACATACGTTAATCTTGTCTCTGGATGGATGCTCAGAGCCCGGGTCGAAAAAGGCAAAGACAGCGAGCTGCTTGTCATCATTCACATGACCGATGCGAAGACTTCTGGACGGAAAAGAGAAGCCCCGTCGCATAAATTTCTGTCCCAGGCCGCGCCTGATGGATCGGGTGCGCTGCGCGACGATCCGGTTCTCATCGAGGATTGCGACGCGGGAGGCGCATCGACCGACCTCCCGCGTCGATGCATCAGCTCTTGATGTCGATGCGCTTGACCTGCGACTGGGCCTTTTCGCTCTTCGGCAGGGTGACGGTCAGGACGCCGTTCCTGAAGCGCGCCTCCACCTCGTCTTCCTTGACCTCGTAGCCGACCGGGATGCGGCGTTCGAAGCGGCCATAATAACGTTCGGAGAACTGCCTATCCTTGTCATCCGTCTCGGAGCGTTTCTCGCCTCGCAGCGTCAGTACGCCGTCGTCGAGCAAAACCTCGATGTCTTTCTGCTCGAGGCCCGGCACCTCGGCCATCACCTTGATCTCCTTCTCGCTGTTGGAGATCTCGACGCTCGGCCAACCAGCGCCGACGGCGGAAACACCGCCAAAGGACGGTAACCGGCTGTCGAAGCCGCGGAAAACATCGTCAAACAGGCGGTTCACCTCACGATGCAGCGACAGGAACGGATCGCGCTCGCCGTCGCGGAACAAGCTTGGAACCTGGTTGCCGCTGCTCCGGCCCCAGGGAATCAGATCACGGACGCTCATGGTTTCCTCCTTTCTGTTCACCGGCTTGCAAAAGCTTCCTGCCGCGCCGGGCGATGTGCCCGGCGCGTTGCGCGGATGCGCTGACAGGCGGCTCCTCAGGCGGCCTGCTTCTCGCCTTCGATCTTCTTCGTTGCGCCTTTGGGCGCCTTGTCGGCTGCGATCTCGATCCGGCGCGGTTTCATCTCTTCGGGAATCTCACGCTTCAGATCGATCGTTAGCAGGCCATTCACCAAGCTGGCACCGACGACTTTGACGTGGTCGGCAAGCTCGAAGCGGCGCTGGAATGCGCGACCGGCGATGCCGCGATGCAGGTACTCACCCTTATCCTCGCCGGCTTTCTGGCCTGAGACCATGAGCATGTTCTGCTCCTGGGTGATGGCCAGTTCGTCCTGCGCGAAGCCTGCCACCGCCATGGTGATGCGGTAGTCGTCTTCCGCGGTCTTGGCGATATCGTAGGGTGGCCAATTGTCGACGGTGTCGATCCGGCTCGCCGTTTCGAGGGCGTTCAGCATTCGATCGAAACCGATGCTCGACCGGAACAGGGGACTGAAGTCAAACGTGGTTCTCATAGCTACATCCTCCATTGAGCAACATAGATACGAGGGGCGCCAAGGAAGCGGCGCCCCTTGACCTTGCCGGTCTCTCAAGCACCGGCGAAATCGATCTGGGAATTCAGGGCCGGGACGTCAAGGCCCAGCCCGAAGCCGCTTTCAACGTCGTGAAAAAGTCTTCGCCTGCATGCGGAAGAGCGGCCGCACGACGAGCGCCTTGGCGGAGCCGATCTTCAATGGATCGCGATGATCCCGTCGACAGCCCGCCATTCCGATGGCCTGATGAGCCGATGATGGGCGACGCGGACAGAATGCAAGGCGCCTGCCAGCTCGCGCTCCCAAAATCCCAGAAAACCCCTCAGCGTGGGGAAATCCGGGGCGAGATCATAGTCCTGCCACACGTAGAGCTGGAGCAGGCTGGGATGGTCCGGCAGATGGTAGTGGATCTCGGCAGTGGTCAAGCCATAGCCATTCATCTGCAAGCGGAATTCCGTGCTGACCGTGCTCGCCATCGCCTTCGGCCCTCACGCGCTCAGCCGGTCGACCAGTTGCCGGTGGTCGTCATCGGCAGGGCCGGTCGGCGGCGGAGCGAGCGCATCCAGCCGGCGCAGCGCATCCATGATCTCGTCGAAGGAGACCGGCCGTTCGGCCCCTGGCGGCTGGCGCAGCGCCGGCATCGATTCCACGGCGCAGGCGTCGGATGCCCAGGACGAAAGGATCGCCCGCTTTTCCCAGATGTCGAGCGAGCTGTCCTCCAGCACATCCCGCGGGTGCTGGAAATGGCTGGCCGGGGACAGCAGCCGATCGAGCGAAAGGTCTGATATTTCGGGAGCTAGGGAAGGAATGATCGGCGAAAGTGTCTGTCGGTCCATTTCTGTCCTCCGTCTCCAAAAACTCCTTGCTGTTTCAGCGTTCAATTTCTCGGCAGACCTGGCGCTGCCGGGCGCCGATAATTTTGTTCAGCTCAATCGCGAATTCAAGCCTCTCCTTTATCGGCACGATCGAATTTACCGCATGTTTTCAGCGCGCTAGCACTCCAGGGTCGAGAGTGCCAAAAATTTTGCGACACCCCCTTGAAAGTAGAAGAAGGCAAAATTAGCTCGACATGCGCGCGACGCCGAAAGGGTCGCGCGAGCCCCGCTCCGGTCCTGCCGGTCCGGAGCGGAGGAACCTCTCGCAATCTGTTTGTCCTGAAGGAGAACGATATGACGTTCCGTCCATTGCATGACCGTGTACTCGTCCGCCGTATCGAGGCCGAAGAGAAGACGGCCGGCGGCATCATCATCCCTGACACTGCCAAGGAAAAGCCGCAGGAAGGCGAAGTCATCGCCGTAGGCCCGGGCGGTCGCGACGAGAGCGGCAAGCTCGTGCCCCTCGACGTGAAGGTCGGCGACCGCATCCTGTTCGGCAAGTGGTCCGGAACCGAAATCAAGCTCAACGGTGAGGACCTGCTCATTATGAAGGAAAGCGACGTGATGGGCGTAATCGAGCAGACCGCGACGCTGAAGAAAGCCGCCTGACGGGGCCGGGTCGAACCGCAATCAGTCAATGAAAACTGCCTAAGCAAGGAGTGATCCAATGGCTGCCAAGGAAGTGAAGTTCCATTCCGACGCCCGTGACCGCATGCTGCGCGGCGTCAACATCCTGGCCGACGCGGTAAAGGTGACGCTCGGTCCGAAGGGCCGCAACGTCGTGATCGACAAGTCGTTCGGCGCCCCGCGCATCACCAAGGACGGCGTCACCGTCGCCAAGGAGATCGAGCTCGAGGACAAGTTCGAGAACATGGGCGCCCAGATGGTGCGCGAGGTCGCCTCGAAGACCAGCGACATCGCCGGCGACGGCACGACCACCGCGACCGTTCTGGCTCAGGCGATAGTCAAGGAAGGCGCCAAGGCCGTCGCGTCGGGCATGAATCCTATGGACCTGAAACGCGGCATCGATAAAGCCGTCGAGGCTATTGTTCAGGAGTTGAAGACCAACGCCCGCAAAGTGACCAGAAATGACGAGATCGCCCAGGTCGGCACGATCTCGGCCAATGGCGATGCCGAGATCGGCCGCTTCCTGGCCGAGGCGATGCAGAAGGTCGGCAACGAAGGCGTCATCACCGTCGAGGAGGCCAAGACGGCCGACACCGAGCTGGAAGTCGTCGAAGGCATGCAGTTCGACCGCGGCTACCTCTCACCCTACTTCATCACCAATCAGGACAAGATGCGCGTCGAGCTCGAAGAGCCCTATGTGCTGATCCACGAGAAGAAGCTCAGCAATCTCCAGGCCCTGCTGCCGGTGCTGGAGGCTGTGGTCCAGTCCGGGAAGCCGCTACTGATCATCGCCGAGGATGTCGAGGGCGAAGCTCTTGCGACGCTCGTCGTCAACAAGCTGCGCGGCGGGCTGAAAGTCGCCGCCGTCAAGGCTCCGGGCTTCGGCGACCGGCGCAAGGCCATGCTGGAGGACATCGCCATCCTCACCGGCGGCACCGCCATCAGCGAGGATCTCGGCATCAAGCTGGAGAACGTCACGCTGGAGATGCTGGGCCGCGCCAAGAAGGTGGTGGTCGAGAAGGAGAACACCACGATCGTCGGCGGCGCCGGCAAGAAGGAGGAGATCCAGGGTCGCGTTACGCAGATCAAGGCTCAGATCGAGGAAACCACCTCGGACTACGACCGCGAGAAGCTGCAGGAGCGGCTCGCCAAGCTCGCCGGCGGCGTGGCAGTGATCCGCGTCGGCGGCTCGACCGAGGTCGAGGTCAAGGAGCGAAAGGACCGCGTCGACGACGCCATGCATGCGACCCGGGCCGCGGTCGAGGAAGGCATACTGCCCGGCGGCGGGGTGGCTCTGCTCAGGGCTGCCAAGGCGCTTGATGCGCTGACCGTCGACAACCCTGACCAGAGATATGGCGTCGACATTGTGCGACGCGCCATCGAGGCGCCGGCCCGCCAAATTGCGGAGAATAGCGGGGCGGAAGGCTCGATCATCGTCGGCAAGCTGCGCGAGAAGACCGACTTCGCCTATGGCTGGAACGCCCAGACCGGTGAATATGGCGACCTCTACAAGCAGGGTGTGATCGACCCCGCCAAGGTCGTGCGCACCGCGCTGCAGGACGCGGCTTCGGTCGCCGGTCTGCTCGTCACCACCGAGGCGATGGTGGCCGAGAAACCGAAGAAGGAGGCCGCTGCCGCCATGCCGGCCGGCGCCGGCATGGACTTCTAAGACGCTGACCAAAGCCCGCTCCCGGCTACGGGAGCGGGCGCTTCACCAGGTACAATGGGAGGCCCTGATGGATATGATAAGCGGCAATGGCTCGATTCCGGCGCCGACGCATCCGGCAAGCGAATTCCTCGCTTATGAAGCCGAATGCCGAAGCGCGCTGAAGCCGCTGCTGGCAGGCTTGCTCGACACGGCCGAATCCGCCGGATGGAATCGGCGGACCGTCGCCTCGACGCTGATGTTCCTCGCCGCACAGCAGGTGTCGGCCACCGAAACATCCGCGTGAAACTGAACGAGATCGACCCCGCCCCTGGCGGGCGGGGTCCATCAACTGCATCGAGATGGGATGAGACGCTTGCACGGGGAACACGATTGCCATGATTGCGGGACGTTTGCGGGAATGCCTGAGAACCTTGCGATGGGATGCCGCCGATCTTGCGCAGGAGCTTGACTGTTCCAGGACGGATGCGGCGCGCTGGATCGAGGGGCGCGCGCCGGTCCCGCTGGCGGTCGCCGCCTGGATCGAAGCCCTGACCAAGGCGCATGGCGCGCTGCCCCCGCCGCGCCTGAACCAGCAAAGTTCAGCGACGCACATAACGTTGGCCGGGCCGGTGGTTGTGCACGCCTTCCCCGGCATAAGCCAGCCGCATGGCATTGTCCTGCAACCGCCCTACCGGCGCCGACATGCGCTGGCCGGGACGGCCGGCGTTCGCCCCGGAATCAGGGGCATGCATCCAACAGGAGCTTCAGACCATGACCCACGACCGCTTTGAAGAACCTGTCACCGTGCTCGTCGGCATGGGTTTGCCGGCGCGGATCGAGACCGTGGCGGAAGCCCATGCCCTTCTGCAAGATTGGCCGGCTGTGAGCAGGAGCAGCGCGCATGCGATCGCGCTCAACGCCTGCAAGGCCGGCATTGCCGGCGAGATCGACCCGGAAACGGTACGGGCAACCCTTGTTGCCTTCGCCCGCCGCCACGATATTCTGGCGCCGGACATGGTTTCGATGGCGCCCGCAGCGCTGGCAGGGCGGGCCTCCACAAGCAACAATGGCTGACGATCGAACCCCGCACGTGCTGGCGCGGCGGACAAATAACCAACCCGGGAATTTTGAATGACGACTGACACCAAGACGACGGAAACCAGGACTTTCGAGGCGGATGTCTCGCGGCTGCTGCACATGATGGTGCATTCGGTCTATTCGGACCGCGACGTCTTCCTGCGCGAGCTGATATCCAACGCGGCGGACGCCTGCGAGAAGCTGCGCTTCGAGGCGGTAAGCCGGCCCGAGCTTTTGGGCGAGGATCCGAAGCCGCGCATCATCATCGCCGCCGACCCGGACAATAAGCAGCTTTCCGTCGAGGACAACGGCATCGGCATGAGCCGCGGCGAGATGGCGGAGGCGCTGGGGACGATCGCGCGCTCCGGCACGCGCGCCTTCATGGAGCGCGTCGAGTCCGGCAAGGCGGCGGAGGACACACAGCTCATCGGCCAGTTCGGCGTCGGCTTCTATTCTGCCTTCATGGTCGCGGATCGGGTCGACGTCATCAGCCGCCAGGCCGGCAGCGACCAGGCCTTCCGCTGGTCGTCCGATGGCAAGGGCACCTATGAGATCGCACCGGCGCCACTTGAGGCGGCGCCCAAGCGCGGCACGCGCGTCGTGTTGCATCTGATGGAGGATGCTTCCTCCTACACCACGCCCTACCGGCTCGAAGGTCTGGCGAAGTCGCAGTCGGGTCATGTGCCGGTGCCGATCACGCTTATCGAGAAACCCGGCGCCGAGCCGCGCGACATCGCCGACGGCATGGCGCTTTGGGTGCGGCAGAAGAGCGAGATCAAGCCGGAGGAATATACCGACTTTTACCGCAGCATCGCCGGCCAGTATGACGAGCCGGCCTCGATCATCCATTTCCGCGCCGAGGGCCGGCAGGAATACAGCGTGCTCGCTTTCGTGCCCGGATCGCGGCCGTTCGATCTCTTCGACCAGGACCGCAAGGGCCGCATCAAGCTCTATGTGCGGCGCGTCTTCATCACCGACGACGCCGATCTCCTGCCGCGCTACTTGCGCTTCGTGCGCGGCTTGGTCGATTCCGCCGACCTGCCGCTCAACGTGTCGCGCGAGATGATCCAGGAAAGCCCGCTGCTTGCCTCGATCCGCAAGGGCGTGACCAACCGCGTTCTCGGCGACCTCGCCAAAACAGCCGAAAACGATTCCGAAACCTACGCAAAAATCTGGGAGAATTTCGGCGTCGTCCTCAAGGAAGGTCTCTATGAGGATTACGAGCGGCGCGAGCAGTTGCTGAAGCTTGCCCGTTTCCGTTCGACGGCTTCGGGCGAAGGCTGGCGCAGCCTTGCCGAGTATGTCGGAGCAATGAAGGAGGGCCAGAAAGCTATCTTCTTCATGGCCGGCGACGACCGTGCCCGGTTGGAGGCCTCGCCGCAGCTCGAAGGGTTTCGCGCACGCGGCATCGAGGTGCTCTTGCTCACCGATCCGGTCGACAGTTTCTGGGTGACGATGGCGCCGGAATTCGACGGCAAGCCGTTCAAGTCGGTGACGCAGGGCGCGGCAGAGCTTGCCGACATTCCGCTGCCCGACGATGCGGCGAAGCCGGGCACCGAAACGTCATCGGACATCGCGACGTTCCTGGCTTTCGTGAAGACGACGCTCGGCGAGGAGGTATCGGACGTGAAGGCCTCCGACCGGCTGACGGAAAGCGCCGTCTGCCTTGTCGCGCCGGAGCATGGCCCGGACCGCCAGTTCGAGCGTCTGCTCAACGCCGCCGGCCGGCTCGACAAGGCGGCCAAGCCGATCCTCGAGATCAACCCGCGCCATGAGCGCGTCGCGGCGCTGGCAAAGCTCGGCGAGGACGAAAAGGCGTTCAAGGAAGATGCCGCGCATCTGCTTTACGACGAAGCGCGCGTGCTCGACGGCGACAAGCCGGCGGACGCCAAGGCTTTCTCGGCGCGCCTCGCACGGCTGATCGATCGCGGCCTGGCGACGAAGGGGTAAGCACGCCGGCAGCGCGCTTGTACAGCCTGTCAGCGTCCAGTCGGAACTGGGCGCTGGCACATTCCCGACAGCCTGCTAAGCTTATCGAGTATTCTGCGGAATGAGCGGCGGGAGCCTCGATGAAGCGCATTGTTCTGGTCAGGCACTCGGAAGAGCCTGGCGACGATCATGTCCAGACGACCCTTGAAGCGAACGGCCATGCGGTCACGACCGCGATGCCGTTCAAGGGCGAGACGATCGATCTCGAAAATGTCGACGGCGCGGTGATCTATGGCGGCCCGTTCAACGTCTTCGACACCGAGAAGCACCCATTCCTCGATCACGAAGCGGCGCTGATCGAGCATTGCCTTGACAACGATTTGCCGCTGCTCGGCATCTGCCAGGGCGCGCAGCAGATCGCCTGGCATCTTGGCGCCGATGTCGGCCCGGTGGAGAGCGGCATCAGAGAGTTCGGCTATTTCGAGATCACGCCGACGGCCGAGGCGGGCGATTTCCTCGATCGGCCCCTTTTCCTGCCGCAGAACCATTTTCATACCTTCGACCTTCCGGCCGGCGCGGTGCATCTCGCCTCGAGCGAGATCTTTCCCAACCAGGCGTTCCGGATCGGCGACAACACCTACGCGCTGCAATTCCACGCCGAGCAGGGTCCGGCCGGCTTCCGGCGATGGCAGGAGCGCCAAGGCGCGCCTTATGGAACCCTCGGCGCGCAGGACCGGGACGAACAGGACCGGCTGATGGAAGCCCACCACGCAGCGCAGCATGCCTGGTTCAGCGGCTTCGTAACCAAGCTGTTCGGCTGAGAAGCGGTCGCTATCCCCTTAGCCCCGGCGCTTCCTGGCCGGTGCGGGCGACATATTCGGTGTAGCCGCCGCCATAGGTGTGGATGCCATCGGGCGTCAGTTCCAGCACGCGGTTCGACAGCGCCGCCAGGAAGTGGCGGTCGTGCGAGACGAAGAGCATGGTGCCTTCGTACTGCGACAGCGCCTCGATCAGCATCTGCTTGGTGGTGATGTCGAGGTGGTTGGTCGGTTCGTCGAGCACCAGCAGGTTAGGCGGGTCGAACAGCATCAGCGCCATCACCAGCCGCGCCTTCTCACCGCCGGAAAGCACGCGGCACTTCTTTTCGATCTCGTCGCCGGAGAAGCCGAAGCAACCGGCAAGCGCGCGCAGCGGCGCCTGGCCGGCCTGCGGAAAATTATCCTCCAGCGTCTGGAAGACGGTGCGCTCACCATCGAGCAACTCCATGGCGTGCTGGGCGAAATAGCCCATCTTGACGCTCGGACCGCGCGCGACCGTGCCTTCGTCCGGCTCGGAAGCCCCGGCGACCAGCTTCAGAAGCGTCGACTTGCCGGCGCCGTTGACGCCCATCACGCACCAGCGTTCGCGGCGGCGGATCTGGAAGTCGAGGCCTGAATAGATGGTGCGGCTGCCATAGGCCTTGTGGATGCCCTTCAGCGTCGCCACGTCCTCGCCGCAGCGCGGCGCCGGCTGGAACTCGAAGGCCACCGTCTGGCGGCGCTTCGGCGGCTCGACGCGGTCGATCTTGTCGAGCTTCTTCACCCGGCTCTGCACCTGGGCCGCATGCGAAGCGCGCGCCTTGAAACGCTCGATGAAGGCGATCTCCTTGGCCAGCATCGCCTGCTGGCGCTCGAACTGCGCCTGCAATTGCTTGTCGGCCAGCGCACGCTGCTCCTGGTAGAATTCGTAATTGCCGGAATAGGACGTCAGCGCACCGGCGTCGATCTCGATGATTTTCGACACGATGCGGTTCATGAACTCGCGGTCGTGCGAGGTCATCAGCAACGCGCCGTCATAGTCCTTCAGGAACTTCTCCAGCCAGATCAGGCTTTCGAGGTCGAGATGGTTCGACGGCTCGTCGAGCAGCATGACGTCGGGCCGCATCAACAGGATGCGGGCGAGCGCCACGCGCATCTTCCAGCCGCCGGAGAGTTTTGAAACGTCGCCGTCCATCATCTCCTGGCTGAAGCCGAGGCCGTCCAGCACCTCGCGCGCGCGGCCGTCCAGCGCATAGCCGTCGAGCTCCTCGAAACGGTGCTGCAACTCGCCGTAGCGCTCGATGATCTGATCCATCTCGCCGGCGCGCTCGGGATCGCCCATGGCGTGCTCTAGCTCGCGCATCTCCGCGGCCACCGCGCTGACCGGCCCCGCCCCTTCCATGACCTCGGCGACGGCGCTCATGCCGCCCATGTCGCCGACATCCTGGCTGAAATAGCCGATGGTCACGCCGCGATCGATCGAGACCTGTCCCTCGTCGGGCTGCTCCTGACCGATGATCATGCGGAACAAGGTCGTCTTGCCGGCGCCGTTCGGGCCGACGAGCCCGACCTTCTCGCCCTTCTGCAAGGCGGCCGAGGCTTCGATGAAGACGATCTGTCGGCCGTTCTGCTTGCCGATATTTTCGAGACGGATCATGGGCTCGTAGGGAGTAGGGAGTAGGGAGTAGGGAGTAGGGCCAATAAGCGAATGCACCGAATAAGTGAACCCCTCATCGCTGCATGGCCTCGACGTAACCCTACTGCCTACTGCCTACTGCCTACTGCCTACTGCCTACTGCCTACTGCCTACTGCCTACTGCCTACTGCCTACTG
>NZ_JARTVR010000069.1:0-261 GCF_029625735.1 Mesorhizobium sp. WSM4935 | reverse complement strand
GAAAACCACCAAACATCTACTATAAGGTCTCATCTGGTAATCCAAGATTGGTTTTAACTGATGGGAATAACAATAAATTTTACGTGGTTTTATCCTTTATATTTTGGGGTGTAGGTACTTGGAATTGGTCGGATTTCACTCCATACACGCCAGGTCAAGTTCCAACCGACCAATTAGATATTCTGAAGATAGAGTTTCAAGTTGATGCCAACAGTGCTAGCAAGTCATCGGTTTTACAAGTTTATTGGGTTGGTGTTGCAC
>NZ_JARTVR010000068.1:0-262 GCF_029625735.1 Mesorhizobium sp. WSM4935 | reverse complement strand
CCTGATCACCATTGATAACGTACATGTCGTTGTACGCGATCTCGTCTAGCTGTGGCCAGGTGAATCGGAGATACTTGCGAGCGTTCTTGACGTGCTTCAATAAAGCATCGTCATCCATCTGCTTGAGCATATGAACAAATGTCGTTGTCTGGAGACGATACACTTCAAGGTGAATAGCGTTGAAACAGGAATACCCGCCCTCACCGAACTTGGCTCGCAGCATCTTGATGGTCTTGGGCCATGCGGCATCCAATTCCTCATC
>NZ_JARTVR010000067.1:0-265 GCF_029625735.1 Mesorhizobium sp. WSM4935 | reverse complement strand
GCGTGGTGCGAACAGATCGAAAGCATGATCCTGGCCGCCGCGTGTAAGGAGGCGAAGTGAAAGCCAACATCACAATCCAAGTGACCATGACCGTCGAAGCCGCATCGGTTGCACGCATTGAAGAGATCGTTGCAGAAGCAGAGATGTGGTGCCAACAGGTAGACCGATACCCCGGCGTCATCGAGTCAGACACGTTCGTTGACGACTGGGAGGACGACGATGGGAACTGAGCCGAGCATCACCATCACCATCGGCATTCCGCACA
>NZ_JARTVR010000066.1:0-267 GCF_029625735.1 Mesorhizobium sp. WSM4935 | reverse complement strand
GGCTATCGGTGCTGGTATTGTATTTCTTCCAGTGAAGGTCGGCTTAGTCGGATTGTGGGTTTTCCTCGTCTCATCGGTGATCGCCTATCCCGCGATGTACCTGTTCCAGAGGCTATTTATTAACACTTTGGCCGAATCACCCGAATGCAAGGACTACCCAAGCGTCATCTCAGGTTATCTGGGAAAGAACTGGGGCTTTTTTATCGGTATCCTCTATTTCATCATGTTGGTGATCTGGGTATTTATTTATTCGACAGCCCTCACCAA
>NZ_JARTVR010000065.1:0-269 GCF_029625735.1 Mesorhizobium sp. WSM4935 | reverse complement strand
ACCCGACGACGTTCAAAAAGAGGCCGTCAGCCGCCTGGAAATTATTTATCAAGAACTCATCAATAGCAGGCCACCAGCCCCCAGGACGAGTGGGCTAATGGCGCGGGTCGGTAAGCTGTGGGGTAAACGCGAAGACACAAAGCATACGCCAGTGCGTGGCTTATATATGTGGGGCGGTGTAGGACGCGGGAAAACCTGGCTGATGGACCTTTTCTATCAAAGCCTGCCGGGAGAGCGGAAACAGCGCCTGCACTTTCACCGTTTTATGC
>NZ_JARTVR010000064.1:0-270 GCF_029625735.1 Mesorhizobium sp. WSM4935 | reverse complement strand
GCCTAATGCGCAACAGCCGCCTGCCCTGGTGTGCCCTGAGGAAGCGCCACTGTTAGACCAAGACACACTTGACCCGCTTGCCGCAGACACTTCCCTCGCTGATGACGGTGAACCGACCGACAGCCATGCGCTCGCGAACCAAACTGCCGTCAACGCCGACCGATTTGGAATCAATCGCCGCAACTCCAACTACAAAGAGGTGTTGGACCTAGGATGGAACGAAGAGGACAAAACTCGGCTTCAGCCTATTGTCCAGGGTATCGAGAACGA
>NZ_JARTVR010000063.1:0-270 GCF_029625735.1 Mesorhizobium sp. WSM4935 | reverse complement strand
GAAGACAGCAATGGCCGCTTCACCTGGGCCAACTGGGCGCCTAAGGATTGGATCGCCGCCTACAAGCGCGAGGTCGACGTCTGCCGCAAGGCGGCGCCCGCGGCGAAATACATGTGGTCGCCCAAGGGATTGGAAGGCCTCGAGAAATACTAACCGGGCGACGACTATGTCGACGTGATCGGCCTGTCGGTGTTCGGCCTGCAGAAGAAGGACAATGACGAAGCCGGCCGCGACCGGACCTTCGCCGAGATGCTGAAGCCCGGCTACGAC
>NZ_JARTVR010000062.1:0-271 GCF_029625735.1 Mesorhizobium sp. WSM4935 | reverse complement strand
AGGTCGACCTGTTCAGCGCGCGAGGCGTCCTGCCGCGCAGCATGCCGGACGTGCTGTCGCGCCATAAGGACATCATGTATTCGAGCCGCACACGGCAAAACACTGACAATTTCAAACGCATCCACGGTCTCAAGATGCGCCTGCTCGATGCACTGAAACGGGTGCCGAAGGAGTTGCGGACGCCGGCCGAGGAAGCGCTGATCGAGGACTATTCGGACGCCGGCACCGTCAACATCGTGCACCTGATCTATCAGCACAAAGGCTATGAGGG
>NZ_JARTVR010000061.1:0-272 GCF_029625735.1 Mesorhizobium sp. WSM4935 | reverse complement strand
GGCTTGTATAGTGCCAATCTTGATAATCAAATTATTTACTTGGATGAAAATGCACAACATATGTTCATAGGATCTATGATTCGTCTACAAGATCAGAAAAATCTGACCAAGGATTTAGTGCTCAAACAAAACTCTATTGATTGGAAACAACTTCCTCTTCAGGATGCAATTAAAACGGTAAAAGGTAGTGGTAAACGTCAGTTGGCTATTTTCTCAGATCCGAATTGCCCGTACTGCAAACAGCTAGAAGCAGAACTTGATAAACTCAATGA
>NZ_JARTVR010000060.1:0-273 GCF_029625735.1 Mesorhizobium sp. WSM4935 | reverse complement strand
CGTCAGGCTGGTGCCGCCTGCGGCCGAGAGGGTCACATCACCCTTGAAGGCCGCCGCCGCGTTGCCGCCCAGCGCCAGCGTGACGCGCCCGCTGGTCGCGGCATCCGCCCCGCCCACGAACACCAGCTGGTCCATGTTGGCGATATGGGCGAAGCCGCTGTCGGCCAGGCTGCCGAAGCCGCCCACCGCCGCCAGGTCATAGCCGGTGCCGCCATCCACCAGCGCGGCACCCGTGAAATCGGACAGCCCCGCGAACTGGAAGCCGTCATTGCC
>NZ_JARTVR010000006.1:0-282975 GCF_029625735.1 Mesorhizobium sp. WSM4935 | reverse complement strand
ATCTTGGCTCAATCGCTTCAATCCCACGAAATCTCTCTCGTGGAGATACAAGGTGGCTCGGCGAAGCCGAGACGGAGTCGGGGTCGACCAGCGCTGCATTGGAAATGCATGCGCCAGGCTGCCATGCGCTATGCCAAAGACCAGCCGCCTTTGGCGGGGCGAGGAACCCAAGCCTATTCACATCCCCGTCAGGTCGCTCATCAGGCCGGACGCCACCGACAGCCGCGACACGGTGATGTCGCCGCCTTCGGTCAGCGCCTGCAGCCTTTCGCGGATGCGCGCGACGCGTTCGCCGCCGGCCTCCAGCCAGGCCGCGACCGGATCCGCTGCCGCGCCGTAACCGGTCAGCGCTGCCACCGCGATGCCGCGCCGCGCCACGCCGATCATGTCGGTCGCGCGCGACAGCGCCAGCTGGTCGTAATAGTCGGGCGGCACGATCGAGCGCGCCGCTTCCTCGACGCGCGGGATGCGGAAGGCGTCGCTGACGGCGAAGAAGGCCTTGGCCGCGCTGACGATGTCGGCATTGGCGGTGCGCGCGGTGAGCGCGATATCCGGGATCAGTTCCGCCACCTCGGTCAAAGCGAGCTGCCCGGCGAGCTTTTCCGGCGCGCCGCCCTTGGACAGGCCATGCTGTCGATCCTCGATGCGCTCGCGCGAGAAGGCCGGCAGCAACGAGAGAAGCTTCGGCTCGAGCGCCTTGCGGGCTTCCTGCAATTCGGCGATGCGCTGTCCGAGCGGCGCCGAGCCCGCTTCGTTCTTCAGGTACCAGCCGCTGGTCACGAAAATGAGCCGGCTAACCGCCTGATAGAGATCGAGCTGGACCTGGCCGTCGATCTGGTTGTCGAGCGCGTCGATCTCCTTGTAGAGCGCAGGCAGCGCAAAGCCGTCGCGCACCACGGTGAAGATGCGTACGACATCGGCCGCCGTGCGTCCCGTCGATTCCTGCAGGCGGTTGACGAAGGACGGACCGCCGCGATTGACGAGGTCGTTGGCGACGACCCGCGCAATGATCTCGCGCCGCAGCCTGTGGTCGCGGATCTCGCCGGCGAATTTCTTGGCCATGCGCTCCGGGAAATAGCCCATCAGGTCGCGGTCGAAATGGTGCTCGTCCGGCACGTCGCTGGCGACGATGTCGGAGAACAGCACGATCTTGGCATAGGCCAGCAGCACGCCGAGCTCCGCCCTGGTCAGCGGCTCGCCGCGCGCCTCGCGTTCGGCGAGCGCCGCCGGCGAAGGCAGCGTCTCGACCGCGCGGTCGAGCAGGCCGCGCGCTTCGAGCGCCGTCATGAAGCGCGCCTGATGCGCGATATCGGCGAGCCCCCGCTTGCGCGCCAGCGAGAGCGCCAGCGTCTGCTGGTAATTGTTGGAGAGCACCAGCGCGCTCACCTCGTCGGTCATTTCGGCGAGCAGCTTGTTGCGCGCCGGCCGCGCCAGCGAGCCTTTGCGCATGGCGGATGCCAGCGCGATCTTGATGTTGACCTCGACGTCGGAGCAGTTGACGCCGCCCGAATTGTCGATGGCGTCGGAGTTGCAGCGCCCGCCATTCATGCCGAATTCGATGCGCGCCCGTTGGGTGACGCCGAGATTGGCACCCTCGCCGATCACCTTGGCGCGAACGTCCAGCGCGGTGACGCGGATGGCGTCGTTGGCGCGGTCGCCGACATCCTGATTGCTTTCCCCGGAAGCCCGCACATAGGTGCCGATGCCGCCGAACCACAGAAGGTCCACCGGCGCCTTGAGGATGGCACTCATGATCTCTACCGGCGTCGCCGTGGTCTTGGACAAGCCGATCGCGGCCGCCGCCGCCTGCGGCAAGGTGATCGATTTCTGGCTGCGCGAGACGATGACGCCGCCTTCCGACAGCTTCGACTTGTCGTAGTCCTGCCAGGACGAGCGCGGCAGCGCGAACATGCGCTGGCGCTCAGCCATCGAGGCCGCCATATCCGGATCGGGATCGATGAAGATGTCGCGATGGTCGAAGGCGGCGATCAGCCTGGTGGCCGGCGAGAGCAGCATGCCGTTGCCGAACACGTCGCCCGACATGTCGCCGACGCCGACCACGGTGAAGGGCGAGGTCTGGATGTCGCGGTTCATCTCGCGGAAATGGCGCTTCACCGCTTCCCAGGCGCCCTTGGCGGTGATGCCCATCTTCTTGTGGTCGTAGCCGGCCGAACCGCCGCTGGCGAAGGCGTCGTCCAACCAGAAGTGATGCTTCTCGGAAATCGCGTTGGCCGTGTCGGAGAAGGTTGCCGTGCCCTTGTCGGCGGCGACGACGAAATAGGGATCGTCCTTGTCGCGCCGCACCACGCCTGCGGGCGGGATGACGCCATCCACGCCGATATTGTCGGTGATCGACAAAAGGCTGGAGACGAAATTCTTGTAGGCCGAGGTGCCGGCTTCGAAGATGACGTCGCGGCCGGCGCTCATCGGCAGCTTCTTGGGATAGAAGCCGCCCTTGGCGCCGACCGGCACGATGACCGCGTTCTTGACCTGCTGCGCCTTGACCAGCCCCAGCACCTCGGTCCGGTAGTCCTGGGCGCGGTCCGACCAGCGTAGGCCGCCGCGCGCCACCGGACCGAAGCGCAGATGTACACCCTCGACCTCGGAGCCGTAGACGAAGATCTCGCGCCACGGCCTGGGCGCCGGCAGGCCTTCGACCGCTTGGGAGTCGAGCTTGATCGCCAGTGACTGCCCCTTCTCCTTCGTATCGGCTACGAAATGATTGGTTCGTAACGAGGCTTCGATGAGGTTGAGGTAGCGGCGGATGATGGTGTCGTCATCGATATTGGGCACCTCTTCCAACGCATCCTTGATCTTGGCCTTCAGGTGCTTCGCCGCGACCACGCCGTCGCCTTCCGCCGCCGGCCCGAGCCGGGCGACGAACAGTTCATGCAGGCCGCGCGCGATCTCGGGGTAACGATTGAGCGCCGCGGCAATGAAGTCCTGGCTCTGCGGGATGCCGGCCTGCTGCAGATAGCGGCCATAGGCGCGCAGGATCGTGATCTCGCCCGACCACAGGCCGGCGGTTTGCGCCAGGCCGTTATAGCCGTCATTGTCGACATCGCCGCGCCAGACCGACAGGAATGCATCCTCGAACAGCGCGCCGCCGTCGGAGAGGTCTATTCGCCCGCCGTAGCTGTTCTCCAATTCCATGTCGTGGATGAACACCCGATCGGCCGGGTCGTCGCCGACCTCGAAAGTGCGCTCGCTGATGACGCGGAAGCCGATATTTTCGAGCACCGGCACGCGCCGCGACAGGGCCACCGGACTGTCGAAATGGTAGATCTTCAAAGCCGCCTGGTGCGGCTTCTGGTCGGCGTGGCGGTAATAATCGATGGCGATCGGATTGTCGGCGCTTATCTTCGCGATGCGTCCGGCGTCGGCAAGCGCCACGGCGGCCGAGAAGGTGTCGCGATAGCTTTCGGGAAAGCGCGCCGCGATCGCCTTCAGGGCCGGATCGCTCCCGGCCGCCTCCGCGGCTTCGGAGAGCGCGTCCTCCCAGGTCCGCACGATGTCGCGGATTGCCGCTTCGATCGTCGACTGCTCGACCTTCGGCGTCTTGCCGCCGGAACGGCCGATGATGAAGTGCACGCGCGCCAGCCCGCCTTCCGGGAAGGCCGGGTAATAGGCCGACAGCCGGCCCTCGAACACGGTCTTGAGATAGGTGCCGACCTTCTCGCGCACGACGCTGTCATAGCGGTCGCGCGGCACGAAGACGAGGATCGAGACGAAGCGGTCGAACTGATCGACGCGCACCAGTGCCCTGACACGCGGCCGCTCGATCAGCCCCAGAATGGCGCTGGCATGCTTGCGCAGGATGGGAACGGAAACCTGGAACAGCTCGTCGCGTGGATAGCTTTCCAGCACGTTGATCAGCGCCTTGCCCGAATGGTCGTTCGGACTGAAGCCGGACTTGGCGATGATCGTCTCCGCCTTCGAGCGCAGATAGGGGATCTTCATCACCGAGCGCGTGTAGGCGGTCGAGGTGAACAGGCCGACGATGCGCAGCTCGCCCGCCAGCGCGCCTTTCGACGTGTAGGTCTTGACGCCGATGTAATCGAGATAAATGCGCCGATGCACCGACGACTTGGCATTGGCCTTGGTGACGATCAGCGGCTCTGGCCCGTGCAGGAAGGCGCGGATCTCCGGCGTCGTCGTCACCGCTTCGGTGCCGCGCCTCAGCACCAGCACATCGGGGTCCGACAGGATGCCCATGCCCGGTTTGTCCGCGCGCTCCAGATTGCCGCTTTCCTCGCCGCCGATATATTTGAACTCGCGCATGCCGAGGAAGGTGAAATTGTCGTCACGCAGCCATTCGAGGAAGGCGATCGCCTCGGCGACGCTTTTCTTGTCGAGCGGCACGGCCGAATAGCGGAATTCGGAAATCGCCTGGTCAAGGCGCGCGAGCATGCGCTTCCAGTCGACGACGGCGGCGCGGACCTGCGAAAGCGTCTTGCGCAGCCGCTCGGTGAGGCTCTTCGCCTGCTCGGCGGTCAGTCGCGGGATATGCACATGGACGACGCTCAGCCGGTCGTGGCTGACATCCTCCTTGCCGCCATCGCCGAGAATCTCGACGACGCCGGCTTTGCCGTGGCGGACGGTAACGATCGGATGGGTGACCAGCGTCGGCTCGCCGCTGGTTTCGGTGATTTCGCCAAGGATAGAATCGAACAGGAACGGCATGTTGTCGTTGACGACGGTGATGACCGTGACCGGCCGGCCGCCGCAGACAACGCCGGAATCCGCCTCGACGGCCACGACGCTTTCGCCCTTCCTGTGCTCGGCGACTGCTTGGGCGGCGAGCTCGCCGGCGCGCTCGAGGTCGGCCACGTCATAGGCCGCGATGTCCTCGGCGGGTGCCCGGGCCAGCAGATAGTCGACAAGCCTTGCGGGTTTTTCCTCCGCTTTCGCGGCGGCTTTCTTCGGCTTGGATTTAACGCTGGCCATGACGCTTAGTCCCTCCCGTCGTATGCTTTTGCGACTATGGTAGCCAGATGAGCGCTGTTTGGCGACAAAGGTTTGACGACGCTTTAAAAAATTCGAACCGACGCCATCGGCCTGCGAGGAGAAACCATATGACCGGCAAAATAACCGCTCTTGACCTTGTCCAAGCGGAGCTCAGCGATGCGACCAAGGCCTATTTCGACAGATGCCGGGAGAAGCTCGGCCTCGTGCCAAACGTGCTTCTCGCCTACGCCTTCGACGAGAAGAAGCTGCGCGCCTTCACGGATATGTACAACGACCTGATGCTGGGCGAGTCCGGCCTGTCGAAGCTGGAGCGCGAGATGATCGCGGTGGTTGTTTCCTCGATCAACCACTGCTTCTATTGCCTGACGGCGCATGGCGCGGCGGTACGCCAGCTGTCGGGCGAGCCGGCGCTGGGCGAGATGATGGTGATGAACTTCCGCGCCGCCGACCTGTCGGACCGCCAGCGCGCCATGCTCGAATTCGCGGTCAAGCTGACCGAGGAGCCGGCCAGGATCGTGGAAGCCGACCGCGCCGCCTTGCGCCAGGCCGGTTTCTCCGACCGCGATATCTGGGACATCGCCTCGACCGCCGCCTTCTTCAACATGTCGAACCGGGTAGCCGCCGCCGTGGATATGCGGCCGAACCCTGAATATCACGCCATGGCGCGGTAGAGGCTCCTGCCCTTACATTAGCACTAACGAATTTTTCATTGCCCGCCGCACCGTTTGGTCCGATGATCAGGACTGCGGCACGAGCCGCATATCCGGGATTTCGGCGCAGCCGCATATCCAAGATTTCGGCGCAGCCGCATATCCAAGATTGCGGCGTAGCTGCATATCCAAGATTGCGGCGGAGCCGCATATCGGATCGCAGCATCGCTGCACATTGCAAGCGGCGTGGCCGCATGCCGGTTCAACGCCGCCAAGGGAGGAGAACATGGCGAAATTTCTCTATGTCTATCACGGCTCCGGCAAGATGCCGACCGATGACGCGGAACGCAAAGCGGCAATGGATGCCTGGACCGGCTGGTACGACAAGCTCGGCTCGGCCGTGGTCGACGGCGGCAATCCGGTCGGCATGTCGAAGACTGTGCTGCCGGGCGGCAGGATCGAGAACAATGGCGGCAGCAACCCGACCGCCGGCTATACCATTGTCGAAGCCAGGGACATCGACGACGCGGTCGCCAAGGCAAAGGATTGCCCGATCCTGATGGACCCCGCCTTCAGCGTCGAGATCGCGCCGATCATCGAAATGATGTGAGGCCGGCCGCTTATCGCGCGGCGATCGCCGCGGCCGCGCCCGCCATCGTCGTGGCGCTGACGCGGTTGGCGATCTTCATGGCGCGCTTGCTCTTGAGCAGCCGGCGCGCCTGCGAAGCAGCCAGCACCCAGGCGAGGTCGATGACGATCAGCACAATAGCCATGGTCAGCGTCAGCTCGACCCAGCCAATGACGCTGACCGAGGCAAGGTCGATGATGGTCGGCAGCAGCGCCAGATAAAACATCATGATCTTCGGGTTGCCGAGCGTCACCGCCATGCCGGCGAAGAACAGTTTCAGGGCTGAATCCTCGCGCGGCATCTCGCCTTCCTTGGCCTCGACCGGCGCCGTCCACATCTTGAACGCCAGATAAGCGAGGTAGGCGACGCCTACCCATTTCACGGCGACGAAGGCGTAGTGGAAGGTCTGCGCCACGACGGCCAGCCCGAACACCGCCAGCGACAGCCAGACGGCCTCGCCGATCCACATGGCCAGCAGGAAGGGGAAGACGTCGCGGAACCCCTTCGAGATCACCCGCGCCACGAGTGCCGCGATCGACGGACCGGGCGAGCCGGCGGCGACGAAGAGGGCGGCTGCGAAGATCAGCAATGAGGCGAGATGCATGGGGCGTTTCCTACAAGACAGAGAAGAAAAGATAGCCGATCGGATTAGATTTGACACGCCCAGCAGGCGCGATCGTTGTTCAAGGCGCCAGTAACTGCCAACGCCGGCGCTGCCCCCTCATCCGCCCTTCGGGCAACTTCTCCCCGTAAACGGGGCGAAGGCACGCTTTCATGGCTGCTTTCGCCAATCGCCAGCGTTGCGGGAAAAGCGCCGGCGTCGCGGCCAGCTCTCTTCTCCCCGCTCGCGGGGAGAAGGTGCCGGCAGGCGGATGAGGGGCAGCGCCGACGCCGACAATTCCTGCTCTTGCCGTCCCCTTGAGCCTTCGCTAGAAGACCCGTCCCTTACCCATTTTCGAGCATCGCTTTGCCACAGTAACCGCCGGTCTCGCCAACTCCTCTGAATGCACCGCAGGCGCAGCCATTGGCGCGTCTGCTCTATTTCACGTGTTCTTCAGGCGGCGGTTCGAGACCGGTTTGGCATTGCTGAGCCGCTGTCGTGCGCAGTTCCGCGCCGACCGCCTGGCACCACCAACACAGTCTTCGCCACGCCGTGCCTTTGGGGCATCTCGGATATCGCCGGCCTGACGGACTTCCCGACGGGAAGGGCCTGCCGGCATGTCTACCTTGCGTGTCCACTGGACGATCGCACCCGCAATCGCGCCTCGACCTCTCATCAACTGCAACCGCTGCGGCGGCGTCAGGTCATACCGATGCAGCGAGAAATTCCGCGTCAACGCCAATGGCAAACGCATCGACGTGTGGCTGATCTACCGCTGTGTCGACTGCGACAATTCCTGGAATTTCGCCATCCTGGAACGGCAAGCCCGCCGAGACATCGAGCCGGCGCTGTTTACGGCGCTCGAATGCAACGATCCGGCGCTCGCGCGCCGCTTTGCCTTCGATGCCGCCGCGCTGCGCAACAGAGCAGGGCGGGTCGAGGAATTTGCCGACGTCACGGTCGATAAGGCGCTGCTGGACGGCGAACCCGGACACGCGACCGCGCTCCGGCTCGAGCTTCGGCTCGAGGGCGCGACGGCTTTGCGGCTGGACCGCTTGCTTGCCGGCGAGCTCGGCCTTTCGCGGTCGAGGCTTCGAGCCCTGGAGGACCGAAGGCGGCTGACCGTCGAACCGGATGGCGCCAGGACCTTGCGCAAGCCGGTGCGCGACGGCGTGGCGATCCATATCGATCTGGCCGGGGAGGCGGATCGCCGCGCTATCCTGTCGGCCGCGTGCCGCTGAAAGAAAAAGAGGGAGCGGACGCTCCCTCTTTTTGAATCCTTCTCTGAAAAACCTACGCCGCGCCCATCACCTTGGCGGCCTTTTCAAAGCGCTTGCGCTCGTTCGGGTCAAGATAGAGCTTGCGCAGACGAATGGTCTTCGGCGTCACCTCGACCAGCTCGTCGTCCTGGATCCAGGCCAGCGCCCGCTCCAGAGTCATCCGGATCGGCGGGGTCAGCTTCACCGCCTCGTCCTTGCCGGCGGCGCGGATGTTGGTGAGCTTCTTGCCCTTGAGCACGTTCACTTCGAGGTCGTTGTCCCTGGAGTGGATGCCGATGATCATGCCCTGATAGACCTTGACGCCCGGATCGATGATCATCGGGCCGCGGTCTTCCAGGTTCCACATGGCGTAGGCGACGGACTCGCCCTGCTCGTTGGAGATCAACACGCCGTTGGTGCGGCCGGGCAGTTCGCCCTTATAGGGCTCATAGGCGAAGAACAGCCGGTTCATCACCGCGGTGCCGCGGGTGTCGGTCAAAAGCTCC
Organism: Mesorhizobium sp. WSM4935; assembly: GCF_029625735.1. Taxonomy (NCBI): domain Bacteria; kingdom Pseudomonadati; phylum Pseudomonadota; class Alphaproteobacteria; order Hyphomicrobiales; family Phyllobacteriaceae; genus Mesorhizobium; species Mesorhizobium sp. WSM4935. The sequence goes on along the minus strand of NZ_JARTVR010000006.1, from coordinate 274,363 downwards.
GACTGGTAGCCGATCAGGCCGCGCGTCGGCGCGTGGAAGACGAGGCGCTGGCGGTTGCCGCCGGACGGGCGCAGCTCGACCATCTCGGCCTTGCGCTCCGACATCTTCTGCACGACGACGCCGGCATGCTCCTCGTCGACGTCGATGACGACCTCTTCGACAGGCTCCAGCAGTTGGCCGTCATCGCCCTTCTGCATGACGACGCGGGGCCGCGACACGGCGAGCTCGAAACCCTCGCGGCGCATCGTTTCGATCAGCACCGCGAGTTGCAATTCGCCGCGGCCGGAGACGAAGAAGGAATCCTTTTCGGCCGATTCCTCGATCTTGAGCGCGACATTGCCTTCGGCCTCGCGCAGCAGGCGGTCGCGGATCACGCGGCTCGTCACCTTGTCGCCCTCGGTGCCGGCAAGCGGGCTGTCATTGACGAGGAACGACATGGTCACGGTCGGCGGGTCGATCGGCTGCGCATGCAGCGGCTCGCTGACTGCTGGGTCGCAGAATGTGTCGGCGACGGTGCCCTTCGACAGGCCGGCGATGGCCACGATGTCGCCCGCTTGCGCTTCCTCGATCGGCTGGCGCTCGAGACCGCGGAAGGCGAGGATTTTCGAGATGCGGCCGGCCTCGATCTGCGTGCCGTCGTGATGCAGCACCTTGACTGCCTGATTGGGCTTCAGCGTGCCGGACTCGATGCGGCCGGTGATGATGCGGCCGAGGAAGGGATTGGCCTCCAGGATGGTGCCGATCATGCGGAACGGGCCGGGATGGACGGTCGGCGCCGGCACATGCTTGACGACGAGGTCGAACAGCGGCGCGAGGCCCTGATCCTTCGGGCCTTCCGGATTTTCCGAGACCCAGCCGTCGCGACCCGAACCGTAGAGGATCGGGAAGTCGAGCTGCTCGTCGGTGGCGTCGAGCGCGGCGAAGAGGTCGAACACCTCGTTGACCACTTCGACATGGCGGGCGTCCGGACGGTCGATCTTGTTGATGACGACGATGGGACGCAGGCCGACTTTCAGCGCCTTGCCGACGACGAACTTGGTCTGAGGCATCGGGCCTTCGGCGGCGTCGACGAGCACGATCGCCGAATCCACCATCGACAGGATGCGCTCGACCTCGCCGCCGAAATCGGCGTGTCCGGGCGTGTCGACGATGTTGATGCGGGTGCCCTTCCAGTCGACCGAGGTCGCCTTGGCCAGGATGGTGATGCCGCGCTCTTTTTCGAGGTCGTTGGAATCCATGGCGCGCTCTGCGACGCGCTGGTTGTCGCGGAAGGCGCCGGACTGTTTCAGGAGCTGGTCGACCAGGGTGGTTTTGCCATGGTCGACATGCGCGATGATCGCGATATTGCGGAGGTTCATGTGTTTGGTCTCGGGAACGTTGCAGGCGGCAGGCTTAAAAAGCGCCGCCTTTTTCGGTTGCGCGGCTCATACAGGGTTTTTCGCAATTGCGAAAGGGGAGGCCCGCCCCCAAATAAATGGTCACTGATTCTTAAACGTCTTGGTGTGAAATGATTCTGTTAACCAAGGCGGAACCTTTGAGGGGCCGGGCAATTTCATGTTCATGACCGATCAGATGTCCAGATTGCGTCCGGTTTTCGCGTGGGCAGCGCTTGGCGTGCTGCTTGCGGCCGGCGTTGCGCAGTCGGCGACGGCTCTGCGAGAGAGCAGTTCCATCCAGCCGCCCGACGCCAGGACCGCGCAGCAGATGTTCGCCGACGCCCCTGACGGCGTCGACCCGATCGTCACTGGCCCGGTCAGCGCCGCCTTCAAGCAGCGGCAGAAGGACGCCAACTGCGACACCGCGGTCTGGCCGAACGTTCCCCGGGCTTGTTATCCGGACTAACGCCCTTCATCGCCTTTGACTTCTGAGCCGCCGCGATGCTTTCGCCTCACGGCGCAGACCTTGTAACTCTGGGCCTTCGGGTGTGTTGAGATTCAGGTCAGGCCGAGCCGAGGACGATGGCTTCCGAGAACCGGAGCGGAGCGTACGTTAAGTACGTGAGCACCGGAAGCGCAGGAAACCATCGTTCGCAGGCCAGCATCACTTGAATACAACGCAGCCTAAGCCGACCGCACCGGGTCGAGCGTCACCTTGTAAAGCTCGTTGTCATCGCGATCCATCAAGCGCACCGTCAGCTGCTCCGTGGCGCCGGAAATATCGACCAGCCCGAAAAACTGCAGCCCGGCCGACGGCGGCAGGTTCTGGCCCTGCTCGGCGGTCGGCGCCTTGATGAATTTCAGCTCCGGCCCGAACGTCATGTCGAGATCGTTGGGGCCGAACGTGCCGGCATGGATCGGGCCGGAGACGAATTCCCAGAACGGGTTGAAATCCTGGAACTGCGCCTTGTCGGGGTTGTAGTAATGCGCCGCGGTGTAGTGCACATCGGCGGTCAGCCACACCGTGTTGGTGATGCCGGCATTCTTGATGAAGCGCAGCACATCGGCGAATTCGAGCTCGCGGCCCTTCGGCGCGCCATTGTCGTTGTTGCTGACGGCCTCGAAACCGACCTTCTTCGCCGCGTCGTCCCAGACGACCAGGCTGAGCGGCATGTCGGCGGCAATGATCTTCCAGGTCGCCCTGGAATTGGCCAGCTCGCGCTTCAGCCATTTGGACTGCTCCTCGCCGATCATGCGCGACTTCGGCGTCAGTGTTTCGTCCAGATTAGCACCGTTGGGGCCGCGATAGGAGCGCATGTCCAGGAAGAACACGTCGAGCAGCGGCCCATGCGAGATCTTGCGGTAGACGCGGCCCGGCTCCGACGGCTCGTAGCGGATGGTGGTCATCTCATGGAAGGCGCGCGCCGCGCGGGCCGCCAGCACATGGATCGACTTCTCCTTGTAGCGGTTGTCGGCGGTCAGGTCCTTCGAGTCCGACCAGTTGTTCAGCACCTCGTGGTCGTCCCACTGGTAGAAGGTCGGGCAGATGGCGGAGAGGGCAAGCACATGCTTGTCCATCATGTTGTACTTCCACTGGTCGCGATACTCGTCCAGCGTCTCGGCGACCTTGCGCTTGCCGTCGATCATGACGACGTTCTTCCACTTGCCGCCGCCGGGCAGGTCGACCTCGTCCTTCAGCGCGCCGTCGGCATAGATCGTGTCGCCCGAATGCAGGAAGAAGTCCGGCGTGTGCTTGGCGATGGTCGAATAGGTCTTCATGCCGGTCTCGTCGATGCCCCAGCCTTGGCCGGCAGTGTCGCCCGACCAGGCGAAGCGCACGTCGCGCTTCGACGACGGCGCGGTGCGGAAGCGGCCGACGATCGGCTCGGAAACGACATTGATGTCGGAAAGATCGGCGGCGGTCATGCGGTAGAAGATGTCCTGGTCGGAGGCGAGGTCGGTGAGCAGCCGCTTCGCCGTGTAGTCGCTGGCGGGCGACGTATCGAGTGCAGCCAGTCGCGTGGCATTGGCGAAGCTTTCGGTGGTCGACACTTCATACATTACGCGCGCCGGGCGATCGGTGCGGGTCCAGACCATGCCCGACGTGGCGTCAACGTCGCCGGACTGCACGCCGTGCGTGAAGGCCGGGCGCTGATTGGCGCGGGAATAGTAGGGCAATGCCAGTCCGGAGGCGCCGACAAGGCCGAAGGCGCTGGCCGAAGTGACGAAAGCGCGGCGGGTAAGGGAAAGCTTGTTCATGGCGGTCTCCGGATGGCTTTGAACGGGAACGCCAAGCTCTCGCCTCAATGTTTCAGGCGCATATCGGAACCATGAAGTTTTGATAACAGTGAACAGCTCTTCCCTTCTCCCCTTTGGGAAGGGGAAGGCGACGCTAAAAGGCGTGTCGAGATTCGGGTCGGACGAGCCGAAAACGGCGGTCTCCGAGAACCGCAGCGGAGCGTACTTAAAGTACGTGAGCACCGGAAGCGCAGGAGACTGCCGTTTGCAGGCCGGCCTCACCCGAATCTCGACACGCCTTAAGCCGCCTGCGGCTCCGGCTCGAATGCCGGCTGTCGGTGTTGATCAGCAGAGAGATACAGGCCGCCGCGATGCCCGTCATGCCGGCGATCAGGAAGGCCAGTTCGTAATTGCCCTGCAGCTCGCGCATCGTGCCGCCGAAGGCGGCGGCCGCCGCCGCGCCCACCTGGTGGCCGGCGACGATCCAGCCGAACACGATCGGCCCGCTGCGGTCGCCGAACGCCTCGTTGGCGAGTCTGAGCGTCGGCGGCACGGTGGCGATCCAGTCGAGCCCGTAGAGCACGGCGAAGATGATCAGGCTGGTCGCAGAGAAGCCGGAATAAGGCAGGTAGATCAACGACAGGCCGCGCACGGCGTAATAGACGCCGAGCAGCTTACGCGGGTCGAAACGGTCGGTGAGCCAGCCGGACAGCGTCGTGCCGATCAGGTCGAAAATGCCCATCATCGACAACAGTCCGGCAGCCTGCACCTCGCCGATGCCGATGTCGCCGCAAAAGGCGATGAGATGGGTGCCGACGAGGCCGTTGGTGGTGAAGCCGCAGACGAAAAAGGTCGCGAACAGATACCAGAACACCCGTGTGCCAGCGGCGCGGCGCAGCGTGGTCAGCGTATGCGCCAGGAAATTGCCCTGCGATGCCGGCGACACCGGCGGAACGTCGTCGGCATCGGCGCCGTAGCGCACCTGGCCGATCGAGGAAGGGCGTTCCGGCACGAGCAGCAGAACAAGCGGGATCAGCGCGGCAGTGGCAAGCGCCACGGCGATCGCCACCGGCTTCCAGCCGCCGCTTTGGGCCAGCGAGGCGATCACCGGCAGGAACACCAGCATGCCGGTGGCGCTGGAGGCCGACATCAGGCCCATCATCAGGCCGCGATTGGTCTTGAACCAGCGGTTGACGATTGTTGCGCCAAGCACGCTCGCCACCGCGCCCGAACCGATGCCGGAAAACACGCCCCAGGTGATGAAGAGATGCCAGGGTTGCGTCATCGACAGGCTGAGCGCCGTCGATCCTGACATCACCGCCAGCGCGCCGAGCAGCGTGCGGCGCAGCCCGATGCGTTCCATCAGCGCCGCGGCGAACGGACCGGTGAGGCCATAGAGCAGGATGCCGATGCTGGCCGCCCAGGAGGTCACGTCGCGCCGCCAGCCGAAGCTTTCCTCCAGCGGAACCATCATCACCGAGGGGGCCGAGCGAAGCCCTGCCGCCATCAAAAGACAAAGAAAGATGACGGCAACCACCACGAAGGCGTAGCGCTGGCCAAACGGACGGGACTGGGCTATCATGTTACTGACCGGTACGTTGCAATGCGATAGCACCATACATACGTACCGGTCAGTAACATTGTCAAGCGAGTTGTTTGCATGTCATCGGACAATAAAATTGAAGCGTCGTTGAGCGCCGCGCCCGCCCCCAAGGCGGCGGACAAGATCCTGGACGTGGCGCGCGACCTTTTTTATCGCGAGGGCATCCGGGCGATCGGCGTCGACGAGATCGTCAAGCGCGCCGGCGTCACCAAGCCGAGTCTCTACCGCAGCTTCCCGTCCAAGGACGAGCTTGCCGCCTCCTATCTGCGCAAATACGACCGCGAATTCTGGGAACGCTTCGACGAGGCCGTCGATTCGCATCCCGGCGATCCGCGCGCGCAGATCATCGCTTTCCTGACCCGCGTCGGCAAACGCACGCAAAAGCCCGACTATCGCGGCTGCGGCATGACCAACGCTGCGGTGGAATATCCCGAGCGCGGCCATCCCGCACGGGTGGTGAGCGAAAACAACAAGCAAGAATTGCGCCGGCGCCTGCGCGCCATGGCGGCGGCGATGGGCGCCGCCGATTCCGACACGCTGGGCGACGGCCTGCTGCTTCTCATCGAGGGCGCGTATATCAGCGGCCAGCTTTTCGGTCTGGGCGGCCCGGCGGCGGCGGTTGCCCGCAACGCCGACCTCTTGATCGAAGCCAGCTTGAAGAAATAGCAATTGAAGCTACGCTTCCGGCAACCCGAACGGAGTTGCCAGCGATGCGTGCTCTCGTCATCCCGCTTGCCCTCGCCGGTTTCTGCCAGGCGGCCCAGGCCGGCGACATCTCCAGCGCCTACACCGATCTCGACTGGAAGAAGGATTGCGTGACCTATGCGCAGGCCGCGGAAGGCGACGGCGACTGGGCGAGTCTCGTCTGCTCCGGCTATCGCGGCTACCCGGTGCTGATCGGCTACGACGACGCACGCGAATCCGTCTATTATGGCTTTCCGTCCGACGACATGACCGCAGTCTGGGAGAGCTTCACCGCCTTCAACGGCTCCGGCCCGAAGGTGGAATGGCGCATCGAGACCAATGGCGATGCCGCCATTCCGTTCGCCGCCATCCATCGCCGCTCGGTCAGCAACCCGGAAGACGAGAAGAAATCGATCGAGGTGCTGGTCGTCGCCAAGGTGGCGCAGCCGGAAGAGCACCAAGGCTGCACGATCGGCCTGGTTTTAGCCACCGGCAACGCGCAGGCCAACGACCTGGCGCGCAAGCTTGCCGACGAGAAGGCGAAAACCTTCGCCTGCGGCAAGGACAAGCGCGAAGTGATCGGCGACGTTCCGCCCTTCGGTCGCGTGGACAACTGACCGCTCCCGGTCAACCATTGGGCCAGGGCCGGATCGGGTTCCCATTGGCCGGCGGGCTTAGTAAACCCTTCAGCGATTGCAGCCGGTCTCGGGAGGTTCCGCTTGTCCAGTTCAGTCAGCGTCGCAAACGAGAATGGCGTCGCGGTGGTCACCATCGACAACCCGCCGGTCAATGCGCTGAGCTTTCATGTCCGCAAGCCGCTTTATGACGCGCTCGCCGCGCTGCGGGACGACCCTGCCGCGAGAGCGATCGTCATCGTCTGCGCCGGGCGCACCTTTGTCGCCGGCGCCGACATCACCGAATTCGGCAAGCCGATCGAGCAGCCGGAACTGCGCGCCATCGTCGCTTTACTAGAAACCATCGCCAAGCCGACCGTCGCCGCCATCCACGGCACGGCGCTCGGTGGCGGGCTGGAGCTGGCGCTCGGCTGCCATTTTCGCGTCGCGGATGCCGGCGCAAAACTCGGCCTGCCGGAAGTGAAGCTAGGCCTTTTGCCGGGCGGCGGCGGCACGGTGCGTTTGCCGCGCTTGGTCGGCGCCCTGAAGGCGCTCGGCATGATCGTCTCGGGCACGCCCATTTCGGCCGGTGAGGCCATAGCCGCCGGTCTTGCCGACGCGGTTGTTGACAGTAATCTATTGGCGGAGGCCATTCGTTTCGCCCGCGAAATGGCTGATCGGGGTGGCCCGTTCGTGCCGGTGCGTGACCGCGATGACCGGCTGGCCGAGACCGATCTTGCCGCTTTCGACGCCCAGGCCGCCGGTCTGGCCAAAAAAGCCCGCGGGCTGGAAGCGCCGCTTGCCTGCGCCGAAGCCGTGCGCAACGCGATCACCCTGCCTTTCGACGAGGCGCTTGCCGCCGAGCGGCTACTCTTCCAGAAACTCGTTTCCGGCGACCAGTCGCGCGCGCAGCGGCACCTGTTCTTCGCCGAGCGCGAGGCGGCGAAGGTGCCCGGCAAGGACCTGCAGAAGCGCCGGATCGAACGCGTCGGCATCATCGGCGCCGGCACGATGGGCGGCGGCATCGCCATGGCCTTCGCCAATGGCAGCCTCCCGGTGACTTTGCTCGAGACCAGCGAGGAGGCGCTGCGGCGCGGCCTGGCGACCATCGAGAAGAACTATGCCGTCTCGGTCAGCCGGGGCTCGTTGACGGAAGAGGCGAAGCAGCAGCGGCTCGGCCTGTTCAAGGGCAGCACCGACTATGCCGACCTCGCCGGTTGCGATTTGATCGTCGAGGCCGTGTTCGAGGACATGACGGTGAAGAAGGAGGTGTTCGGCAAGCTCGATGCAATCGCCAAGCCCGGCGCCATCCTCGCCACCAACACCTCCTATCTCGACGTGAACGAAATAGCCGCCTCGACCTCGCGTCCAGAGGACGTGCTCGGCATGCATTTCTTTTCGCCGGCAAACGTCATGAAGCTGCTGGAGATCGTGCGTGCCGAAAGGACCGCGCCCGAGGTGCTGGCGACGGTCGCCGATCTCGCCCGGCGCATCGGCAAGGTGGCGGTCGTCGTCGGCGTCTGCCACGGCTTCGTCGGCAACCGCATGCTGGCCGCGCGAGGTTCAGAAAACGAGTTCCTGCTGCTGGAAGGCGCGACGCCGAGCCAGGTGGACAAGGCATTAGTCGATTTCGGCTGGCCGATGGGACCGTTCCAGATGGGCGACCTCGCCGGGCTCGACATCGGCTGGCGCAACCGCAAGGCGCGCGGCCAGACGGCGGTGATCGCCGATACGCTGTGCGAGCAGGGCCATTTCGGCCAGAAGACCGGGCGCGGCTGGTACCGTTACGAGAGCGGCTCGCGTGAGCCGGTCACGGATTCCGAAGTCGAAGCGCTGATCCGGGCGAAGGCGGCGGAGCTTGGAATTGGGCAGCGCGAGGTCGGCGCCGACGAGATCATCGAGCGCACGCTCTATCCCCTGGTCAACGAAGGCGCGAAGATCCTCGAGGAAGGCATCGCCGCGCGCGCGTCCGACATCGATGTCGTCTGGGTCAACGGCTACGGCTTCCCGATCGGCAAGGGCGGGCCGATGTTCTGGGCAGCGCTTGAGGGCGGGCCCAGGATCGTCGAGCGGCTGGAGCATTGGCACCGGCAAACGGGACGGCCGATCTTCGAGCCGGCGCCGGCGTTGAGGCGGGTTGCTGAGACGAGGGCATGGGAGGGTGCCGGCGCCCGGTAATTTCGTCATTCCAGGGCGAAGCGAAGCGGAGACCCTGGAATCCATGCCGTTCCATCAGACAAGGAATGCCACGGTCCGAAACAAGGGACGGCGTGGCCGCTGCTCGTTCTGCACCGTCGCGGCTCTCGGACGTCACGGCATGGATTCTGTGGTCTGCGCGCGTCGCTTCGCTCCTTGCTCCGCCATAGAATGACGAAGATAAGGATCGCCCATCCGTCGTCGCCACCAAATTTGACCATGTGGACAAATCTCAGGCGCCGTTCCATAGTTCTGGGCGTCTGACATTTGGAACGGCCGGCTCGACACGGCTGCCGAACAGAGGGGCACTTCAATGGAAAACCAACATAGCAAAACACAACGCGCCGGCCTGTCGCGGCGCAACGTGCTGGAACTCGGCGCGCTTGGCCTCGCGGCCACCGTGCTGCCTGGCGCGGCCTTCGCCAACGACAAGAAGCTGAAGGTGGCGGCGATCTTCGCCACGCCGATCGAGGAGCCGTGGGACAACCAGATCCATGTCGCCCTGCAGAAGGCCGAGAAGGAACTGGGCATCGAATACAAATGGTCGGAAAAGGTGCAGACCGCCGACTTCAGCCGCGTGATGCGCGAATATGCTCAAGGGGGCTATCAGCTGGTGCTGGGCGACGCCTTCGCCGCCGAGCGCGAATCGCGCCGCACGGCCAAGCAGTTCCCGAAGACGGCGTGGCTGTTCGGCTCTGGCGCCGGCCCGGCCGAACCCAATTTCGGCGTCTTCGACAACTGGATCCACGAGCCCGCCTATCTCTCCGGGATGATCGCCGGCAAGATGTCGAAGTCCGGCACGATCGGCGCCGTCGCGGCAATGGGCATCCCGGAAGTGAACCGGCTGGTCAACGCTTTCTTTGCCGGCGCCAAGGAGGTCAACCCGAACGTCAAGAAGAAGGTCGCCTTCATCGGCTCCTTCTTCGATCCGCCCAAGGCCAAGGAAGCGGCCGTGGCGCAGATCGATGCCGGCGTCGACGTCATCTATGCCGAGCGCTTCGGCGTCATCGAGGCGGCGGTCGAGAAGAAGATCTACGCGATCTCCAACATGTCCGACCAGTCGAGCCTCGGCCCTGACACGGTCATCACAGGCCCGGTGTGGGACATGTATCCGACGGTCGAGCAGGCGATCAAGCTGGTCAAGGCCGGCGTCTTCACCGCGCAGGACTATGGCGATTTCTCGCGCATGGCCAAGGGCGGCTCCTATCTCGCGCCCTACCATAAATTCGACAAGACGCTGCCGGCGGACGTCAAGGACCTGGTCGAGAAGAAGAAGGCCGAGATCCTGGAAGGCAATTTCCGCGTCGACGTCGACGAGAACACGCCGGTTTCGGATTGACCTTACCCTCCCCTTTATGGGGAGGGTCGATCCGCGAAGCGGAGTGGGGTGGAGGCCTTCGACGCCGCCCCGCCCCGTCTCACAATCTCCGCTTCGCTGCGATCGTGAGCCGACCCTCCCCACAAGGGAGAGGGTAAAGAATCGCGCCATTTTCACTGGGATTCACGCTTGTCCGCCCCACTCATCGAAATGCGCGGCATCACCAAGAGCTTCGGCGCCGTCAAGGCGAACGAGGCTGTCGATCTCAGCGTGGCCCCCGGCGAAATCCTCGGCCTGCTCGGCGAGAACGGCGCCGGCAAGACGACGCTGATGAACGTGCTGTTCGGCGCCTACGCGCCGGATGCCGGCGAGATCCTGGTCGAGGGCAGGCCGGTCGCCATCCACAATTCGGCCGACGCGCTCGCCGCCGGCATCGGCATGGTGCATCAGCATTTTCATCTCGCCCCGCGCCTCACGGTGCTGGAGAACCTTTTGATCGGCATTCCCGGCAAATCCGGCCGCATCGACCGTGCGCGCGGGCTTGCCCGGCTCACCGAAATCAGCCGGCAGTACGGGTTGAGCCTCGATCCGAACCTGCCAGTGTCGGCCCTGTCGGTCGGCGAACAGCAGCGGCTGGAGATCATCAAGGCGCTGTTTCGCGGCGCGAAGCTTTTGATCCTCGACGAGCCGACGGCGGTGCTGGCGCCCTCGGAAGTCGACGGCCTGTTCGCCGCCCTGCGCTCGATGGCCGCCCAGGGGCTCGGCATCATCTTCATCTCGCATAAGCTGAACGAAGTCAGGGCCCTCACCCATCGCTGCGTCGTCTTGCGCCACGGCAAGGTCGCCGGCCGCGTCGATCATCCGGCAGGCACCACCTCGGCCGAGATGGCCATGCTGATGTGCGGCCACGAGATCGTGCCGCCGGTCAAGGAAGCTTCGACGCCCGGCGCTTCCGTGCTGACGCTCGACGGCATCTCCACCTCCGGTCACGCCGGCACGCCGCTGCGCGACGTCTCGCTTTTCGTCCGCGCGAGCGAGATCCTCGGCATCGCCGGCGTGTCCGGCAACGGCCAGCGGGCGCTGGCCGATGTGATTTCCGGCATGCTGGCGCCCAAGACCGGCACGATGACGATAGCCGGCAAAAAGGTTGCGCAATTCTCGCCGGGCGAGCTGCAGGCGCTGGGCCTCGGCCGCATCCCGGAAGACCGGATGACGACCGGCCTGGTGACCAACCTGCCTTTGGCCGATTCCATGGTGCTGCCGCGCATCGGCACCGAGGCCTTCAGCCGCAAGGGCTTGCTCAACCCGGCAGCGATCCGCGCTTTCGCCGAAGCGCAGATCGAAGCCTATGACATTCGCTGCCCCGGCCCGATGGTGCGCGCCGGCGCGCTCTCCGGCGGCAATCTGCAGAAGGCGCTGCTGGCGCGCGAGCTCGCCTTCGATCCCAAGGTGCTGATAGTCTCGCAGCCGACGCGCGGTCTCGACATCGGCGCCGCCCGCTTCATCCACGAAAAATTCCTGGCCATGCGCGCCAAGGGTTGCGGCATCATCGTCATAGGCGAGGACCTTGAGGAATTGCTGATGCTCTCGGATCGCATTGCGGTGATGTATGAGGGCCGCATCGCCGGCACGCTTCCCAGCGCCCACGCCACCGTCGCAAGGCTCGGCCTGATGATGACCGGCGCCGGGCACACCGGGGAGGCGGCCTGATGTTTCGCCTCGAAGCCCGCACCTCGACGCCCGCCTGGTTCAACCTGGCCCTCCCGCTCATCGCGATCGCGGTGACGCTGGTGCTCTGCAGTGGACTGATCGCCGTAGCCGGCGCCGGCGTCGTCGAAGCCTATGGCGTCATGCTATCCGCCTCGCTCGGCGACAGCTACGCCATCACCGAGACGCTGGTGCGTGCCGCCCCGATGATCTTCACCGGCCTGGCGGTGGCGATCGCCTTCCGCGCCAAGTTCTGGAACATCGGGGCCGAGGGCCAGCTGCTCGCCGGCGCGGTGGCGAGCTGCTTCGTCGGCGCGATCCCGATGCCGGGCTACCTCGCCATGCTGTTGATGGCGCTGGTGGGCGCCGCCGCGGGCGCTCTGGTCGCGCTGGTTCCGGCGACATTGCGCGTCAAGTTCAAGGTCGACGATGTGGTCAGCTCGCTGCTGCTCAACTCGGTCATCTATTACGCGCTGATGGCGCTGATCGAAGGGCCGTGGAAGGACACCTTTTCCGGCTACCCGATCTCGCCGCCGATCGAGGATTCCGCCAATTTCCCGGTGCTGATCGAAGGCACAAGGCTGCATCTCGGCGTCGTCGTGGCGCTGATCGCGGCGCCGCTCTGCTGGTTCCTGATCGCGCGCACCACGCTCGGCTTCCGCATCCGCGTCACCGGCGAGAATCCGGAAGCCGCCCGCTATGGTGGCATCAACGTGCAGCGCGTGCTCATCTCCACGGCGCTGCTCTCCGGCGCGCTGGCGGGCTTGGCCGGCGTCGGCGAGGTCGGCGGCGTACACTTCCAGGTGATGAGCGACATCTCGCCGGGCTACGGCTATTCCGGCATCGTCGTCGCGATGCTTGCCAGGCTCAACCCGCTCGGTGTGGTGCCGGCGGCGATCTTCCTGGCCACCGTCATGACCGGTGCCGAAGCGATGTCGCGCGCCACCGGCGTGCCCGCTTTCCTGAGCGACGTCATCCAGGGCACGGCGCTGCTTGCCATGCTGGTGGCGCTGCTCTTCACAGCCTACCGCATCCGCCGCGTGGGAGCCTCTGCATGAGCGCGGTGTTCGAACAGATCTTTCAGGTCGGCTTCCTCGCCGCCATCATCCGCATTGCCACACCGCTCGCCTTCGCCACGCTGGGGGAAATGTTTTCCGAGCGGGCCGGCGTGCTCAATCTCGGCATCGAAGGGATCATGCTGTTGTCGGCGATGGCCGGGTTCACCGCCGCGAGCCTTAGCGGCAGCCTGTGGCTGGGCGTGCTGGTGGCGGTGCTGGTCGGCGCCCTCATGGGCGCGCTGCATGCGCTGTTCACCGTGGCGCTGGGCCTCAGCCAGCATGTCTGCGGCATCGGCGTGACCTTGTTCTGCTCGGGTCTCGCTTATTTCCTCTACCGGCTGATCTTCGGCCAGCAATCGGTGCCGCCGAGCATCGGCGGCTTCAAGCCCGTGCCGATCCCGCTGCTCGCCGACATTCCGATCCTGGGGCCGGCCGTGTTCAACCAGTTCACGCTGGTCTATCTGGCCATCATCGCCGTCCCGCTCGCCGCCTTCGTGCTCTACCGCACGCCCTGGGGGCTCTCGGTGCGCATGGTCGGCGAGAACCCGCGCGCTGCCGATTCCGCCGGCGTCAGTGTCATCGCCACGCGCTTCCAGGCGGTGATCCTCGGCGGTGCGCTGATGGGGCTCGCCGGCGCCTTCCTCACCATGGCGCAGTTCAACGCCTTCACCTTCGGCGTCGTCTCCGGGCGCGGCTGGGTGGCGATCGCGCTGGTCGTGTTCGGCCGCTGGGACCCTTGGCGTTCGGCGGGCGCCGCGCTGCTCTTCGCCTTCGTCGACGCGCTGCAGCTCAGGATGCAGGCCAGCGGCCTCGGCCACATCCCCTACGAAGCCTTCCTGATGCTGCCCTTCATCTTCACCATCGTCGCCATGGCCTTCATGTCGCGCAACGCGGTCGCGCCCTCGGCGCTGCTGAAGCCGTTTCGGAGGGAAGAGCGGTAGTGCTCTTTCCTCTCCCTCCGGAGGGGGGAGAGGTGGCGCTGCGAAGCAGCGACGGAGTGGGGGAACCACCTGGCAACCGCCGCCGACGGACATCGAAAGGGGCCGCGGCGCGAGAATCTCCCTGCGCCGCGCCAAGGGTCGACCCCCACTCCGTCGAGCTGCGCTCGACACCTCTCCCCCGATCGACGGGGGAGAGGAAAGGATGCCAGGCCTCAGATCGCCGTGAACGCGTTGTCCACGAACAGATGCGCGCCGTTGACGAAGCTCGATTCGTCGCTGGCCAGGAACAGCGCGGCCTTCGCCACTTCCTCCGGCTCGCCGATGCGGCCCTGCTGCGCGGCCATCGCAGCGTCCGAGACGTCCACGCCGAGCTTGCCGAGATCGGCCACCTCGCGCAGTCCGTGCGGCGTGCGGATGAAGCCGGGGCAGACGGCATTGCAGCGGATGTTGCGGTCGCGGAACTCCACCGCAATGGCGCGCGCGAACATGTGGCAGGCGCCCTTGGTCGTGTCGTAGAGCACTTCGTTCGGCGTCGCCGCCACGGCCGAGATCGACGAGGTGCAGACGATCGAGCCGCCGCCGGCGGCAATCATGCCGGGCAGCACCGCGCGCGTCATCAGGAACATCGAACGGACGTTGACGGCATGCAGCCAGTCCCACTCCTGCAAGGTCGTCTCCAGGAACGGCTTGATGACGATCGTGCCGGCATGGTTGAACAGCACCGTGACCGGGCCGAGCTTTGCGGTGGCCGCCTTCACCGCCGCCTCGACCTGCGCCTCGTCCGAGACGTCGGCCACGAAATGCTCCGCTATATGGCCCCGCGCCCGGATCGCCTCGGCGGTCTTGCCGGCCGCTTCGCCATTGCGGTCGATGATCGCAACCTTGGCGCCTTCGGCGGCAAACAGCTCGGAAGCCGCTCCACCCATGCCCGTGGCGCCGCCCGAGATGATGGCGACCTTGCCCGCCAGTCTTCCACCCATTCTTTTCTCTCCTCCAGCACCGCCGATATCGGTTCAAGCGATGCTATCCGTCATGCGCGAGGTGGCCAAGACCGTTCGAGCGATTGGATCTCATGTCGGTGAACGGCCAAAATGAACGATTTCGCCGGCTTTTCTCCAGATCACGTGTATTCGGATTCGATGACGCCCGGCAGATCGCAAGCATGAAAAACCCCGATTCGCACAACTCCGAAAATGCCGTTCTACAAATCACCGAAAAATAGCACTCGACAAAGTCTATTATCTTTATAGATTAATGGCTGCGACGGAGGATCGACCATGTCCTACATTCAGAACGCCCAACGCAAAGGTCAGAGGCTTGCCGCCGACCAGAGCTGGAGGCCCGCCTATGGCGGCACGTTCGCCTACCTCGTCTTTGCGCTTGCCTTCGTATTCACGGGTGCCGTCGTTTTCGGGATCATCCCCTGACCGGATCGGGGCCAGGGGTCCCGCCGTCCAAAAATCCGAGTTGAGTAATTGGAGCTGAAGACCGGCCACGGGTCGGCGCGCTGTCGCGCGCCGGCGAGATGGATCTATTCGGGCTCGGAGAGGGGCGCCCAACGTGATGGAGGAGATGGCAATGCCGATCGAGTTCACGCATGTTCCAGGCAAGCCTGCCAATGGCAGCTTCTTCTATGATTTTGCCGAAACCGCGACCAAATTGTCGCTGATCGAGGACGCCGGTTTCCGCAAGCTGGTGGTGGACGATCCGGCCGGCCTGCTCACCAATATGGACATCGCCGCGCAGACGCTCGACCGCACGGGCTCGCTCGAGGTGGTGCTGACGCATTGGGCCGGCGTGATAGAGCCGATCGAAGCGGCAAGGCAGCTCGCGGCGCTCGACCGTCGAGGCGGCGGCCGCCTCTCGCTTCGCATGCTGAGCGAACCGCTGGAGGACAGCGATGGCGAGGCGCGGCCGGTCGCCCACGGCGTGGTCTGGGAGCGCATCGACGAATATCTGGTGCTGTTGAAGCGCTTGTGGTCGAACGACACGCCCTTCGACCATGAAGGCGCCTTCTACAGCGTCCGGGGCGGCTTCGTGCCGCGCAAGGGCCCGCATGGCGCCGATCTGGCCATTCGGCTCGGCGGCCAGTCGGGCACCGCGCTGAAGGTCGCCGGCCGACACGCCGATGTCTTCGAGCTGGCCGCCGGCTCACCCGGCGAGGTGAGGCAACTGATGGAGCGCGCGCGCCGCGCCGCCGCCGAGCATGGCCGCGCCGGCAGGCTGCGCTTCGCGCTGCCGGTTCGCATCCATCCGGACGGCTGGGCCGGCGCCCCGGATCACAAGGCGGTCGAGATCGCCGGGTCGCCGGCGCGGCTCGCTCTGACGCTTTTGCCCTATGCGGCGCTCGGCATCGAGGAATTCATGATCGGAGGCATCGACCGCCCGGGCGAGATCGCCCGTATCGGGCGCGAGACGATTGCGCTGGTCGCGAATTCGCTGGCGCGCCGCGAGGCCGAGATTCCGCGACCGGGAATGCTTTCGTCCCGGCCCTTCTCCGATATCCACCTTCGCTGACCCCGGTTAGCCCTACGGCTGAGACGAGTAATCCAGGCCGTCCATCACGTAATCGGCGAACAGGAAGTCGCGGATGCCGGCGACCCGGCCGTTCTCCCAATCGATGAGGATGAAATAGCGCGGCGGTCCGTCAGGACGTTCGGGCCTGGTGACCAGGATGGCGGGCCGGCCTTCGACAAGTCCGGTCGTGAAATGCCAATGCGTTTCGTCGGCATAGCGGCCGAAATAATTGCCGACATATTCCTTGCCGTCGGCGCGCAGGCGGTTGACCAGCTCCAGCTTGACGTCCTCGGCCAACAGGCCGCGCAAGGCATCGAAGTCCCTGGCGTTGAAGGCGGCCACATAGTCGCCGAGACGGCGCATGTCCTGCCGGTCGAGCGCCGGGCGGGGCGACGCCATGCGCGGCGCGGCCGCCAGCTTGCGCAGGCTCTCGCGGCCCCGCTGCAGCGCGCCCTTGATCGCTGTGTCGGAGGTTTCGAGGATTTCGCCGATCTCCTCCAGGCTGTTTCCGAGCACATCCTTCAGCACGACCGCGCATCGTTGCGCCGGTGGCAGCTGCATCAGCTCGGCCAGGCTCGCCTCGGCGGCGATGCGCGCATCCACCGCCGAATTCTCGTCGGCGATCGTGTCGAGCTCGACCTCGCTTTCGCGCCCCCGCGAACGGGCGCGCTTGCGCAGGAAATCGAGCGCCGCATTGTGCGCGATGCGAAACAGCCAGGGCTCGGTCTTGTCGGGCATGTCGCCATTCCTGATCGCCACGAAGCCTTTGGCCAAAGCCTCCTGGACGATGTCTTCGCCATCGATGACCGATCCGACCATGCGCGATGCATATCGGTGCAGCTTGGCCCTCAGGCCGGCAGCTTCGCGCTCGAAGGCGCGAAGCCTGGTTTCGGTCGCCGCAATCGACTGATCCTGCGAACCGGTCACGCGTCCCCCTGGCTCTCTACGCCGCCCGTATGGGAATAGGTGGTGTGGCCCATCATGCTCTCGCCGGCGGCCAGCTCGACGACGCTCTTCATGTAATCGGCGAAGCGGGGATCGCTGCGGAAGGCCGCGATATCCTCCGCCGAACGCCATTGCGAGATGTTGGCGACCTTGCTGCCGTCGCCGCCGACGATCACCGACGACGACAGCGAGCCCGGCTGCTTGCTGAAGAAGTTCCTCGTTCCCTCGGCGAGCGTCTCGGCGAGTGCCTGCTGCTTGCCCGGCTTGGCGGTGAAGACGTTGATCAAGGTCACTGTGGTCGACATGGCTTGGCTCCGTTTGTCCTGATGGCGGAGGCCGTCGCGGCTCTCGCACCCGTTACGACCCTCAAGACGAGGCCGGAACCGAAAACGGAACGGTGCATGCAAAAAGAATTTTCGGCAATCGATCAAATGTCGCGACCGGAAGCTGCCATGGACCTATCGGGCGGCCCGTGCATTCAGAAAAAATTTCTCCTCACCATTCCAACAGCCATCCCTGTTTCGTCTTGGTGAGTGCGCCGGGCTTGCGACGCCGGCATCAACCAAGGGGAAAGCAAATGTCGATCCTGTCATCCATCGGGCGCATCGCGACCGAATATGCAGCAACCCGTGTCCGCTACCGGGCAGCGCGGACGCTTTATCTGCTGCCGCTCGACATCCGCAAGGATATCGGCTGGCCGGAGGTCGGCGATCCGGGTGACGCCGAAACCTTCAGCGCGCCGCGTCCGCGCAGCTAGAGCAATTCCAGGAAAGGTGTGACGCGGTTAGGCTCGGTGACTTCGCCGTAGCCTTTCGTCAGGATTTCCAGCAAAAACAACGAGATGGAGCGGTTCTCCGTGAAACGGTGAAACGCTCCAGGTCACTGCTTACGAGCGAGGCCGACAAGCAGCAAATCGAGGCCTTTCCTGAAGGTGCCGATCCAATCGTCGTCAAACAGCAGCCGAGACCGTTCGATCGTGGGATAGCGTTCGCTCAAATGCGTCAGGCGCTGCCGTGCGGCAGCCCTGTCGGTGTCCGACAGGTCGAAACTCGCGCGAGTGATGGTGGCGCCCATCACGTAGTTCCACAGCGACCATATCGCGACGTTCAAATCCGCGTCCGCCACGCCGGCCCTGGAAAGAATACTGCTCAGCGCTTCGAGCCGGCCGAGGATGTTCGGGCCAAGCGCCCGGCTCGACAACAGAGACACCGACCAGGGATGGCGCAGCATGATGGTTCGCCAGTCTTCAAGAATATGCGCGATGTCTGCACGCCAGTCGTGAGCTTCGGCGGTTTGCGACGGGCCGCGATATTCGAGCACGGAATCGAGCGCCAGATCAAAGACGCCCTCTTTGTTGTCGACGTGCCAATATAGGCTCATCACGCCCGAACCGAGACGATCGGCAAGCCGACGCATCGACAGTCCATCGATCCCCTGGGCGTCGAGCAATTCTACCGCCGCCGCCACAATGCGTTCCAGCGTGAGGGTCGGCTCGCCGCGCGGCTCAACGGTGGATCGGGAGTCCACCCTCGTCCGCTTTGGCCGTCTGCTGCGGGCGCCGTTCTCTTTGGCTGCCATTCGCCTTCCTCACAACTCACAAACCGATCTTGGCCGGCAATGCGAGGAATGTCGATCCTTCGACGATTGACTCGTACGACGTACCATGCGACTGACTCGTATATCGTACGAATCGATCGCTGGGCGATGGCGCGGCGTTCAATCACCAGAGGATCTCGCAGAGCGCTGAGCCAAATCATGTCGCGTGCAATCAACCATCTGCTCATCAGAGGGCTAATCATCATGACCACGGCATTTTCCACTGCGGCGAGCGCGAGCGATCTCAGTCAGTATCGTCAATCCAAAAAGCCTCTATGACCCGTCCCCCAACGGCTACAGCACGGCCGTGATCACGCCGCCCGGAGCCCGGGTGGCGTACATCTCCGGACAGGGCGGCCAGGACAGCACGGGCGGCCTTTCACCTGATTTCGCCGTCCAGGTGCGGCAAAGCTACGCAAATCTGCGCAGCGCGCTCGATGCGATCGGCGCCAGACCAGATCAGGTCGCCAAGCTCACGGTCTTCGTGGTCGATCACGACATGTCCAAGCTCGGCGTGCTGACCCAGAACGTGAAGGAAATGTTCGGCGAGACGCTGCCGGCCCAGACATTAATTCCCGTTCCCAAGCTTGCGATCGACCAGATGCTCTTTGAGGTCGAAGCCGTCGCCGTCCTGGAGTAGAGCAATTCCAGGAAAAGCGGTTTTCCGTCCGGAATTGCGTAAAACAAAGAGAAAGGGCATGTCGCCGTTTCCGTGAAACGGTGAAATGCCCTATTGGCGCTCGGCTGGCGGAACTTGCCCCGGGCGCGGCGATCTGCAAAACCTTCAGCGCGCCGCGTCCGCGAGCTGCCGCAACGCGGCGATGACGGCCGCCGAATCCGCCAGCGCGCCGAAGACGCCGTCCTCGACCGTCACCATATGCAGCGCGGCTTCATGCGCATACTGGTCGCCGCTGGCGCAGGCGTCCGAAATCGTCAGGCACTGGAAGTTGCGGTCGCATGCCTCGCGCAATGTGGTGTGCACGCACACATCCGTCGTGCAGCCGGTGAACATCAGATGCGTGATGCCGCGCGCCCGCAAGACGAGCTCCAGATCGGTATAGGTGAAGGCGCTGTTGCAGGTCTTGTCGACGATGATGTCTTCAGGCTTCACCTCGATATCCGAAACGATCTGGAAACCCGGGCCGGAGCGCAGCAGGATATCGGTGCCGTCGAGGCCGGCCCGCTTGCGGCGCCATTTTTCATAAGGCGTCATGTCGGCCATGTCGGCGCGGTAGCCTTGCCTTGTGTGGATGATGGTGAGTCCAGCGGCGCGTGCCGCGCCAATCAGCCGGTTGACCGCCGGCAGGATGGCTCGCAGCGGCGAAGGATCGTAACCCTTCCTAGCGAAGTAGCCGGTCGGCGACAGGAAATCCTCCTGCAGGTCGATCACCAGCAGCGCCGTGCGCTGCGGTTCCAGCCTGCCGTCATAGGGAAAGTCGAAGGATTGCCTTGATCATCGGGCGCCCTGCCATGGAGCAATTCCAGGAAAAGTGTCTAGCGGTTTTCCGTCCGGAATTGCGCAAAAAGAACCTTGGTCGTTGTCGGCGCATCGTGCCCAGCAACGGCCTTGGCGTCCAGACCCTGCCCGAGCGGGCATCGGCACGCAGTTGCAAATTGTTGATAGTGACGGTCAACTTTATAGTTGACTCGGAAAATCATGTTTCATAGTCAACCGGCATTGGCCGCCTGGCCTGCCCGGATGGCGGCCGCTGCATTGGAGGCGGATGTTGGCCGAAGCTGTGACAGCCTTTCATGTCGACGCCGTGCGCTTCGCCGTCGGCGGGCGCACGCTGCTCGGTCCGGTCTCGCTCGAACTGCGCCGTTCCCGCGTCTACGGGCTTGTCGGCCACAACGGCTCGGGCAAGTCCACCCTGGTCAAGCCCTTGGCCCGCCAGCAGCCGGCAAGCTCGGGCGGCATCCGCTTCGCCGACCGGCCGCTCGCCGGCTGGGGCGCGCGCGAGCTGACGCGGGCGCTGGCCTATCTGCCGCAGGCGATACCCGCGGCCACGGGGCTCACCGTACGCGAGCTGGCGGCGCTCGGGCGCTATCCCTGGCACGGCGCGCTCGGCCGTTTCGGCGCGCAAGACAAAAGCCGTGTCGAGGAGGCTCTGGCGCTGACCGACATGAGCGCCTTCGCCGACCGCCTCGTCGACGAGCTTTCAGGCGGCGAGCGGCAGCGCGCTTGGCTTGCCATGCTGGTGGCGCAGGATGCCGGCGTCATGCTGCTCGACGAGCCGATCTCGGCGCTGGACATCGCATCAGGTCGAGGTGCTGGCGCTGGTGAAGGAACTCAGCCGCAAGCGCGACCTGTGCGTCGTCATAGTGTTGCACGATCCCAACATGGCGGCGCGCCATTGCGACGAGCTGATCGCGCTGAAGCAAGGCCGGCTGCTCAGGCACGGGACACCGGGCGAGATCATGCGAGGGCCGGTGCTCAAGGAGATTTTCGGCGTCGAGATGGGCGTGCTCAAGCATCCCGTCACCGGCCAGCCGATCGGATATGTGCAATGATGAAGCGAGGACGAGCCTTGTCCCGGAACGGTCTTTTCGCGGCGCTGGCCGCGTTCCTCATTCTTTCCACCGGCATCGCCAAGGCACAAGAACAGCCTGCGACGCAGGCGCAGCAGTCGGCCGCACCCGCCGTGCAGGCCCCGGTCGAGCCGGCTCCGGCAGCGCAGGCACCGGCTGCTCCAGTTCCGCAAACATCGGCGGCGCAGGCGCCCGCTCCCACGCCGGCGGAGCCAGGCGTCCAGCCGGCTCCGAACGGCGCCACAAGCGAAGGGCCTTCGATCTCGCTGACCCTGCCGCATGACCTGTCGCCCTGGGGCATGTTCATGAATGCCGACATCGTCGTGAAGGCGGTCATGGTCGGGCTGGCCTTCGCGTCCCTGGTCACCTGGACGATCTGGCTCGCCAAGTCGCTGGAGGTCTTCGGTGGCAAGCTGAGAGCCCGCCGCGCCGCAGATGTCATCGGCAATGCCGCGACGCTGATGCAGGCCGGCCGGGAACTTGGCCACAGGGGCGGTCCGGGCGCGCTTCTGGTGCGGGCAGCGGAGGAAGAACGGGCGCTTTCGGCCGGCGCGCTCGACCATGCCTCAGGCGACGGCCTGAAGGAGCGCGTCGCATCCAGGCTTTCGCGGATCGAGGCGGCGGCGTCCAGGCGCATGTCGCGCGGCACCGGCCTGCTCGCCACCATCAGCTCGACGGCGCCCTTTGTCGGCCTGTTCGGCACCGTTTGGGGCATTATGAACGCCTTCATCGGCATCTCGCAGGCGCAGACCACCAATCTGGCGGTGGTGGCGCCGGGCATCGCCGAGGCGCTGCTTGCGACAGCCATGGGCCTTGTCGCGGCCATTCCGGCGGTCGTCATCTACAACGTCTTCGCCCGCTCGATAGCCGGCTACAGGCAGATCCTCGCCGACGCCTCCGCCGGCGTCGAGCGGCTGGTGAGCCGCGACCTCGATTTCCGTACCGTGCCGCCGGCAGCGGCGATCGCGGCGGAGTAGCGGCGATGGCGGCGCGCATTCGAGAGACCTCCGGCGACGATCTCGAGGAAAGCCACGACATCAATGTCACGCCGTTCATCGACGTCATCCTGGTGCTTCTGATCATCTTCATGGTCGCCGCGCCGCTCGCCACCGTCGATGTCGATGTCGACCTGCCCGGATCGACGGCGACGCCGGCGCCGCGCCCCGAGACACCTTTGTTCCTGACGCTGAAAGGCGATCTCACGCTGGCGATCGGCAATGACAGCGTGCCGCGGCCGGCCTTTGCGGGGGTGCTTGACAGCCGCACCAAGGGGGACAAGCAGACGCGCATCTTCCTGCGAGCCGACAAGACCGTGGGCTATGGCGAGCTGATGGAGGTGATGAATCTTTTGCGCGCCGCCGGCTATCTCAAGGTCGCGCTGGTCGGCCTCGAGACCGCCGGCGGGCAGGCTACGCCAGGAACCGCTGCGACCGGCGCGAACACCGCCCCGGCGCCGGGTGGAAGCCCGGCGCCATGACCGTCACCGCTCTTTCCCAGCCGCGGTTCGGCGCGCGTGAGGCCGGTCTGTGGACGAGCGCGGCCGCGATCATCCTGGCCGCGCATGTGGCCGTTGCCTATGCGGTGCAGAATTTGAGTTTCTCCGACATGCAGGATGGCGGTCCGCCGCCGGCGCTGGCGATCGAGATGGCGCCGCTGGTCGTCGCGCCCGCCGTGCCGGAAGAGACGGCGATGCTGGACACGGTGACGCCGGAGCCGCCCGATGCAGCGGAGGAGACGGTAAATCCTGTCGACGTAAAACCGGTGACTGATCCGGCGCCGGTGGCGGAGCAGGCAGAGCCCGTCACCGAACGGCCGTCCGATGCCGACGATACGCAAGAGGCTGAGGAGGCTCCTCCGGCAGCGGTTGCGGCGCTGAGCGAGCAGCCGCCGCTGGACGAGGTCGTGCCCGACCCTGTTGAGGCGATCGCGCCCGATGTCGTCATTCCGCTGCCGCAGCCGAAACCCGTGGACCCGACGATGAAGGCCCAAAAGCCCCTCGAACCCAGGAAAAAGGCCGGGAGGAAACCGGTCGAGAAGCCGAAAGAACGCATCAAGAAGGAAAAGGCACCGCTGCCGAAGACGACGATCACCGCTAGCATCGACGCCAAGGCGGCGGCGAAGGCCGCGGCGCCACTGTCCTCGAACGCGGCCCCCCGTTCGAGCGTCAGCCCGTCACGCTGGAACTCCAGCCTGGCGGCGTGGATCAGGCGGCACACCCGCTATCCGAGCGTGGCGCGCTCCAGGCGGGCCGAGGGCACGCCGAGCGTGACCTTCACGGTCGACACCTCCGGCCGGGTGGTCTCGGCCAGGCTGGCGCGCTCCTCGGGCGACAGCGATCTCGACCGCGCGGCGCTCGGCGCGTTGCAGGGCGCTTCGGTGCCGGCGCCGCCGGCCGAACTCGGCGCGCGCGTCACACGCACGGCGCCGTTCGTGTTCAGCCTGCACGACTAGAGCAGTTCCAGGAAGAGTGCGGAACGGCGAAACGCTCCTAGATGGCGCGTACGACCGCTCAAACTTTCGGGCTTGACTGATGGACGGTAGGGAATAGGGTAGCCAGCGAAAATACCGGCTTTGGTTGCCGGGCGGCAACAATGCCTCGTATGCCACGCCTGCCGGCGCTGGCTGCGGGGTTTTTTCGTTTTGGGACTTCGTTTGAAACGGCGTATCGAGATCGGTGTCCTCTATTCGCGGTCGGGGAGCTACCAGCTCATCTCCGATGCCTGCCGCGCGGGCGCCGCGCGGGCGATCGCCGACATCAATGCCGACCGCCAATACGACATCGAGCTCGTTCCGGTCGAGCGCGACCCGCAAAGCAACGCCGACCGATATGCGACGCTCTGCGAGGACATCTTCCGGACCAGCAGCGCCCGTCATGTGATCGGCTGCGTCACCTCCTGGAGTCGCAAGGAGACGATTCCCGTGCTGGAGAAGGCGGGCGGCATGCTCTGGTATGCCTGCCCGTATGAAGGGTTCGAGGCCAACGAGCATGTCGTCTACATGCATGCCTGTCCGAACCAGCATCTGGTGCCGTTGATGGCCCATGTCGCGCCCCGCTTCGGCGCCAACGGCTTCCTGCTCGGCTCGAACTACATATGGGGCTGGGAGATGAACCGCGTCGCGCGCGACCTGATCGCCGACGCCGGGGGCAAGGTGCTCGGCGAACGCTATCTGCGCATCGGCGAGACCGACGTGTCGCGCCTGATCGACGAAATCCGCGTCACGCGGCCGAATTTCATCCTCAACAACCTGATCGGCACCTCGTCCTATGCCTTCCTGGCCGCATATCGCGAGCTGGGCCGCGAGGATGCGGCCTTCAAGCCTGACGCCTGCCCGGTGATCTCGTGCAATCTCACCGAAGGCGAGCTGCCGGCGATCGGCGAAACGGGCAAGGGCCATTTGTCGGCCGGGCCTTATTTCGCGCCGCGCCCCGCCGCTTTCGCCTCGTCCTTCGAGGCCTCTGCCTATGCGTCCGTGCAAGTGATGGCGGATGTGCTTTCCGGCGATCCCGATGCCGGTCCCGCGGAATTCTCGAAAGCCTTCGCCGAACGCCGCTTCGCGACGCGGCTGGGGCCGATCGCCATCGACCCAAACACCCAGCATGCGACGCTACCGGTGCTCATTGGGCGCATTGCCGACGGCTTCTTCGAGGTGGTGAGCCGCGAGGAAGAGGTGGCGCCCGATCCTTATCTCTCGCGCTACGATCCGGCCAAGACCTTCGGCCATCCGCGCCTCAGGGTGGTGTCGTGAGCCGCGCCGCGCGCATCCCCAATCTCGGCGGCGCAAAAGCCTTCGTGCTGCATCGTCCACACACGACGGTGCAGGCAATCACTCGGCAATTGTCGGCGATCGGCCTCGAGGCGGTCGAGTGCTGGCCGCATCTGCCGGCGGAGGCGCTGGCGGCGGATTTCGTCTTCTTCGACGCCGATCTCGGCTTCGACGAGCAGTTCCCGTGGAAGTCCGGCGAGGCACCGATGCCGCTGGTGGCGCTGATCGGCTCGGAAGCGCCGGGCCGCATCGAATGGGCGCTGTCGCACAACGCCGACGCGCAATTGCTGAAACCGGTGGGCACCGCCGGCGTCTATAGCGCGCTGCTCATCGCGCGGCAAAGTTTCGAGGCGCGAAAGCGGCTCGCCGGCGAGATCGCGTCGCTGCGCCAGCGCGTCGGCGAGCGCCAGACCATCGTGCGCGCCGTCGCGGCCCTCTCGAAAGGCAGCGACGACGACCGCGCCTACGCGCAGCTCAGGTCGCTGGCGATGAGCTGGCAGATCAGCGTCGAGGAAGCGGCGCGGCGCATCGTGGCGATGAGTGAAGCGGAGGACGGCGATGACCAATCCCATCGCGCCTGACCTTCCGGCGGCCGGCCGGATGCCGGCAAAGCCGCGCGCCGGCGTCTGGCGCCGGCTGGTCAAGCGGCCGCTGGCGCTGCTCGGATTCCTCATCGTCGCCATCGTCGTCGCCGGCGCCATCCTCGCGCCATGGCTGACCGGCTACGATCCCAACGAGCAGATGTTCGACGGCCTGACGCTCGAAGGCTCGCCCCTGCCGCCGAACGCCAAATTCTGGTTGGGCACCGACCTGCTCGGCCGCGACCTCTTGACCCGCATCCTGTTCGGGGCCCGCACCTCGCTGATCATCGGCATCGTCGCCAATGGCGTGGCGCTTCTGATCGGCACGCTGGTCGGCGTCACGGCGGGTTATTTCCGCGGCTGGATTGGGAGCGCGCTGATGCGCTTCACCGACCTGATGATGGCCTTCCCGGCGCTGCTTCTAGCCATCTGCCTGGCCGCGGTGTTCGAGCCGAGCCTCTGGATCGTCGCCATGGTGATCGCGCTGGTCAATTGGGTGCAGACCGCGCGCGTCATCTACACCGAAACCTCCTCGCTGTCCGAGCGCGAGTTCATCGACGCCGAGCGCACCATAGGCGCGAGCGCGCCGCGGATTCTGATCCGCCACATCCTGCCGCATCTCCTGCCGACCATCATCGTCTGGGGCACGCTCGGCATCTCGACCACGGTGCTGCTCGAAGCCACGCTCAGCTATCTCGGCATCGGTGTGCAGCCGCCGACGGCCTCGTGGGGCAACATCATTTTCGAGAACCAAACCTATTTCCAGGCAGCGCCCTGGCTGGTGTTCTTCCCCGGCGCTGCGATCCTGGCGCTGGCGCTGGCCTTCAACCTGATCGGCGACGCGCTGCGCGACATCCTCGACCCGACGCAGAGAGGGCGGGAATAATGGGAGGCCGGTCATGATCGCCTATCTCGGCCGCCGGCTCATCCAGTCGCTGCTCATCCTGCTCGGCGTCTCGCTGATCACCTTCGCGCTGCTCTATCTTTTGCCGGCCGATCCGGTGCGCCAGATCGCCGGGCGCAGCGCCACGCCCGAAACGGTGGAGAACATCCGCCGCCAGCTCGGCCTCGACCAGCCCTTCATCGTCCAGTACTGGCAT
This sequence comes from Mesorhizobium sp. WSM4935, assembly GCF_029625735.1. Classification (NCBI taxonomy): domain Bacteria; kingdom Pseudomonadati; phylum Pseudomonadota; class Alphaproteobacteria; order Hyphomicrobiales; family Phyllobacteriaceae; genus Mesorhizobium; species Mesorhizobium sp. WSM4935. The sequence goes on along the minus strand of NZ_JARTVR010000006.1, from coordinate 247,595 downwards.
TATCTCACAAGGCTGCTCGGCGGCGATCTCGGCCGCTCCTACATCCAGCGCTCGGAAGTCACCGAGCTGATCGTCTCGCGGCTGCCGGCGAGCCTGCTTCTGATGGTCGGCGCCATCCTGTGCGAGCTCACGATCGGCCTCACCATGGGACTGATCGCTGCCGTCAGGCGTGGCAGCGCCACCGACCAGACCTTGATGGTCGCCTCCTTCGTCGGCGTCTCGGCGCCGCAATTCGTCGTCGGCCTGCTCCTGCTCTACGTCTTCGCCGTCAGGCTCGGCTGGTTCCCGATCGGCGGCTACGGCAGTTGGCGCCACCTCGTGCTGCCTTCGCTCACCATGGGCATACTCGGGGCCGGCTGGTACGCGCGCATGATGCGCTCGTCGATGATCGACGTGCTGCGCCAGGATTATATGCGCACCGCCCGCGCCAAGGGCCTGGCGCGCGGCGCCATCCTGTTTCGCCACGCGCTGCCCAACGCCATCCTGCCGGTCGTCGCCATGATCGGCATCGACATCGGCGTCTTCATGGGCGGCATCGTGGTGGTCGAAAGCGTGTTCGGCTGGCCCGGCATAGGCCAGCTCGCCTGGCAGGCCATCCAGCGCGTCGACATCCCCATCATCATGGGCGTCACGCTGGTCTCGGCCTTCGCCATCGTGCTCGGTAACCTTCTGGCCGACATCATCGCGCCCTTCATCGATCCCCGCATCAAACTGAGATGAAAACGACAACAAGCAGAGAAAGGGAACAGTGACATGAGACGATTTCTTGCATCCACGGTGGCCGCGTCGGCGCTTGCGCTGATGCTCGGCATGGCCGGCGCGCGCGCCGACGACGCCGTCGACCCGAACATCAAGCAGGGCGGCGCCATCACCATCACCTACAAGGACGATGTCGCTACGCTCGATCCGGCGATCGGCTATGACTGGCAGAACTGGTCGATGATCAAGAGCCTGTTCGACGGGCTGATGGACTATGAGCCGGGCACCACCAAGCTCAAGCCCGACCTCGCCGAAAGCTACGAGATCTCGCCGGACGGCAAGACCTTCACCTTCAAGCTGCGCCACGGCGTCAAATTCCACAATGGCCGCGAGATGACCGCCGACGACGTCAAATACTCGCTCGATCGCGTCACCAATCCGAAGACGCAGAGCCCGGGCGCCGGCTTCTTCGGCTCGATCAAGGGCTATGACGATGTCGCCGCCGGCAAGGCCGACAGCCTCTCCGGCGTCACCGTGGTCGATCCCTATACGGTGAAGTTCGAGCTGACCCGGCCGGATGCCACCTTCCTGCATGTCATGGCGATCAACTTCTCGCATGTCGTGCCGAAGGAGGAGGTCGAAAAATACGGCGCCGACTTCGGCAAGCATCCGGTTGGCACCGGCGCCTTCAAGCTCGCCGAATGGACACTCGGCCAGCGCATCGTTTTCGAGCGCAATCCCGACTATTGGCACAAGGGCCTGCCACATCTAGACAAGATCACCTTCGAGATCGGCCAGGAGCCGATCGTGGCCCTGCTGCGCCTGCAGAAGGGCGAGATCGACGTGCCCGGCGACGGCATTCCCCCGGCCAAGTTCCAGGAGGTGATGAACGACCCGAAACAGAAGGCGCGCGTCGTGGTGGGCGGGCAGCTGCACACCGGCTACATCACCATGAACACCACAATGGCGCCCTTCGACAACGTCAAGGTGCGCCAGGCCGTCAACATGGCGATCAACAAGGAGCGCATCGTCCAGATGATCAACAACCGCGCGGTGCCGGCCAACCAGCCGCTGCCGCCCTCGATGCCCGGCTATGACAAGGCGTTCAAGGGCTATGCCTATGACGTCGCCAAGGCCAAGGCGCTGCTGGCCGAGGCCGGCCATCCCAACGGCTTCGAGACGCAGCTCTTCGCCATGAATACCGATCCCAATCCGCGCATCGCCCAGGCGATCCAGCAGGACCTGGCGGCCATCGGCATCAAGGCCAGCATCCAGTCGCTCGCCCAGGCCAATGTGATTGCCGCCGGTGGCGACAAGGCCGGCGCGCCGATGATCTGGTCGGGCGGCATGGCCTGGATCGCCGACTTCCCGGATCCGTCCAACTTCTACGGTCCGATCCTCGGCTGCGCCGGCGCGGTGCCGGGCGGCTGGAACTGGTCGTGGTATTGCAACAAGGACCTCGACGCCAAGGCGGCCGAGGCCGACTCCGTCGTCGATCCGGCCAAGTCCGCGGAGCGCGAGAAGATGTGGAGCGCGATCTACGACAAGATCATGGAGGACGCGCCCTGGGCGCCGGTCTTCAACGAGCAGCGCTTCACGCTGAAGTCAGCCCGCATGGGCGGCGCCGACAATCTCTATGTCGACCCGGTCCATATCCCGATCAACTACGACAATGTGTATGTGAAAGATGTGCAGTAACTGCGACTACACCATCCACGGGCGCCATCACCATTTCGGCTGGGACAATTCCTTCGCCCCGGCCGAACGGGTGGCGCCCGGCTCGACGATCGAGTTCCAGTGCCTGGACTCGTCCGGCGGGCAGTTGAAAGCCGACAGCACGGTCGCCAACGTCGCCGAACTCGACTTCGCCACCGTCAACCCGGTGACCGGGCCGATCTTCGTCGAAGGTGCCGAGCCCGGTGACGCGCTGAAGGTGACGATCGAGATGTTCAAACCGTCCGGCTTCGGCTGGACGGCGAACATTCCGGGCTTCGGCCTGCTCGCCGACGACTTCAAGGAACCGGCGCTCAACATCTGGAAATACGATGCCGCCTCGCTCGAGCCCGCGCTCTTCGGCAAGAACGGGCGCGTGCCGCTGAAGCCGTTCGCCGGCACGATCGGCAACGCGCCGGCTGAGATGGGACACCATTCGGTGGTGCCGCCACGACGCGTAGGCGGCAATCTCGACATCCGCGACCTCGCCGCCGGCACCACGCTCTATCTGCCGGTGGAAGTGGCGGGAGCGCTGTTCTCGGTCGGCGACACCCATGCCGCGCAGGGTGACGGTGAGGTGTGCGGCACAGCGATCGAAAGCCCGATGGACGTGGTTATGAAACTCGACCTGGTGAAGGACGCGCGGCTGAAGACGCCGCGTTTCATCACGCCCGGCCCGGTGACGCGCCATCTCGATGCCAAGGGCTATGAAGTGACGACGGGCATCGGACCCGACCTGATGACCGGGGCCAAGGAGGCCGTCAGCCAGATGATCGACCTGCTTGCCGGCCGCTACAAACTCGACCCCGTCGATGCCTATATGCTGGTCTCGGTCTGCGGCGATCTCCGGATCAGCGAGATCGTCGACATGCCGAACTGGGTGGTGTCGTTCTACTTTCCGCGCTGCGTGTTTGAATGAGTGCAGGCGTGGTCGACGAACCCGCATATGCCGCTGCAGAGGTGGCCTTGAGGCCGGTGCTCGAAATCACCGGCCTCTCCGTCGGCGTGCGCGGCGAGGATGGCGAGCGCGAGGTGGTGTCCGGCCTGTCGCTGTCGCTCAAACGCGGCGAGACGCTGTGCATCGCCGGCGAGTCCGGTTCCGGCAAGTCGATGACGGCGCTGGCGATCATGCAATTGCTGCCGCAGCCGGCCGGCCGCATCGTTTCCGGGACGATCCGGCTCTTTGACAAAGATCGCGGCGCCGTCGAACTGACGGCTCTCGACGAGCGCCGCATGCGCGACATCCGCGGCGATCGCATCGCCATGATCTTCCAGGAACCTATGACCTCCCTCAATCCGGTGCTGTCGATCGGCCGGCAGCTCACCGAATCGATCGAGGCGCATACCGGTCTTTCCCATGCCGAGGCGCAACGGCGCGCGGTCGAGGCGCTGAAGGCGGTTCGCATTTCCGAAGCCGAAAGCCGGCTGAAACAATTTCCGCACGAATTGTCGGGCGGCATGCGCCAGCGGGTGATGATCGCCATGGCGCTGGCGCTCGAGCCCGACGTGCTGATTGCCGACGAGCCCACGACGGCGCTGGACGTCACCGTGCAGGGCGAGGTGCTGGAGCTGCTGCGCGACCTGCAGCGCCAGCACGGTACCAGCGTCATCCTGATCACCCACGACATGGGCGTCGTTGCCGAAATGGCCGATCGCGTCATCGTCATGCGCAATGGCCGCATGGTCGAGGAAGGCGCCACCGCCGATATTTTCGCGAGGCCGCGGGCGGCCTACACGCAAGAGCTCCTCGCGGCGGTCCCGCGCATCGGCGCGGGCGCGGGGCGGCGAAACACGGCCGAGGCCGAGCGCGCGGCCGGGCAGGAAAAGGTGGCGGTGGTGAATGATCTCCACGTCCGCTTCGACCTGCACGGCGGCTTCTTCGGCCGCGTCAACCGGCGGGTGCACGCCGTCGAGGGCGTCAGCTTCTCGATCGCGCCCAACGAGACGCTGGCGCTGGTCGGCGAATCCGGCTGCGGCAAGTCCACCACCGCCAAGGCGCTAGCCGGCCTCGTGCCCTATACCGGCGGCGTGACGATCGGCGGCCGCGAGCTTTCCGGGCTTGGCGGCGACGCGCGCAGAGCGGTGCGGCGCGACGTGCAGATGGTGTTCCAGGACCCTTACGCCTCGCTCGACCCGCGCATGCGCGTCGGCGATCTGGTGGCCGAGCCGCTGCTCATCCACGGCATCGGATCGAAGCGGGAACGCCGCGAGCGCGTGGCCGCCTTGTTTGAGCGGGTCGGCCTGTCGCCGGGACAGATGGAGCTTTATCCGCATGAATTCTCGGGCGGCCAGCGCCAGCGCATCTGCATCGCCCGGGCGCTGGCGCTCAGGCCGAAGCTGATCATCGCCGACGAGAGCGTGTCGGCGCTCGACGTGTCGGTGCAGGCGCGCGTGCTCGATCTGTTGAAGGAATTGCAGCGCGAGTTCGGCGTCGCCTATCTCTTCATCTCGCACGACATGGCTGTGGTCGAGAACATCTCCGACCGCGTCGCCGTCATGTATCTCGGCCAGATCGTGGAGATCGGCAGTCGCGACCAGGTCTTTTCCAACCCCCGCCATCCCTACACGCGGCGGCTCATCGAGGCAGTGCCGGTTCCCGATCCGTCACGGCGCCGCACCCGCTTTGCCCGTCTCGATCGCGAAATTCCGAGCGCGACCCGGCGGATTGGCGAAACCGTGCCGAAGCTGCTGCTCAAGGATTTCGGCGGCGGACATCTCGCCGCCGTCGCAGATTGACGGGGACCCGGAGCGGCGATCTGTCCGTTTCGGGAACGGCGCGAATGGTGATAAAGCCTGACGCAGCCACTCATCTATTTCGGAAATCCAATGCCGGCCCTCACACGCCGCAAACTCCTGCAAGGCGCCGCGGCGGCCGGCGCGGCCGGCATCGGCCTCTCCGCCGCCGGCAAATTTGCCGGCTGGGCGGCGCCGAAGCCCGAATCGCTAATTCTGAAGACCGCGAGCATCGAGGCGCAACTGATGGAGGGCGCGCCGACGAAGAATGTGCTGACCTATGGTGAAGCAGGTCCGCCGCCGGTCGTCAGGATGAGGAAGGGCGAGCCGTTTGCCGCACGTTTGATCAACGGCATCGACGATGCGACGACCATCCACTGGCATGGCATCCGCGTTCCCAACAAGATGGACGGCGTGCCGTTCATGGTACAGCCCTATGTCTATCAGGGCGACCATTTCGACTATGCTTTCACGCCGCCCGACGCCGGCACCTTCTGGTACCATCCGCATTGCAACACGCTGATCCAGATGGGTCATGGCCTGACCGGCGTGATCGTGGTCGAGAACCCGAGCGATCCGGCCTTCGACGGCGAGATGGTCGTCAACCTGCGCGATTGGCGGCTCGGCGACGACGGCCAGTTCATCGAGCCGTTCAAGCCGCGCGACGCGGCCAAGGCCGGCACTTTCGGCACGGTGCGCACCGCCAATTGGCAAAGCCAGCCGCAATATGACGCGCCGGCCGGCGGGCTGGTTCGGCTGCGCGCCGCCATCACCGACGTAACCCGCATCTATGCCTTTCGCGTCGACGGCGCCGAGGCGGCGGTCATCGCGCTCGACGGCAACCCGGTGCCACAGCGATTTGCGCCGGACGCCTTGCAGCTTGGACCCGGCCAGCGGCTGGAGCTTGCTATCCGCATGCCCGACGAGGAGGGCGCGATCGTCAGCCTGCGCGATGTCTGGGGCACCAAGCCGAAAATCCTGGCGACGCTGCGTTCGGTCGGCAAATCGCTGAAGCACGATCTGCGCGATCTCGGCCCGCTCGAGGCCAATCCCGTGGCGGAGGTGGACCTTGCCAGCGCCAAACGCATTCCGCTGGCGCTGAGCGCCACGGCGGAAAACGTCGCGGCCGACAGCATTTGCGGCTCGCTCGGCTACAGTTTCTGGGCGATCAACAAGGTGCCGTGGCCCGGCGACACTCCGGACCCGACGGCGCCGCTGGCGGAGTTGAAGCTCGGCCTGAGCTACATCATCGACATGGAGAACCTGACCCCGCACGCGCACCCGATCCACTTGCACGGCATGAGCTTCAAGGTGCTCTCGTCATCAACGCGAACGGTGCAGCCGCTCGTCTCCGACACCTATCTGATCCAGCCCGACGAGAAGGTGCAGCTCGGCTTCGTCGCCGACAATCCCGGCGACTGGCTGCTGCATTGCCACATCATCGAGCACCAGAAGACCGGCATGACGAGCTATTTTCGGGTGGTGTGAGTGCATTGGCGCACGAGAGCAATTCCAGGAAAAGTGTGAGCGGTTTTCCGTCCGGAATTTGCGTAAAAACAAAGAGATAGAGCGGTTCACCGTTTTCGTGAAACGGTGAACCGCGTTAACGCGCGGCATTCCCATGTCTATCTCGGGTTGACGCATTTGGACGATTGCCTAGGTAGGCAGGAGGGCGCTGGGGCGGCGTACAACTCCGACCGACGGCATGACATCCTTGCGTATTCGAAAACTTGCCCTTGTCGCGGCAAGCATCTCCATCCTGTCGTCCTGCGTCATCCCCGACGACACGTCGAGCATCGCCAAGATCGACGCTACCACCGCCGCCGCCCGCAAGGAGATGGTCGGTCTCAGCGAGGCCGATGTCCGCATGTGCGCCGGCTTTCCGAGTGCGACGGCCGATATGGGATCGTCCGGCCAGATCTGGACCTATCAGCGCACCGTGCAGCGCGGCAACCTCAGTGTCGCGGTGCCGACAATGGCCGTGGGCGCGATCCCCGCTGTCGGCGGTTCCGTCAACGTTGCTCCTGGCGGCTACTGCAACACGCAGATCCGCATGGTTGGCGACCGCGTCGCCGAGGTTGCCTATGCCGGCGACAACAATCTGCCAAACAGCATCGATGCGCTCTGCGTCAGCACGGTGGACGCCTGTGTAGCCTATGCGCGCCAACGCAATCACAGAGCGACGGCGGTCCCCAGGTAAGTGGGACAGGACTCCGGTCGTGTCAGCGTCCTCCGGGGTGAATGGCGCCGGGTTCCTTTTCGGAGGTGTCGGGCGAAACACACCGCCCCATATCTCCGCGGGTTTCGGGCGGCGGCGCATCCATCAGGTTTCTGACCTTGGCATTGTTGTGCGCGTAGATAACCGCGCGGCTGAAATGGAGTAGGATTCCAAGCACTGACATTGGCATTTCCTCCATTGAGATGGCTGACATGTCGCTGTCGTATTGCGTGGCGGATCTGGATCAGCAAAAGCCCCTCGCCGCATTGGAACGAAGGGCATGGCTCGCTCAACGCGTGCCGGCGAAGACGACCTGCGCGAGCCGCGCCTTTTCGCGCGTGCCCGGCGCCGCCTCCCAGCCGATATCCTTCTGCAGCTCGGGCGACAGGCTGTTCATAAGGCTTCTGGTTTTGGCGTCGTTATGCTGGCGCATGATTGAGCGGCCGAGGTTTCCAAGCATGGACATTTCGCATTCCCCTGTTCGTTGAGACGGCGTCTGCGCCGTCGAATGCGGAATGAATGCGCCCGGTCCGTTTCGCGGCAATGGCGTGGAGGAGAGCCGATCGTTTCCAAACGCGCGGAGCTTCGAAACATTTGCATCCGAATGGCTTGGCTATGAGGGCCCGCGGCGAAGCCCGTCATTCGGCAGGATTCAGTCGGGCGCCGGAAGCATGTATGTTCAACAATACTGATTCTTCAGATCCCTTGGCTGGTCGATGTGAGAAAAATCGTCGCTGCACTCACCGTAGCTGTTGTTCTTGTCGTCGGGCTGCTCTTCCTTCTGCCCGCTCTTGTTTCAATCGACTGGGTTCGTGCCGAATTGAGCCGGCAACTGTCATCCGCGACCGGAATGACAATTCGGCTGGACGGACCTGTGAAACTGGCGTTGCTGCCCAAGCTGGCGGTGGTCGCGGACGATATCTCACTCTCGACCGGCACGGGCGAAATCGCGATATCCGCTCCGCGGTTCTCGACGTCGATAACACTGTCGTCGCTATGGTCGAAAAAGCTTGAGATACAGTCCGTCGCGCTGGCGGATCCGACAATCGCGCTCAAGGCTTCGGCAAACGCGGCGCCTGCGGAACCGACGGATGTTCAGGCTGATCCCTTCGCGGCGATTGTCGATACGCTCGAGCGGTTGGCGATCAACCAAGTGACGATAACGAACGGCACCCTTACCTCAGGCGCGTCGACCGGCAACGCCACAGCGACGGCGATCGACGCCGATCTGAGGGTTCCGGACCTCGACCGGGAGGTCTCGTTTTCGCTGGCCGGCACCAGCGACGGCCGTCGCATTGAAATGAGCGGAAGCCTTTCCGCCCTGCGGCCTATCCTGAAACGGCTGCCGGCCCGGATCGCCATCGAGGCGCGGCTCGACCCAGCGCCGGTTGCCAAATTCTCTTCACTGCATGCGAGCGGAGAGATCCAGCTCAACGGGAACGGCAGTTATCAGATCAGGGGCGGAAAGTTCGATATCGGCGACCAGAGCTTCCAGATGGACGCGCTCTTTCAGCCCGGCGCGCGGCATCGCTTCTTCGCCGACCTTGTGGCGAAGCGCGTCGATATCGACGCCTTGAGCGATATGGGAAAGGGTGGTTCCAGCGCGGGCAAGGATTCGGCCGGCTCCGGCGAGCCCGATCTTGCCATGCTGTCTGCTTTCGACGCCGACATCAGCGTTGCCATCGACGAACTGATCAGCGGCAAGATAAGGGCTTCCGAGGTCCAACTCGCCGCAACGCTGCGGGACGGGCATCTCGAGGCAAGGCTGGAGCACTTTGGCCTCGACGCTGGAAACCTCACAGCGAAAGCCTCGATGACTGTCAGTGAAACACCTCCGACCATCCGGGGCAATATTGCGAGTTCAGGGCTGGACATCGGCTCGATAGCGAAGCTGGCCGGACAATCCGCGCCGTTGTCCGGCAAGCTGACCGCCGATATGGGGTTCGCTTTTCGCGGACTCACGGCGCAGCGCATCCGCAGCAGCGTCAATCTGCAGGGAACGGTCGGGATCAGGCAAGGCAAGCTTCCGCTTGCAGCACTTGCCGATGCCCGAACGGCCGACGACATCACCGGGGTCAATCTTGACGCGACGGTTCACGATATCGGCAAACCGGTCGATGTGACGGGCAAGCTCGCCTGGCGGGGACAGGCCGTGACGTTCAAGTCCCAGGTCGCGCCTGCATCCTTTCTGGCCGGCGGCTCCGTTGCCGACGCATCCGGCCCGATCAGCCTTTCGGTTTCCTCCAAATACCTCGAGGGCAGCGCAAGCGGCGTTGCCGGGGGCAGCGGCACGTTCAAGGGTCAGATTTCAGTCACATCGGCCTCGGTCGACAAGCTCATGCAATGGCTGGGACAAGGCGCTTCCCGCGGTCTGCAAGATTTTGCCTTCAAAGGCGATGTGGACGTCGGGCCAGGGCAGCTTTCCTTTCAGAAAGCCGCTGTTGCCTTGAACGGCGTCAAGGCATCGGGCCAGGGCTCGATGAAACTTGGGGAGCCGCTCAACATCCGGACGTCGCTCAAATTCGCGAAGCTTGACTTCGCGGCGTTCGCCGGCGGCGGCGAGGCCGGGGCGGGCGGTGAGCAGAAGCCGAACGGCGCCACCGACGCGCCGGTCGATCTCTCCTTCCTCAAGGGAATTGATGCCAAGGTGGATATCCAGGCCGACAAGCTCGGCTATGGAAAAGTCTTCGCCGGGCCGGTGGCGACCGCCCTGACGGTGGCGGATGGGAAGGCTCACCTCGGGGTGCCGCAAAGCCCCTTCTACGGCGGCACGATTGCCGCGGAAATGACAGCCGACGGCTCCGGCGACGCCGCTTCCCTGGAACTGCACACGGCGATAGCCGGCGCGGTCGCGGCTCCCTTGCTTCATGATGCGGCGGATTTCGACCGCATCGAAGGAACGCTCAATGCGACGGTCACGGTTTCAGGTTCGGGAAAGACCACGAAATCGCTCGCCCGTTCCCTCGGCGGCAAGGCGGCGGCAAAATTCAGCGACGGCGCCTTCCGCGGCATCGACATAGCGGAGGTCTACAACAACCTGGTCGGGCTGCTTGCCAGCGGCTTCAAGCAGGATCAGGCCAAGAAGACGACCTTCACCGAGCTCGGCGCCTCATTCGGCATCGCGAACGGCGTCGCGCAGACGACGGACATCAGCCTGCTGGGCCCGCTGGTGCGAATGGACGGCTCGGGCAAGATAGACTTCGCCGACCAGACGCTCGACATCCGCCTCAACCCGCGCGTCGTTGCCTCGCTTGCCGGGCAGGGAGGCGACGTCTCCGTGAAGGGCATCGGGGTGCCGATCGTGGTTCAAGGCCCGCTGTTCGCGCCACGCGCCTATCCGGACCTGAGCGCATTGGCTAAAGACCCGCAGAGCGCGCTTGACATGTTGAACCGCTTTGGGCTGCCGACCGGAAAGCTTAATCTCGACAAGCTGATCCCGGGCCAAACCGGCTCGAACGGCGACGGTTCCGGCAAGGGAGCGGCGGATCTGATCGGCGATCTTCTGCGCAACGCCGCGCCCCGGCCCAAAGCGCCGCCCGCAGCTCCGGAACCCGCCGTGGCGCCCGACAATGGCAATGCGGAAAACGCTGCGTCGCCGCCAACAAGTTCGGACACCAGCGGCGAGACCGAAGCCGAGGCCGCCACGCCGGCGGCCGAACCCGCTCCCGCCGACGCGCAAGCCGCTCCTGCTTCGCCCACAGCGGCCAAGAAGGGGGAAATAGACACACTGCTCGATCAGCTGGCTAATTAGTTCCGCGACACGGGGATTTTGAAAGGTTGCCGTTTGTCTTGATGCAAGATTTTCCGTTGATTTCCGTGAAATCAGCGCAAACGCCGGAGATTGGTTGAAGCCGCCCCAACCTCGTCATTCTATGGGAGCAAAGAGCGAAGCGACGCGGCGCAGACCATAGAATCCATGCCGTGACTTGGAAGCGCCGCCACGGTGCAGAATTCTGCTCCGTTGCACGCCCTGGCAAAGGTAACGGCATGGAATCTAGGACCTTCGCGACGGAGCTTCGCTCCTGCTCCGCCCTAGAATGACGATCGCGATGGGCGTTGCGGCCAATCTCCAACGCATGCCACCTGCCAACGCAAACAGAGCCACCGGTCAAAATCCCTGTGCAGTGCCGCTAGCGCTATAGGATGGCCTCCACTTGCGGGATGGTGCGAAAGATAGCGGTCGCTCTCGTGACCTCAGGCTGACCCGGCGCGATACTCCATCTAACGCTCATATGTGCGGCCGAAAATCAAAGTGATCTCGGCCGCCGCAAATCGCCCCCAATCAGGACGTTCTTCCGGCCTTAATCTGCACAGATAGGAGAGGCCGATGAAATTGTCCGTTGTTGCCCTTGCCGGGACCATGCTGGCGGTAGTGCCTGCGGTCCAGGCGGCGCCGATGATCGGCGTGCCGGCCAGAAATAGCCTGGTGCAAGAGGCGCATGTCACATGCGCTTATCTGACCGAGGATGGCTATTGCGTGCGGCCGCACAAGAAGCACAAATACTGGAAGCGCCACCACTACTACCGGCCCGTTTACCGCACCTATGAGCCGCAGCCGCCGGACGAGTATTACCGGCGCTATCAGCGTCCGCGGCCGATTATCCGGGTCGTTCCCGACTACCCGCCGCGGGACGAAGACAATTGGGATGATTGGGACGATTGAGCCCCTAAGGCCGAGACCGGCCCCTTCGTGTGCCAAGCCGGCTGCTTGCGCGCCTCTTGCCTCACGTGGCCGGCATCCGGCGCAAAGGCAGCGCGTTTTTGCCGGCTCATCCTAAGCGGGCGATGCGCCTTCTACCGCTTCAGCGCAATGCTCATTCCGCTGAGATCGGCATTGACCTGCAGGCCGACCTGCCTGCCGGTGAGCTCGAGCTGGGCGCCCTTGTCGTTGGTCATGACGATCACCTGGGCGCCTCTGCCCAGCGCGCCGCCGCCGCCGGCCGCGCCGTAGACGCCTGTCACATCGCTGGCGCGGCGGATGTGCCGCACCCTGCCCTGGAAATAGGTCTTGGACGCGCCGAAGGCGAGGCCACCCGAGATGCCGCCGATGGAGATCGGATAGCGTTTGCCATGGAAGGTCAGCGTGCCCTCGCCGCCGGAGCCGCCGATGAAGAAGGCCGCCTTGTAGACGGAAAAGCGGATTGTGCCGCTGTCGGCATGCGCCGCGCTGGCAATGCTCACGCCCGCGGCCGCGATTGCCGCGATCGCGCCGGAACGGAATTTGGATGAAATCTGCATGATCGAAACCTCCTCGGGCATCGCCGCTTACCCAGCCGGCCGGGGCAAATCAGCTTCAAAACTATAGCTGAACCGTCTTGCCCCGCCATTGGTTCCAAGCCCGCGGCCCGAAATCCTGCGGTCACGAAATGGCGAGCGGGGGAGGCCAAAACCCAATGAGCACATGCTCGTGCTGGCTGGTGGAGCTGAGGGGGATCGAACCCCTGACCTCATCATTGCGAACGATGCGCTCTCCCAGCTGAGCTACAGCCCCGTTCCAGCGGATGGGCTTGTATCGGTCGCGGCCGTTTCATGTCAAGGCGAAAGACCGGGCGAAAGACCGGGCCGGCCACAAGCGCCGTGGCCGGACGGGCCTTGCCTGCTCGCCGCGTCCGCGGGCCTGCCCGCACACCACGGGCGTTGCCTGCACGCCAAGCCCTGCGGGCCTTGCCCGCACGCCAAGCAATGGCTACATGTCGGCGACAATTTGGAGACCGGCATGATCGCCCTCATTCAGACCATCGTCATGGCGCTTGATATCTATTGGTGGATCATCATCGCCTCGGCGATCTTTTCCTGGCTCTACGCCTTCAATGTCGTCAATTCGCGCAACCAATTCGTCGGCAGCGTCGGCAACATGCTCTATCGGCTGACCGAACCGGCGCTGCGCCCGATCCGCCGCTTCATGCCCGATCTTGGCGGCATCGACATTTCACCGATCATCCTGCTTCTGATCATCTTCTTCATCCGGCAGTTCCTGATCACCACCGTCTGGTCCTGGGTGGTGGCTGGCGGCTGATGGGCTCGCCGTTTCGGCTGCGCGAGAACGGCATCGACCTCTTCGTGCGGCTGACACCGAAAGCCGCGGTCGACCGGATCGACGGCGTCGAGACCGCCGCCGACGGACGCAGCCATCTAAAAGCGCACGTGCGCGCCGTGCCGGAGAACGGCGCCGCCAATACGGCGTTGGAGCGAATACTGGCCAAGGCACTGGGTGTGCCCGCGTCGGCCGTTTCGGTGGCCGCCGGCGGCACCTCGCGGCTGAAAACGCTCCAGGTCATAGGTGAGCCGGCCGCGCTGGTGAAAAGCGTCGAGGCAGTTTCCAAGTAGCCTTCAATCCCCCAGCGGCAGCTTCGGGTCGTCCACCTTCAGCGTGTTCACGCTCTGCTTGATGCGGCGCAGGTTCTCCAGCACCTTCGGCCCTCGCGATTCCGCGACCGTGGTGGCGATCATGTCGACGATGGCCAGAAGCGCGTAGCGCGACGATGTCGGCTTGTAGATGTTGCCGTCCTCGACCGGCTGCAAAAAGATCACCGTGTCGGCGACCTTGGCCAGGGCCGAGTCCGGCGCCGTGATGGCGACGGTGGCGGCGCCATATTGCTGGGCGACCTCGACGGCTTCGATCACCGAGCGCGCATAGCCCGAGACGGAAAAGGCAAGCAGCGTCGTCTCAGGCGTCGCGACGGCGGCATACATGCGCTGCAGCTGGCCGTCGGTCTGGGCGAGCGCCGAGAGACCCAGCCGGAAGAGCCGGTTCTGCATCTCGGTCGCCATCATCGAGGAAATGCCGCCGGAGCCAATGCAGAGCACATTGCCGGAAGCGGCGATGCGCGCGGCGACATCCATCAGCGTCGTCATGTCGAGGTTTTCGCTGGCGCGCTGGATGGCGGCGATCGCCGCTTCAGTGATGGCCGAGGCGATGCGCTGCTCGCGCGCGTCGCGGCTGAGCGGCTCCGGCGACAAATATTGCCCGCCGATGGCGATCGCCTGCGCCAAATAGAACTTGAAATCGCGCAGGCCCTCGCAGCCCAGATTGCGGCAGAAGCGGGTGACCGTCGGCTCGCTGACGCCGACGCGCGCGGCGATCTCCGAGATCGCCGCCTTGGAGGCGAAATCGAGGTCCGAAAGCACCAATCCGGCCAGCCGGCGGTCCGACTTGGTGCCGTCCTGCGACATCAGTTGCAGGCGGGTGATGATGTCGGCCGGGCTCTTCATCGTCGTCTCACAGCGGCAGGCCGGTCGCCTTGTCGAAGAGATGGATGTTGCGCGGGTCGACGCTCACCGGCAGCCGGTCGCCCGGCTTCACCTGCAGCCGATCGCGGAACACGGCGCGCACCGTGTCGTCGCCGACGGAGCCGTAGACATGGGTTTCCGAACCGGTCGGCTCCACGACATCGACCTTGATGGCGAGGGCATCGTCGCCGGCGCCGACGACGAAATGCTCGGGCCGGATGCCGGCCTCGACCGTCTCGCTGCCGGAAGTAGACGTGCCGGAAAGCGCCAAGCGGCCGCCGCCGCTGGTCTCGAACCAGGACTTGGCTCCGGCGGTCTTCAGCGCGCCGGAGACAAAGCTCATAGAAGGCGAGCCGATGAAGCCGGCGACGAACTTGTTGGCCGGCCTGTCGTAGAGCTCCAGCGGCTGCCCGACCTGCTGAATGCGGCCGCGGTCCATCACCACGATGCGGTCGGCCATGGTCATGGCCTCGATCTGATCGTGGGTGACATAGACGATGGTCGATTTCAGCCGCTGGTGCAGCGCCTTGATCTCGGTGCGCATCTGCACGCGCAATTGCGCGTCGAGATTGGAGAGCGGCTCGTCGAACAGGAACACCGACGGCTCGCGCACGATGGCGCGGCCCATGGCGACACGCTGGCGCTGGCCGCCCGACAACTGCCCTGGATAGCGGTCGAGATAGGAGAAGAGGTTGAGCACGCCCGAAGCCTTCTTCACCTTGTCGTCGATGGCGTCGCGGGTCTCGCCGCGGATCTTCGGGCCGAAGCCGATATTTTCCGAAGCCTTCAAATGCGGGAACAGCGCATAGGACTGGAACACCATGGCGATGTTGCGCTTTTGCGGCGGCAGGTCGTTGGCGCGCGTACCGCCGATGACGAGGTCGCCGGAGGTGATCGTCTCCAGCCCCGCCAGCATGCGCAAAAGCGTGGACTTGCCGCAGCCGGACGGGCCGACCAGCACGACGAACTCACCGCTTTTGATTTCCAGGTTGACGTCCTCGAGAATTTTGTGCTGGCCGAAGGATTTCGACAGGTCGCGGAACTGGACGTCGGTCATGGTCACGCTCCCAATATGTCGTCGATGAAAGGCAGGTAGCCTGCCGTCAGTCCCGCATCTACGGGCACCACGGCACCTGTTATGCCGGAAGCGCGGTCGGAGGCAAGGAAGGCCACCGCTTCCGCCACTTCCGAAGCATTGACGATGCGGCCGAGCGGATAGAGTCGCTTCAGCCGGCCGAGGATTCCGGGGTCCTTGGCCAGACGATGATCCCAGGCGGCCGTGCGGATCGAGCCCGGGCAGACGACATTGGCGCGCACGCCGCTGCGGCCGAGTTCGACGGCGATCGATTTCGCATAGGCGTTGATGCCGGCCTTGGCCGCGGCATAGGCCGGGTTGCCGAAATGGGCGATGGCATTGACCGAGGAGATGAAGACGACGCTGCCCGAACCGCGCTTGGACATCGCCTTGATCAGCGGATCGGCGAAAGTCATCACGCCGGTCAGATTGAGGTCGAGCTCCTGCTCTATTCTGTCCGCCGTCAGCGCCTTCAAGGTTTCGGCGCGCGTCCAGCCGGCATTGTTGATCAGAATGTCGGGAACGCCGTCCTTGTCGAGCAGGGCCGGGATCGCCGCTTCGATCGAGGCGCGGTCGAGCAGGTCGAAGACATGGCGCGAGGCAATATGCGGGCTGGCCAATGCCTCCGTCGACTGGTCGCAGCCGACGACGCGCGCGCCGCGCCCGGCCATGAGCTCGATGATCGCCGAACCGAGGCCGCCGCCGGCGCCGGTGACGACCACGGTCTTGCCCTCGAACTCGGCTGTCGAACCCAAGCTGCGCGCTCCTCCACCCCTCATTTTGTGCCACTAAGCTAGCCAAGCAAATGTAATTAAGCAACATAATTATCCGCTTGCATGGCGCGGAATCATGGATAATGTAGGAAAGTAACATAAATCCTGCGCACATAAGAGTCAGGCGCCCACGGGGCATCAATGGGAGAGATCAGATGAGCCTTGCGAAATGGACTGTCGGCCTGTTGGCCGGAATGAGCATGCTGGCTTTTGCAGCACCAGCCGATGCCGGCGAGGTGCGCGTCACCGTTGCCGAATACAGCGCCAAGACCGGCCCCTATTTCGAAGAGGTGAAGAAGGAATTCGAAGCGGCCAATCCCGGCATCACCATCAAATATGAAGTGGTGCCGTGGGACGTGCTCTTGCAGAAACTCACCACCGACATCACCGCCGGCACCAATGCGGACCTCTCGATCATCGGCACGCGCTGGCTGATCGACTTCGTGCAGCAGGATGTCGCCGAGCCGCTCGACAGCTATATCACGCCCGAGTTCAAGGACCGCTTCATCGACACCTTCCTGCAGCCCTCGATCATGGACGGCCACACTTACGGCTTGCCGATCGCCGCCTCGGCGCGCGCCATGTATTACAACAAGGAGCTATTCGAGAAGGCCGGCATCGCCAAGCCGCCGGCCACCTGGACCGAGCTGCAGGAGGACGCGCGCAAGATAAAGGCGGTCGGCGCCTTCGGCTATGGCCTGCAGGGCAAGGAGATCGAGACCGACGTCTATTACTACTACGCGATGTGGTCGTTCGGTACCGAGATCCTCAACAAGGATGGCACGTCCGGTTTGGGCACGCCCGGCGCGCTCGAGGCAGCCAAGCTCTACAAATCGATGATTGACGAGGGCCTGACGGAACCCGGCGTCACCTCCAATAACCGCGAGGACGTGCAGAACCTGTTCAAGCAAGGCAAGGTCGGCATGATGATCACTGCGCCCTTCCTGTCCAACCAGATCAAGGAAGAAGCGCCGAAGCTGAAATATGGCGTCGCCGCCATTCCGGCTGGCCCGACCGGCGCGCGCGGCACTTATGGCGTGACCGATAGCATCATTATGTTCAAGAACTCCAAGAACAAGGACGAGGCCTGGAAGCTGCTCGACTTCCTGTTCACCAAGGAGCAGCGCGCCAAGTTCACGCAGGGCGAAGGCTTCCTGCCGGTGAACAAGGAAGAGGCGAAGATGGACTATTACGTCAACAACGCCGACCTCGCCGCCTTCACCGCGTTGTTGCCCAACGCCCGCTTCGCGCCGGTCATCCCGGGCTGGGAAGAGATCGCCCAGATCACGTCGGACGCCATGCAGAAAATCTATCTCGGCAGCGCCACGCCGGAAGCGGCCCTGAAGGATGCGGCCGACAAGGCGAACGCGGTGCTCAAGAAGAAATAAGGGCGTATCTCCCTGCGCCCGTGGCGCGCTCCACTTCGTCGGGGCGCGCCACATCTTCCGGCCGGTGCAAAGCCAGCTTCACTGCAACACGGTGCCATCCAGCCGATGCAAAGCCGGATCCTGCCCTACCTGCTGACGCTGCCCAGCCTGCTCCTGGCGGCGGTGGTGATCTTCTGGCCGGTCTGGGACCTTGTCCAGATATCGACGCATGATGTGAATCGCTTTGGCCAGCTTCGCGAATTCAGCGGCCTGGCTAATTTCTCGGCGCTTGCCGCCGACCCGGATTTCGTCGCTGCTCTCTGGCGCACCGGGCTGTGGACGGTGCTGGTCGTCGGCGGCGCGCTGCTTCTGTCTATCCCGGTGGCGATGATCCTCAACATGGATTTCTACGGACGCGGCCTCGCCCGCGTCATCATCATGTTGCCCTGGGCGGTGTCGCTGACCATGACCGCGGTGGTCTGGCGCTGGGCGCTCAACGGCGAAAGTGGCATGCTGAATTCGGCGCTGATGAAACTTGGGCTTATCAGCCAGAACATCCAATGGCTGGCGAGCGCCGAGACCGCCTTCCCGATGCAGGTGCTGATCGGCATCCTGGTGACGGTACCCTTCACCACCACGATCTTCCTCGGCGGCTTGTCCTCGATCCCCGACGATCTCTATGAGGCGGCCGCGCTCGAGGGTGCGACGCTCTTACAACAGTTCCGCGAGATCACTTTTCCGTTGCTGAAGCCGTTCATCAACATCGCCATCGTGCTCAACACCATCTATGTCTTCAACTCCTTCCCGATCATCTGGGTGATGACTCAAGGCGGGCCGGCAAACTCGACCGACATTCTGGTCACACATCTCTACAAGCTCGCCTTCCGCATCGGCAAACTGGGCGAGGCTTCCGGCGTGTCGCTGGTGATGTTCGCCATCCTGCTCGTCTTCACGATGATTTATGTGCGCCTGGCCATGCGAGAGCAGCGCGCATGAGAAACGGCAAGATGAAACGCACAATCATTGCCTGGCTGCTGCTTCTGCCGCTGATCATGGTGACGATCTTTCCCTTCGCGGTGATGTTCCTCACCGCGGTCAAGCCGCGGCCGGAGGTGCTCTCACCGACCTGGTGGCCGAGCGAGTTCCACTGGTCGAACTTCGCCGACATGTGGGTGGCGACCGGTTTCGGCCGGGCGCTTGCCAATTCGCTCTATGTCTCGGCGCTGGCGACGATCGGCGCCATCCTGATTTCGGTGCCGGCAGCCTATGCCATGTCGCGCTTCCGCTTTGCCGGCTATGGCGCGTTCCGCCAGTTCCTTCTGATTTCGCAGATGATCTCGCCGATCGTGCTGGTGCTCGGCCTGTTCCGGCTGATGGCCGCCTGGGGGCTGGTCGAAAGCACGACGGCCCTCGGCTTCATCTACATGGCCTTCAACGTTGCCTTCACCGTCTGGATGCTGCAGAGCTATTTCGACACCATCCCGCGCGACCTCGAGGAAGCCGCTTGGATGGAGGGCGCCGGCCGCTGGCTGACGCTGCGCAAGGTCTTCCTGCCCCTCTGCCTGCCGGCGATCGCCGTGACGGCGATCTTCACCTTCATCAACGCCTGGAATGAGTTCGTGGTCGCGCTCACCATGCTGCGCAGCCAGGAAAGCTACACGCTGCCGATCCAGGTTTTCTCACTGGTAGCCGGCCGCTATACGATCGAATGGCACCATGTCATGGCGGCCACGCTCCTGGCGACGCTGCCGGTAGCGATCCTCTTCATCTGGCTGCAGCGCTACCTCGTCCGCGGATTGGCGCTCGGGGCCGTCAAATAGCATCACCTAGGAAAAGTTCATGCGCATCTTCACCGCCTCGCTGGCGACGGAAACCAACACCTTCTCGCCGGTCCCGACCGACCGGGCTTCCTTCGAGATGGCGTTTTACGCCGGTCCGGGAAAACATCCGGAGACGCCGACGCTGTGCTCCTCGCCGATCGTGGCGCTGCGCAAGCGCGCCGCGAAGGAAGGGCTGACCGTCATCGAAGGCACCGCCACCTGGGCGGAGCCCGGCGGCCTGGTACAGCGGCAGACCTACGAGGCGTTGCGCGACGAGATTCTCGACCAGCTCAAGGCCGCCTTGCCGGTCGATGCGGTGATCCTTGGTCTGCATGGCGCCATGGTGGCGCAGGGCTATGACGACTGCGAAGGCGATCTGCTGGAGCGTGTCCGCGCCATCGTCGGCCCGAACGTCGTGATCGCCTCGGAATTCGATCCGCACAGCCACCTGACGCCGAAGCGCGTCGCGGCCTGCAATGTCATGGCCTATTTCCTCGAATTCCCGCACACTGATTTCTACGAGCGCGGCGAGCATGTCGTCGAGCTCGGCCTCGCCGCGGCGCGCGGCGAGATCAAACCGGTGATCTCGACCTTCGACTGCCGCATGATCCAGGTGCTGCCGACCAGCCGCGAGCCGATGCGTTCGTTCGTCGACAGGATCAAGGCGCTGCATGGCAACGACGGCGTGCTGTCGGTGTCGGTCATCCACGGCTTCATGGCCGCCGATGTGCCGGAGATGGGCACCCGTATCCTGGTCGTCACCGACAACGACAAGGAAAAGGGCGACCAACTCGCCGAAACGCTGGGACGCGAGCTCTATGCGCTGCGCGAGAAGACCGCGATGACGATGCTCTCCGCTTCGGCCGGCATCGAGCGGGCGCTGGCCGTGCGCGCGGAGCGCAAGGACAAGCCGGCGGTGATCGCCGACATCTGGGACAATCCGGGCGGCGGCGTGCCGGGCGACGGCACCATCGTGCTGCGCGAGCTGCTTGCGCGTGGCGTGACGAAGGTCGGCGTGGCGACGATCTGGGATCCGATCGCGGTCACCTTCTGCCACGCCGCCGGCGAAGGTGCGGTCATCGACCTGCGCTTCGGCGGCAAGGCCGGCCCTCAGGCCGGCGAACCGATCGACGCGCGCGTCACGGTGCTGAAAGCGGTCAGCGAAGGCTGGCAAAGCTTCGGGCCGAGCCGTGTGACGCTAGGCCCATCGGCGGTGGTGCGGATCGAAGGCACCGAGGTCGACGTCATCTTGAACACCAACCGCACCCAGACTTTCGAGCCGGATGTCTTCTCCAACATCGGCATCGATCCGCTGTCGAAGGACGTCCTCCTGATCAAGTCGACCAACCATTTCTACGCCGGCTTCGCGCCGATCGCCGCCGAGATCATCTATGTGGCGGCGCCGAGTTCCTATCCGAGCAACCCGGCGGTGACGGATTACAGGAAGCTGAACCGGCCGATCTGGCCGAGGGTGGCGGATCCTTGGAGCACTTCCCCTTCTACCCTTGTGGGAGAAGGTGGATCGGCGCGATAGCGCCGAGACGGATGAGGGGTGTTCCAGCGGAGTGAGACGCTGGCGTTCCCTGGAGCACCCCTTATCCGTCGCCTTCGGCGACGCCTTCTCCCACAGGGGAGAAGGGGGGAAGCTGCGCTAAACCAGCCCCCGCTTCACCATCATCGCCTCAGGCGAAGGCATCTTGCCGCGGAAGGCGGTGTAAAGCTCCTCCGGATCCTTCGACCCGCCCGCGGCATAGATGTTCTTGCGCAGCCGCTCGGCGAGTTCCGGATTGAAGGCATCGCCCGTCTCCTCGAAAGCCGAGAAGGCATCGGCGTCGAGCACTTCCGACCACATGTAGGAATAATAGCCGGCTGAATACCCGTCGCCGGCGAAGACATGGCCGAAATGCGGAGTGCGGTGGCGCATCGCGATCGTGTCCGGCATATGCAGCCTTTCCAGCGTCTCGGCCTCGTAGCGAAGCGGCTCGGCAGGCGCGTCCGGCCGCGCGTGATAAGCCATGTCGATCAGCGCCGAGGCGGTGAACTCGACCGTGGCGAAGCCGGCGCCGAAGGTGCGGGCGGCGAGCATCTTGTCGAGCAGCGCCTTCGGCATCGGCTTGCCGGTCTTGACGTGCAGCGCATGCTTTTCCAACACCGCCGGTACGGTCAGCCAATGCTCGTAAAGCTGCGAGGGCAGTTCGACGAAATCGCGGCTGACCGACGTGCCGGAGACCGACGGCCAGGTGACGTCGGTCAGCATGCCGTGCAGCGCGTGGCCGAACTCGTGGAACAGCGTCTTCGCCTCGTCGACCGACAGAAGCGCTGCCTCGCCGGCTGGCGGCTTGGCGAAATTCATGATGTTGTAGATCACCGGCTTGGCGCCCTGGCCGAGCTTGTAGCCGGACTTGAGTGCGCTCATCCAGGCGCCGGAACGTTTTGAGGGCCGCGCGAAATAGTCGGCCAGGAAGAGGCCGCGTTCGCTGCCATCGGCATTCTTCACCACGAAGACGCGCGCATCGGGATGCCAGGCGGCAATGCCCTTCTTTTCCTCGAAACTGATGCCGAACAGGCGTGTCGCCACATCGAAGCAGGCCTCGATGACACGCTCGAGCTGCAAATATGGCTTCAGCTCAGCTTCGTCGAAAGCGAATTTCTCGGCGCGCAGCTTCTCCTGGTAGAAGCGCCAGTCCCAGGCCGCGAATTTCTCGTTGCTGCCGGCTTCCGCCGCCAGCCGCTCCAGTTCTTTCTGGTCGGCGGCGGCTTTCTCCAGCGCCTTTTCCCACACCGGATCGAGCAGGTCGTGCACGGCCTTTGGCGTCTTCGCCATCGTGTCGTCGAGCTTCAGCGCTGCGAAGGAATCGTAGCCCAGGAGCTTCGCCTTCTCGGCGCGCAGCTTCAGCATGTCGCGCACGACATCGGTGTTGTCGGAGGCGCCGCCATTCTGGCCGCGCATGATGAAGGCTTTGAACGCGATCTCGCGCAGGTCGCGGCGCTCGGAGAAGGTCGAGAACGGCTCGTAGATCGAGCGAGACAGCGTCACCGCATAGCGGCCTTTCTGGCCGCGCATCTCGGCCGCTTCCGCCATGGCGCTCTTCAGGAAGTCGGGCAGGCCGGCAAGATCGGCCTCGTCGAGGAACAGCGCCCAGTCGCGCTCGTCGGCGAGCACGTTCTGGCCGAATTTGGTGCCGAGCGAGGAGAGCTCCTCGTTGATGGCCGCAAGCCGCTTCTTGCCTTCGCCGTCGAGCTTCGCGCCCGACCGGACAAAGCCCTTCCAGGTCTTCTCCAGGACGCGCAGCGTTTCGGGATCGAGCTTCAGGCTGTCACGCCGCTGGTAGAGGTCGTCGATGCGGGCAAACAGCTTCTCGTTCATCGAGATCGCCGAGAAATGCCTGGACATCTTCGGCGAAACCTCACGCTCCATCGCCTGGATGGTGTCGTTGGTGTGGGCGCCGGCGCGGCACCAGAAGATCGACGAGACATGGTCGAGCGGCTCGCCGGCGAGTTCCAATGCGGCCAGAGTGTTCTCAATGGTCGCCGTCTCGCTGTTGCCGGCGATCGCGTCGATCTCGGCCTGATGCGCCGCAAGCGCCGCGTCGAAAACCGGACCGAAATCATTGTCGCCGATGCGCGAGAAATCCGGCAGGCCGAGCGGTCCCTGCCAGACGGTGAGCGGATGGGCGGCGAGGTCGACGGTTTTTGACATGGGGCAGATCCAACGGGGAGTTTCGATAGGCGGAGGGCAGCCCCGATGTAGGGCGGTGCCGCGTGCAGCGCAACTCAGGCTCGCCTCAATAGGCGCTGCAGTCCTGCGCCACCGCCGTTTGCGTGCTGGCGATAATGCGGCCGCCGGCGACGGTGAAAGTCTCGCGCATCAGCGTGTCGTTGCTCGGAAAATCGTAGCAGGCGAGCACCGTGGTCTCACCGTTCTCGCTCTTTTCGATGCGATGACGTATCGCCGCGCCTGCGACCGCGCCCTGCCATTCGTCGATCGAGGCGATGAAATCCTCTTTGGTCTGAACGACGCCGATATCGTCGAGCTTCATGCGGACGTCATCGGCAAGCAGGTCGGACAATTCGGTGCGGTCGGCGACCAGCAGCGCCGAATACCAGCGGTCGATGATGGCGCCATCATCGGAGCTGGCGCGGACGGTTGTCGATAGCAGCAACGCCGCCGCAAGAAAGCTCCTCCACCGGTTCCGGTGCATCACCCCTCCTTAGAGCTCGGGCCGCTCGAAATCGCCGGTTTCCTTGTTCATCACCCACAGCTCCCCGGTCGAGATGTCGAACCACGCGCCGTAGAGCGAGAGCTTGCCCTTGCCCTCGAGGATCGAGACGCAGGGAAAGGTCCTGAGATTGGCGATGGAGTAGCGGACGGAAATACGCTCCAGGGCCGTCTGGCGCTCGGTTGCCGTCATCATGGTGCTGGAGGCCACGGTCTCGGCGGCCGGCGCGATCAGACTCATCCATTTGCCGATGAAATCGCCGGGCGATAGCGGCGAGGAATTGGTGTCGAGCGCGGCACGGATGCCGCCGCAGCGGCCGTGGCCCATCACCACAATGTTCTTGACCTTCAGGCTCTGCACCGCAAATTCGAGCGCGGCCGAGGTCGAGTGGTATTCACCGTCCGGCTCGTAGGGCGGCACCAGATTGGCGACATTGCGCAGCACGAAGAGCTCGCCGGGACCGGCATCGAAGATCGCTTCCGGCGCCGAGCGCGAATCGCAGCAAGCGACGATCATCGTCTCGGGCGCTTGGCCCTCGCGCGCCAGCGAGCGGTAGCGCCCGCTCTCGGTGAGGTAGCGGCCGTTCATGAAGTTGCGGTAGCCGGTGATCAGATGCTCGGGCAGATGCGGCATGGCGGCGGAAGCCTTTCCGGGTTTGAGGCGGCAAGGTCGTGGCGATCGGAATGCCTGTAGCGGCAAAAGCCCGCCGCGAGCAATGCAGAATTGTCGGCGCTGGCGACAAAGCTATGCATCAAGCGGCAAAAACAATGAATCGATGTCAGGCCCAGATGGCGACCGGGATGCCGAAACGGTCCACCAGCGGCGGATCGGGCGAAGGCAGCGCTTCGCCCCTGACGACACGTCCGGCAATCAGCATCATCGCCGCCGCGTCGAGGAAGTCGTCACTCGCAGCACCCCGTGGCGGCGCCTGATCGAGGAAGCGCTTCTCGTAGCCATATCGGCAAAGCAGCGCTCTACGCTCTTCCATGCCGGCCGGGTTGACCGCGCCCTTGATCTTCTTCGGCAGCACCATCGCCGCGCCGCCGTTCAGCCGGCAGAAGGCGACTTCGGGATGAGATTCGAATATGCGGTGACGCAATTCCGGCCTTGCGATCAGCAAAGTGTCGATCTCGCGGATCTTCGAAAAGATGCCGAAGGCCTGGATGGAAACGCCGCGCGGCGGATCGGAGGTCTCCATCGCCACCGCGCTCGCGCGCCGATGCGCTTCATACCAGGCATCGACGGTGGTGAAGTCGCTGGTATCGGCATAGAGCGCCGCGCGCGAGGGAATGGCGAAGACGCTCGATTGCCGCGCCCCGAGCAGCGGCCGCACCAGCGCTTCCGGCCCGCGGCCGCCCCTGCGCGAAAAATCCGGCAGGCCGATCGGCATGTCGACGGCGATGGTGGCATCGGGCAGCGCATCGAGCAGCGCCTGGAAGCTCGGAAAGACCGTGACCGACGGCGCGGCGTTTGCTTCCCGATGGACGGCGATCCAGCCGGCCTTGCAGCCGTCGACGCCGGCCAGCCCACCCGGCGTCACGCCCGCTTGTCCCGCCCGGGATGGAGCAGATGGCGCAGCTGCACCATGGCCATGGGATGCGAAAGGCTCTGCGCGTCGGTTTCGAGCTGCAGCTCGTCACCCCCGCGCTTGGCTGTGCGGGCGAGTATCTCGTAGACGGCGGCGGTGGTCGATTGCAGCGCCTTGACCGGCGGCTGGCCGGAGAGAACGCGCGCCAGATAGACCGCGGCCGTCAGGTCGCCCAGCCCGTTCGGCGGCCTCTCGATCATGCGGTGCTCGGCAAGCAGCGCCTGGCTGCCGTCGAGCAGGAAATTGCCGGTGCCGCCGGTCATCATCGCCGGCGCCGAGGTCACCAGCATGGTCGACGGCCCGGCATGAAGCGCGGCCGCCGTCACCGCCTTGATGTCGGGCAGCGGCGCGCCCGCCATCCATTCCAGCTCATAGCGGTTGGGCGTCGCGATATCGGCGATCGGCATCAATTTGTCGCGCATGGCGACGGCCGTCGGCTCGGGCACGTAGAGCCCGCCGGAATCGCCCATCACCGGATCGCAGACGTAAAGCGCCTTCGGCGTCTTTTCCTTGACGGCGGCGACCAGCGAGGCGACCGCCTCGGCCTGGCCCGCCTCGCCGAGATAGCCCGACAGCACGGCCCGCACCTCGCCCAGCCAGGGCGCCCGCTCGAGATCGGCCATCAGCGCCTTGAACTGGTCGAGCGGCGGCACGATGCGGGTTGCGCGGCTGTGCCCCGGATGCCAGGGCAGAATGACGGTGGGCACCGCCCAGACCGGGAAACCCAGCGTCTCCAGCGCGAACACCGCCGCGCGGTTGCCGACCGAGCCGCGGGCGACATGGCTGGAGATGACGATGACCGCGCGCGGCGCGTCGGTTTTTTCTGCATTCATGGAATCTGAATCCTAGCCGCCACGCGTGGCGGCATACACCAGCCAGACCAATAGCCCAATGGCTATGATGACGCCGAGCGTTCGGCCAATGCGGGTTCCCCAATATTCGATAGGATCGGCGCGGTCGGCGTCGGCGGCGGTTACATGGTCGCGCGCATGCTTCGCCGTGCGGCTTATGAACGACGCGCCGCCCGGCGCCGTCTCGCGCGCCACGCGTTCGAGGATGCGGCGCGATTCGGTCTCGTCGTCCCGGCGCTCGGCCATGGCAATTGCCCTTTCCTGCCCGCAGCTTAGAGCAATTCCAGGAAAAGTGCGAAGCGGTTTTCCAGCCGGAATTGGGTCAAACCAAAAAAGGCGAATCTCGTTCGCTCGATCATTCACAGTGGCTCGCGCCAGGGCTGGAATCGGCGTCATGAGCCGGACATTTTCTTACGCGTGGATTGTGGTAATGCTTCGCGTGCAACTTCTGTCGAGGGACCATTCATGATCACCGAGCGCCTCTCACTGTCCTCTCCTTTCCGCAGCCTCCCCGCCTTCCTGATGATGGTTTTCGTGCTGCCGCTGCTTGCCGGCTGCGGCTATAACACCATCCCGACGGCCGAGGAGAACGCCCATGCGGCCTGGAGCGAGGTGCTCAACCAGTATCAGCGCCGCTCCGACCTGATCCCGAACCTTGTCGAGACGGTCAAGGGCTATGCCTCGCATGAGAAGGACACGCTCGACGCGGTCGTTCAGGCGCGCGCCAAGGCAACGCAAATCACGGTGACACCAGACACACTGAAGGATCCCGAAGCGCTGAAGAAGTTCCAGGATGCTCAGGCTGGCCTGACCAGCGCGCTGTCGCGGCTTATCGCGGTGTCGGAAGCCTATCCCGACCTCAAGGCGAACCAGAATTTTCTCGCGCTGCAGGCTCAGCTCGAAGGCACCGAGAACCGCATCGCAGTGGCGCGGCGCGACTACATCCAGGCGGTCAGGGACTACAATCTGACGCTGAAGACCTTCCCCTCCGTGCTGTGGGCGACCTTCTGGTTCCGCGGTAACCAGCCCTTCGCGAACTTCACCGTCGAGGAGGACAAGATGCAGGTGCCGAAGGTCGATTTCGGCACGGGCACCAAGCAGGGCGGGTGAGAGGCTCGGCTGAAAATTAATCGAGCTTGCAGGCCTTGAGTTCCTTCACACCCCCCTCTGTCCTGCCGGACATCTCCCCCGCAAGGGGGGAGATCGGGCGTCATCTCTTCTTTTGCCAATTTTCGGCGTCCGAAGGAGCGGGCCGGCGGCGAAGCTGTCAATCTCCCCCCTTGCGGGAGAGATGGCCGGCAGGCCACAAGGGGGTGTGCCGAAGCGCCTTCGTCGGTGTTTTGCTCGCCCTTTTCCTCCTTCCCCTCGCCGCCCTCGCCGCCGACCTTCCTGCGCTGACCGGCCGCGTCGTCGACAATGCCGGCATCATCGATGCCGGCACGCGCGCGGCCCTGACCCAGAAGCTCGCCGATTTCGAAACCAAGGGCTCCGACCAGATCGTCGTCGCCACCATACCCAGCCTCGGCGGCGAGGAGATCGAGCCTTACGCCAACCGGCTGTTCCGCTTCTGGAAGCTCGGCCAGGCCAAGGAAAACAACGGCGTGCTGCTGCTGGTGGCGCCGAACGACCGCAAGATGCGCATCGAGGTCGGCTACGGGCTGGAAGGCACGCTGACCGACCTGCACACCAAGCTGATCATCGAGAACGACATGGTGCCGGCCTTCCGCGCCGGCGACTTCTCCGGCGGCATCACCAAAGCCGTCGACGACATGATCATGGTGCTGGAGGGCAATCCCGAGGAATTGGAGGCGCGCGGCAAGCGCAACGAACAGGCGCCGTTCAACTCCGACGACCTTTTCTTCGCTATCTTCATCACCATCTGGGCGCTGATTTTCTTCGGCGGCATCGCGATGACGGTGCTGCCGCCGATCTTCGGCCAGAAGATCGGTCCCGGCCGCTATCGCTGGCTCGGCATGACTTTCGATCAGAACCGGCGCTCTTCCTCCGGCGGCTGGTCGTCGGGTGGCGGAGGCTGGTCGTCAGGCGGCGGAGGTTGGTCCTCCGGCGGCGGCGGGTTTTCCGGCGGCGGCGGCTCGTCGGGCGGCGGCGGCTCTTCGGGAAGCTGGTGAGGCATCATGGCAACGCGACCGATCAGCGCCGAGGACCATGACCGCATCGCCGAGGCGATCCGGACGGCCGAGCTGAAGACCGACGGCGAGATCTACTGCGTCGTCGCTCGAGCCAGCGACGGCTACTTCTTTCCGGCCGCTTTCACGGCGACGATCGGCCTGTTCATCGCCAGCCTTGCCGTCGCCTACGGGCTGGAAGGCTTATGGTTGACCATCCGGCTGCCGCATTTCGTGCTGGCGCAGCTGCTGGCCTTGGCTTCCGTGTTCGCCCTGCTCTGGCTCCTGCCCGCCTTGCGCATTCATTTCGTGCCGAGACGGCTGCGCTATCAGGCCGCGCACGCCAATGCGATGAAGCAGTTCCTGGCCCGCAACGTCCATCGCACAAACGCGCGCACCGGCGTGCTCATCTTCGTCTCCATCGCCGAGCGCTATGCCGAGGTCGTCGCCGACTCCGGCATCGACGCCAAGGTCGGCCAGCATGTCTGGGACGGCGTGGTGCGCGAGCTGACGAAACACGCCGGGGACGACCGGTTGGCGCACGGCTTCATCAAGGCCATCGAATCGGTCGGCGCGGTGCTCGCCGAGCATTTTCCGGTCACCGAGGGCGACACCAACGAACTCGACGATCATCTGGTCGAAATCTGACGAGTTCCCGCATTGGGATTTTGACCGGTCGACTCTGTTTGCATTGGCGGCATGCCTTGGAGATTGGCCGAAACGCCCATCGCGATCGTCATTCTAGGGCGGAGCAGGAGCGAAGCTCCGTCGCGAAGACCCTAGAATGACGACGTTGGGGCGGCTTCAACCAATCCCCGGCGTTTGCGCTGATTTCACGGAAATGAAGGCCTCGTCGTCAGACGCGCCTTTCGCCTGTGCGAAAGCGTCGAGGCCTGTCGGGGGACTCTTTGCAATCGGACGAGGCGGGTTTATGGTTAACCAATCATGAACACGCTCACGATCGACATCAGGAAGGCAGAACCGCGCGACGCGAGCGCCATCGCCGAGGTGCACCAGCAGGCCTGGCGCGGCGCCTATTCGGGCATCATCCCGCACCGCACGCTGACCTCGATGATCAACCGTCGCGGCGTCGACTGGTGGGCAAACGCGATTCGCCGCGCGACCACCGTGCTGGTGGTCGAGATCGGCGGAACGGTCGCCGGCTATGCCACGATCGGCAAAAACCGCGCCCGCGAGCTCCGCCAGCAGGGCGAGATCTACGAACTCTACCTGCGGCCGGAATATCAGGGCATCGGGCTTGGCAGCCGGCTGTTCAAGGCGGCCAAGGCCAGACTCGCCGACCATGGCTTGCGTGGCCTTGTGGTGTGGGCGCTGGAAGACAATCACAACGCCTTGGCTTTCTATGCCGGCAATGGCGGCCGCGATATCGCCGAAGGCGTCGAGGTCTTCGAGCAGAAGGCGCTGAAGAAAGTGGCTTTCGTCTGGAATGACTAACCTCGCCTAGGTTACAATCCATCACAAACTGTGCGCTTCCCTGGGCGTTCAGTGCTATTCGCCGCATTGCACCATGACGCTTCGCCCGCTATCGGTCTTGCAATCGAGAGAGGGATTTAGCCATGCGTATCGAAGCCGTGCCCACCGGGAAGAACCCGCCGGACGACATCAACGTCATCATCGAGGTGCCGATCGGCGGCGAGCCGATCAAGTATGAAATGGACAAGGAAGCCGGTACGCTGTTCGTCGACCGTTTCCTGCACACCTCGATGCGCTATCCCGGTAATTACGGTTTCGTGCCGCACACGCTGTCGGGCGACGGCGATCCGATCGACGTTCTGGTCTGCAACACGCGCGCGCTGGTGCCGGGCTGCGTCATCAATGTGCGGCCGATCGGCGTTCTGATCATGGAAGACAATGCCGGCCAGGACGAGAAGGTGATCGCCGTCCCCTCGCCCAAGCTGACGCTGCGCTACGAGAACGTCACCGAATACACGCATCTGCCCGAGATCACACGCCAGCAGGTCCAGCACTTCTTCGAGCACTACAAGGATCTCGAGCCCGGCAAATGGGTCAAGATCGAGGGCTGGCACGATTCCAAATACGCCAAGAAGATGATCGTCGACGCGATCGCCCGGGCCAAGGCGGCCAAATAGGGGTTGTTGTTTTGTCGCAATTCCGGACGGAAAACCGCTTCACACTTTTCCTGGAATTGCTTTAGCTAGCGCACCGCCTTCTCGCCGCCGGCCGCGGTGATCACGCCGACAATGATCAGCCCGGTCAGCACCAGCCGCACGCCGGCGCTGACGCCGAATGTGTTGAGCATGGTGAGCAAGAGCACCAGGAACAGCCCGGCGCCCCAGACGCCGGGCACATTCGCCTTACCGCCGGCGACCGAGGTGCCGCCTATGACCACGACCGCGATCGAGGCCAGCAGGTATTCGTTGCCGATGTCGACATTGGCGCCGCGGAAATAGCCGGCAAGCAGCGCCCCGTCTATGCCGCCCAGCGCGCCGCACAGCGTGTAGGTGAGGAAGCGGATGCGGCCGACATGGACGCCGGCGAGCCATGCGGCGCGGATGTTCTGGCCGATCGCCAGCACCGAACGGCCATAGATCATGCGCTGCAGCGCAAGTGCCGCGCCGATGGTGAAGATCACCGTCAGCATCGCCAGCACGGGGATGCCCAGCACCTGCCAGTTGGTGAAGTCGGCGAAGCCCGGCGGCGGCTTGATCTGCAGGCCGCGGCCGTAGCTGATGTCGACCGACTGGATGATGAAGCTTGCCGACAGCGTCGCGATGATCGGCGGGATGCGCAGCGCCCAGATCAAGAGATAGTTGACGGCGCCGATCGCCGCGCCGCAGGCGAGTGCTGCGAGCAGCCCGACGAGGATCATGGAATCGCTGCCCCCCATCACCTTCATGGCCACCGCGCTGGCCAGCCCGATATTGGCCGGCAGCGACAAATCGACATTGCCGGGTCCCAGCGTGATGACGAACATCTGGCCGATGCCGACGATGACGGTGAAAACGGCAAGCGAAAGCGCTGCCGTGACCATGCCGCCGGCGCCGTAGCCGCCCGTGAAGGCAACGGTTGCCAGCCAGACGACGAGCGCGCCGGCGAAGGACCAGATCCAGGGTTTTTCGAGCACCATCCGAACCGAAGTCATCGCTCACCGCTCCCTGCGGCTGATCAGCACGCGCGCCGCCAGCACGATGATCAGGATCGCGCCGTTGGCGGCGACCTGCCAGTCCGGCGGGATGTGCATGAAGGTCAAGAGCGGCGAGGCGGCCAAAGCCAGCGTCAGCGCACCGATGACCGCGCCGATCGGCGACACGCGCCCGCCGACGAACTCGCCGCCGCCGAGGATGACGCCGGCGATCGAGAGCAGCGTGTAGCCATTGCCGATATTGGCGTCGGCCGACGTGGTGATGCCGATCAGCGCCATGCCGGAAAGCACGCCGAACAGGCCGGTCAGCGCGAACAGCACGATCTTAGTCCTAAGCAGTGACCAGCCGGCGCGCCGCAGTGCCGCGGCATTGCCGCCCGAGCCGCGCAGAATGACGCCGTAGGAGGTGCGCATCAGGCCGAAATGCACGACCGCGGCGATCAGCAACGCGGCAAGGATCGGGAACGGGATGTAAGGCGGCTTGAAGGAGATGATCGCCAGCAGCCAGTCCGGCGCCTTGCCGCCGGGCTTGGGCAGGATGAGGATGGCAAGCCCCTGCCACACGAAGCTCATGCCGAGCGTCACCACGATCGACGGCAGATTGCGCAGATGGATCAGCGCGCCGAGCAGTGCATAGACGCCGATCGAGCCGAGCAACACGAGAATGCCCAGCAACGGCGCCTCCCTCAGCCATGTCGCGGTGACGCAGCCGACGAAGCCGACGAAAGTGCCGATCGAGAGATCCAGCTCATTGCCGGCGATGACGAACATCTGCGCGATCGTCGCCAGCGCGATCGGGATCGCCAGGTTGAGCATCAGGTTGAAGCCGAAATAGCTGATGGCGCGTGGGTTGAGCCAGGCAATGGCGATGAGCACCAGCGCCAGCGACAGCGCCGGCAGCAGGCTGCGCAGCATGCGCGCCCGCGCCGCGCTGCCGCGCGGCGAGGTTCTGGGGACCGTGCCGGGAGCGAGCGCGGTCATCTCAGGCCGCATCGCCGAACGAGGACTGGATGATCTTTTCCTCCGTCAGTTCGTCGCGCCGCAGATTGGCCACGATGCGGCCGTTCTTGAAGACATAGACATGGTCGCAATTGTCGAGCTCTTCGGTCTCGGTGGTGTACCAGAGGAAGGTTCGGCCCTTCGCGGCCTCCTCCCGCACGAGGTCATAGACTTCGAGCTTGGTGCCGATGTCGACGCCGCGCATCGGATCGTCCATCAGCACGATCTCGGCGTCGGAGCCGAGCGCGCGGGCAAACAGCGCCTTCTGCTGGTTGCCGCCCGACAGCGAATAGATGTTGTTGTTCATGTCGGGTGTGCGGATGCCGATCTTCTTCTTCCAGAACTCGGCAAGCTCGGCCTCGCGTTGCGGGGAGATCAGCAGACCGTTGCGCAGCCTGGCCAGCGAGCGGATGCCGATATTCTGCGCGATCGACCATTGCGAAAAGATGCCGTCCGACTGGCGGTCGCCGGCGACCAGCGCGACGGGCGCGGTGACCTCGATGCCGGTCCTGGCTCGGGAAGCGGCCGAGAAGATCGCCAGCAAAAGGTCGGTCTGACCGTGACCGGCAAGCCCGGCAAGGCCGATGATCTCGCCGGCGCGGGCGACAACCTCCTTGTCGTCCTGCTGCCTGGCCGGGCGCGCGCGAACCCTGAGCGCGCCGGCCTCGATTTTCCGGGCTTCGGCCGCGGCCTTCTGATGTCCTTCGGCGCCGCCCATGGCGGCGACCAGCTTGTCGCGGTCGAAAGCGCTCGCGGCGTCGGCCGCGACCACCTTGCCGTCGCGCATCACCACGATGCGGTCGGCGTGCTGCAGCACCTCGCCCAGCACATGCGAGATCAGGATGCAGCTTCCGCCCTGCTCGACGAAGCGGCGCACGAAAGATAGGAGCTGGCCTGCGGTATGCGCGTCGAGCGAGGAGGTCGGCTCGTCGAGGATGACCAGATGCAGCGGCTCGCGGGTCAGCGTGAAAGCGCGCGCCACCTCGACCATCTGCCGCCGGCCGATCGACAGGTCGCCGGCGACGTCGTCCGCCGAAATGCCGTGGCCGGGGAAGATCTCGTCGAGCTTGGCGCGGATAAGATCAGCGGCCTTGCGCCGCCAGCCGAAGCCGGCAAGCGAGGGATGGTTGATGCGGGTGTTCTCGGCGACGCTGAGATTGGGGCAGAGCGACAGCTCCTGGAAGACGCAGCGTATGCCGAGCTCCAGCGCCCGCGCCACCGAATAGCTCGCCTCCTGATTGCCGCGCACCGCGATCTGCCCGCCATCCGGCCGCAGCGTGCCGGCCACCATATGCATCAGCGTCGACTTGCCGGCGCCATTGTGCCCGACCAGCCCGACGCATTCGCCGGCGCCGACATGGAAGTCGACGCCGTTAAGCGCCCGAACGGCGCCGAAATGTTTTTCGGCGCCGTTCAGTCTGACAATGTCCGCAATAGCCTGAAGCATCCTCAACTTTATCCGGTTGCCGATGCGGCTGGCAATGTCGCGCCGCTATTGCTTGATGTTGGCCTTGATGGCCGCGATGGCGTCTTCCTGCGTGTATTCATGCGTGGCGACGCCACCTTCCTTGATCTTCGGCAGCGCGGCTTCGAAATCGTCCTGGGTGAAGGCAAGATACGGAACCAAGAGGTCGTGCGGCACGTCCTTACGGCCGTCGAGCACCTGCTGCGCCACCCAGAAGGCGAGCGTCGACACGCCGGGCGCAATCGAGGCCGACCAGGTCTGGTAGCCGTCCTTGTCCTTCTGCTCCTTCCACCACTTCAGCTCGTCCTGCCGGTTGCCCATGATGATGGTCGGGCGCGGCTTGCCGGCGGCGGCGAAAGCTTGCGCGGCGCCATAGCCGTCACCGCCCTGGTCGACCACGCCGACGATCTCTGGCAGCGAAGGCAGGATGGTCGCCACCGCTTTCTGTGCGGTGGTCTGGTCCCAGTCGCCGGTCACCGAACCGACGATCTTGAACTCGGGATGCGCCGCCACGCCTTCGAGGATACCGGCGTGGATGGCGTCGTCGATCGAGGTGCCGGCGAGCCCGCGGATTTCGAGCAGGTTGCCGCCCTTCGGCTGGAACTTGGCCATCTGCTCGACTTCCTGCTTGCCCATGTCCTTGAAGTCCACGACGACCCGGTAGGCGCAGGGCTCCGTCACGATACCGTCGAAGGAGACGACGACGATTCCGGCGTCGCAGGCCTGCTTGATGGCGCCGTTCAGCGCATCCGGCGAAGCGGCGTTGATGACGATGGCGTCATAGCCCTGCAGGATCAGGTTCTGCACCTGCGCGGCCTGCGTCGGTACTTCCTTGTCGGCGGTGGTGAAGACGTCCGCCGCCGCGACCACCTTGTCTTCGACCGCCTTCTTGGTGACGATGGCGTAGCTGTCGAGCATCGCCTGGCGCCAGGAATTGCCGGCATAATTGTTGGAGAAGGCGATCTTCTTGCCGCTGGTGTCGGCGAGCGCCGTGCCCGAGGCGAGCATCGCCGCGAATGCACTTAAAACGAGCAGTTTCTTCATAGGTTTCCTCCCGGGGTTGCTGATCTTAACGGATCGTCGTAACGCGAATGCCTGTTTTTTATCTATTGTCAGACAAATGCAGACGAACCGCAAGCTGTCAACTGCAAAGCATTGGCACTGCCCGATCAACTTGCGGTGCGACGATTGAAAAGACGGCGACTCCTGGTCTAGGAACGCGGCAGGAGGCCAATGCATGGCAGTGACGCCGACCGTTGCTCAAGGCGCGCCCGGAATTCCCGCACGCTGGACGTCAAGCGCCAAGAGCGGCGTCGGAACCGCCCTTTCGGCAAAAAGCCCGCTCTGGTTCACAACCAGCCACGGCATACTGAACGAGATCTATTATCCGCACCTCGACAGCGCCTGCACGCGCGACCTGGGGCTGATCGTCACCGGTCCCGGCGGTTATTTTTCCGAAGAGAAGCGCGATGCGGCCCACACTGTCGAGTCTTTCGAGGACGGCGTGCCTGGTTACCGGCTGACCAACATCGCTTCCGATGGGGCCTACCGGCTCGAGAAGCGCATCGTTACGGACTCGAAACGACCTGTGCTGCTGCAGGAAACCAGGTTCACGGCCCTCCGGGGGCAGGCTAGCGACTATCGCGTCTACGCGCTGCTTGCGCCGCATCTCGTCAACGCCGGCATGGGCAACACGGCATGGGTCGGCGAGCACAAGGGACAGCGCCTTCTCTTTGCCACCGGACGCGGCGTCTCGCTGGCGCTTGCCTCCTCGTTGCCTTGGGGCGCCTGTTCGGCCGGCTATGTCGGCTTTTCCGACGGCTGGCAGCAACTGCACGATAACGGCGCGCTCGATCCTTCCTGTCATACAGCCGAAAACGGCAATGTCGCGCTCACCGGCGAGATCGGTTTTTCGACCGGCAGGACGGTTGCCCTGCTGGCGCTCGGCTTCGGCGCTTCACCCGAGGAAGCCGCCGACCTCGCCCTTTCCAGCTTGAAACAGGGTTTCGAGCCGGCCGCGAAGACCTATGTCGACAATTGGCGGGCGTTCCAGGCAAGGCTGGAAAAGCTTGACCGCCGAGCCGCCTCCGGTCTGAACTCCTACCGCGCCAGCACGGCGGTGCTGGCGACGCACCTGTCGATCGCGCGGCCCGGCGCCGCCGTCGCCAGCCTTTCGATCCCTTGGGGTTTCAACAAGGGCGACGACGATCTCGGCGGCTATCACCTCGTCTGGCCGCGCGACCTGGTCGAGACGGCGGGCGGCTTCCTCGCCGCCGGCGACGGCAGGCAGGCGCTGCAGATCCTCACCTACCTGCGCTCGATCCAGCAGCCGGACGGCCACTGGCCGCAGAATTGCTGGTCCGACGGCACCGCCTATTGGCCCGGCATACAGATGGACGAATGCGCCTTTCCGCTGCTGCTTGCCGACGCTCTGCGCCGCGCCGGCCATCTGCCGAAGTCGAAGCTCGCCGACTTCCTGGCGATGATCGAGAAGGCGGCCGCCTATGTCGTGCGCAACGGCCCGGTCACCGGCGAGGATCGCTGGGAAGAGGACGCGGGCTACAGCCCTTTCACGCTGGCCGTGGAAATAGCCGCATTGCTCGCAGCCGCCGACATGCTCGACGCCTGCGGCAAAAATGAGCCGGCAAACTATCTGCGTGAAACCGCCGATTGCTGGAACGGCCAGATCGAGCGTTGGACCTATGTGACCGGCACTGAGGCCAGTACCAGGGCGGGAATCGAGGGATATTATGTCCGCATCGCGCCGCTCGACGGCGGCGGCGCCGCCTCGCCGAAGGACGGCTTCGTTCCGATCAAGAACCGGCCGCCTGGCGACACCGACAAGCCGGCCGAAGCCATCATCAGCCCGGACGCGCTGGCGCTGGTGCGTTTCGGGCTCAGAGCCGCGGACGATCCATGCATCTTGAACACTGTCAAGGCGATCGACGCCGAACTGCGCTGCGACCTGCCGCAAGGCCCGCTCTGGTACCGCTATAACGGCGACGGCTATGGCGAGCACGAGGACGGCGCGCCTTTTAACGGCACCGGCCGCGGAAGGCCGTGGCCGCTGCTTGCCGGCGAGCGCGCCCATTACGAGCTGGCCGCCGGCCGCAAGGACAAAGCCGCGCAGCTGCTGGAGACCTTCGAGCGCTCGGCCGGCGTGGGCGGCCTCCTGCCCGAGCAGGTTTGGGATCGCCGCGACATGCCGGAGCGCGAATTGCGGCTGGGCGCCCCTTCCGGCAGCGCCATGCCGCTGGTCTGGGCGCATGCCGAGCACATCAAGCTGTTGCGCTCGCTGCGCGACGGCGCCGTCTTCGACCTGCCGCCGCAGGGCGTCGAACGCTACATCAAGGGCAAGACGGTCTCGCCGCTGCGGATCTGGCGCTTCAACCACAAGGTCCGCTCCATTCCGGCCGGCAAGACGTTGCGCATCGAATTGTTGGCGCCCGGCGTCGTCCATTGGAGCAGCGACAAATGGCTGACGGTGCAGGACAGCAAGACGGTCGAGAACGCATTCGGCATCCATCTGGTGGATTTGCCCGTTAACCGCCTGGAGCCGGGGAACACCATCGTCTTCACTTTTTTCTGGCCCGAGGCGATGCGTTGGGAGAATGTCGACTTCAGCGTCGGCATTGACGCTCAATCGTGATCCGGCAGGGCCATACTTCTCCTTTCCTCAAGCAATCGGGATGAAAACCATGCAGATCGGAATGATGGGACTGGGCAGGATGGGCGCCAACATGGTGCGGCGCCTGATGCGCGACGGCCATGAATGCGTCGTCTACGACATCAATTCGGCAAGCGTCGCCGGCATGGTCAAGGACGGGGCCATTGGCGCGGCCTCGCTGGAGGAGTTCGTCGCCAAGCTCGCCAAGCCGCGCTGCGCCTGGCTGATGCTGCCGGCCGCGATCACCGGCAAGATCGTCGATCAGGTCGCGGCGCTGATGGAGCCGGGCGACATCATCATCGATGGCGGCAATTCCTATTACCATGACGCCGTCGACCAGGCGGCCAAGCTGGCGGTGAAGGGCATCAACTTCGTCGATGTCGGCACCAGCGGCGGCGTCTGGGGCCTGGAGCGCGGCTATTGCCTGATGATCGGCGGCCCCGACGAAGCGGTGAAGCACCTCGATTCGGTCTTCGCGACGCTGGCGCCCGGCGCCGATGCGGGCGCCAACCCGTCCAAGGATGCCGGCACGGCGCCTTTCGGCTATCTCCATTGCGGCCCGAGCGGCGCCGGCCACTTCGTCAAGATGGTGCATAATGGCATCGAATACGGCGTCATGGCCGCGTATGCCGAAGGCATGAACATCCTGAAGTCGGCCAATGCCGGCAAAAGGCAGCGCACCGCGGACGCCGAGACCAGCCCGCTCGAAAGCCCGCAATACTACCAGTTCGACATCGACCTGCCGCAGGTCGCCGAGGTCTGGCGGCACGGCAGCGTCATCGGCTCCTGGCTGCTCGATCTCACCGCCGGCGCGCTGAAGAACGACCCGACGCTCGCCCAGTTCGGCGGCCGCGTCTCCGATTCCGGCGAGGGCCGCTGGACGCTGAAGGCGGCTATCGACACCGGCGTCCCGGCCCCTGTGCTGTCCTCCGCGCTGTTCGACCGCTTCTCCTCGCAGGGCGAATCGCAATTCGCCGACAAGCTTCTGTCCGCCATGCGCTATGCCTTCGGCGGCCATGTCGAAAAGCCGAAGACCGGCGCGTGAGGGGAGAGACTGCATGAGCCAGGAGAGGTCGGACACGCTGGTGCTTTTCGGAGCCACCGGCGACCTTGCGCATAAGAAGATTTTCCCGGCGCTCTACCAGATGGTCGCCAAGGGGACACTGACCGAGCCGGTGATCGGCGTCGCCTTCGAGCCTTGGGAGCTGCCCAAGCTGGTGGACCGTGCGCGCGACGGCATCGTCACCGCGCTGGGCGCGGTCGACGACAAGGTGTTCGGCAAGCTCGCCTCGCTGCTGCGCTATGTCAGCGGCGACTACCGCGACAGCGCGACCTTCGAGAAGCTGAGGACGGCGCTGGGTTCCGCGCAGCGGCCGCTGCATTACATGGCGGTGCCGCCGACCATGTTCGAGACGGTCGTGCAAGGCCTGGAGCAGTCCGGCACCGCGCGCGGCGCGCGGCTGATGGTGGAAAAGCCCTTCGGCCATGACCTGCAGTCGGCGCGCTGGCTGAACCGGGTGCTGCATCTGGTCTTCAACGAACAGTCGATCTTCCGCATCGACCACTATCTCGGCAAGGAAGCGATCCAGAACCTGCTCTATTTCCGCTTCGCCAATTCCTTCCTCGAGCCGATCTGGAACCGCAACTTCGTCGAAAGCGTGCAGATCACCATGGCCGAGGATTTCGGCGTCGAGGGCCGCGGCAAATTCTATGACGATGTCGGCTGCATCCGCGACGTCATCGAGAACCATTTGCTCAACATCCTGCTGCTTCTGGCCATGGAGCCGCCGGTCGGCCGCTCGGCCGACGACCTGATCGACGAGAAGGTGCAGGTGCTGCGCGCCATTCGCACGTTGACCAAGGACGATGTCGTGCGCGGCCAGTTCGACGGCTATCTGGCCGAGCCGGGTGTCAGGCCGAACTCGCCCGTCGAGACCTTCGCCGCGGTGCGCTTCTTCGTCGACACCTGGCGCTGGCAGGACGTGCCTTTCTTCATCCGCGCCGGCAAGAACATGCCGGTGCACGCGACCGAAGTGATCGTGCGGCTGAAGCGGCCGCCGCTCGACGTCTTCGATCCGATCAAGCCGAGCGACGCCAATTATGTGCGCTTCCGCATCGACCCGCAGGTGGCGATCTCGATCGGCGCCCAGCGCAAGGTCGCAGGCGACGACATGATCGGCGAGCAGGTGGAGTTGACCGCGCTCGACGACACCAAGGGCGACATGCCGCCCTATGAGCGGCTGATCGGCGACGCCATGAACGGCAACGGCCAGCTCTTCACCCGCCAGGACGCCGCCGAGCTTGCCTGGCGCATCGTCGGTCCGGTGCTCGGCGACACCACGCCGCCGGCGATCTATGCGCCCAAGACCTGGGGACCGGCCGACGCCATGAAAGGTTTCGGCCCGCCGGACGGCTGGATCAATCCGACCAAGTAACTTCGGAGGACGGAATGGCGAAGGCAGCGAAGAAAGCCGCGGCGAGCAGCGATCCGATCGTGCTCGCCGTCGATGTCGGCGGCTCGCATGTGAAGATCCTCACCAGCGCCGGCGGCGAGATGCGCCGCGTCGCGTCCGGACCGAGCCTCACCCCCGACCAGGTCGTCGCTTCGGTCAAGAAACTGGCCGAGGGCCTGGACTACGACGTCATCTCGATGGGTTATCCCGGCCCCGTGCGCGACAACAAGCCCTCGCTCGATCCCTTCAATCTCGGCAAGGGCTGGAACGGCTATGATTTCACCGCCGCCTTCGGCAAGCCGGTGAAGCTCGTCAACGACGCGCTGATGCAGGCGATCGGCAGCTATGACGGCGACCGCATGCTGTTCCTCGGCCTCGGCACCGGCCTAGGCGCCGCCATGATCATCAAGAATGTCGGCCAGCCCATGGAGCTTGCCCATCTGCCCTATAAAAAGGGAGCGACGTTCGAGGATTACGTCGGCGAACGCGGCCTGGTGAAGCACGGGAAGAAGAAGTGGCGCAAATACGTTTTTGACGTGGTCGACAGGCTTCGCGCCGCCTTGCAGCCGGATTATGTCGTGATCGGCGGCGGCAATGTCGACAAGCTCGATGAATTGCCTGAAAAATCCCGGCGCGGCGACAACACTCGCGCTTTCGAGGGCGGATTTCGTCTATGGCGCGACAAGGCGCTGATCATCTGATATTGTTACATTTCAGTATAATTGTTCAAAACAGCGTGTATTGACGCGACAAAACGTTGCGTCGGGCAGATTTGCCGACTAGGAATTCGCCGGCCTGCGGCCCCTGCGGCTTTTCAGAATTCGCCAACAACGCTCGCAGCGCTTTGATTTACACACAGCGAAAGCCGGATCGGTTTCGCGGCCTTGCGGCAGAAATGGAGGGACTACGTGGACGAGGACATCAGCACAGCCAAGGAAGTCGACCTGCTCGAGCTCACCGCTCACATCGTATCGGCCTATGTCGCGAAAAACCGCCTGCCCGCTTCGGACCTGGGCGGACTGATCGCCAGCGTCGCCTCATCGATCGGCGGGATCAGCCAGCCGGCGGAACCCGCCGCGCCCCCGCCGGTCCCCGCCGTCAATCCCAAGCGCTCGGTGACGCCGGACTACATCATCTGCCTCGAGGACGGGAAGAAGTTCAAATCGCTGAAGCGCCATATCGGCGTGCATTTCGGCCTGACGCCCGAAGCCTACCGCACCAAATGGGGCTTGCCGGTCGACTACCCCATGGTCGCGCCCAACTATGCGGCCTCGCGCTCGCAGCTCGCCAAGTCGATCGGCCTTGGCCGCAAGGCGGAACCCGAGCCGGCGAAACCCACCAAGGGCAGGAAGGCCAAGGCGCCCGCCTGAAATAACCCGCCTGCACCGATGGTTTAAGCAAGCCTGCCGAGGAATCCGCCTTGGCAGGCTTCCTGCTTTTATGGCTTGGATATGCCGAGCAATTCCAGGAAAAGTGTAAAGCGGTTAGGCTCCGCGCCTCGCCGTAGCCTTCCGTCCGGAATTGCGTAAAAACAAGAAATGGAGCGATTTGCCGTTTCCACGAAACGGCGAGGCGCTCCAACGGGGGGAGCCGACCATGAATTACGCCAGGATGCTGATCGAGAAGGAAGCGCCGGAGGAATACGGCTACGACCGCATCCGCTACAACCTTTCCGAAAGCTCGATCGCCGACCAGAAACTCTCCGGTATCGGTCTGACGTTTCCGGACCTCACCTTGTTCTATGGCGAGCATCGCGGCGACAAGGAGTTGCGGGCGTTGATCGCCGCGCAGGACAAGGGCGTTTCCCCCGACGATGTGCTGGTGACCGCAGGCGCGGCCGGCGCGCTGTTCATCATCGCCACCGCGCTGCTTTCGGCTAGCGACCATCTCGTGGTGGTGCGGCCGAACTACGCCACCAACATCGAGACGCCCAAAGCGATCGGCTGCGCCATCTCCTATGTCGATCTCGATTTCGACCAGGGCTTTGTTCTCGACATCGAACGCGTGAAGGCGGAGTTGCGGCCTAACACCAGGCTGATCAGCGTCACCTGCCCGCACAACCCGACCGGCGCGATGATGACACGCGCCGATCTCGACGCGCTGGTTGCGCTTGCCGACAGCCGCAAATGCCGCCTGCTGGTCGACGAGACCTATCGCGACCTCTCTTATGGCGAGCGCCTGCCCGCGGCAGCCTCGCTCAGTCCCAACGCCATCAGCGTCTGCTCTCTGTCCAAAGCCTTCGGCATTCCGGGCATCCGCATCGGCTGGCTGCTGACCCGGGATCCGGAGCTGCAGGAAACCTTTCTCGCCGCCAAGGAGCAGATCGGCATCTGCGGCAGCGTCATCGACGAAGCGATCGCCCGCACCGTGCTCGAACGCCGTGATGCTTTCCTGACCTCGCTCCTGCCGGACATGGCCAGGCGCCGCGACATCGTGCAAGGCTGGATCGACGGCGAGAAGCTGGTCGATTGGGTGCGGCCGCAGGGTGGCGTGGTGGGCTTCCCGCGGCTCAACGTCAATGCGGGCTTCGACCTCGACCGCTTCTACACCAGGCTGCTGGAGGAGCACGGCACTTATGTCGGCCCCGGCCACTGGTTCGAGATGCCCAAACGCTTCTTCCGCCTCGGCTTCGGCTGGCCGACGGAAGCGGAACTGCGCGGCGGGCTGGCGGCCATCTCGGCCGCGCTGAGGGGCTGAGTCGGTTTCACGGCAAAAAATTCGATTTTCTTTGATCCAGCGCGGATTTTTTCCGCGCATGGCAAGACGAACTGGGCTAAGGGGTTGCGGCCGGACCAGCGCCCACCGTGGAAGTGCCCCGCCGGCCCATTGTCGCAACGGGGCCCTCGAATCATGACCGTCGAAGCAACGTCACCAGACCAGCGCTACGCCGCGTTCCGGCACCGCCCCTTCCTCAGCTACTGGACGGCGCGCTTCCTCACGACATTCGCCACCATGATCGTGTCGGTCGCCGTCGGCTGGCAGGTCTATGACCTGACCCGCGATCCGTTCGACCTCGGCATTGTCGGCATCGTCCAGTTCCTGCCTTCGCTGCTTCTGGTCCTGGTCACCGGTGTCGTCGCCGACCGCTTCGGCCGCCGGCTGATCATGACGCTGGCGACGCTCATCGAGGCCGGCTGCGCCTTGGCCCTCCTGCTTCTGACGCTGCGCGGCCTGACCAGCCCGCTGCCGATCTTCGCCGTGCTGGTCATGTTCGGCATAGCCCGCGCCTTCTACGGGCCGGCTTCGTCCTCGTTGTTCGCCAATCTCGTGCCGCAGGAAGACTTCGCCAACGCGATCGCCTGGAACTCGTCGGCCTGGCAGACGGCAACCATCGTCGGCCCGGTCGCCGGCGGCCTGCTCTACGGCATATCGGCGGAAGTCGCCTACGCCACCGCCGCCGTGTTGATGCTCGCCGCCGCGCTGCTCGTCTTCACCATCCCGAAGCCCGCCCAGCAGACGGCCACCGACAAGCCGACGATGCAGACGCTGTTTGCCGGCTTCGGCTATATCTGGGGCGAGAAGATCGTACTCGGCGCGATCTCGCTCGACCTGTTCGCCGTGCTCCTGTCCGGCGCCTCGGCGCTGCTGCCGGTCTACGCACGCGACATATTGGAACTCGGCCCCTGGGGTCTCGGCCTGCTGCGCTCGGCGCCCGGTATCGGCGCCATCTGCGTCGCCGTCTGGCTCGCCGGTCATCCGATCCGCGACCATGCCGGCAAGATCATGCTGGGATTCGTCGCCTTGTACGGCGCTTCGATAGTGCTGTTCGGCCTGTCGACCATCACCTGGCTGTCGATCGTGGCGCTTGCCCTGCTCGGCGCCACCGACATGTTCAGCGTCTATATCCGCGAGACGCTGATCCAGCTCTGGACGCCTGACGATGTGCGCGGCCGCGTCAACGCCGTCAACCAGGTCTTCGTCGGCGCCTCCAACGAAGTCGGCGAATTCCGCGCCGGCACCATGGCGGCGCTGATCGGCACCGTTCCCGCCGTGGTGATCGGCGGCATCGGCGCCATCGCGGTTGCGGGATTGTGGGCCTGGCTGTTCCCGGCGCTGCGGCAGGTAAGGCATCTGAATAGCCGGAATTGATTGGACGCCGGATCAGGCCGACGGCACGCATCGGCCCGCCATAGAGACATGGAATTGCAGGTTGAGCTGCGACGGCAAGCGCGGTAGCTCAGGTCGCGAGCAAATTTACTCCAAAAAGCTCACGCTGACGCCGCGCTGGCGGAAATAGGCCTGCATCAGCTTGCGGCCGGCGCGGTTGTTCTGCGCCAGCCTGGCCGGATCGAACACCGCCTGTTTCTTCCCCTCTCGTGCCAGCACGGCCTTGAGTGCCGCGATATGCGCATCGAGGTCGGCATTGTCGGCTCGGAGTGAGGCATAGATATTTTCGGTCGCCTCGGCCACGGTCAGTTCGCTCACGTGTGTCGTCCTTTGATTGTTCGGGCGGCGCCTTAGCACAGATTCGCGGCTCCGCCGAGACCGACGCGACGCCGCTCAGGGCAATCGGCTTTTGCTCTATCCCACAGCCGGCCTGCCGAAGATCACCTGCAAGAACTCCCCCAACCAGCGCTTGAGATGCATGTCCCA
The DNA here is from genome assembly GCF_029625735.1 of Mesorhizobium sp. WSM4935. Classification (NCBI taxonomy): domain Bacteria; kingdom Pseudomonadati; phylum Pseudomonadota; class Alphaproteobacteria; order Hyphomicrobiales; family Phyllobacteriaceae; genus Mesorhizobium; species Mesorhizobium sp. WSM4935. Next base: position 202,881 of record NZ_JARTVR010000006.1, on the reverse strand, counting down.
GATCAGCCTGCCGCCGAGATGGTCGCGGCCGGGCTGGGCGCCGGGCAATTCGAAGCGATGCGCGCCGCGCACCACCCAGCGCTGCATCATCACCCTCGTCAGCTCGCCATGGAACTGGATGCCCCAGGCATTCTCGCCGTAGCGAAACGCCTGGTTGGGATAGGTCTCGGCCGTCGCGAGCAGCGTCGCATCCTTCGGCAGCGAGAATCCCTCGCGGTGGAATTGGTAGACCATCTCCGGCCAGTGCAGTAGTTTCTTGCCGGCCTCGGTCGCCTTCAGCGGATACCAGCCGATCTCGACCAGTCCTTCGCCATGGCCCTCGACCTTGCCGCCGAGATGGTTGGCAAGCATCTGCGCGCCGAGGCAGATGCCGAGGAACGGTCGGTTCTCCTTCAGCGGGATTTCCAGCCAATCCGTCTCGCGGCGGACGAACTCGTCTTCGTCATTGGCGCTCATCGGCCCGCCGAAGATAACCGCGCCGGCATGATCGTCCAGCGTGCAGGGCAATTCGTCGCCCAATGGCGGCCGGCGGATATCGAGATCGAACCCCTCTTCCAAAAGCATGTGGCCGACGCGGCCGGGGCTCGAAGTCTCCTGATGCAGCACGATCAGGATCTTTGGTCTCTGCCTCGGTCTGGATGGCATGGAAGGCGACGCGTCCTGTTATTCGTCGCTCGACTTGCCCTTGGCGCCGGGCACCTCGGCCGCCGCCTTGCGGCGCGCCTCGATGCGGTCGCGGCGCTCGACGCCGATCAGCTCGGCGACCCGCCAGACGGTGTTGTCCTCGAGCTCGTCAAGCTCGCCATCGGCATAGACGATTTCCCACATCAGGCCGATGAAGGCCTTCCGCGCCTCGGTGTCGAGGTGACGCTTGAGCACGCTGGTGAAGGCGTAGAGGTCGATGGCCTCATTGTCGGCGCGCTCGCCGGCTGCCGCCAGCGCATCGAGCTCCGCGCCGCTCACCGAATAGGTCTCGGCCAGGATCTGCTTGAACCGCTCCCATTCGACGTCCTGGCGCACGCCGTCCGCATTCATCACATGGTACAGCAGCGCGGAGGCCGCGACGCGCGGATCGTCGGCGCTCGGCTTGGCCTCGCGACCTACCGGCAGATCCCTCAGGAAGGACAATACGCGCTCGAACATCGATGTTTTTTCCCTGCCCACCAAACCCGGCCTCAAAACAAACGAAACCGGCGCGGCGATTTTTCCGCTGCTTCTTCCGGCGCGACACCCGGATCGTCCGGCAGAGGCGGCAGCTCCGAGCCCCGCCCGTTGGTTTCGGCCTCGCCGACGGCTTCCGCAACGGCCGTGTCCTTCTCGCCGCCATTCGCCGGCGCCGGGGACGGCTTCTCGGCCGCAGCATCGGCGACGATGTCGATCGCCTTCTCGGCGACAGGCTGGACAGGCGGCGCAGCCGTGATCGCCGGCACCGCGGCATCCGCGTCGCTGTCGATCAGCTGGCCGAGCCGCTCCATTGGCGCGCGCCAGGTGAAGGCGTCGAGCTTGCCGGTGACCGGCGACACCGGCGCCCAGCGCTCTGAGATGACGCCGTCGGCCACCCAGGCCGGGTCGCGCGGCGCACGCACGGCTTTGGACAGCAACTGCCGCACCTTGCCCTGGTCGCCGGTCTCGGCTTCCTCGATATCGGCGAGCAGAAGATAGGCGCCCTCGCGGCGATCCATGCGGATGGCCGCCTCCGCTTCCCGCCGAGCGGTGGCGAAATCCTGCGCGTCGAGCGCCGCGCGCGCCACGGCCATGGACGACTCGGCATGGTTCTTCTTCAATTCCTGCAGCTTCTTCGCCCGGTTGAGGCGGTCGAGCACGGCGTCGCCCGGCCTTGCATGGGTGTAGAGCTCGGCGATATCGGGATGCGGCTCGGCCTTCCAGGCGGTCTCCAGGATCTTGGAGCCCTTGCGCACGTCGTTTTGCCGGATGACCAGATCGGCGGCGATGACCGCCGCCGGCGCGAAATCGGGCGCCAGCTTGTTGGCTTCGAGTGCCGCCGTGCGGGCGGCGTTCGGGTCGCTGTCGACCAGCGCTTGCGCCTTGGCGGTGAGCAGCACGGCGCGGCGGCGGTTGGCCGCGTCGCGCTCGATCTGTTTGGTCGATTTCTGCGCCTCGACCAGCTTCAGCGCGCCGTCCCAGTCGCCGCGTTCGGTCAGTTCCTCCAGCGTCGATTCCGCTGCCCAGGCAAGCTGCGGCGCCACCGCGGCCGCGCGGCCGGCATAGTGGCGCGCGGCATTGCGGTCGCCGAGCCGCTCGGCCTCCAGATAAAGCCCGCGCAGGCCGAGCAGCCGCATCTCGGGATCGTCGAGCATGCGCTCGAATTTCTCCCGCGCGCCCTCATGATCGCCTTCGAGCAGCGAGGCCTGCGCGTCGAGCAGGTTGATCAGCGGCTCCCGGTCGGAGCTGATCAGCTTGGCCGCTTCCTTGGTCTTCTTGCGCGCCAGCGCGCCGTCGCCGGCGCCAGCCGCAATCATGCCAGTCGAAAGCGCCTGATAACCACGGTCGCGGCGGCGCACGCGGAAATAGCGCGAGATCGTGTAAGGGCTGTTCCACAGCGACTTGATCAGCCACCAGACGATCATCACCGCGGCGACCACGGCGACGATCGCCACCGCCGCAACCATCAGCGTGACCTGGTATTGGTAGCCGTTGAAGGTGACGATCATCTCGCCCGGACGGTCGGCCAGCCAGGCAAAGCCCAGCCCCAACGCGAAGACGACGGCGAGGAAGACGAGGAGGCGGATCATCTTGTCGTCCTCACGCCTTCGTCGCGCCGGCAATCAGCGCTTCGAGCTGCTTTTCGACCTCCAACCGCGCCTTCAGTTTGCCGGCAAAATCGGCGCCGGCGGCCTTCGCGGCGTCGGGCAGCGTGTCGTATTCGCTGAGGGCCTTGGCATAGTCGCCCTGGTTGACCGCCACTTCCATACGGGCCACGGTTTCGGGCACGCCCTTGCCTTCGATGGCGCCGACCGGGCGCACCTTGACCAGCGATTCCGCGCTCGACACCAGGCTCTGGAAGAAGCCGGCATTCTGGTCGACCGGCTTTGCCGCCTCGACGATGGCATTGGCGGCGGCATCGGCCTCCGAAGCGATGGTGGCGCGGGTCGGCACGCCCTTCTCGGCATAGGAGCGCAGCGCAGCGAGTTCCGGCGCGTCCGGCGCGATCGCCGCGAACGTGTCGAGCTCGGTCGCGAAGGGCGCGCCGCGGTCGAGTGCCGACTTCAGCGCCGACGCGGCGATCGCCAGCGCGATCTTGGGCTGCGAGGCCTGCGCTTCGACCTTGCCGGAAAGCTGCGACACGGACTGCTCCAGCGCCGCGATCCGGCCTTCCGCGGCCTTGGCCGCGTCGCCGGTCGATTTCACCAGCGCGTCGAGCCCGGCGATCTTCTCGTTGAGCGGGCCGAGATCGACGGGCGCGGCATTGCCGTTCTTCCGCAGCTCGGCGACGGCCGTCTCGATCTGGCCGACCTTGTCGCCGAGCGCCTTGAGCGCGGTGGCGTCGCCGCTCTGCCCGGCCGAGGATTTCAGCGCCGCGACATCGCTCTTGACCTGCGCGAGCGCCGAGGAAAGATCATCGACCTTGGCCGAGGCCCCGCTGTCGCCGCTTTCCTTCAGCGCCGCGATTTCGCTTTTCAGCGAAGCGATCTCGCCATTGAGGCCATCGAGCGATCCTCCGTTCGATCCCGGCGCGCCAATCAGTCCGACCGCCTGCAAAAGGCCGGCGCCGGCAAGCGCGATCACGCCGCCGATGACACCCGCCGCGATGGCGTTGACGCCGGTTCTGCGCGGTGGCTGCGGCACGCGGTCCTCGCCCCATGTCTCACTTCGCGTCTCGCTTGGCTTCGCGGTGGAGGCGCCGGCGCTGGCCGTGGAGGCATCCTCGAAATTGTAGTCGAAGCCCTTGGGCTGGCTCTTCGATGCATCGGAACCGCCGGGATATGGCTTTTCCGGCTCGTCCTTGCCAGTCTCGGGCTTGTCGGCCGTCGCCTGGGCGGCGTCGCTGTGCTCCCAAGGCTCGATATCGGCCTGCTCGGCATGGATCGGCTCTTCCGGAGCTTCCGGCTGCGAAGCGGCGGCCGCCTCTTCCGCCTTCGCCTCGTCGGTCTGCGCGGTGCTGGCCTCGGCCTTGGCGGCATCCTCGTCGGTGATTCGCGAGACGGCGCCGGGCTCGAGTTCGATGGTCGCCGGCTCGCGCCGGGTCTTCGAATGCCGCATCTTCGGCGTCTTGACCATGCTTGGGCTCCGCAAATTGGCTTGAGGATGGATCAACGGGTCAGAGCGTCAGGATGCTCTAGCACATCACCAAGCGGTGAAAAGGGGCGGTGTGATGACGCGGCTCAGCCGGGCAGCGACAAAAGGGCCAGCAACGCATCTTCCTCGGGTTTGGATGCGATGCGAACCCTGTTACCGGCAACCCTTTCCATCGGCCCCGCAACCCGGGCCGAGAGCGCCAGGAATTCCGTTTTTGCAAAGAGATGCCGTAGCGTCGGCCGCGCCATCAGGCTGAGAAGCGCCAAGCTGGCCTTGGCCGAATAGAGCAGCGCCTCCTCCACGGGCCGGCCCGACAGGCAGGCGGCCACCTCTGCATCGCCATAGTCGATCGCTGTTGTGTCGTAGGTCTCGATCGCCTGGACATGCACGCCCGCCATCGCCAGCCGTTGCTCGAACATCGGGAAGCGGACGCGGCCGCATAGATAGACGATTGCCTTGCCGGCAAGGCCGCCGGCGATGGTGTGTGCCAGCGCCTCGGCATCGCCCGGACCCTCCGTGACAGCGAGAAATCCCGCCGCGCGGCAGGCTTCGGCCGTCCTTTTCCCGACCGCGTGGCAAGGCAGGTCCGCAAGCGCCGCGACCAGCGCTTTCGGTGCATGCCGCACCGCATTGGCGCTGGTGACAGCGACCGCGACGGCATCGCCGCCGATGCTCGCTTCGACAGGCAAGGCGCTCGTTACGGTCAGCGGCAGCAGGACCGGCTGGAATCCTAGGGCTTCGAGGCGTCGTGCCGTGCGCGACGCGCCAGGCTCCGGCCTCGTCACCAGGACGCGGACCATGTCAGGCCCAGCCGTCGAAGAATTTAGCGCCGGCCCTGGCGCGAACTGTGCGGGCGGCATCGAGGCCGATCTCCGCCGCGTCCGCGGCCTCGCCTTCCAGCCGGACCTCATGCGATTCCGTGCCGTCGGGCGAGATGATCAGCCCGGCGAAGGAGAGTTTTTCGCCGGCTACCGTCGCATGACCGGCGATCGGCGTGCGGCACGAGCCGTCGAGCGCGGCGAGGAAGGCGCGCTCGCAGGCGAGCGCCTGGCCGGTCGGCACATGATGGATCGCCGCCAGCATCTTCTCGACGTCGCGGTCGCCGATGCGCGTTTCGATGCCGATCGCGCCCTGGCCTGGCGCCGGCGGAAAACCCTCGAGCGCCATCAGGTCGGTGACGACATGTTCGAGGCCAAGCCGCTTCAGCCCGGCATAGGCGAGGATGGTGCCTTCGGCGACGCCTTCGTCCAGCTTGCGCAGCCTGGTCTGCACATTGCCGCGGAAGATCACCACGTCGAGGTCCGGCCGCATACGGCGGAGCAGCGCCTGGCGCCGCAGCGACGACGACCCGACCGTGGCGCCATGCGGCAGGTCGGCGATCCGCTTCACCTTCTTGCCGATGAAGGCGTCGCGCGCGTCCTCGCGCGGCAGAAAGGTGGAAAGCTCCAGCCCGTCGGGCAGCACCGTCGGCATGTCCTTCGACGAATGCACCGCGATGTCGATGCGGCCGTCGAGCAGCGCCTCCTCGATTTCCTTGGTGAACAGGCCCTTGCCGCCGGCTTCCGAGAGCGGCCGGTCCTGAATGCGGTCGCCGCTGGTCGAGATCGGCACCACCTCGAACGCCTGCTCGGGTAGGCGATGCGCCTGCATCAGCCGCGCCCGCGTCTCATGCGCCTGGGCCAGCGCCAGCGGGCTTCCGCGTGTTCCGATTTTCAAAGTTTGCATGGCGCGCCGTCCGTGATAACCCCCGTCCTTGGCCGAGGTCTGTCGGGCTTTGTCCTATCTAGTAAATGCCGGTCAGACAATCTTCGAGGACAGCGACCAATTGATCCGCGTTCTGGGCATTGAAACGAGCTGCGACGAGACGGCGGCCAGCGTGGTGGCGCTGGACGGTACCGCCGCGCCCGAGATCCTGTCCAACGTCGTGCTCAGCCAGATCGAGGAGCATGCGGCCTTCGGTGGCGTCGTGCCGGAAATCGCAGCGCGCGCCCATGTCGAGGCGCTGGACGGTATCGTCGAGGCGGCGCTCGCCGATTCGGCGGTATCGCTGGACGAGGTCGACGCTATCGCCGCCACCGCCGGTCCCGGCCTGGTCGGCGGATTGATCGTCGGCCTGATGACGGCCAAGGCGATCGCTGCCGCCGCCGCCAAGCCGCTGATCGCCATCAACCACCTTGAAGGCCACGCGCTGACGGCACGGCTGACCGATGGGCTCGATTTCCCTTATCTTCTGCTGCTCGTCTCCGGCGGCCACACCCAGATCGTCGCGGTGCGTGGCGTCGGCGACTATCAGCGCTGGGCGACCACAATCGACGATGCGCTGGGCGAAGCCTTCGACAAGACGGCCAAGATGCTCGGCCTGCCCTATCCGGGCGGGCCGAATGTCGAGAAGGCGGCAGCAGGCGGCGACGCAGGCCGCTTTGCCTTCCCAAGCCCGATGAAAGGCTCGGCGCAGCCCGATTTCTCCTTCTCCGGCCTGAAGACGGCGGTGCGCCAGGCGGCAACGGCGATCGCGCCGCTCAGTGACCAGGACGTCGCCGACATCTGCGCCTCCTTCCAGGCGGCGGTGGCCGACGCGCTGGGCGACCGTGTGGCGCGCGCCCTTGCCCGCTTCCGCCAGGAATTCCCGGGCCAGGCAAAGCCGGCGCTGGTCGTCGCCGGCGGCGTCGCCGCCAACCGCACCATCAAGGCGACGCTTGAAGCGCTGTGTTCGGAAGCGGGCTTCGCCTTCGTGGCGCCGCCGCAAAAGCTTTGCACCGACAACGCCGCGATGATCGCGTGGGCCGGCATCGAACGGCTGCGCGCCGGCATCGCCGACGAGAATGCCGCCGATTTCGTGCCGCGCTCGCGCTGGCCGCTCGACAGTGTTTCGGCTCCCTTGGTCGGCTCGGGCCGGCGCGGTGCCAAGGCATGACCAAGAAAGGCATCACCAGCAAGGAGAGCAAAAGTCCTGCTAGCGGATGGCGCGTCGCGGTGCTGGGCGGCGGTGCCTGGGGCACGGCGCTGGCGCTCGCCATATTGCGAGCCGGTCATTTCGTCCGCCTCTATGCGCGCGACCAGGACACCGTGGCCGCCATCGATCGCGGCGAAAACCCGCGCTATCTGCCGGGGATCACGATCGAGCCGGGCATCGTCGCCACCAGCGACATCGCCGCGGCGCTCGGCGGCGCCGACTGCGTGCTCGCCGTCACGCCGGCGCAGTCGCTGCGCGCTGTGCTCGCCTCTGCGCGCAGCCATGTCCCTGCAGGCGTGCCGCTGGTGCTCTGCGCCAAGGGCATCGAGCGCGACACCGGGGCGCTGCTGTCGGCGATCGTCGAGGAAAGCCTGCCGGACAATCCGATCGCGGCGCTCTCTGGTCCGAGCTTCGCCAGCGACGTCGCGCGCGGCCTGCCGACTGCCGTCGTGGTCGCCGCCCGCGAGGCGGAATTGGCCGCCGAGCTTGCCGCCCGCTTCTCGGCCGAGAACCTGCGCTGCTATTCCAGTGACGACCTGATCGGCGTCGAGATCGGCGGCGCGCTGAAGAACGTCTTTGCTATCGCCGCCGGCGCGATCACCGGCGCCGGGTTAGGCGCCAGTGCCCAGGCCGCCATGGTGACGCGCGGCTTCGTCGAATTGCGCCGCCTCGGCGCCGCCTTCGGCGCGAAACCCGAGACGCTGATGGGGCTTTCCGGCCTCGGTGACCTGCTGCTCACCTGTTCTTCCGCGCAGTCGCGCAATTTCGCCTACGGCCTGGCGCTCGGTCAAGGCAAGCCGCTCGCCGGCCTGCCGTTGGCCGAAGGCGTGCCGACGGCGGGCATCGCCGCCCGCATCGCCGCCGAGCGCGGCATCGAGGCGCCGATCATCTCGGCCGTCGCCGCCATCCTCGACGGCAAGGTGACCATCGGCCAGGCGGTGACCGCGCTGATGACACGCCCGCTCAAGACCGAAACCGACATCTGAATCATCGGAGTTGAAAATGCTGTTTGCGTTGATTTGCAAGGACAAGCCCGGCAGCCTGCAGCTGCGCGTCGACACGCGGCTGGCGCATGCGGCCTTCCTGGAGGGCCTGATCGCTGAGGGAAAGCTTGCCTTTGCGGGTCCCTTCCTCGACGCAGACGGCAAGCCGGACGGCAGCCTGGTGATGATCGAGGCGCCGGACATGGCTGCTGCCCAGGCGCTCGCCGCCGCCGATCCCTACGCCAAGGCCGGCCTGTTCGAAAGCGTGCAGATCCGTCCGTGGAACTGGGTCTTCCAGAAGCCCGCCGGCGCATGATCGTTGGCTGCTCTCGCCGCAGCGCCGGCGAGAGAGTAAGCATAGACGGGAATGCCATGCGTGGCGGTTCGACAAAGCGATGGGACAAACGACATGAATTACTGGCTGTTCAAGTCCGAACCTTCGGTCTTTTCCTTCGAGGCGCTGAAGGCCAAGGGCAAGGCCGGCACTCAATGGGATGGCGTCCGCAACTACGCCGCCCGTAACAACATGAAGGCCATGCAGATCGGCGATCTCGGCTTCTTCTATCATTCCAATGAGGGGCTCGACATCGTCGGCATCGCCGAGGTCTGCGCGCTGGCGCATCCCGATACCACCACCGACGATCCGCGCTGGGAATGCGTCGACATCCGCGCCTATAAGGACGTGCCGAAGCCGGTGACGCTGGAGCAAGTGAAGGCCAACCCCAAGCTCGCCGAGATGGCGCTGGTCCGGCTCAGCCGGCTTTCCGTGCAGCCGGTGACGGCGGCCGAATGGAAAGAGGTCTGCCGTATGGCCGAGCTCAACCCTGCGCCGTGAAACGACTTACGCCGAAAAGCGCGAAGACCTTCATCCTCGACAACACGGCGCTGATGGCGCCGCCGCATGTGCCGGAAGTACTCTTGCACCTCGCCGACGAAGCGCATGATTTGTGGCTGCGCACCGAGGAGGAGCTGGCCGAGATCGGCCTGCCGCCGCCCTTCTGGGCCTTTGCCTGGGCCGGCGGCCAGGGTCTCGCCCGCTATGTGCTCGATCACCCCGGAACCGTGCGCGGCAAGCGGGTGCTCGACTTCGCTTCCGGCTCGGGCCTCGTCGCCATCGCCGCGGCGAAAGCAGGTGCTGCGCAAGTCATCGCCGCCGACATCGACCCGTTCTGCGAGACGGCAATCGCCATCAACCTCGAAGCGAACGGCATTGAAGCGCAATTCCTCGGCACTGATTGCGTCGGCACCGACGATGGCTGGGACGTCGTGCTCGCCGGCGACGTCTTTTACGACAAGGCCTTCGCCGACAGGCTGCTGCCCTGGTTCACGTCCCTGAAAGCGCGCGGCGCCGAGATCCTCGTCGGCGATCCCGGCCGTGCCTACCTTCCCAAGACCGGGCTGGAACAGCTTGCCGTCTATCAGGTTCCGGTGACGCGCGTGCTGGAGGATGCCGAGGTCAAGCGTACAACCGTGTGGCGCCTTGCTTGACGCGACCAGCGAACAAGCGTTCCATCGCATTTCGATCTGGAGGGGAAAGCATGGATTTTTCGGTCGTGAACTGGCTGGCGGTGGTCGCCGCCGCCGTCGTCGCATGGTTGTTCGGCGCCGCCTGGTATATGAGCCTGAGCAAGCCTTGGCTGAACGCGGCCAAGCTCGACCCGGCCACCATGCAGCGCTCGGTCGTTCCGTTCGTCATCAGCTTCATCGCCGAGCTCATTATGGCGCTCGTGCTGACGCTGGTGGTGGGCGCCATAACCGGCGGCGAGCCGAACCCTGTGGCGGGATTGCTGTTCGGCTTCGTGCTTTGGCTGGGCTTCATCGCCACCACGCTTGCCGTCAACCATCGCTATGAAGGCTTCGGCTGGGCCCTGACGCTGATCGATGCCGGCCACTGGCTGGGGGTGATGCTGATCATCGGCGCCATCATCGGCTGGTTCGGCGCGCCCGCGGCGCCGGCGGGCTGAAGCTAGAGACGGCGCTACCCCGCATCCGCGTCTTTCGCCACCTCGTCCAGCAGCCATTCGCGGAAGGCGATGATCCGCGCATCGTCCTTGGACGCCTCGGGATAGACCAGGAAATAGGCGAATTCCGGCGCGACCTTGATGCCGAGCTCGAAGGGCCGCACCAGGCGCCCTTGCGAGAGATCGTTGGCCACCATGGCAAAGTCGGCGAGCGCCACCGCATTGCCGTCGAGCGCCGCCTGGGTCGCATCGGTCGATGACCCGAAGACGAGCGTACGGCTGTCGTCGAAATCGTCGACGCCGGCCGCGTGCATCCACATGCTCCAGTTGGGCCACGTCACGCCCTGCCGCGACCATTCGATATGCGCAAGCGTGTGGTTGAAGAGGTCGCGCGGCTCCTTCAGCGGCGGACCTGAGGCGAGCAGCGCCGGACTGCAGACCGGGATGATGATGTTCTCGAAAAGCCGGTGCGCGATGATCCCCAGATATTTGCCGGTGCCGAAGCGGATGCCGATATCGACATCGTCGCGCTCGAAATCCCTGACGTCGTAGGTGATGTCGAAGCGCAGCTCGACGCCTGGCTTCTGCCGGCGGAAGTCGTCGACGCGGCGCATCAGCCATTTCGTCGCGAATTGCGCGTCGAGCGTCACCTTGAGCAGCGCCGTGCCGCGCGCCATCTTGCGGGCGCGGCTGACGGCGCGGTTCAGCAGGTCGAGCGCGTCGACCGAGGCCTCCAGCAGCACATTGCCCGCCTCCGTCAGCCGGATGGTGCGGCTGGTGCGCGTGAACAGCACCAGGTCGAGCTGATCCTCGATTTCCTTGATCTGATGGCTGACCGCAGCCGGCGTCAGGCCGAGCTCGTCCGCGGCGCGGGTGAAATTGAGATGCCTGGCGGCCGCCTCGAACGTCCTCAGCGCCCGCGTTCCCGGCAGCAGCTTGGACATGCGATCTCCAAATAAAACTTGATGATCAGAAAAGAACTACTCGTTTCCCGTTTGTTTTTCAATCCGGCATCATGGCTTCATCGAAAACACCATAAAACCGGATTTGATATCCGGAGAACACGGGATAAAGCCATGTCTGAGATCGCCCTGAAGCCCTGCACCCCCCTTGAATCCCCCTCCAGCCTCACCCTTTGGCTGCGTTCAGCCCGCGATTGGCTGCGCCACGCCCACGTCGCCGCCAGGCTGCCACACGAGTCGGTCGACGACCTCTCCGACAGCCAGCTGCGCGACATCGGCGCCGAGCGCCGGGATATTTCGAAGACGATGGATCGAGAGCTTCGCGAGATTGGGCTGCTCGGCACGGGTTGGCAGCGCAGGTAAGGCAGTAAGGGAATAGGGCAGTAAGGCAGTAGGGAAAGAACCATCTATTGCCTTACTGCCTTACTGCCTTACTGCCTTACTGCCTTACCTGCGCTGCCTACCTCACCACCTTCACCACCGTCCTGTCCGACAGCAACGGAAGCAGCCTTGCCATGGTCCGCGCCGTCACCGCCACGCAGCCTTGGGTCGGCGTGAAGCCCGGCCGCGCCAGGTGGAAGAAGATCGCGCTGCCGCGCCCGCGCCGGCGGGGCGCGATGTTCCAGTCGAGCACCAGGCAGACATCGTAGAGCCGGTCGTCGCGCTTCATCCGCTCGTGGCTCGCGCCATAGGGGATCTTCACCGGACGGTTGTAGTTGCGGTCGTCCGGCACCTCGCACCAGCCGAGATCCGGGCCGATGGGCACCATCGGCAGCCTCGTCCGGCGCCTGGCCGCAAACTGATCGCCCCGGAAATAGCCCGACAGGATGCGCATCGACGCCAGCGGCGTCGCGCCGTCCCCTTCATGCTTGTTGGCGGTGATGCCGCTGCGCCCCAGCGCGCAGGGAAACACCGTTTTTCCGGCTTGCAGGAAGCCTTGCGCGGGGTTGCCGGGGCGCGCCCGCACCAGCAAAACGCTCAAGCCCTTCGGCAAAAATGCGCCCGCCGCATTGCGCGCGCGTTTTTTCTTGTATGATCGTGTCACGGAACAAATCACTGTGATCGGCTGTTGCGCCGGTGAGCTTCCGCATAAATGGGGGGAGGTCAACTGAATATTCTTTTTAAAACAACGGATTGATATCCATGACATCACGCACCATCCTGATCGTTGATGACGACGACGACCTGCGCGCCACCCTGGTCGAGCAGCTGGCGCTTTACGAAGAGTTCGACGTCCAGCAGGAATCGACCGCCGCAAAAGGCGTTGCCGCCGCGCGCGGCGGCGTTGTCGACCTGCTCATCATGGATGTCGGCCTGCCCGACATGGACGGCCGCGAGGCGGTGAAGATCCTGCGCAAGGGCGGCTACAAGGCGCCGATCATCATGCTGACCGGCCACGATACCGATTCCGACACGATCCTGGGCCTAGAGGCCGGCGCCAACGATTATGTGACCAAGCCTTTCCGCTTCGCAGTGCTGCTCGCGCGCATCCGCGCCCAGCTTCGCCAGCATGAGCAGAGCGAGGACGCGACCTTCTCGGTCGGCCCCTACACCTTCAAGCCCAGCCAGAAACTGCTGATCGATCCGCGCGGCGCCAAGGTGCGGCTGACCGAGAAGGAAGCCTCGATCATCAAATATCTCTACCGCGCCGACCAGAAGGTGGTGACGCGCGACGTGCTGTTGGAAGAGGTCTGGGGCTACAATTCCGGCGTCACCACGCACACGCTTGAGACCCATGTCTACCGGTTGCGCCAGAAGATCGAGCGCGATCCGTCCAACGCCGAAATTCTTGTGACGGAAAGCGGCGGCTACAAGCTGGTTCCTTAAACATTTCATGATCCAAGAAGTGTGAAACGGTTGGGCTCGGCGGCTTCGCCGTAGCCTTCCGCCTGGAATTGAGCCAAAAGAGATAGAGCGGTCGGGCGGAACCGCTTCGGGTACGATCCTGGTGCTGGAGGGTGACGGGTCGGCTCGTTGCACGCATCGCACGATGCACGGTGGAGCGTTTCTCGCGTGCGCAGAAGGGCGCCCGCTCCAAAGGAGGGATTGGACTGACCGCTCGGGGACAAACCTAGGATGGCACTGGATGACGACATCCGCATCCTGTCCGGCGTGAAGCTTTTCCAAGGCTTCACGCAGGAACAGTTGCGCCTGCTCGCCTTCGGCGCCGAGACCACCGTGCTGCAGGCCGACCATAAGCTCTACCGCGAGGATGACGTCGCCGACTCTGCTTACATCGTGGTCAGCGGCTTGATCACGCTCTATCGGGAGCTCGGGGGCGAACGCGTCCCGATCGGCACTGCGGGTCCAGGCACCATGCTGAGCGAACTGGCGCTGATCGCCGATACCAACCGGCTGACCAGCGCCTCCGCCGCCGTCGATTCGGAAGTGATCCGATTGAGCCGCAAGATGTTCCATCGCATCCTGGAAGAATATCCGGAGATCGCGGTGCTGTTGCATGACCGCATCCTGGAGGAATTCCAGCAGATGATCGCCCGCATCGAGGAACTGGCGCCGCGGTTTACGGAGTAGGGGCTCGACGAAAGGCTCGAGAGCTTCGTCATTCTAGGGCGGAGCAAGGACCGAACGCCAGCGCCGCCCTATCCCGCAGCGCTTCAATCCAATTCGAATCGCGCGATCACCGGCACATGGTCCGACGGCTTCTCCCAGCCGCGCGCCGCCTGCAGTATCTCGTAGCCTTTGAAAGCCGGCACCAGATTGGCGGAGGACCAGACATGGTCGAGGCGTCGACCGCGGTTCGACGCCTGCCAGTCCTTCGCGCGGTAGCTCCACCAGGTGTAGAGTTTCTGCTCGGCCGGCACGTTGAGCCGCATCAGGTCGACCCAGCCGCCGGCCTTGCGCATCGCCTCGAAACTTGTCGTCTCGACCGGCGTGTGGCTGACGACGTTGAGCAATTGCTTGTGCGACCAGACGTCGTGCTCTTGCGGCGCGATATTCAGATCGCCGACCAGGATCGACGCGGACGATTCGTCTCCGCTCGCCGGCACGCTGTTCATCTCGTAGACGAAATCGAGCTTGTGCCGGAATTTGCGGTTGATCTCCGGATCCGGCTCGTCGCCGCCGGCCGGCACATAGAAATTATGGACCAGCACCGATTTCCCGCCTGCCTGTACCCTGACCGACAGATGCCGGCTGTCGTCGATCTCGCAGAAACGCCGCTTCTCGACCAGCTCGATCGGCCGACGCGCGACGGTGGCGACGCCGTGATAGCCCTTCTGGCCATGGAACAGGATGTGCTCGTAGCCTGCCTTGCGGAATGCCTTTTCCGGAAACAGCTCGTCGGGCACCTTGGTTTCCTGGAGGCAGAGCACGTCCGGCGCGTGCTCCTTCAGCAGCCGCTCGACGATCGGCATGCGCAGGCGCACGGAGTTGATGTTCCAGGTGGCGATGGTGAAAGGCATTCAGGCGAGGTCCGGGACGGCAAAGCTCGCCGCACTAGTGCCAGCCGCCTACCGGAAAGACAAGCTCGGCTGTGGATCTCGGCCGCTTCGGCGCCGGCTTATCCGCCGGATCGCTCCCTGCTATTCAACTCTCTGTTCGCCGTGTAGTCGATCGCGAACGTGTCGGCCGGGATGCTGACTCCTTCCTTGACGTTGAAGATCATCACCGTCGTATCCTTACCCTGTGCGTCCGTGATCGTCCACTGGCGCAGTTCGTAGGTTTTCGGATCGAACATCATGGTGATCGTCGCATTGCCGAAGACCGACTTGTCGGAAAGCTTGATAGTGGTGAGGTCGTCCTCTTCCTTGACGGCCTTGACGCGCCCGCCGGAGAGGTCGATCCGGTCGTCGAGCAGCAGCTTCAGCGGCGTCTTCGACAGCGGGTAGAGGTCGGAGGTGTTGAGCTTCTTGTTCAGGATCACCACCGACTTGCCGTCGGAGATGACGCGGAAATTCGAGGAACCGTCATAGTTGAAGCGGATCTTGCCCGGCCGCTCGAGGAAGAACTTGCCGCCGGTCTGCTCGCCTTTCGGGCCGAACTGGACGAACTCGCCGCTCATCGACTTCACCGAGGAGAAATGGTCGGCAATCTTCTGCGCCGCCGGCGGCACGGCGGCCTGCGCGGCGGCCACGAGCTGATAGCCCGGCACGAGGTTGAGCGCGGCGGCTCCGCCAAGCATCAGGCCGAGGCCGATGACCTGGCGGCGGGTGAGGGCGGATTCGGTCTGGGTCTTCATGCCGGTCACTTTCTGTGATTCGTGTCGCCGCAGTTTCTGGACTCCCACTAGGGCCTAAGTTTGGCGGTGCGCGACAGGCCCGCCGCATAAGCCCGGACAACTGTCCGTCGCACGAAACGCGCCAGACGATTTCCGGTTGCCTGCTGGCACCGTTGGTTTATCGGGACTCAGGTCAGGCCGAGCCGAAAATGGTGGCTGTCGAGAACCGGAGCGGAGCGTACTTTTCGTACGTGAGCACCGGAAGCGCAGGAAGCCGCCATTTGCAGCCGGCCTCACCTGAATATCGATAAACCCTAGAATTTGTCCTCTTCGGTTGGCACCAGAATCTCGCGTTTGCCGGCATGGTTGGCCGGGCCGACAATGCCTTCCTTCTCCATCTTCTCGATGATCGAGGCGGCGCGGTTATAGCCGATGCCGAGCCGGCGCTGGATGTAGCTGGTCGAGGCCTTGCCGTCGCGCAGCACCACCGCCACCGCCTGGTCGTAGGGATCGTCGGAATCCTCGAAATTGCCGCCGCCACCGCCGCCGGAGCTACCCTTCCCCGACGGGCCGTCCTCGTCCTCTTCCTCGTCGTCCTCGGTGATGGCGTCGAGATATTCCGGCACGCCCTGCAGCTTCAGATGTCCGACGACCTTCTCGACCTCGTCGTCGGAGACGAAGGGGCCGTGGACGCGCTGGATGCGGCCGCCGCCGGCCATGTAGAGCATGTCGCCCATGCCGAGCAGCTGCTCGGCGCCCTGCTCGCCCAGAATGGTGCGGCTGTCGATCTTCGACGTCACCTGGAAGGAGATGCGGGTCGGGAAATTGGCCTTAATGGTGCCGGTGATGACATCGACCGACGGACGTTGCGTCGCCATTATGACATGGATGCCGGCGGCGCGCGCCATCTGCGCCAGGCGCTGCACGGCGCCTTCGATATCCTTGCCGGCCACCATCATCAGGTCCGCCATTTCGTCGATGATGACCACGATAAAGGGCATCGGCTCGAGATCGAGATCCTCGGTCTCGTAGATCGCCTCGCCGGTCTGGCGGTCGAAGCCGGTCTGCACCGTGCGCGAGATCTTTTCGCCCTTCTTCTCGGCCAGTTGCACGCGCGCGTTGAAACCGTCGATGTTGCGCACACCGACCTTGGACATCTTGCGGTAGCGGTCCTCCATCTCGCGCACGGTCCATTTCAGCGCGACGACAGCTTTCTTCGGATCGGTGACGACCGGCGTCAGAAGATGCGGGATGCCGTCATAGACCGAGAGTTCCAGCATCTTCGGGTCGATCATGATCAGCCGGCATTCCTGCGGCGTCAGCCGGTAGAGCAGCGACAGGATCATGGTGTTGATGGCGACCGACTTGCCCGAGCCGGTGGTGCCGGCGACCAGCACGTGGGGCATCTTGGCGATGTCGACGATGACCGCCTCGCCATTGATCGTCTTGCCGAGCGCCAGCGCGAGCTTCGCCTTTGTCGTCTCGAAGTCGCGGCTGGCCATGATCTCTCTGAGATAGACCGTCTCGCGCTTGGCGTTGGGCAGCTCGATGCCGATGGCGTTGCGGCCGGGCACGACTGCGACGCGGCAGGCGATCGCGCTCATCGAGCGGGCGATGTCGTCGGAAAGGCCGATGACGCGCGAGGATTTGATGCCCGGCGCCGGCTCGAGCTCGTAGAGCGTGACGACGGGACCGGGGCGGACATGGATGATCTCGCCCTTGACGCCGAAATCCTCCAGCACGCCTTCGAGCAGCCGCGCGTTCTGCTCCAGCGCGTCCTTCGACAGGCTTGGATCCTTGGCGACGTTCTTCGGCTCGGACAGGAAGTGCAGCGACGGCATCTCGAACGCATCGGAGCCGATGAGCGAGGTCTGCGCCTCGCGCTGGACGCGTGCGCCCGGCACCGGCCGCGCCGCCGGCGCCTCGACGCGGGTCGCGGCATCGGAGCGGAAGTTCCGCACCTTGGCCGGCGCGCCGCGCCGCTGGACGGGCACCTCGTCGTCGAAGTCGTCGAGATCGACGTCTTCGTCCTCCTCGTTGAAAATATCCTGGTCGGCCGGATCGACCGACGCGCTGCGGTCGTTGACCAGGGCGGCGAAGAATTCCGGCTCGACGCGGGCGCGGCCGCCCGGGCTCATCCGGCTTTCGGCGAACTCGGCCGATTCGACCCGCTCGGCGGCGCGTCGCCAGGCGCTGGCCTTGGGCTCCATCGGCGGTTCGAACTCGTCGCGCTCCCGCCTGCGACGCTCGGCGCGACGGTGCAGGAAGGCGCGGAACGACAGCCACCAGTGGGTAACGGCGCCGAGCGCAAGTATTCCCTCATCGCCCTCGTCCTCATCCTCGTCGAACAGCATCTCGTCCTGCTCGCGCGGATCGGGCGCAGCAGCGCGCTCCATGACGGCAAAGCCGTTCTTGCGCGCGATCAGCGCCGAGCCGTAGGCGAACAGCCACAAGGTCGGCGCGGCGAGGATGACCGCTATGATCGTCGCGAACAGGCCTTTCGGATAACCGCCGACCGCGATGCCGGGAATCTTCAGCACCATGTCGCCGAACACGCCGCCGAGGCCGGTCGGCAGCGGCCACGTGTTGGGCGGCGTCACGCAACCGGCGATGGCCGCGGCTAGAAGCGCGAAGCCGAACCAGGCGAAGCCGCGCTTCGGCAATTTGTCAACGCCGCGCGCGGAAAACAGGAGGAAGCCCCAGATCACCGCCGGCACCAGCCCTGCGACGGCGGCAAGGCCGAAGAACTGCATGGCGAGGTCCGAGAACACCGCGCCGGCATAGCCCATGGCGTTGGTGACGACGTTGCTGGTGGCGTGGGAGAAGCTCGGGTCGGCGACGTTCCATGTGGCCAAGGCCGCGACGCCGAAGGCGGTGAACAGGAACAGCCCGGCGCCGACCAGCCGCCCGACCTGGCGCCGTGCGAATGCCTGGATGCCGTGCCCCGTATCGGTCAGCGCGAGCGGTGCTGAAGCGCCTGAACGCATGCTCTTCCCCGTAATCGTTGCCTGGCCGGGCGCATGGCGCATTCCGGCAGATTCGAGCGCCAGACTATCGGGGGGAAGGTTAAGGCCGCATTAACCATGGGCCTTTACCGGCGCGGCTCCAACAAAGATGGCAGGCCTCGCGGCCCGCCACCCTATACATCAAACGCCTAACTGATCGGACCCGTTAGGACCCGACCCCGTCCGTTGATCACTTGTGGCCGGCAAACATGTTCAGGTTGGCGCAGAACTCGGCGTGAGGCTTGCTCATCGCCGCGTCCTGACACTCCTTCATCATCATGTCCTGCTTGTCCTTCGGCGTCGCCGCCCAGGCCGCCTTGAAGTCGGCCTCGGACTTCATGGTCTTCATGCTGGAATCGGTGAAGAATGGGGCCATGTTGTCCGGCTCGTCGAGAGCACCGGCAAGTGCAACGCCGCTGATCATCGAAAGAGCCATTGCTCCTAGCAAGATATTCTTGATGTTCATCAGGTGGTTCCTTCCCTTTTGTTTGGCGGGCGCCTTGATGACGCCCGCCACCCCAGTACGGAAACTGGAAGGCCGATGTTTCACGCCGACGCGATCAAGTGAACGTGATCGAAACGGGCCTGGATGGCCGCCCGACAAAAAGGAGGCCCGGAGGGTTCTTCCGGGCCTCAAGGCGTGAGCCCCTTTCGAGAGCGTCACGACGGGATCTTGGGAGGAAATTCCGGGCCGGCGGGAGGAGGATCCGCCGGCCCTCAGCGCAATTCCAGGAAAAGTGTGAAACGGTTTTCCGTCCGGAATTGCGCCAGAGCAAACTGCAAAGCGGGACTTACGGTACCACTTCGCCATGCTGGGTGACGTCGAGACCTTCGACCTCTTCCTGGGTCGATGGACGCAGGCCGACCAGCGCCTTGACGATATAGAGGATCACGAAGGTGGCGATCGCCGTCCACAGGATGGTGAAGACGATGCCATAGAGCTGCTTGGCGACCGAGGCGTCCTTGCCGAGCGCGTTGATAGCCGGATCGGCGAGCGCGCCGGTGAGCAGCGCGCCGACGATGCCGCCGACGCCGTGCACGCCGAAGGCATCGAGCGAGTCGTCATAGCCGAACGCATGCTTGAGCTTGACGGCCGAGAGGTAGCAGACGACGCCGGCGATGATGCCGACGATGAAAGCGCCGGTCGGGTTGACGAAGCCGGAGGCCGGGGTCACCGCGACGAGGCCGGCGACGGCGCCCGAGATGATGCCGAGAACCGAAGGCTTCTTGGCGACGATCCATTCGGCGAACATCCAGGCCAAGGCCGCGGCGGCGGTAGCGACCTGCGTGTTCATCATCGCCGCGCCCGCAAGGCCGTCGGCGGCGAGCTCGGAGCCGGCGTTGAAGCCGAACCAGCCGACCCACAGAAGCGAGGCGCCGATCACCGAATAGACCAGGTTGTGCGGCGCCATGTTGGTGGTGCCGTAGCCCTCGCGCTTGCCGAGCACCAGCGCGCAGACCAGGCCGGCGACACCGGCGTTGATGTGGACGACCGTGCCGCCGGCGAAGTCGAGGACGCCGGCCGAGCCGAGGAAGCCGCCGCCCCACACCCAGTGGGCGATCGGCGCGTAGACGAAGACCAGCCACAGGCCCATGAAGATGAGCAGCGCCGAGAACTTCATGCGCTCGGCGAAGGCGCCGGCGATCAGCGCCGGAGTGATGATGGCGAAGGTCATCTGGAACATCGAGAAGACGAATTCAGGGATATTCGCCACACCCGGCGCCCACAGCGTTGCGGTGGTGATGCCGTGATGGAAGAATTTCGTGAAGCCGCCGATATAGGCGTTCGTGGCGCCGCCGTCGGAGAAGGCCAGCGAATAGCCGAACATGAACCACAGCACCGTCACCAGGCAGGTGATGGCGAAGCTCTGCATGATGGTGGCGAGCACGTTCTTCTTGCGCACCATGCCGCCATAGAACAGCGCCAGGCCGGGAATCGTCATCATCAGCACCAGCGCCGTCGAAGTCAGCATCCAGGCTGTGTTGCCGGTATCGAGCGCGGGCGCCGGCGCGGCAGGCGCGGCGGCGGTGGCTGCCGGGGCGGCCTCCTGCGCGATGGCGGCGACGGTGCTCATGGCCACGAGCGCGAGCGAAGCGGCCGCGCGTCCCGTCGTCTTCAAGGGGGAAGGAATATTCATTGAACTCTCCGTTGGAATGGATGGTCGCCGCTTAGAGCGCGTCGGTGTCTGTTTCGCCGGTGCGGATGCGCACTGCCTGGTCGATGCCGAAGACGAAGATCTTGCCGTCGCCGATCTGGCCGGTCTTGGCGGCTGCCGTGATGGCTTCGACGGCCTTGTCGACCATGTCGGCGCCGACGGCGACCTCGATCTTGATCTTGGGTAGGAAGCTGACCGCGTATTCCGCGCCGCGATAGATTTCCGTATGTCCCTTCTGACGCCCGTAGCCTTTGACTTCGGTGACGGTCAGGCCCTGGATGCCGACGGCGGTGAGCGCTTCGCGCACCTCGTCGAGCTTGAACGGCTTGATGATTGCCATCACGATTTTCATAAGGTTTCACCCTTTGCTTGTTGCGGTCCCCCGCGATTGCACACCTTCACCGATCCCGAGGAGCCGGAGAGTGCACGACAGGATTCAAGCTCCGTGCCAAATGCCGAGGCACGGTGTTAACCTGTTGTAAACAAAGAGAATGTGCGGCCGGTGCACACTAAACGTGCGCAAGGGCGTCAGGACACCTGATTAAGAAATATGCAAATTTTCGAAAATGCCCGTTTTCTAGGCTTTAGCTGGAAGCCGGCTCAGCGTTTCAACCGGATAAGCCCTTCCTGGGCGACCGAAGCGATCAGCGTTCCGTCGCGCGCGAACAGCGAACCGCGCGTGAAGCCACGCGACCCTTGCGTCGACGGGCTGTCTTGGTTGTAGAGGATCCAGTCGTCGAGCGAATGGCTGCGATGGAACCACATGGCATGGTCGAGGCTGGCGGCCTGGATATCGCGGTCGAAGATGGCCCGCCCATGCGCGAAGGTCGAGGTGTCGAGCAGCGTCATGTCGGAGAGATAGGCGAGCACGGCCGCCTGCGTCGCGCGGTCGTCCGGCACCGGGCCGGTGGTGCGGATCCAGATGTTCTGCTGCGGCTCCAGCTTCTCGCGGCTGGTATAGTGCTTCAGCATCACCGGCTTCATCTCGATCGGCCGGTCGCGCTCCCAGTAGCGCCTGATGCCTTCCGGCACCGCCTCGCCGAACTTGCCGAGCAGCTCGCGCTGCGAGAGCAGAGTGTCGGGCGCCGGCACGTCGCGCGGCATCGGCAGCTGATGCTCGAGCCCGACCTCGTCCTGCTGGAAAGACGCCTCCAGCGAAAAAATCGCCTGTCCATGCTGGATCGCCACGACCCGGCGCGTGGTGAAAGAGCCGCCGTCGCGGATGCGATCGACCTCGTAGACGATCGGCAGCTTGGTGTCGCCGGGCCGCATGAAATAGCCGTGCAGCGAATGCACGTGGCGCTCCGGCTCGACGGTGCGCTGCGCGGCGACCAGCGCCTGGGCGATAGTCTGCCCGCCGAAGACGCGCTGCCAGTCGACCTTGGGGCTGCGACCACGATACAGATTGTGTTCGAGCTGCTCGAGGTCGAGAATGTCGAGAAGCTCGTCCATGGCCGCGGTCATGTTTGAAATCCTTGAAGGATGTGCCATGGCCGGTTTCGGACAGGACGCGCAGGCAGTCAAGGCCGCAAACGGCAGCCGGCCGAAGCCATGAAAGGATGATGCCATGGTCGACCGCAGGCCGAGGGAAGCGGGGCCGAACGAGGGCCGCGAGGCGCCGCTCGACGTGCTCATCGCCGGCGCCGGCTATGTCGGCCTCACCGCGGCCGTGTCCCTGAAGCAGGCGCGGCCGGGCCTCGCCGTCGCCATCGTCGATGCCGCCCCCGCCGGCGTCTGGGAGAAGGACGGCCGCGCTTCGGCCATCGCGGCGGCGGCCAGCCGCATGCTGGATCAGCTCGGCGTCTGGGAAGAGATCGCGCCGGAGGCGCAGGCGATCACCGAGATGATCATCACCGACTCGCGCGCCGCCGACCCGGTGCGTCCGGTGTTCTTGACCTTCGACGGCGAGGTGGCGCCCGGCGAGCCTTTCGCCCACATGGTCGCCAACCGCGACTTGAACGGCGCACTGCGCCGACGCGCCGAAAAGCTCGGCATCGACATCATCGAGGGCATGGCGGTCAGCGCCTTCGATGTGAATGGCGCCGGCATCACCGTGCACCTGGCAGACGGCGCGACGCTCAAGGCGCGGCTGCTGGTTGCCGCCGACGGCGTCAATTCGAAATTGCGCGACATGGCCGGCATCAAGACAGTGAAGTGGGAATACGGCCAGTCGGGCATTGTCTGCACGGTGGCGCATGAGCGTCCGCACAATGGCCGCGCCGAGGAGCATTTCCTCCCTGCCGGTCCTTTCGCCACGCTGCCACTGAAGCCGGACAAGGACGGCACCAACCGCTCGTCGATCGTCTGGGTGGAGCGCACGGAAGACGCCAAGGCGCTGGTCGAGGGCGACGAGTTCGTCTTCGAGCACGATCTGGAGCAGCGCTTCGGCCTGAAGCTCGGCGAGATCCGCGTTGCCGACAAGCCGCGCGCGTGGCCGCTCGGCCTGACGCTCGCCCGCGCCTTCGTCGCGCCGCGCATCGCGCTCGCCGGCGACGCCGCGCACGGCATCCACCCGATCGCCGGCCAGGGCCTCAATCTCGGCTTCAAGGACGTCGCGGCGCTCGCCGAAGTGGTGGTCGAGGCCGATCGGCTCGGCCAGGACATCGGCGCGCTCGATGTGCTCGAACGCTACCAGCAATGGCGCCGCTTCGACACGCTGCAGATGGGTGTCACCACCGATGTCTTGAACCGGCTATTCTCAAACGACATCGGCCCGCTGCGCGCCGTGCGCGATCTCGGCCTCGGCCTGGTCGAGCGCATGCCCAGGCTCAAGGATTTCTTCATCCGCCAGGCCTCAGGCCTCTCCGGCGACACGCCAAGGCTGCTGAAGGGGGAGGCGATCTGAACGATTGGCCTAAGCCATTCAACATCGTCATCCACGGGCGGAGCGCGAGGGCTTTCGGCCAATCACGAAGGCAGGCGATCCGATCGTCGCCGTTTCAATTCAGTTGACCTCGAAGCCCAGCTTCTGCCGCAGCCTCAGCATCCGCTGGTCGGCGATCCTGAGGCTCTGCTCGCCGCCTTGAGCGACGCGGTTCAGCATCCTGAGCAGGTCGTCGCGCTCATGCGGATCGAGGCGCTCGCGCTGGAACGGCGCCAGCTTGTCGATGACGATGGTCGTGTCGTCGATCTGCGCGGCGGCCCATTTGCCGTAGACGACCGCCTCGTCGGTCTTCTTCGGATTTTCCGCGATCTGCGCGATCACCTCGCGGATGACGCCTTCGCGCTGCGGCAGGATCGGGCCATGCTCGGCAACGATCGCGGTGATCAGCGTCGCGGCCGCTACCACCGGATCGTCGATCGCCGTCAGTGGCGAAAGTGCTGCCTGCTTGCGCAGCTTCTTCCGGCGAATGTTACCTTGCACGCGTCCGATGACATCGGCGACCTCGTTCGCCGCCTCATTCATCGCCTTCAGCCGATACCACCAGAAGGCAGCCGCGCCGAGCACGCCAAGCAAAGCGATCAGGAAAGGCATGCCGAATTCCCCCGAAATCCGGGCAACGATAGGAGAAGTGCGGCATCGCTTCAACAAGCGACAATCGCGACGATGAACAAATCCCAAAGTATACGCCGTCGTTATACACCGCCGTCATGATCCTGGTATGTCGTAGATCGCCCTGACCTCGACGGTGCCGAGCTCGGCCAACGGAACGCGGTCGGCGATCGCCAGCGCCTCATCGAGATCCGCCGCCTCGACCATGAGGAAGCCCAGCAATTGCTCCTTGGTTTCGGCGAAGGGGCCGTCGGTCACCAGCCGCTTGCCTTTGCGCCGCCTGAGCGATTTCGACATCTTCACCGGCTGCAGCGCTTGGGCGACGATCAGCTTGCCCTGTCCCTCCAGTTCCCTGTCATAGGCCAGCGAATCGGCATCGAGCTTGGCCGATTCCTGCGGGCTAAGCGCGAAGAGGTCCTTCTCCTCACCGTAGACCAGCAGCACATATTTCATATCAGTTCCCTTCCTGTGATGAACCATAGGAGGCGACAGCGACGCTGTCAGCCTTACCTCTGGTGGCCGCCGCATATTCGAGCAAGCATGCCCCGACCCCGATAATGGCCACGACCACCATCAGCCGGCCGAAGCCGAGCGCCGGCGGATCCAGCCAGAAATCTTCCGGCCGCTGGACCTTTCGGCCGGGGCGCCTCCAGATTGCGAAAAACAGATTGTCCATCCTGACCTCCTTCGGCCGTAACTCATTGGCCGCCCGCAGGACGGTCCAGCGGCCCGGAAGCCGACATTTCTGCGCGCATATTTTCGAGAATTTTGCCGCGGCGCTGCCCAGGGCTGGCGGGAGGCATTTCTGATCAGGCCGACCTCACCCGAATATCAGCACACAGTGGATGGTCTTCCGCCGCGCCCGCGCTATAGTCACCGCGAGCGCCGGCGCCCGCCGGCGAAAACCCCGACAAGGCAGGAGGACTCCATGGACCGCACCGCAAACGCCGTCTGGAAAGGCAATCTGAAGGAAGGCAACGGCACGCTGGACACGCAAAGCGGGACCTTGAAGGGCACGCCCTACTCGTTCAAGGCGCGCTTCGAGGACGAGAGCGGCAAGTCCGGCACCAATCCGGAAGAGCTGATCGCCGCCGCCCATGCCGGCTGCTACGCCATGCAGCTGTCGCACTTCCTCGCCGAAAACGGCACACCCGCCGCCGAGCTCGACGCCAAGGCGGTGGTGACGCTGGTGCCCGGCACCGGCATCACCGGCAGCGCCATAACCCTGGTCGGCAAGGTGCCGGGCATCGACGCGGCGAAGTTCAAGGAACTGGCCGAGAAGGCGAAGGCCGAATGCCCGGTGTCGAAAGCACTGGGGGCGATCAAGGTGTCGCTGGATGCACGGTTGGGGTGATGCAGATTGCGGGGGCAGCGATCCTTCGCCCCCTCTCTGCCCTGCCGGGCATCTCCCTCTCAAGGGCTCTCAAGGGAGGAGATCGGATGTCGCGTTGGCTTTCGCCAATCGCCGACGGTGAAAGAAGGGCGCCGGCGCCGGAACTGCCAATCTCCCTAGTCTAGGGGGGGAGTCCGGCAGAACAGAGGGGGGCGCTGTCCCGCCGACATTTCCCGTAGTGGCTAGCCGCCCAGCGCCTCTATCTTCGCCCGCAATGCCGCGACTTCTTCCTCCAGCGCCTTGACCCGCGCTTCAAGGTCGGAGTCTGCCGGCGCCCGCGACTGCCAAGGCGCCGCCATCGCGGCTGCTTCCACCGGCCCGCTCAAGAGATGCACATAGCGCTCCTCGCGCTGCCCGGGCGCGCGTTCGAGCAGCTGGATCAGCGGCGGCCGGCGGCCGATCATCAAATCGAGATTGTCGCGAAGCTCCTCGATCGAGGCAAAGCGCGTCATGCGCTCCGAACGGGCGAGCAATTCATGCGCCGTCTGCGCGCCGCGCAGGAGCAAGAGGCCGACGACGGCGATCTGCGGCGTGGTCAGCGAAAAGCGCTGCGCCATCAAATGCTCGTAGCGCTCGACGCGCGAAGCGAAGGCCTGGCGCACCAGGCCTTTCTGCTCGAGCGTGCTCAGCGCCCGCCGGACTTCCGTCAGCTCCAGCGCCATCACCGGCTCACGCGCGGTCTTCTGGTTGGCGGCCTGATGCGCGCCGTTGAGCGTCAGTGGATAGACGTCCGGCGTCAGCTCCTTCTTCTCGATCAGCGAGCCCAGCACGCGCGCTTCGACGGCGGAGAGAAGGGGGAGATCGGTCATTGGTTGGCATCCTTTTTGGCGCTGGAGGGACAGCACCCCTCTGGCCTGCCGGCCATCTCCCCCGCAAGGGGGCAGCAGTTGCGGCGCCGCTCGCCCCTTGTTGCAATGTCGGAGATTAGCGAAAGCCGTTATGACAGCCAATCTCCCCCCCTTGCGGGAGAGATGTCCGGCAGGACAGAGGGAGGTGTGAAGGAACGCTGCGTTCGGGATTGTCGCGAGCGATCAGCCGAAGCCTAAACGCGGCGCTCCACCATCATCTTCTTGATTTCCGCGATCGCCTTGGCGGGATTGAGACCCTTCGGGCAGGTCTGCGCGCAATTCATGATGGTGTGGCAGCGATAGAGCCGGAACGGGTCTTCGAGATTGTCGAGCCGCTCGCCCGTCGCCTCGTCGCGGCTGTCGATCAGCCAGCGATAGGCCTGCAGCAAAGTGGCCGGGCCGAGATAGCGGTCGCCGTTCCACCAATAGCTTGGGCAGGACGTCGAGCAGCAGGCGCACAGGATGCATTCATAGAGCCCGTCGAGCTTCTCGCGATCCTCATGGCTCTGCAGCCATTCCTTGGCGGGCGTCGGCGAGACCGTCTGCAGCCACGGCTGGATCGAGGCATGCTGGGCGTAGAAATTGGTGAGGTCGGGCACAAGGTCCTTGATCACGGCCATGTGCGGCAGCGGATAGACCTTCACCGCGCCCGAAATGTCCTCCGCGCCCTTGGTGCAGGCCAGCGTGTTGGAGCCGTCGATGTTCATGGCGCAGGAGCCGCAAATGCCTTCGCGGCAGGAACGGCGCAGCGTCAGCGTCGGGTCGATCTTGTTCTTGATCCACAGAAGCGCGTCGAGAACCATCGGGCCGCAATCGTCCATGTCGACGAAGTAGGTGTCCATGCGCGGGTTCTCGTCGTCATCCGGCGACCAGCGGTAGATGCGGTATTCGCGCAGGTTCGTCGCGCCCTCCGGCTTCGGCCAGGTCTTGCCCTGCTTGATCTGCGAATTCTTGGGAAGCGTGAGTTCGACCATTACCTGCGGTCCTTTCGGATGACGAGCTTCAGCCCGGACCAGATTTCGTTGACGGCGGCGACCTTGACGTCGACCAGGTCGCGCTTCAGCGCCTCGGCGCGGATCACATCCTCGGTGACGTCGGTCGGCACCTTCGAGGCCTTCTTCGGCCAGGAGACCCAGACCATGCCGTCGCGCTTGATCGCCGTCTCGATGTCGGCCAAGCCGTCCTCGATCTCGGCGCGCCGCCGGGTGAAGGCGTGCACGGCATCGTATTTCCGGCTGCCCGAGATCGCCGACCACTTCGGCAGCCGATCGACCTCGGCGAAGGACACCGCTTCAGCAAGGTCCTCGAGCTCCGGCGGCAGCGCGATGAAGGCAGCGACCATGCCGTCCTTCAGGCCGAGCTTGGCCGGAAGGGGCGTGCCGGAATATCCCGCGGCCGCCAATGCCATGGTCAGTAGACCCTCGCCTTCGGCGCGATCTTGGCCAGGCTGATGCCGCCGTCCGTCTCTGCCAGCAGCGGCTCGGTATGCACCGGCCGGTAGGTGAGCGTCACCGTGCCGTCTTCGCTGAGATGCGCAAGCGTATGCTTGCGCCAGTTGGCGTCGTCGCGCTTGTCGAAATCCTCACGCGCATGCGCGCCACGGCTCTCCTTGCGCGCCTCGGCGCCGTAGACCGTGGTGATGGCGTTGGCCATCAGGTTCTCCAGCTCAAGAGTCTCGACGAGGTCGGAATTCCAGATCATCGAGCGGTCGGTGACTTTGATGTCCTTGAGCTCGCCCCAGAGTTCCGAAATGCGCTTGCAGCCGTTCTCAAGTGATTCCTGCGTGCGGAATACGGCGGCGTCTTCCTGCATGGCGCGCTGCATTCTCTCGCGCAGCACCGCCGTCGGAATCGAGCCGTTGGCGTGGCGCAGCCGGTCGAAGCGCTCCATGATCTTTTCGACCGAAGCTTCATTGGGTGACGGGATCGCCGATTTGCGGTCGATCACCTGGCCGGCGCGGATGGCGGCCGCCCGCCCGAACACGACGAGGTCGATCAGCGAATTCGAGCCAAGCCGGTTGGCGCCATGCACCGAAGCGCAGCCGGCCTCGCCGACGGCCATCAGGCCGGGCGACACGCGGTCGGGATTCTCTGGCGTCGGGTTGAGCGCCTCGCCCCAGTAATTGGTCGGCACGCCGCCCATATTGTAGTGCACCGTCGGCAGCACCGGGATCGGCTCCTTGGTGAGGTCGACGCCGGCGAAGATCTTGGCCGATTCGGAAATACCCGGCAGCCGCTCATGCAGCACGGCCGGGTCGAGATGGTCGAGATGCAGGAAGATGTGGTCTTTCTTCTTGCCGACGCCGCGGCCCTCGCGGATCTCCAGCGTCATGCAGCGCGAGACGACGTCGCGCGAGGCGAGGTCCTTGGCCGACGGCGCGTAGCGCTCCATGAAGCGCTCGCCCTCGGAATTGACGAGATAGCCGCCCTCGCCGCGCGCGCCTTCGGTGATCAGGCAGCCGGCGCCGTAGATGCCGGTCGGATGGAACTGCACGAACTCCATGTCCTGCAGCGGCAGCCCGGCCCTGGCCGCCATGCCGCCGCCGTCGCCGGTGCAGGTATGCGCCGAGGTGGCGGAGAAATAGGCGCGGCCATAGCCGCCCGTCGCCAGCACCACCATCTTGGCCGAGAAACGGTGGATGGTGCCGTCGTCGAGGTTCCAGGCGACGACGCCGGTGCAGGTGCCGTCCGGTTCCATGATCAGGTCGAGCGCGAAATACTCGATGAAGAACTGCGCGTTGTTCTTCAGCGACTGGCCGTAGAGCGTGTGCAGGATGGCGTGGCCGGTGCGGTCGGCGGCGGCGCAGGTGCGCTGCACCGGCGGACCGTCGCCATAATTCATCATGTGGCCGCCGAACGGCCGCTGATAGATCTTGCCTTCCTCGGTGCGCGAGAACGGCACGCCGTAATGCTCGAGCTCGTAGACCGCAGCCGGCGCCTCGCGCACCATATATTCCATGGCGTCGACGTCGCCCAGCCAGTCCGAACCCTTGACGGTGTCGTACATGTGCCACTGCCAGGAATCCGGGCCCATGTTCGACAGCGAAGCGGCGATGCCGCCCTGCGCGGCAACGGTGTGCGAGCGGGTCGGGAACACTTTGGTGATGCAGGCGGTGCGCAGCCCCTGCTCGGCCATGCCGAGCGTGGCGCGCAGCCCGGCGCCGCCGGCGCCGACGATCACCACATCGAATTTGTGATCGACAAAAGTGTAGGCGGAAGCGGTGCCGGCGATATTTGCGTTGGCCAAGACGTCAGCCTCCGAATGCGAGTTTGAGCAGGGCAAACAGCGAAGCGACGCCGACTGCTACCGAAAAGAATGTATTGAGGGCGATCAGGGCCAGCTTCATGCCCTCGCCATGCACATAATCCTCGATGATCACCTGCATGCCGATGCGCATGTGATAGAGCGGCGAGATCAGCACCAGCCCGAGCATGACCGCCACCAACGGGTTCGCAAGCGCCGCCCGCACATCCGCGTAGTCATGGCCGTTGACCGCGATCAGGAAGCCGACGAAGAACAGGATCAACGGAATGTTGGCGATCGCCGTCAGCCGCTGCCGCCAGAAATGCCCGGTGCCCTCGCGGGCCGAACCGAGGCCGCGGACCCTCGCCAGCGGCGTGCGCATGTCCGTGTTGTTCGCGCTCATCAGAAAGCTCCCCGCGCCATGTAGCCGGCGATCCAGATCAACAGCGTGAGCACGATCGAGCCGGCAAGCGTCGCCCAGGCGATCCTCGACGCGGTATGTTTTTCCAGTCCAGCCCCGGTGTCCCAGATGAGGTGGCGCAGCCCGCCCAGCATGTGGTGCATCAGCGCCCAGGTGTAGCCGAACAGAACCAGCCGGCCGATCCACGAACCAAATGCCCAGTTGACCCAGTCGAAGGCGGCCTGCGAGCTCGCGGCGGCGATCAGCCAAGCCGCCACCAGCAGCGTTCCGAAATAAAGCGCGCCGCCGGTGATGCGATGGATGATCGACATCGTCATCGTGATCGGCGGCCGGTAGACCGTCAGATGCGGCGAGAGCGGCCTTTCACGTCTGGCAACTGCGCGGGTGGCTGGTGATTTGCTCATGGCTGCCCCAGTTCGGCGTCCCGAATGCCGCTACCGAGAAGCAGCGTTTTCCGCCCCTCATATATGGCTCCGGACAGGCGGTTTCTAATGCGCTTTTTGCACCGCGTCAAAGCCGGAAAATCGTTTTGGAAACGTCATTTAGTCTGACAAATTGGCGGTGTGCGCTTCAATCGATTAGCGGCTGTTTCGAAGCCGGCGCAGCGTTTCGTTGCAGTGCAACAGAAGGGCTATCGCCGGCAGGTCTGCGGCGTCGATCCCCTCTTCATCACCAGCGCTTCGCGTCCGTCGATCACGATTGCGTCATGCGTCGCCGCTTCCTGGTAACGGCTGCTCTGGTTGGCGGGCGAGGCCGCGAATTCCTCGGCCGTGCCATCCGGGCGGACCACGCGCAACGACGAGCCGAGATTCTGGATGGTGATCATGCCGCCATTGCCGCATCTGTAGGTGGCCGTGCCGATGCGGAATCGTGGCACAGTAAGGTCGGTGACGATCTTGGTCGCGGGCGCCGCAGGCGTCTTGGTCGTTGCAGGTGCCGGGGCCGTAGTCGGTATCGGAGCCGCGCCGGGTATGGGGGGCGTTGCAGCTGCCGCCGGCGCCACAGGTGCGGCGGACTGCGGGGCCGGAGCAGCCGAGGCGGCGGGCGGCGCGGCATTAGCCGCCTTCGGCGCGCCGTCCTGCGGCACGCAGGCCGCAGCCGCGAAAAGCAGCGGGATGGTGATCGACACCCGGACCCTGTGGCCAAAGCTCATGCGCTGCCCTTTCATGCGCGGCACGCTACAGCAATTCCGGGAAAAGTGTGAACGGTTGGGTTCGGCGCCTCGCCATTGCCTTCCATCCGGAATTGCGTCGAAACAAAGAAAGGCGGCTGCCTTTTCCGTGAATCGGTGGACCGCTGTAGACACGCGGCGCCGCAAGATCAAGTTCACGCCGAGTCAGCCCAGCTCCGGACCGCCTCGCCGCCTGGGAACCCGGCCCTCCAAAAATTAACCATGTTCCTTAAGAGCCGGCGCCCGAAAGCCTGCCGCCTCTTAACAAAGGTTAAGAAAGGGTTAATTTCCGATTCGAACCGGAATGCGGGCGCGACCTCGCGCCGATCAAGGGAGAGCGACATGCGTTCGAAATCAGTGCGGGCAAGCATTGCCGCCGCGGCGCTGGCAGGGCTGGTGACGGCGATCGCCGCGCCGGCCGAAGCCGGCTTGCGCCATCACGACCGCGTCTATGCCGATTCCTTCGGCAATCTCGTCATCGACAGCGCCGCCGGCTACAAGCGCATCATCGTCGGCGAGGGCAAGCTCGCGAAAAAACTTTCCGAATACACCGGCGCCGGCCAGCCGGATGTCGTTTATGACGACGCGGACGAGGTCGGCGCGCCCGGCTGCTACCAACCGCCGGTGCTGGTCAAAGGCCGCTCCTATATGTACGGGCTTTCCGACGGCGAGATGCCCAATCTCAGCCCCTGCCGTTGAAGATAACCGGCGCTGACGGCGCCGCAGCGCGCCTGACACGCGCAGACAGTCGTAGCGTCAATCTCCACGCATACTGCGACTTCGCCGTAACCTTGCCGCCGCGATTGTAGATTTGCCTCAGCCGACGGCGAACGGCTCGGCAACGAAGGCGGCCTCGGGCCTCTCATATGAGAGCCGCACGCTGTCGCGGCCGTTCTTCTTGGCCTTGTAGAGCGCCTCGTCGGCGCGCCGCATCAACGGCATCAGCCCTTCCCTGCCGGAGCGGGCGGCGACGCCGAAGCTCGCGGTGACTCTGATGCCGGCAGGCAGGCCATCGATCGCGCCGGCCGAATAGACGGCACGGATCGCTTCGGCGAAGAGCCTTGCCGAGGCAAGGTCGCTCAGCGGCAGAAGCACGGCGAACTCTTCGCCGCCGACGCGGCCGGCAGCCCCGCGCGCGCCGGTGGCGGCGCGCAGCTTGGCGGCGAAGTCGGCGATTACCCGGTCGCCGGCCTCGTGTCCGTGCTGGTCGTTCAGCGCCTTGAAGTGATCGAGATCGGCCAGCACCAGGGCGACGGGAAAGCCCGCCCTGCCGCACTGGTCGAGCAATAGGGTCGCCCGCTCCTCGAAACCGCGGCGGTTGAGGATCCCCGAGAGCGGATCGGTATGGGTCTCGGTCTTCAGCGCCTTCATCACATCGAGCGCCGCGGCCGTGAACAGGCAAAGCGCGATCAGCAGCGACAGCAAGGCGTGCGACAGCAGCGCCGTCGTCCAGTAGGACGAGCCGTAGAAGCCGTCATAGCTGGGGAACGGCCCATGCGCGATGACGACGATCAGCGTGCGGGCAATGAAATTCAGCGCGGAAAGCAGCGACAGCGCGAACAGGATCTTTTCGGTCGGACCGTTGTGGCGCACCGTTCTGAGTTCCGCGGCGACCAGCAGGCTGAGCGCGCCGAAGCCGAAATTCATGACCAGCACGCGCCAGGTGAGATCCGGCTGAACGAACATGAACCAGATGAAGGCGGCGAGCCCGCCGCCGGTCACGATGCCGATGCCGACATAGGGCACGCGCCGCCCGTAGCGCGCGATAATCGCGCTGGAGAGGCAGCAGGCCGCGATCGTGAAGCAGATGTTGGAAACGAGCTTGGTCAGCGCCACGCCCATCGGAAGCGTGAAATATTGCAGCAGGAAACCCGGCGCCGACAGGCAGTAGCTCGCGCCAAGCGCCGCCAGATACGGACGATGGCGCTGATAGGACCACAGCAGGAGGAACGCAGCGCCGAGCGCCAGCGCTATCGTCGGATTGAGCAGCGCTATGAGCAGACCGGTGTCCAAAGGACCGCGACTTTCCCAACTTACCCAAGGGGAGATATAAGGGGGCAAGCCCAAACAAGCGGTTAAGCCCCCGATAGACCCATCGCGTGCCACGCGGAACCGGCCTGCCGGAGCGGCGTTGTCCGGCCAGACAGGAGACGCCAGACGGGAGACGATCGAGATGGCCGACACGATCACTTTGACGAACCACGATGAAATCCGCTCCTGGGCGGCGGCGCGCGCCGGCTTCCCGGCCATCGTCGACGTCTCGCCAGAGGCCGGAACGCAGGCTATGCTGCGGCTGGTTTTCGGGCAGAACGCCTATGAGGACACCGACCGCCCGGAGCGTCCGATCAACGCCGGCGGCTACGAGCTCGTGGAGTGGGACGAATGGTTCAAAATCTTCGACGAGCGGAAACTGGCATTGGTCGTCGCCGCTGATCAGCCCGGCCGGCGCGAGGAGTTCCACGAGATCATTCGCAGGTAGATCGCTAAAAGCAAAGGCCCGGACGTCCTGTCCGGGCCTTTGTGAGCTTGCGGCTGGGCCGTTACTTCCAGTCGCGGATGTCGACGAAATGGCCGGCGATCGCGGCGGCCGCCGCCATGGCCGGCGACACCAGGTGCGTGCGGCCCTTGAAGCCCTGGCGGCCTTCGAAATTGCGGTTCGAGGTCGAGGCGCAACGCTCATGCGGCTTCAGCCGGTCGTCGTTCATGGCCAGACACATCGAGCAGCCCGGCTCGCGCCAATCGAAGCCGGCGGCGAGGAAGATCTTGTCGAGGCCTTCGGCCTCCGCCTGTTCCTTCACCAGGCCCGAGCCCGGCACGATCATGGCGTTGACGCGCGGATTGACCTTCTTGCCCTCGACCACCTTGGCGGCGGCGCGCAGGTCCTCGATGCGGCCGTTGGTGCAGGAGCCGATGAAGACGCGGTCGAGCGCGATATCGGTGATCTTGGTCCCGGGCGTCAGCCCCATATAATCGAGCGCGCGGAGCTTCGACATACGCTTGGTCTCGTCCGCGATCTCTTCCGGATTGGGCACGATGCCCTGCACGGAGACGACGTCCTCCGGCGAAGAACCCCAGGAGACGATCGGCGGCAGCTTTTGCGCGTCGAGCACGACGACCTTGTCGAAATGCGCGCCCTCGTCGGAATGCAGCGTCTTCCAATAGGCGAGCGCCGCATCCCAGGCGGCACCCTTCGGCGCGCGCGGCTTGTCCTTGACATAGGCGAAGGTCGTCTCGTCCGGCGCGATCAGGCCTGCGCGGGCGCCGCCTTCGATCGACATGTTGCAGATCGTCATGCGGCCTTCCATCGACAGCGAGCGGATCGCTTCGCCCGCATATTCGATGACGTAGCCGGTGCCGCCGGCGGTGCCGATCTCGCCGATGATGGCGAGGATGATGTCCTTGGCGGTGACGCCTTCCGGCAGCTGGCCGTCGACGCGCACCAGCATATTCTTGGCCTTGCGCTGGATCAGCGTTTGCGTCGCCAGCACATGCTCGACCTCCGACGTGCCGATGCCATGCGCCAGCGCGCCGAACGCGCCATGCGTGGAGGTATGGCTGTCGCCGCAAACGATGGTCATGCCCGGCAGCGTGAAACCCTGCTCCGGCCCGATGATGTGGACGATGCCTTGGCGGACGTCGTTCTCGGAATAATAGTCGATGCCGAAATCCTTGGCGTTCTTGGCCAGCGCCTCGACCTGG
Organism: Mesorhizobium sp. WSM4935; assembly: GCF_029625735.1. NCBI lineage: Bacteria > Pseudomonadati > Pseudomonadota > Alphaproteobacteria > Hyphomicrobiales > Phyllobacteriaceae > Mesorhizobium > Mesorhizobium sp. WSM4935. The sequence goes on along the minus strand of NZ_JARTVR010000006.1, from coordinate 168,159 downwards.
ATGCGGCTCTCCTCGTTCTTGATGCCGAACTTGCGCTCGGGCGAGGTCGGCACGTTGTGGTCGACCACGGCCAGCGTCTTTTCCGGATGGCGGACCTTGCGGTTGCTCATGCGCAGGCCTTCGAAAGCCTGCGGGCTGGTGACCTCGTGCACGAGATGGCGGTCGATATAGAGCAGGCAGGTGCCGTCGTCCTGGCGGTCGACCGTGTGGTCGTCGAAGATCTTGTCGTAGAGGGTGCGCGGTGCGCTCATGTGCGTAAAATCCGTCGATATGAGAAATGGGAAAAGCCGGCGCGGCTTTCCGCCGGCGAGCGACTTCGATCAGACGGCCAGGCTAAGTCGGCTGGTGAGCGCGCCACAGACCCGCGCGGCAAATCGCGACGGCAGGCGCTTTCTGTCCTGCAGCACGAAACCCTTATAGGCCGGATCGCTGAAAAGCTTTTCCATGGCGGGGTAGATAGCAATGTTTTGGCTTTTCGGCAATTAGCGGCAGGATCTGGTTTCCTCGCCCGTCACTTCCACCCCGGAGGACAGAGGCAGAACGCAGTGTCGGCGAATAGCTCCCTTCCTCTCCCCCGTCGATCGGGGGAGAGGTGGCGAGCGAAGCTCGACGGAGTGGGGGTCGACCTGGCTCAGCCACGGTTATTTCAAACCGAGCAATGCCTCGGCCTGATCGGGCTCTGGGGCAGGTTGTCAGCGGCAGCGCATTTGAGGACCGCCTTCCCCCACTCCGTCGCTGCTTCGCAGCGCCACCTCTCCCCCCTCCGGAGGGAGAGGAAGGGAGCCAAGGTCGGCGAGCTCACCCTTTAGAGCACCTCGAACACGAAAGTCTTCACCAGCGCGTCCGGATCGCCGATCGCGTAGCAGCGGAACCACGGGCTCTGCTCGACCAGGCGCCATTTCCCCGTCTCTATCAGCTCGTCGAACACCGCCTGGAAGCCGCCGCTCTCGAACACCTGGTCGCGCACGGTGAAGATGGCGTGGCCGCCACCCTTGGTGATGCGCACCAGCTCGTGCAGGCCGGAAGCCGGCGCATGGCCGATGGTGAAGACGCCGGTCGAGAAGAAGGCGCGGAAATGCCGGTCGGGCCAGGGCAGAGGGCCGCCGAGCATCGCTTTCTTCAGCTCGCTATAGGCCGGCTTGCCGCCGGCCTGCCGGCTGCCGGCGATCTTCAGCATGTCGTCGGAGAGGTCGAGCCCGGCGATGTCGCCATAGCCCAAGGCCTTCAGCGACGGCCCCGACAGGCCCGTGCCGCAGCCGGCGTCGAGCAGCGGGCCTTCGCCCCCCGGAACATGCCGCGCCACCCAGGCGGTGATCAGGAACGGCAGGAGATAGCCGAGCGAGGCGGTCTCGCTGTCATAGGTCGCGGCCCAGTCGGCATAGGCCTTGGCGAGCCCTTCCGGCGAGTCGGCCGAATAGACGGAATCCAGCGCCGCATTGGCCTTGTCGAAATTCATGAAACAGTCCTCCCGGGCCTTGGGGTGTGTTGAGATTCGGGTCAGGCCGAGCCGAAAATGGTGGCTTTCGAGAGCCGGAGCGGAGCGGACATTCGGGTCCGTGAGTACCGGAAGCGCAGAAAACCATCATTTGCAGGCCGGCGTCACCTGAATATCAACATACCCTGGATCGTAGCGCGGACTTTTGCTGCCCGCTATTCCTGATGCTGGCGGCGCAGCCGCTGCTCCAGCGCCCGCAGCGCCAGCGACAGGCCGACGGTCAGGATGAGATAGATATAGGCGACGATCGAATAGGTCTCGAAGAAGCGGAAGGAGCCCGCGGCATAGATCTTGCCGATCTGCGTGATGTCGGCGACGCCGAGCACCGAGACCAGGGATGAATCCTTGACCATGGCGACGAAGTCGTTGCCGAGCGGCGGCAGGATCATGCGGATCGCCTGCGGGAACACGATCAGCCGGAAGCGCTGCGCCCGGCTGAGCCCGAGCGCCTTGGCGGCTTCGATCTGGCCTCTCTCGACCGACTGGATGCCGGCGCGGAACACTTCCGAGATGAAGGCCGAATAACCGATGGTCAAAGCCATGATGGCCCGCCACAGCAGCGACACGTCGCGCACCAGCAGTTCGCCGATCAGGCCGGCGCTCTGCAGCGGCGCGGTCAGCGCATTCCAGGCCGCGACGAAGGCCGGCGCGCCGGCAAAGGCGATCCAGAACAACAGCACCAGGATCGGCACACCGCGGATGATCTCGACATAGAAACGCGCTATCTGCCGAAGCCATTGCGATCCCGACAGCGCCATCAGCGCGATGCCGAGCCCAAGCGCCGAGGCCAAGGCGAAGGCGACAACGGTGACGAAGATGGTGATGCCGATGCCCTTGGCGACGGTGGCGAAGACTTGCGCGTAGAGATCGCTGGAAGCGATGGAGAGCGCGGCGGCCAAAGCAAGGACGGCAGCCGCGGCCAGCCACCAGGGGAATTCTGGTTTGGGGGTGGATATAGGCGTTGCCATCAGGCGATGCCGGCAAGGTCGTTGCGAAGGTCGCGTTCCGGCACACCCCCCTCTGCCCTGCCGGGCATCTCCCCCGCAAAGGGGGAGATCAGATGTCGCGTAGGCTTTCGCCAATTTTCGACGTCGCAGGATTGAGCTAGAGGCCGGAGCTGCCAATCTCCCCCCTTGCGGGGGGGGAGGAGAGGTCCGCGTAGCGGACGAAAAGCCAATTGCTTGGCTTTTCGAAGGACGAACGCCCGGAGCGACAGCGAAGGGCCGGGGCCGGCAGGGCAGAGAGGGGGGCCTGGGCGCGACGTCAGCGCGATTTCCTGCAAACTCACCGCGCGCAACAAGACGAGCTCACTGCCCCATCTTGTAATCGAGGAACCACTTCTTGTTGAGCTTGTCCAACGTGCCGTCCGCCTTCAGCGAAGCGATCGCGGCATTCACCGGCTTCACCAGGTCCGAGCCCTTCGGGAAGATGAAGCCGAAATCCTCAGTGCCGAGCGGTCCGCCGATCAGCTTCAGCTTGCCTTCGGAGGCATCGACATAGCCCTTGCCGGCGGTGCCGTCGGTCAGCACCACGTCGACGTCGCCCGACTTCAGCGCCTGCACGGTCGCGCCGAAGGTCTCGAACAGTTTGATGCGCGGGTTCTGCTCGTTGCCGTCGAGGACGCTGTAGACGGCGGTGTAGAAGGGCGTCGTGCCGGGCTGGGCGCCGATCAGCCCGTCCTTGAAGGCGGCGAAGCTCTTGGCATCGGTGAAGCGGCTTTCGTCGCCGCGCACCAGCATGAACTGCTCCGAGCGCATATAGGGGTCGGAGAAGTCGACCTTCTCCTTGCGATCGTCCTTGATGGTGATGCCGGTCATGCCGATGTTGTACTGGTTGTCGGAAACCGCCTGGATCATCGCGTCCCAGGAGGTGTTCTGGTACTCGACCTTGAAGTTCAGCCGCTTGGCGATCTCGTCCATGGCGTCATATTCCCAGCCGATCTGCTTGCCGGTCTTCTTGTCGATGAACTGCAGCGGCGGATAGGCGTTTTCCGTCACCACCACGACCTTCCTGCCGCCAAGATCGGGCAGATTGTCGGCGAGCGCGGCGACAGGCGCGAGAAGGCAGGCGAGCAGTGCCGCCAGCAGCAGTTTCGACTTGGTCATGACAAACTCCCGAACGTGATTGGCCGCACGATCCCCGCGCGCCAGGACAAATCAGGCGCCGACTTTAGCTTTCCGCATGCGCCATGCAAGCCGGTCCGTATTGCCGCCGGTCGGCCAATACGTGAATCGATGCTCTTCGAGGAAGGTTTTGAGGACGGCCTTTGCGGCGTTCAGTTCCGATCGGCCGTGGCTTCGCGCAAGCCGGCGACCAGGCGTGTCAGCGTGCCGTGCAGGGCCTTGAGCTCGGCCCGCTCCAGCGGCATGCCGCAGGCTAGCCCTTCCTGCACGTCCTTCATCTTCGCCCGCAGCGCCTCGCCCTTCGCGGTCGGCTCGACAAGCACCCGGCGTTCGTCGGCGGTATCGCGCCGGCGCGTCACCAGGCCGCCCGCTTCCATGCGCTTGATCAGCGGCGTCAGCGTCGCCGAATCGAGCCCAAGTGCCGCGCCGAGCTCGCCGATCGTGCTCGGCGAATGCTGCCACAGCGCCAGCATCGCCAGATATTGCGGATAAGTGAGGCCGAGCGGATCGAGCAGCGGCCGGTAAAGCTTCGTCATCAGCCCGCTTGCCGAATAGAGCGCGAAGCAAAGCTGCTGGTCGAGGCGCGGCACCTCGAGCGCCCCGGCATGCTGTGCCGAGGCTTGCCTGGTCGTGGTTTCCGTCGTCGTCGTCATGCAGCCTTTGCCGAGAGCGCCACGTCGATATTGCCCCGAATGGCGTTGGAATAGGGGCAGATCTTGTGCGCTTCCGATACAAGCGCCTCGGCGCCCGGCTGATCAAGCCCCTTAATCTCCGCCGCCAGCGCGACACCGAGCCGGAATCCGCCCTGGTCGTTCGGATAAAGGCTGACCGTGGACGTGACGGAAGCGCCCTCAAGCGGCAACTTCTGCTGACGGGCGACGAAGCGCACCGCGCTCTCGAAGCACGCGGCGTAGCCGACGGCGAAGAGCTGCTCGGGATTGGTCGCGCCACCCTTGCCGCCGAGTTCCTTCGGCATCGCCAGATCGACCTTGAGCAGGCCGTCGCTGGTCTCGCCATGGCCGTTGCGGCCGCCGCTGACGTGAGCTTGGGCGGTGTAGAGTGCAGACATTCTCGATCTCCATTGATTTGTGCACAATTATTTAGTGTACAAGATAATTTGCGGTCAATGCCGGTGCGGCGGTTTTCCTGCGGTAAGCGATCACAGCTCGGTGAAAACGAAAAAGGCGGCCGAAGCCGCCTTTCCAAAACCTGTCTCGCAAAAGCCTTATTCGGCGGAAGCGGCCTCGGCGGCCTTCTTCTCGGCGGCTTCCTTGGCGGCCGTCTCGGCGGCCAGCGCCTGAGCGGCGGCGACCTTCTCGGCCTCGATGCGGGCACGCTCGGCGTTCAGCGCATCACGCTCTTCGTCGTTCAGCTTGCGGGCGCGCACGCCGGTGTTTTCCGAAATGCGGGCGGACTTGCCGCGGCGGTCGCGCAGATAATAGAGCTTGGCGCGGCGAACCTTGCCGCGGCGCACGATCTCGACGCCCTCGACCATCGGCGAGTAGACCGGGAACACGCGCTCGACGCCTTCGCCGTAGGAGATCTTGCGTACGGTGAAATTTTCCTGGAACCCCGAGCCGGAGCGGGCGATGACGACGCCCTCATAGGCCTGGACGCGGGTGCGGCTGCCTTCGGTGACGCGCACCTGGACGCGCACGGTGTCGCCCGGCTGGAATTCGGGCAGTTTGCGCTTGGCTTCGATCTTGGCGGCCTGCTCGGCCTCGAGCTGACGGATGAGATCCATCTCAATATCCACTTCTTGTTCTTCCGACAGTCAGAGCGTCCTCAACTCGCCTTGCAGTTCCATCGACCGCTCGGCTATGCCCTTTGTCGAAACATCGGGCAGGGACGGCTACACCGCACTTGTTGACGGGTCCGGAAGATCGTTCTTCCGGTTCGGGCGGCGACATACAGCTATTTCGGCGCTTTGTCACGCCCTAATGCGTGTCGCCCGGAAGTGCGAGCGGTTCTGGGACCACGACACGCATCAAAAAGGACCTCGAGGCGTATTTTTTGCGCTCATGGCACCATCGCATCGTCGCCGTGCCGGGTTGCACAAGCCTTGCAAGCTTTCTAAGCGGGGAAAAGTCCAACTTCCAGGCCCGCCTAATGACGCTCTACGATGCCGTCCTGCTCTTCCTCTCCGGCTTTGCCTCAGGCGCCGCCAATGCGGTCGCCGGCGGCGGCACTTTCCTGACCTTCGGCGCCATGACGCTGGTCGGCCTGCCGCCGATCGTCGCCAACGCCACCTCCTCGGTGACGCAGCTGCCGGGTTACATTACCTCGACGCTCGCCTATTGGATCGATATCCGGCATTTCTGGCGCGGCGCCCTGCTGCTATGCCTGATTTCCGCGCTCGGCGCGCTGGCCGGCTCGCTCATCCTGCTCGCGCTGTCCAACCCGTCCTTCCGCGCCCTTGTGCCCTGGCTGCTCATCGCCGCGACCGCGCTGTTCGCCGCCGGGCCATGGCTGAAGCCCGCGGCGGGGCCGGAGCACCAGGCCTCGGTAGGCTCCCTCGCCGGTTCGCTTGTTCAATTCGCGACCGCGGTCTATGGCGGCTTCTTCGGCGCCGGCATGGGCGTGATGATGCTGGCCACGCTCGGCCTGACGCAAGCCGGCGATTACCACCGGCTCAACGCGTTGAAGAACATGCTGTCCATCGTGATCGCGGTCGTCGCCATCCTGGTTTTCGTTTCCGGAGGCGTCGTCGCCTGGCCGCAGGCGGTTGTCATGATCCCGGGTGTGGCGCTCGGCGGCTACGCCGGGGTGTGGATCGCCAAGCGCGTGCCGCAGGCCGTGGTGCGCGGCTTCGTCGTCGCGGTCGGCCTGCTTCTGGCTTTCTACTATTTCACCAAAGGCTGAGGCGGGATCGGTAGCTCAATGCACGCGGCCCTGTTCGACAAAGCGTAGCCTGTGCCGATCACGAACGTGTTCGATAAAGTATCGACCTTTAGAAGAAGCCGCGGCGAAGGCCGTATAGATCTCGGGCTCGACCCCCTCGTAGTCATAGCGATCACCGCTGGGGTTGAACCATATTGAAAGGACCTTGGTCAACGGATCGTAGCTCACCTTCTGAATGGCAGTGCGTAAGGCGGGTCGCCGGTCCATTGTAAGCTTTTCCGACTCGGCCCGGCGCCACTCCGCTATTTTTTTGTGATTGCCGGAGATTAGCACATCCGGGATGGGCCTGCCCTCAAACTCTTGCGGCCGCGTGTAGTGCGGATGCTCAAGCCGATCGTTCTCAAAGCTCTCATCCTCACCCGACGCCGCATTGCCCATGACGCCGGGCAGCAGCCGCACCACGGCATCGAGCAGCACAAGCGCCGCCGGCTCGCCGCCCGACAGGATGAAATCGCCGATCGAGACCTCTTCCAGTTCCCGCGCCTCGATCAGCCGCTGGTCGACGCCCTCGAAGCGGCCGCACAGGATGACGGCGCCCGGGCCGGCGGCAAGCTCCCGCACGCGGGCCTGCGTCAGCTGCCTGCCTCGCGGGCTCATCAGCAGCCTTGGACGCTTATCGCCCGGCGGCGAGGCGTGGTCGATGGCGCGCGCCAGCACGTCGGCGCGCATCACCATGCCGGCGCCGCCGCCGGCCGGAGTGTCGTCGACGGTGCGATGCTTGTCGGTGGCGAAATCGCGGATCTGGATGGCCTCGAGCGACCATGTGCCGGCCTCCAGCGCGCGGCCGGCGAGTGACAGGCCGAGCGCCCCCGGAAACATCTCCGGATAGAGCGTCAGCACCGAAGCGGCAAAGCTCAACGGTTGCCCCCGGCGTCCTTCGGCCCGCGCGGCCGGCCCTTCGGGTCGAAACCGGACCGGCCCGGCGCCTCGCTTTCCTCGTCGTCGACCAGCCCGGCCGCGAGCGGATCGACCTCGACGAAGCCGTCGGCGATAGAGACATGCGGCACCGCGGCCTGCGTGAACGGGATCAGCACGCCCTTCCGGCCGGCAAGCGTGACGTCGAGTATGTCGCCGCCGCCGAAATTATGCACGGCGACGATCTTGCCGATGACGCCGGTATCGTCCCTGACATCGAGGCCGATGAGATCGGCGTGATAGAACTCGTCCTCCTCGCCGTCGTCGGGCAGCACCCAGCGGTCGACGAAAAGCTCGGTGCCGGCCAAAGCCTCGGCGGCATTGCGGTCGTTGACGCCCTTGAAGCGCACCACCACTACAGTCCCGGCCGGCCTGATATCGGTGATCTGGAAGGTGCGGCCGTCCTTGGCATGAAGCGGGCCGTAATCGGCCAGAGCCAGCGGATCGCCGGTGAAGGCTTTCACCCGCAATTCGCCCTTGATGCCGTGCGCGGCACCGATCACGGCCATCTGTACGGGATTTTCGAGCTTCGACATGGGCGGCGCTTCCTTTGCCCTGCTCTAATCCCGTCAAGCCATCATTTCAATGAGGGCCTCTTCACCGCTTCCTAACCCGCATGCCCGAAACTGCCCTCATGCAGGAATTTCTCATCCCGGCAAAACCCGATCTCCAGGCGGCGCGCGAGACCTGGCTGAAGACGCTCGCGCATGAGCGCCGCCTGTCACCGGAGACCGTCGAGGCCTATGAACGCGACACCCGCCAATTCCTGCATTTCCTGACCGGTCATTGCGGCGGCGCACCCGGCATTTCGGACATTGCCGACCTGCGCCCCGCCGATTTGCGCGGCTTCCTCGCCGCGCGCCGCAATGAAGGCGCCGGCGCACGCACGCTGGGACGCGGCCTTGCCGGCATCCGCTCGCTGCTGCGCTTTCTCGAAAAACGCGGGATGGTCAATGCGGCTGGCGCGGCGGCGCTGCGCGCGCCACGCCAGCCGAAATCGCTGCCCAAGCCGCTGACGGCGAGCGATGCGAAACAGGTCGTGGCCGTCGAAGGCCAGCTTGCCGACGAACCCTGGATCGCCGCCCGCAACGCCGCCGTGCTGACGCTCCTCTACGGCTCCGGCCTGCGCATCTCGGAAGCGCTTGGGCTCACCGGCGGCGACCTCGCCACGGAAGCCGACACCGTGCTGCGCGTCACCGGCAAGGGCGGCAAGACGCGGCTGGTGCCGGTACTGCCGGTGGCCCGCAGGGCGGTCGCCGAATACCGCCGGCTCTGCCCTTTCCATATCGGTCCCGAGGGCCTGCTCTTCCGTGGCGCGCGCGGCGGCCCGCTCAAGCCGGCCATCGTCCAGCGCGAGATGGCGAAGCTCCGATCGGCGCTCAACCTGCCGGACACCGCGACGCCGCATGCCCTGCGCCACTCCTTCGCTACCCATCTGCTTGGCCGCGGCGGCGATCTGCGCACCATCCAGGAACTGCTCGGCCACGCCAGCCTATCGACCACGCAGATCTACACCGGCGTCGACACCGCGAGGCTGCTCGATATCTACGAGAAGGCGCATCCAAGGGCGTGACCCCCGGACTTCAATGGGCGCTTCCGCTAACCACCATCCGGCAGCTCACCGCACCGCGAACAATTTCGCTCCGCTGATTAACCGTTTTGCCGCTTTTCAGCGCTAAGACCCTTTCCATGAAACGCGTCATCGCCATCGCCGACCGCGCGGCCCTTGTCTCGTTGAAGCTGCTCGTAGCGCTCAACCTGCTGTTTTTCCTGTCTTTCCTCGTCGTTCTGGTGCTTGCGGGCCGGGCGCATGCCGAAACGCCCAATTGCGTGGGTACCGATCTTCTGTCCGCGCTGGAAAGGAACGATCCCGCCGCCTTCAAGAAGGTCGAAGCGGAAGCGGCGACGGTTCCCAACGGCAAGGGCCTGCTGTGGAAGCTGGAGAAACCGGGCGAAAAGCCGTCCTACTTGTTCGGCACCATGCACATGACGGATACGCGTGTCACCACGCTGCCGGCAGCCGCGCAAAAGGCCTATGACGGCGCCGACACCATCGTCATCGAAACCACCGATGCGATGGACAAGGCCAAGATGATGGCCGCGATGGCAAGCGAACCCGGCTTGATGATGTTCACCGACAACACCACGCTGTCGTCGCTGCTGTCGCCCGAAGATGCGGCGGCGTTGAACAAAGGGCTCGACGCCCGCGGCATTCCGCCGGCAACGGTCGCCAAGATGAAGCCGTGGATCCTGTCGGCGATGATGGCGCTGCCGGCTTGCGAGGTGGCGCGCCAGAGCGCCGGCGAACCCGTGCTGGACATCAAGCTGGCCTCGGAGGCCAAGGCCTCGGGCAAGGACGTCGAAGGACTCGAGACCGCCGTCGATCAGCTGCGCGCCATGGCCTCGCTGCCGCTCGAATTTCACATGAAGAGCCTGGTCGAGACGATGAAGCTCGGCGACAAGGTGAACGACGTGAACGAAACGATGATCGTGCTCTACCAGCGCGGGGAGGTCGGCATGTTCTGGCCGCTCTTCAAGGCGGTGCTGCCCGACGCCGCCGACGACCAGGCCGGCTATGCCGCCTTCGAGCAGGCTATGATCACCAGCCGCAACAAGGTGATGGCCGCGCATGCCGGGCCGATTTTGGCCAAGGGCAGCGTCTTCATGGCCGTCGGTGCCATGCATCTGCCCGGTCCGGAAGGACTGGTCGAGGATTTTCGCAAGGCAGGGTATAGTGTTACCGCCGTCAACTGAGTCGTCTGGCGGCTGGCGGACCTGAAAACGCCGGTTTTTCAGCGCTTTCCGTCCGTTCGCGTGAAACCCGATCCGGGCTCAGCGCGTTGATGGCTGTTATTTTGATGACTTTCATCCAAGGAGGACACGTTTCATGGCGAACCCTAACGATCCCTACACCCCTTCGAGCACGCCTCCCCCCTCGCGTGGCGGTGGTGGCGGCAGCGGGTGGCTGATCGCCCTTGTTGTCATTATCCTGGCCATCGTTGCGTATTATGTCTTTGGCAGAAGCGGCGGCGAGCATGGCCCCGCCACGGCTGAGCCCCCGGCTGCCAGCACGCCGGCTCCCGCGCCCGCAACGCCAACTCCGGCGCCCGAGCCGGCACCTGCGCCCACTCCGGCGCCAGCCCCGACTCCTGCACCCGCGCCGACCCCTGCTCCGGCGCCTGCTCCGGCTCCGGCTCAGTAATCGGGCTGCAGCTTAAGAACGAACGGCCCGCCGAAAGGCGGGCCGTTTTGTTCGGGGCAACCACGCCTTGTCCTACTCGGGCTTGATCCGAGTATCCATGCGGCCACTGTTGCCATAGAGTGCAACGGTGCAGAATCTGTAATTGTTGCAAAGCCTTAGCGTCACGGCATGGATTCTCTGGTCTGCGCTGCGTCGCTCCACTCCTTGCTTCGCCATAGAATGACGAGGTCGCGAGCTACGGCCCTTACCGACTAAATATGGATCGGCTTGAAGAACGTCGCCAGCGCCGCTTCCTTCACCGCTTCCGACATGGTCGGATGCGCGTGGCAGGTGCGGGCGAGGTCTTCCGACGAGCCGCCGAATTCCATCAGCACCGCCGCCTCGTGGATCATCTCGCCGGCGCCGAAGCCGACGATATGGACGCCGAGCACGCGGTCGCTCGCTTTGTCGGCCAGGATCTTCACGAAACCGTCGGTGTGCAGCATGGCGCGCGCGCGGCCATTGGCGCTGAACGGGAATTTCCCGACCTTGTAGTCGATGCCTGCCTTCTTCAATTCCTCCTCGGTCTTGCCGACGGAGGCGATTTCCGGGCTGGTGTAGACGACGCTCGGGATGACGTCGTAGTTCACATGGCCGGCCTGGCCGGCGATCGTCTCTGCCACCGCGACACCCTCGTCCTCGGCCTTGTGCGCCAGCATCGGCCCCGCGACGACGTCGCCTATGGCATAGATGCCGGGGACATTGGTCCTGAGATGCCCGTCGGTCTTCACCCGGCCGCGCTCGTCGACCTCGACGCCTGCTTCCTTCAGCCCGAGGCTGTCGGCATAGGGGCGCCGTCCGGTGGCGACCAGCACCACGTCGGCCTCGATGGTTTCGGCCGCGCCGCCCTTGACCGGCTCGAAGGTGACGGTCGCGCCCTTTTTGGTCTTGAGGACGCCGGTGACCTTGGCGCCGAGCTTGAACTCGAAACCCTGCTTGGACAGTAGCCGCTGGAACTGCTTCGATACCTCGCCGTCCATGCCGCCGAGAATGGTGTCGAGGAACTCGACGACCGTGACCTTGGCGCCGAGCCTGGCCCACACCGAGCCGAGCTCCAGCCCGATGACGCCGCCGCCGACCACCACGAGGGTGGCGGGCACCTTGGCCAGCGACAGCGCGCCGGTCGAGGAGATGATCACCTTCTCGTCGAAATCCACCTTGACGCCCGGAATGCCGGCGACGTCGGAGCCGGTGGCGATGACGATGTTCTTCGTTTCGATTTCCTCGACCTTACCGTCCTCGCCGGTCACAGAAATCTTGCCGGCGGAAATCACCTTGCCGGTGCCGCGGAAGCTGTCGATCTTGTTCTTCTTGAACAGGAAGGCGACGCCGTTGACGTTGGAGGCGACCGTCGCGTCCTTGTGCGCCATCATCTTCTTCAAATTGAGCTTCGGCGCCGGTAACTCAATGCCCAGCGTATCGAAAGCATGGCCGGCTTCCGCGAACATCTCGGAGGCATGGAGCAGCGCCTTGGAGGGAATGCAGCCGATGTTGAGGCAGGTGCCGCCGAAGGTTGCGTCCTTCTCGACCACCGCCGTCTTCAGGCCGAGCTGCGCCGCCTTGATGGCGCAGACATAGCCGCCCGGTCCCGATCCGATGATTACGACGTCATAAGCCATGAAACTGTCCTTTGCTTTGGCGCCTATCGGCCGCCGCTCACATTCAGGATCGCGCCCGTTACATAGGAGGCCGCATCCGACAAAAGATAAAGAACCGCGCTCGCGACCTCATCGGCCGTGCCGGCGCGTTTCATCGGCAGCGCGTCCTGCATCCGCGCCACGCGGTCCGGCTGGCCGCCCGAGGCGTGGATTTCGGTCTCGGTAATGCCGGGGCTGACTGCATTGACGCGGATACCTTCGAGGACCACCTCACGCGCCAGTCCGATGGTCATGGTGTCGATCGCGCCCTTTGAGGCGGCGTAATCGACATATTCGCCTGGCGAGCCGAGCCTGGCGGCCGCCGAGGACAGGTTGACGATGGCGCCGCCCTTGCCGCCGTGACGGGTCGACATGCGCTTCACCGCTTCACGGGCGCACAGGAACGAACCGACGACATTGATGCGCATCATGCGCTCCAGCCGCGCCATGCTCATCTCGTCGACCCGGGCCTTGACGTCGACGATGCCGGCATTGTTGACGAAGGCGTCGAGCCGGCCGAAGGCCTGGTCGACGGCTTCGAACATCGCAATCACATCGGCCTCGCTGCCGACATCGCCTTTGACCGCGAAGGCATCGCCGCCTGCGGCTTTGAGCTCGGCGACCAGCGCATCAGCCGCCGCCTGGTTGGACACATAATTCACCGCCACCAGGTAGCCGGCCCGGTTCGCCTGCCGGCAGATCGCGGCCCCGATGCCCCGGCTGCCGCCCGTGACCAGCAGCGTCTTTTTTTCCGCGCTCATTCCTGGCAGCCCTTTAGCACGAAGATGTCCCATGGCACTTTGGAGAAGCCGGCCGGGCCATAAGCGGCTGACATTTCGAGCGAGGGCCCGAGATCGGGGAAGATCAGGCTTTTCGGCGCGTCGGCGCCCTCGGCCGGCAGCAGGCCGACGCCGCCCTTCTCGTCGGCGCTGTAGATGACGCCTTCCCAGACCGTGCAGGCGGCAAGCTCCTCGCCGGTGACGTCGCCGGTCGGGCACTTATACATCAGCGATCCATGCGGCCGCGCCGCCGATCCCTCGGTCCACATCGCGATGCCGTCGAGCACGACATTGTTGTCGAGGATCATGCGGAATGCGTTGGTGATCGTGGCCGAAGTGCCGGCCGGGGTGAAGTCGATCTCGGCGCCACTCTGGGCCTCGCCATAGACAGCAAGCTGGATCGGGCAGGCGGCCTGGGCGCCTGAATTCGCGGCTGCGAGCGCCAGCGATCCGGCCATCAATCCGATCAGGGGCGAGGCGGCATTCGTCATCACTTGGCCTGGTCGCTCTCGCGGCCGTCGGCGTTTTCAAGCACGCCGAAATCGGTCATCAGGACCACCGGCTCGCCGGTCGCGTCGAGTCCCCAGAAGGACGGGTAGAACCCGTCGCCCCAGCCGCTCCAGAAAATCGCTATGTTGACCGGACTGCCGGCGGCCGGACGGTGCATGACGAACCGGTCCTGGTTGGGCGCGAACTCGGCCGCCAGCACATCGTCATAATAATTCTGGTCGAGCTTGAGCTTGTCCTGCGCGGCCGACATCAGGGCCATCGCCGCCTTATCCATGAACGAGCCGAGGCCGGCATCGACGGGATAGCCGAAGATCTCGTCGCCTTTCAGCGTCGAGACGTCCTGGTCTGGCAACGTCGCGAGCTCCCAGCGCACTGGCACGCCAGGCCGAAAGCGAAGGAAGGCCGCCGCCACGCGGCCCTGCGCCTCGAACAGCGTGACCGGATAATGCCCGGGCTTCACCTTGCGGGCCAGCGCCGGCCAATTGTCGTCCGTGATCAGGGGATCGCAGGCGATGATCTCGCCGGTCGGCAGTTCCAGCTCGCCGATCGGCGTGACCGTGATCCTGCGTTCCGCCAGCTGCGCGTCGGAGAGCGCGAATATGCCGAAATTGCTGCTGGCCATGGAGACATCCCAGTCGGCAGCAATTGCCGGTGCCGGTATGGCAGTGGAGACGCCGAGCAGAAGGAGGCTGCGCCGCAAACCGCGGCCCAGCTTGAACCCCAACCCTTCCAGCCAGCCGCTCACAGCGCGACCGACCTGCTCACAAATCGAGCACCAGCCGCTCGGGATCCTCCAGGCTTTCCTTGACGCGCACCAGGAAGGTCACGGCTTCCTTGCCGTCCACGATGCGGTGGTCATAGGAGAGCGCCAGATACATCATCGGCCGGATGACGATCTGACCGCCGACCACCACCGGCCGCTCCTGGATCTTGTGCATACCGAGGATGCCCGACTGCGGCGCATTCAGGATCGGCGTCGACATCAACGAGCCATAGACGCCACCGTTGGAAATCGTAAACGTGCCTCCTTGCATGTCCGCGACCGACAGCTTGCCGTCGCGCGCGGCAAGGCCCAGCCGCCCGATCTCCTTTTCGATCTCGGCGATGGACATCTGGTCGGCGTCGCGCACCACCGGCACCACCAGGCCCTTGTCCGTGCCGACGGCAACGCCGACATGGGCGAAATTCTTGTAGATGATGTCGCTGCCGTCGATCTCGGCATTGACGGCCGGGATTTCCTTCAACGCATGGGTCACCGCCTTGGTGAAGAAGCCCATGAAGCCGAGCTTCACGCCATGCTTTTTCTCAAACACGTCCTTGTACTTGGCCCGCAGGGCCATCACCGCGCTCATGTCCACCTCGTTGAAGGTGGTGAGCATGGCGGCGGTCGACTGCGCTTCCTTCAAGCGGCGCGCGATGGTCTGACGCAGCTTGGTCATGCGCACGCGCTCCTCGCGCGGCGCATCCTCGGCCGAAGACGGCGCGCGAGCTGCGACGGGCGCTGGAGCAGGAGCAGCCTTCGGCGTCTCGGCCGGCTGCGACGGCGCGCCCTTGGCGATGGCGTCGAGCACGTCGCCCTTCAGCACCTGACCGCGCTTGCCGGAACCGGACAACTGGTCGACCGAGAGATTGTGTTCCGCGATCAGCTTGGCCGCGGCCGGGGCTGGCGGCATGGTGCGCGGCTCGACCGGACCGGCATCGCCGGCCATCTTGGCGGTTTCGGCCGCGGCCTGCTTGGTGGTGGACGCGGCGTCGGGGCTGGAAGCCTGCGCCACCGCCTGCGGCTTCGTGGCAGGAGCGGCGGCCGCGCCGCCCGCCGAAATCGAGCCGAGCAGCGCACCGACATTGACCGTCTCGCCTTCCTTGACGGTGATCTCGGCCAGCGTCCCGGCGCCCGCGGCGGGCACTTCCACCGTCACCTTGTCGGTTTCGAGCTCGACCAGCGGCTCGTCGGCGGCGATCGCGTCGCCGACCTTCTTGAACCACTTGCCGACAGTCGCCTCGGTGACGGATTCGCCGAGAGTGGGGACGCGGATTTCGGTAGCCATTGTGCCTGTCCGTTCTCTTGTCTTCTTGAGGTCTGTTTCGTCCGGTTATTCGCCGAGAGCGTCGTCGAGCAGCGCGGCGAGCTGGCTGAGATGCTTCGACATCAACCCTGTCGCCGGCGAGGCCGAGGCCGGCCGCCCGGTGTAGCGCACCCGCTGATGCTTGGCGTCGATATGCGCCAGCACCCATTCGAGATAGGGATCGATGAACGACCAGGCGCCCATGTTCTTGGGCTCCTCCTGGCACCACACCATCTCGGCATTGCGGAAACGCGACAATTCGGTGATCAGCGCCTTGGCCGGGAACGGATAGAGCTGTTCGACGCGCAGCAGATAGATGTCGTTGATGCCGCGCTTCTCGCGCTCCTCATAGAGATCGTAATAGACCTTGCCCGAACAGAGCACGACGCGGCGGATCTTGGAGTCCTTCACCAGCTTGATTGGCTGGTTGGCCAGGAGCTGCGCATCGTCCCACAACAGCCGGTGGAACGAGCTTTCGCCCGCCATCTCCGACAGCGTCGACACCGCGCGCTTGTGGCGCAACAGCGACTTCGGCGTCATCAGGATCAGCGGCTTGCGGAAGTCGCGCTTCAGTTGCCGGCGCAGGATATGGAAGTAGTTGGCCGGCGTGGTGACGTTGGCGACCTGCATGTTGTCTTCGGCACAGAGCTGCAGGAAGCGCTCCAGCCGCGCCGACGAGTGCTCCGGCCCCTGGCCCTCATAGCCATGCGGCAACAGGCAGACCAGGCCCGACATTCTGAGCCACTTGCGCTCGCCCGACGAGATGAACTGGTCGAACACCACCTGGGCGCCATTGGCGAAGTCGCCGAACTGCGCCTCCCAGAGCGTCAGCGCCTTGGGCTCGGCCAGGCTGTAGCCATATTCGAAGCCGAGCACCGCCTCTTCCGAGAGCATCGAGTTGATGACCTCGTAGCCGGCCTGCGCCGCCGAGAGATTGTTGAGCGGGATGTAGCGGGTCTCGTCGCGCTGGTCGTAAAGCACCGAATGGCGCTGCGAGAAGGTGCCGCGTTCCGAATCCTGGCCGGAAAGCCGGATCGGGTTGCCGTCGAGCAGGATGGCGCCGAAAGCCAGCGCCTCGGCCGTCGACCAGTCGATGCCTTCGCCGGATTCGATCGCCTGGCGGCGGTTTTCGAGGAAGCGCAGGATGGTCTTGTGCGCCTCGAAATCCTTCGGCACGTCGGTCAGCTTCTTGCCGATCTCCTTCAGCGTGCGCACTGGCACGGCCGTCTTGCCGCGCCGCTGTTCGTCCTGATTGTCGGCGGTGCGCAGGCCCGACCACGCGCCGTCCAGCCAGTCGGCCTTGTTCGGCTTGTAGTGCTGGCCGACTTCAAATTCGGCCTCGAGATGCGCACGCCAGTCGGCCCGCATCTTGTCGACCTCGGCCTGGGTGACGTGGCCTTCGGCGATCAGCCGGTCGGCATAGATCTGCACCGTCGTCTTATGGTTGCGGATGTTGCGGTACATGATCGGCTGGGTGAAGGACGGCTCGTCGCCCTCATTGTGGCCGAAGCGGCGGTAGCAGAACATGTCCACCACCACCGGCTTGTGGAACTTCATGCGAAATTCGGTCGCAACCTTGGCGGCATGCACCACCGCCTCCGGATCGTCGCCGTTGACGTGGAAGATCGGCGCTTCGATCATCTTAGCCACATCCGACGGATAGGGCGACGAACGCGAGAAGCGCGGATTGGTGGTAAAGCCGATCTGGTTGTTGATGATGAAATGCAGCGTGCCGGCGACGCGATGACCGCGCAGGCCGGACAGCCCGAACATTTCGGCGATCACGCCCTGCCCGGCAAACGCCGCGTCGCCGTGGAGCAGCAGCGGCATCACCTTGGCGCGTTCCGACAGGGGCACGATCTCGCCGCGCTCGCGGCCGGCGAGCTGGTCCTGCTTGGCGCGCGCCTTGCCCATCACCACGGGGTCGACGATTTCCAGATGCGAGGGGTTGGCCGTCAGCGACAGATGCACCTTGTTGCCGTCGAACTCGCGGTCCGACGAGGCGCCGAGATGGTACTTCACGTCGCCCGAGCCCTCGACGTCGTCCGGCGCGGCCGAGCCGCCCTTGAACTCGTGGAAGATGGCGCGGTGCGGCTTGCCCATCACCTGGGAAAGCACGTTGAGGCGGCCGCGATGCGCCATGCCGAGCACGACCTCCTTGAGGCCGAGCTGGCCGCCGCGCTTGATGATCTGCTCCAGCGCCGGGATCAGCGCTTCGCCGCCGTCGAGGCCGAAGCGCTTGGTGCCCTTGTACTTGACGTCGATATATTGCTCGAAACCCTCGGCCTCGATCAGCTTCGACAGGATCGCCTTCTTGCCGGTTGCGGTGAAGGTGATCTCCTTGTCGGCGCCTTCGATGCGGGCCTGGATCCAGGCCTTCTCTTCCGGATCGGAGATATGCATGAACTCGACGCCGAGCGTCGAGCAATAGGTGCGGGTCAGGATGTCCAGCATCTGCCGGATGGTGCCGAATTCGAGCCCGAGCACATTGTCGAGAAAGATCGGCCGGTCGTAGTCGGCTTCGGTGAAGCCGTAATTCTCCGGCGACAGCTCGTTATAGTCTTCGAGCGGCTTGGCAATGCCGAGCGGGTCGAGATTGGCATGCAGGTGGCCGCGCATGCGGTAGGCGCGGATCATCATGATGGCGCGCACGGAATCGCGCGTCGCCTGGTGCACGTCGGCGTCGGAAAGCACGGCGCCGTTGACGACAGCCTTTTCCTTCACCTTCTTTTCGATCGCCCTCTCGACCAGGCCCCAATTGCCGTCGAGCGCCGAGACCAGCTCGCCATTGGCCGTCGGCGGCCAGGAAGGCTTCGCCCAGGAGGCGCCCTTGGCGTTCTTGCGCACGTCGCCAGCGTCATCCTTCAGCGCGGCGAAGAAATCCTGCCACTCCGGATCGACCGAAGCCGGATTGTCCTCATAGGCGGCATAGAGCGCGTCGATATAGTCGGCATTGCCGCCATAGAGGAATGAGGTGAGCGAGAATTGGTCGTTGGCCTGATCTTGTCTTGCCATTTTTATCTGCGGAGCCCGGCTCCGTCTCCTGTTCGGAGGGGAATAAGGGAATAAGGGAGTAGGGCAGTAGGGAAAGTGGCATTTGTTGCCGCGCGCCCCGTTCTTCCTATTCCCTTACTCCCCTACTCCCTTACTGCCTTAACCCTTGATCGCCTCGACCAGCGTCGTGCCGAGCCGCGCCGGAGAGGGCGAGACCCTGATGCCGGCCGATTCCATCGCCGCGATCTTGTCTTCCGCGCCGCCCTTGCCGCCCGAGATCACCGCGCCCGCATGACCCATGGTGCGGCCCGCCGGCGCCGTGCGCCCGGCGATGAAACCCGCCATCGGTTTCTTGCGGCCGCGCTTGGCTTCGTCCTTGAGGAACTGCGCGGCGTCTTCCTCGGCCGAGCCGCCGATCTCGCCGATCATGATGATCGACTTGGTCTCGTCGTCGGCAAGGAACATCTCCAGCACGTCGATGAATTCGGTGCCCTTGACCGGGTCGCCGCCGATGCCCACCGCCGTGGTTTGGCCGAGGCCGACATTGGTGGTTTGGAAGACTGCCTCATAGGTAAGTGTTCCCGAGCGCGAAACAACGCCCACCGAGCCCTTACGGAAGATGTTGCCGGGCATGATGCCGATCTTGCATTCGTCGGGCGTCAGCACGCCCGGGCAGTTGGGGCCGATCAGCCGCGAGGCCGAGCGGTCGAGCCGCGCCTTGACCTTGACCATGTCCATCACCGGGATGCCTTCGGTGATGCAGACGATCAGCGGGATTTCGGCCTCGATCGCCTCGATGATGGCTTCGCCCGCGCCCGCTGGCGGCACATAGATGACCGATGCGTTGGCGCCGGTCCTTGCCTTGCCTTCGGCCACCGTGGCGAAGATCGGCAGGCTTTCGCCCTTCGAGCCGGTCCAGGTCTCGCCGCCCTTCTTCGGATGGATGCCGCCCACCATCTTGGTGCCGTGATAGGCCAGCGCCTGCTCGGTGTGGAAGGTGCCGGTCTTGCCGGTCAGGCCCTGCACCAGCACCTTGGTATTCTTGTCGACGAGAATGGACATCGCGGCCCTTTTCTAAAAACCGTTGATCGTGGAAGGCGAGACGCGCCGGTAGAGCCCGCTCACCATGTCTTGCCAGGCGTCGCTGCCCGTAGGCTTGAACTGAAGTCTCATGCGATAAGTATCGGCGCCGTCAAAACCATATGTCACGCGGGCTGCGCCGCGCGGCGACGACCGCTCCAGGACCAGTTCGTTGCCGTTCCACGTACCAGTGGCCGGTGACATCGGCACGAACCCCATCGAGTCGAACTGATGCATGGTGGCGAGTCCGTTCTGCTGGTCGAAGCCGAACACATTGTGCGCGCCGAACGAGACCGTGCCGTCGCGGCGCTGGCGATAGCGCTGCACCACGAACAGGCCGCCGAACTGCGCCTCTGTCAGCACTTCCGAAGTCGCCGCGCCGGCATCGGTCCATTGCGTCGCCGCCACCTCTTCCTCGCCGCGCCACGCGCCGACCAGCGCCTGCAGGCGTTGGTGAGCATCCGAGAGGGAGGAGAAGGGCGACGCGTTCATGGCTCAGAGCCGCTTCAGGTCGGTGACGGTGAGGTCACTCCGGGCATTGCCGGTGTTGAGCGTCGTCGCCGGCTCGAACATCAGCACCACGGGCTCCTTCGTCAGCGAGCGCGGCCGATGCTCGACGCCGCGCGGCACGACGATGAAGTCGCCCTCGCCGAGCTCGACCGGCCCGTCGCGGAAATCGATGGCGATCCTGCCGCGCAGCACCAGGAAAGCCTCGTCCTCATGGTCATGCGCATGCCAGTCGAAGACCTCGCCGAACTTGGCGACCTTCGCTTGGGCATCGTTGACGTCGCCGGCGATGTGCGGATCGAAGACCTTGGCGATCTTTTGATCCGCAGCCTCAACCAAGTTTATCTTGCGCGGAGGCATCCTATGACCTCCGCCCTTGAAGTTCCGACTTCAGGTCACGCAGCACGGCTACAATTTCCCGATTCGTCTCGACGAGCTCACGAATAGCGGTCGCGTTGTCATGGCCGGCAAGTTCCCGGGCTCGCACATACTGCTTTAGAGTGACGAGACCCCAGATCCAGATCACCAGGAAAATCGCCATCGGCAGCCATGCAATGACGTATCCAAGCAAGCTTTGCGTGGCGTCCTGTTCCACAGCCGCTCAGCCCTTCACCGCCTTGACGATCTTCTTGGCCGCGTCGTCGAGGTCGTCGGCCGAGACGACATTCAGGCCGCTGTCGTTGATGATCTTCTTGCCGAGCTCGGCATTGGTGCCTTCCAGCCGCACCACCAGCGGCACCTTCAGCCCCACTTCCTTGACGGCGGCGATCACGCCCTCGGCGATGACGTCGCACTTCATGATGCCGCCGAAGATGTTGATCAGGATGCCTTCGACCGCCGGATCCTTGGTGATGATCTTGAACGCCGCCGTGACCTTTTCCTTGGAGGCGCCGCCGCCGACGTCGAGGAAGTTAGCCGGCTCAGCACCGTAGAGCTTGATGATGTCCATCGTCGCCATGGCAAGGCCTGCGCCATTGACCATGCAGCCGATATTGCCGTCGAGCGCGACATAGGCGAGGTCGAACTTCGACGCCTCGATCTCCTTCTCGTCCTCTTCGGTGGTGTCGCGCAATTCCATCACGTCCGGGTGGCGGAACAGCGCGTTGTTGTCGAACGACACCTTTGCGTCGAGCACGCGCAGATGCCCGTCCTTCATGACGATCAGCGGGTTGACCTCGAGCAGGCTCATATCCTTCTCGACGAAGGCCTTGTAGAGCGTCGGGAACAGCGAGACGCCGTCCTTGGCCGCATCGCCGTCAAGCTTCAGCGCGCCGTTGAGCGTCTTCACGTCGTCCGCCGTCACGCCTTTTTCCGGATCGATGGCGACGGTGACAATCTTTTCCGGCGTGTCATGCGCGACCGTCTCGATGTCCATGCCGCCCTCGGTCGAGACGACGAAGGCGATGCGGCCGACCGAGCGGTCGACCAGGATCGACAGATAAAGCTCGCGGGCGATGTCGGCGCCGTCCTCGATATAGAGCCGGTTGACCTGCTTGCCGGCAGGCCCGGTCTGCTTGGTGACCAGCGTGTGGCCGAGCATCTCGTTGGCGTTGGCGACGACTTCCGCCGCCGACTTCGCCAGCCGCACGCCGCCCTTGGCGTCGGGGCCGAGCTCCTTGAACTTGCCCTTGCCGCGGCCGCCGGCATGGATCTGGCTCTTCACCACATAGAGCGGACCGGGCAGCGCCTTGGCGGCAGCTTCCGCCTCGCTCGCCTTGAACACCGGGACGCCGCTTGCGACCGGCGCGCCGAACGTCTTCAGCAGCGCCTTGGCCTGATACTCATGGATGTTCATGCGCTTGGTCTCCGGGTAGGACGATTACTTGCCGGCGAGATGCGGGGCGATCTTGGTGCAGGCCTCGGTCAGGCCCTGGACGGCCGCGACCGAATTGTCGAACATCTTCTGCTCGGCCTTGGACAGTTCGATCTCGATGACGCGCTCGACGCCGCCGGCGCCGATCACCACCGGCACGCCGACATAGGTGCCCTTGACGCCATACTGGCCCGACAGATGCGCAGCACACGGCAGCACGCGCTTCTTGTCCTTGAGGTAGGATTCGGCCATGGCGATCGCCGAGGCGGCCGGCGCGTAATAGGCCGAGCCGGTCTTGAGCAGGCCGACGATTTCGGCGCCGCCGTCGCGGGTGCGCTGCACGATCTGGTCGAGCTTTTCCTTCGAAGTCCAGCCCATCTTGACGAGATCGGGCAGCGGGATGCCGGAGACGGTCGAATAGCGGATCATCGGCACCATCGAGTCGCCATGGCCGCCGAGCACGAAGGCGGTGACATCCTCGACCGAGACCTTGAACTCCTCGGCCAGGAAGTAGCGGAAGCGGGCGCTGTCGAGCACCCCGGCCATGCCGACGACATGGCTGGTCGGCAGGCCGGAAAACTTCTGCAGCGCCCACACCATCGCGTCGAGCGGGTTGGTGATGCAGATAACGAAGGCCTTCGGCGCGTACTTCTTGAGGCCGGCGCCGACCTGTTCCATCACCTTAAGGTTGATGCCGAGAAGGTCGTCGCGGCTCATGCCCGGCTTGCGCGGCACGCCGGCGGTCACGATGCACACATCCGCGCCCTCGATGCCGGCATAGTCGTTGACGCCGGTCAGCCGGGAATCGAAGCCGTCGACCGGCGAGGACTGCGCTATGTCGAGGCCCTTGCCCTGCGGAATGCCCTCGGCGATATCGAACAGCACCACGTCCCCGAGATCCTTGAGGCCGATCATATGGGCGAGCGTGCCGCCGATCATGCCCGAGCCGATAAGCGCTATCTTGTTGCGTGCCATGATGAGGATGTTTTCCCTTTGTCTGTGACGAGGTCGTGACGGGGCCGGGAGGCCGAAAGGATGCGGGAAACCGCGGGATTTGGCCGCACCGAATAGCGCCGGCCAAAGAAAAATTCAAACGATTATTTCGACTCCTGTATTTTCAATCGGTTAGATGCTTTGGGAATTACGTAAACGTCAAAGTTTATGAGCCGACTGAGGAGAATTTACACAATGAACGTCGAAATCCGAAGGCTTCATCCCGGCGATGACGCTGTTGTGATGCGATGGTAAATCTCCCCCTTGAGGATCTCTCCCTGTGTGAGGGATGCCCGGCAGGGCAGAGGGGCGCGGGAAGGATCGCCAGCCTGTCCTTCGTCATTCTAGGGCGGAGCAAGGAGCGAAGCGACGCGCGCAGACCCTGGAATCCATGCCGTGACGCACGAGCGCCGCGACGGTGCAGAACGTTCACCAGCCAATTCCGCGAAACAGCTCGAACCACTCCGGATTGGTCTTTTCGATCAAATCAATCTTCCACTGTCGTGGCCAGCGCTTCAATGACGTCTCACGCTGGATGGCGTCGGTGATCTCGACATCCTCCTGTACCAGACGAGACGCTGCACACCGTAACGGCTGGTGAAGCTGGAGCCTTGGCCGGTCTTGTGCTCGGGCATGCGACGAGCAAGGTCGTTGGTAGATCGTGCCGCCTTTTTGGCTTGCGGTCATGTAGAAGCCGGTCATGCTGCGATCTTACCCCGCGCTATCGCTAACGGCTATTCTGGGCCGTTGCATTCTACGGCCAATGTCACGGCATGGATTCTAGGGTCTGCGCGCGTCGCCTCGCTCCTTGCTCCGCCCTAGAATGACGAAGATACGCCGCCGCTTCAGCTGCCGCGGCGGACTTCACCAACCTGCCACGGTACAAAGAGAGCGGCGGAACAACATTCTATCCCTGCGCCTGCCTTGCCTCTGCTACCGGCGCCACCTCTCGCCGTTCCGTCCAGCTTTCCAGCCAGTCGCGGCTCTGCATTTCGACCAGGCGCGAGGCGGTGCGCTCGAATTCGAATACCTCCGTGCCGCGCTTGGCCGTGTAGAGCCTTTCGGGCGTCGCCGCGGCGCTCATCACCAGCCGCATGTGGTGATCGTAGAGCGTGTCGATCAAAAGGATGAAGCGCTTGGCCTCGTTGCGCTTCCCTTCGCCCAGCACCGGCACATGGTCGATGAAGACGGTCGAGAAGCGGTCGGCGATCGCCAGATAGTCGCGCGCGCCGAGCGGCTTTTCGCAGAGTTCGGCGAAGGAAAAGCGCGCGGCGTCGCCCGCGGCGCGCGGCACGACGAGCTGGCGGCCTTTCAGCGTCAGTGTCACCGCTTCGGTCGGCCTGCCATGCGTCATCGCCCTCCAGGCCTCATCCAGCGCGCGATCGGCCGAAGCGTCGGCCGGCGTGACATAGACCGGCAGACGATTGAGCTTTTCCTGCCGGTAGTCCTTCTCGGCGTCGAGCGTCATCACATGGGCATTGCGCTCGAGCAGCGAGATGAACGGCAGGAAGAGCTGGCGGTTCAGCCCGTCGCGATAAAGGTCTTCCGGCGCTACGTTGGAGGTGGCGACCAGCACCACGCCATTGGAAAACAGCGCCGAGAACAGCCGCGACAGGATCATCGCGTCGGCGATGTCGGTGACGGAGAATTCGTCGAAGCACAGCACCCAGGCTTGGTCGGCGAGTGCCCGCGCCACCGGCGGGATCGGGTCGTCTTCCTTGACCGTGCCTTCCTTGCGCGCCTGCCGGTGCTTCTGGATGCGGTCCTGCACATCGGCCATGAAGTCGTTGAAATGCACGCGGCGCTTGCGCCGCACCGGCAACAGCTCGAAGAACATGTCCATCAGCATGGTCTTGCCGCGACCGACGCCGCCATGGATGTAGAGGCCCTTGACCGGCTCGCGAGGCTGCCGCTTGGCCGCGAACAGCCAGCCCAGCGCGCTCGATTTATGCGCCAGCCTTTTGGCCGAGATCTCGTCGATCAGCCGGTCGAGCGCGGCGATGATGCGCTCCTGCGCCGGATCGCGCTCGACCGCGCCGCTCTGGACGAGATGATCGTAGCGCTGCTTGACGGTCGCGTGGGTCTGGAGGCCGTCACGCAGGTGCATGGTTCACGTCGTCTATATTGAGCACAATGATGGGTGCAGGAAGCCGCCGCTTACAGGCCGGCCTCACCTGAATATCAGCACACTCTCGCCCTACCTTGTAAGCGAGATCGGCTGCCCATTGGAAGTCTGGCCGTCGAACTTTTCGCCCCCCGAGGAATAGAGCCTGGCCAGCGTGCCGCCATTTTCGTCGTAAAGCGTTAGCTGCTTGCCGGCGACATTCCACGACTTGATGCCGTCGATCGGCGCCGGGCAGTGCAGCGGACCGGCGCGGTAGCCGGCGCCGAACTTGGTCTGCGGCGTCGCCACCTTGCAGCTCTGCCCGGAGACATTGACGTTCCACACGCCGGCGACGCTGGCCGCGGTGAGGTCGGTGGCGCCGGCGGGCGCCGTGCCGTCCGGCGGCAGCGAAGCGACCTGGGTGTTCTTCGGCGCGGTCGGGAATTGCGAAGGATCGGTGGTGCCAGGGGAAGCCGGCGGCGGCAGCTGGTTCTGCGTCACCGTGCCGGACGGCGCCGGCGTCAGCGGCGCCGGCTGCTGGTCGTCCATCGACGAGAAGCGCGAGGTCGAACAGCCGCTCGCAACCAGCGCGGCCAGCGATACGGCCACGAGGCCGCTCCGCGAAAAGGGGCGGGTCATCGAAAAATTCATCAAAACCTCCGTCGGATCCGGCCGGGGGGGAGCCATCCGCGTAATCTTCGCTTCACCAAGACGGCGAAGGTGGCAGAATTTCAACCCGATATGGTTAAAATAGGGTTTTCGGGCCGGCTGTTGCAAATTTGCCGCAGCAAGAAACAGCATCGGGAACGCCGGCGGCGGATGCCGCTAAACTGTTGAAATGGCGGTGCTAAATTCGGACGCTGGGCACGAACACATAGCCGTCCGGACCGACGATGTAGCATTCACGCAGCCCATGCGGCTTGTCGATCGCGCCGGCCAGCACGATGTGGCCGAGCGCCGCCGCCTTTTTCTCGACCGCATCCGGATCGGCGCCGTAAAAACGCAGCTCTATGCCGGCGCCGCGTGTCTCGGCGCCCGAAGTGACCCCAGTCATTGGATTGTCGAGATAGGAATGGTCGGCATGCAGCATGAAGATCGAGCCCAAAAGCTCGATCGCCGCGAAATCCTCATCGGCATAGACGATCCTGGCGCCGAGCACTTCGCGGCAGAAGGTCTCCATCGCCGCCATGTCGGTGACCAGAAGGTTGACGCCGACCCCATGCGGCAGCGAGCGGCCGAAATCCTCGGCCTTCATCCACGGTGTCTTGGTCCGCTTCATCGCCATGGCGGTCGTCCCCTCTCACCCGATCTTAATGGAAGAGGGCTTCGCTCGTTGGCATTCGCCAGCAAAATGCTTGCGCCAGGCGGACGCTTCCTTATCTCACGAAGGACCGAGCCGGCGGGAAGAGAGAATGACCGCGAGAAAAAGAACCGCCAACCGCTATTATAGCGGCCCGCCCAGCGATCATTTCGACGGCGCCTTGTTCTTCAACCCCGGCGGCAAGCCGCCCGGGCGCTTCAGCGATCTCCTCAGATGGCAGTTCGGCGGCAAGCGGGCGAAATGGCCGGCCGCCTTTCCGAGCCCCCATCCGCTGGCAAAACCGGAGGGTCGGCTCGATGGCGGCGCGCTTCGGCTCACCATGGTTGGCCATGCGTGCCTGCTCATCCAGACGGCGGGCCTGAACATCCTGACCGATCCAATCTGGTCGGAGCGCGCTTCGCCCTTCGCCTTTGCCGGTCCGAGAAGGGTCAATGCGCCTGGCATCGCCTTTGCCGACCTGCCGCCGATCGACCTGGTCCTGGTCAGCCACAATCACTACGACCATCTCGACCTCGCCACGCTGAGGCGGCTGAAGGAGAGCCACGACCCGCTGGTGATCACGCCGCTCGGCAACGACGCCGTCATCGGCCGCGCTGTGCCTGGCATGCGCCTCGGCGCGCATGATTGGGGCGACCGGGTCGACATCGGCGCGGCCGCCATCCATGTCGAGCCGGCGCATCACTGGTCGGCGCGTGGCGGACGCGACCGCCGCATGGCGCTGTGGGCGGGCTTTGTCATCGAAACGGCGGGCGGCAATATCTATTTCGCCGGCGACACCGGTTTCCATGACGGCATCAACTACCGGCTGATGGCGGAAAAGCATGGCGGCTTCCGCCTCGCCATCCTGCCGATCGGCGCCTATGAGCCGCGCTGGTTCATGGCGCCGCAGCATCAGAACCCTGAGGAGGCCGTGCAAGGCATGAAGCTCTGCAATGCCGCCTTCGCCGCCGGCTGCCACTGGGGCACCTTCCATCTCACCGACGAGCCGGTCGAGGAGCCGGCCCAGAAACTGGCCGAGGCATTGGCTGCCGAAGACCTGCCGCCGGAGCGTTTCCGCGCCTTGCGGCCGGGCGAGCTATGGGACGTGCCGGCCATCTACAAAGGAACTCAAAGCGGCCAAACACGTTGATCCGCCGACGCAATTTCGCCGGAGCTTCCCATGATCAAATGGATCATCATCCTTCTCATCATTGCCGCAGCCGCGAGCCTTCTCGGCATGCCGGCTTTAGCCGGCGCGGCCGCTACCGGCGCGCGCATCCTCATCGGCATCGTGCTGATCATCTTCCTGCTAATCGTGCTCGGGGTCTTCGCAGTAACTTAGGCGCGACCTCCGTCGCGGCGCGGCGTTTACGCCGTGACCGAGTTTATTGCCGGACTGGTAATTCCCCCCCGTTTCCGCCATATAGCGGCCTAAACGGATTGGCCTAAACGGATTGGAATGACCGGTTAGATGGCAGGCACCGCCCCCTTCGCCAAGATGAATGGTATCGGCAACGAGATTATCGTTGCCGATATGCGTGGCCGCGCCGACAAGGTGACGGCGACGGCGGCGATCGCCCTCAACGCCGATGCGGCGACCAGGTTCGACCAGATCATGGCGATCCATGACGCGCGCACGCCGGGCACCGCCTATTATATCGACATCCTGAATTCCGACGGCAGCAGCGCGCAGGCCTGCGGCAACGGCACGCGCTGCGTCGTGCAGGCTCTGGCCGCCGAGACCGGCCAGAAGAGCTTCACCTTCGAGACCCGCGCCGGAATCCTCAATGCTCAGGAGCATGCCGACGGCACGATCTCGGTCGACATGGGCAAGCCGCGTTTCGGCTGGCAGGAGATCCCGCTGGCGGAAGAATTTCGCGACACCCGCATGATCGAGCTGCAGATCGGCCCGATCGACGCGCCGGTGTTGCATTCGCCCTCGGCCGTGTCGATGGGCAATCCGCACGCCATCTTCTGGGTCGACAATGACGTCTGGTCCTACGAACTCGACCGCTTCGGCCCGCTGCTCGAAAACCATCCGATCTTCCCCGAGCGCGCCAACATCACCATTGCCCAGGTGACGTCGCCTGAAAGGATGATCATCCGCACCTGGGAGCGCGGCGCGGGCCTCACCAAGGCCTGCGGCTCGGCCGCCTGCGCCGCCGTCGTCGCTGCCGCCCGCACCAAGCGCACCGGCCGCAGCGTCTCGCTGCTGACGCCCGGTGGCGGCGAACTCAATGTCGAATGGCGCGACGACGACCACGTCATCCTGACCGGTGCTGCCGAATGGGAGTTTTCCGGCAGCTTCGATCCCTCGACCGGCGCCTGGGCCCGCGACACCGAAAGCGCCGCCTGATGTCCGCCCTTCAAAAAGGCGCGCCCCAAGCCCCCGCCGGCAAGGGCATCGACGTCGTCACCTTCGGCTGCCGCCTCAACACCTATGAATCGGAAGTGATGCGTCGCGAGGCCGAGAGCGCTGGCCTGGGCGCGCTGCAAGGCGGGGCCGTCATCTTCAACACCTGCGCCGTCACTGCGGAAGCGGTGCGCCAGGCCAAGCAGGCGATCCGCAAGGCGCGCCGCGAGAATCCTTCGGCGCGCATCATCGTCACCGGCTGCGCGGCGCAGACCGAGCCGCAGAATTTCGCCGCCATGGACGAGGTCGACCTCGTGCTCGGCAATGAGGAGAAGCTCAAGGCCAATTCCTACCGCGCGCTGCCCGATTTCGGCGTCAATGACACCGAGAAGGCGCGTGTCAACGACATCTTTTCGGTGCGCGAGACGGCAGGCCACATGGTCGACGCCATCGAGGCCCGGGCGCGCGCCTTCGTCCAGGTGCAGAATGGCTGCGACCATCGCTGCACCTTCTGCATCATTCCCTATGGCCGCGGCAATTCGCGCTCCGTGCCGATGGGCGCGGTGGTCGAGCAGGTCAAGCGTCTCGCCGGCAACGGCTATGCCGAGATTGTTTTGACCGGCGTCGACATGACCAGTTTCGGCGCCGACCTGCCGGGCGCGCCAAAACTCGGAAAGCTGGTGAAGACGATCCTGCGCCAGGTGCCGGATGTGAAGCGGCTGAGATTGTCCTCCATCGATTCCATCGAGGCCGACGACGACCTGCTCGATGCCATCGCCACCGAGCGTAGGCTGATGCCGCATCTGCATCTGTCGCTGCAGTCGGGCGACGACATGATCCTGAAGCGCATGAAGCGCCGCCATCTGCGCGACCAGTCGATCCGCTTCTGCGAGGACGTGCGCAAGCTGCGCCCGGGTGTCGTCTTCGGCGCCGACATCATCGCCGGCTTCCCGACCGAGACCGAGGCGATGTTCGAGAATTCGGAGAGGATCGTCGAGGAGTGCGGGCTGACGCATCTCCACGTCTTCCCCTTCTCACCGCGCGAGGGCACGCCCGCCGCGCGCATGCCGCAAGTCCGCCGCGAGGTGGTAAAGGCGCGCGCCGCAAGGCTGCGCGCCGCCGGCGAGGCCGCCTATCGCCGCCACCTTTCATCGCTTCCCGGCACGAGGCAGTCGATCTTGATCGAGCGCGATGGGCTCGGACGCACCGAAGGATTCACGCTGGCCGCGATCGGCACCGGCGCGCCCGGCGAGATCGTCGATGCCGTGATCACCGGCCATGACGGCGCCCGCCTGATTGCGGCGCCCTCTGCCGCGCAAGCCGCCTAAGACTGCGAGACGCATGGCTGGTTTCTTCAAGAAGATATTTTCGTTCGGCAGGAAAGAGGTCGTCGAGGAGCGCGCCGACGAGGCGCTGCCGCCGATCAAATGGGATCAGCTGGAGGCGCTGAAGCCGGAGGCCGAGCAGGCAGCGCCCCACCCTCCCCTCGATGGGGAGGGTCGCCACGAAGTGGCGGGGCGGGGTGATAGCGCCGACGCCGGCGCCGGTCACCCCCACCCCCGAGCTGCGCTCGGGACCTCCCCCATCGAGGGGGAGGTAGAACCGGCGCCTCAGCAGGTTCCCGAGGAGCCGAAGCCGGAGCCCGCTCCGACCATTCCGCCGACGCCGGAGCCGATCGTACCCGCCGAGCCGGAACCGTTGCCACAGCCTGAGCCCGAAGAGGAGCCGCAGCCGGCGCCCGAAAAGCCGGAGCCGCCAGCCCCCCAGGAAGTGCCGCCGGCGCAGCCCGAACCTTTACCCGCGCCGGCACCGGAGCCCGAACCCGCACCGCAGGAAGTGCCCGCACCGGCGCCGACTCAGCCGGACATCGAGCCTTCGCGTCCGAAACCGCAGCCCGAGCCGGCACCGGCCGAAGTGCCCACGCCGCCTGCCGAAGCCCCGGTCGAGACGCCGGCGCCCATCGGGATTCCGCCGGCGGAGGCACCTTCTGCGGAACCATCCGCCGAAGCCGACGCCGAAATCTCGCCCCCTATTCGACAGCCGGTGCCCGTCGAGCCGCAGCCGATCCTTGCCGAGATCGCACCGGAACCGGAAGCCGTGCCGTCGCCGCCAAAGCCCGCCGCCGGCAAGGTGACGGTCTCAAAAAAGGTCGAGCAGCAAGCCGAGCCGCAAAAGGCGCCGGAGCCGGCGCCGCGACGCTCCTGGTTCCAGCGCATGCGCGATGGGCTCGCCCGCTCCTCGCGCGAGCTCACCGGCAACATTGCCGGCGTCTTCACCAAGCGAAAGCTGGACGAGGACACGCTGCAGGACCTGGAGGACGTGCTGATCCGCGCCGACCTTGGTGTGGAGACGGCGCTGCGCGTCACCGACTCGCTCGCTTCCAGCCGCTATGGCCGCGACGTTTCCGACTCTGAGGTCCGCGCCGTGATGGCGGCGGAGGTGGAGAAGGTGCTGACGCCGGTGGCAAAGCCGCTAGAGCTCGATCTCAGCCACAAGCCGCATGTCATCCTGGTTGTCGGCGTCAACGGCACCGGCAAGACCACCACCATCGGCAAATTGGCCGCCAAGCTCACCGATGGCGGCCTCAAGGTGATGCTGGCCGCCGGCGACACGTTCCGCGCCGCCGCGATCGAGCAGCTCAAGATCTGGGGCGAGCGCACGAAATCGCCCGTCATCGCCACCAAGCTCGGCGCCGATGCGGCGGGCCTTGCCTATGACGCCTTCGAGAAGGCGAAAGAGGCCGGCTCCGACGTGCTGATCATCGACACGGCCGGCCGCCTGCAGAACAAGACCGAGCTGATGGCCGAGTTGGAAAAGATCGTGCGCGTGCTGGGCAAGCTCGATCCGGAAGCGCCGCACACGGTGCTGCAGACGGTCGACGCCACCACCGGTCAGAACGCGCTGAGCCAGGTCGAGATCTTCCGCAACGTTGCCGGCGTCAATGGGTTGGTGATGACCAAGCTGGACGGCACGGCACGCGGCGGTATTCTGGTGGCGATCGCCGCCAAGCACAGATTGCCGGTCTATTTCATCGGCGTCGGCGAGCAGGTCGACGACCTCGAACCATTTTCCGCCAGCGAATTCGCCAGGGCGATCGCCGGCGTGGCCTGAACAAAGACGTGATCTTGAGGTCGCCTGCTTTTTGGCCAGATCATGCGCAAGAAGGACTTTTATGAACATCCTCGAACGCGACCCGTCCGATCCTCGCCGCAAGCCGATGAATCCCGGCTTGAAGTTCCTGCTCGAGCTCGGACCGGGGCTGGTGTTCTTCTTCACCACCATCCGCGGCGAGTGGCTGGCCGAAAAATTTCCGGTGCTCGCCCATCTCGGCGAGCCGATCCTGATCGCCACCGCCTTCTTCATGGTGGCGACTGCGCTTTCGCTGAGCGCCTCCTGGCTGCTCACGCGCAGCCTGCCGCTGATGCCGCTGGTATCCGCGATCGTCGTCTTCGTCTTCGGCGCGCTGGCGCTTTACCTGCAGGACAAGACCTTCGCCTTCATGAAGCCGACGATCATCAACTCGCTGTTCGGCGTCACGCTGCTCGGCGGGCTGCTGTTCGGCCGCTCGCTGCTCGGCTACGTCTTCGATTCCGCCTTTCAGCTCGATGCCGAGGGCTGGCGCAAGCTGACCTTCCGCTGGGGCCTGTTCTTCCTGTTCCTGGCCGTGCTCAATGAGATTGTCTGGCGCAACTTTTCCGAGGCGACCTGGCTTTATTTCAAGGTCTGGGGCACGATCCCGATCACCTTGCTGTTCACCTTCAGCCAGATGCCGCTGATCATGCGCCATTCGCTCGAGGAAAAACCCAAGGAAGAGAAGGCCGGCAACTAAAGCAATTCCAGGAAAAGTGTGACGCGGTTTTCCGTCCGGAATTGCGTCAGAATAAGAGGGGGGCGATATGGAATTCCTCACCACGCGTGACGAGCTGAGGACGATCTACAAGACGCCCCAGCCGACCGACGGCTCGATCCGCAAGGAACTGAAAAGCCTCGACGGCCATTGCCGCTCCTTCATCGGCAAGAGCCCCTTCGTGCTGATCGGCTCCTCCGACGGCGCCGGCAATGCCGATGTGACGCCCAAGGGCGACAAGCCAGGCTTCACGGCGATCCTCGACAACAACACCATCGCCATTCCCGATCGTCCGGGCAACAACCGGCTGGACACGCTGGAAAACATCATCCGCAACCCGTCGGTCGGGCTGCTCTTCCTGATCCCCGGCATGAACGAGACGCTGCGCGTCAACGGCGATGCCCGCATCACCGTCGACCCCGCCTTGCGAGAACGCCTGGCCGTCGACGGCAAGGAACCGCAAAGCGT
The DNA here is from genome assembly GCF_029625735.1 of Mesorhizobium sp. WSM4935. Lineage (NCBI taxonomy): Bacteria > Pseudomonadati > Pseudomonadota > Alphaproteobacteria > Hyphomicrobiales > Phyllobacteriaceae > Mesorhizobium > Mesorhizobium sp. WSM4935. The sequence continues at coordinate 135,033 of NZ_JARTVR010000006.1, read as the reverse complement.
GATCGTGGTGACGGTGAAGGCCGCCTATATGCACTGCGCCAAGGCCTTCATGCGCTCCGATCTCTGGAAGCCGGAGACCTGGTACGACCGCGCGACCCTGCCGACGCTCGGCCAGATCATCCGCGACCAGCTGGCGCTCAGCGAAAGCGCGGGCGAGATCGATCGCGAACTGGACGACGATTACCGGCAGACCATGTGGTAGGCTTCGCGGACGACACACACTTTCGTCCGGCTCTCTCTTGATCGACATCATCGCCATATCGGGCAGCCTGCGCGCCGCCTCGACCAATTCGGCCCTGGTGGCGGCCTTGGCCGCCAAAGCGCCCGCCGATTGCCGCCTCGATATTTATGATGGTCTCGGCCGGTTGCCGATCTTCAACCCCGACGATGAGGGCGGGCGCACGCCGCCCGAAGCAGCGCGCCTGATCGAGATGATCACCCGCGCCGACGGCGTCATCGTCTCCTGCCCGGAATATGCGCATGGCGTGCCGGGCGGCATGAAGAACGCGCTCGACTGGCTGGTGTCGCGCGACGCCGCCGTCGGCAAGCCGGCGATGCTGGTCCATGCCTCGCCCCGTTCGCTCTATGCGCGCGCTGCGCTGGCCGAGATCATGCGGACCATGTCGTTCGCGATGTATGAGGAGACGGCGCTGGAGATCGCGCTGCTGGGCAAGAAGCCGGCTGAGATGGAAGCGATTCTGGCGAAGGACGCGAACCGGCGGGCCATGCGTGAGGCGGTGCGGGCTTTTGTCGAGTTTATCGGCGGACGGTGAACGGCCCTTCCCTTCTCCCCTTGTTGTGGAGAAGGAAGAGCCCTACCCCTTCCGCAGCGTCTCGACATCGGTCTTGCCGACATACCAGTCGCGAGCGTTGACCTCCTCGAACACGACCCAGACATCGTTGTTGCCAAGCCCGGTGGCCTCCATGATGGCCGCCGTCACCTTCCTGGCGATGTCAGCCTTCTTGCCGGCCGGATCGGCCGCGATCACTTCCTTGACGATGCGGATGTTGACGAATGGCATGATGTCGCTCCTTTGAATTCGCTACTTGCCGGGAGACTGTTTCGAAATTCGCTCCGGCGAGCCATATGGTGGTGGTCTCGAGAATCGAAGCGGATCGGACATTCAAGCCCGTGAGCACCGGCCTACGCCGGCCGTAGCCTTAATTCCCACACCGTCTCGAGTGCTTCGCCCGGCGAATGCCGGAAGCGCAGAAACCGCCAGCAGATGGCCGCCGGAGTAGAATTTCCAAACAGTCTTGCCTCAATAAGTTTTGGCCCCATTCACCATCAGCCGCACCATGTAGAGCGAGGTGGTGCCGGCGATGTAGAGACAGTTGAGCTTGTTGCCGCCGAACACGCAGTTGGCAGTCACCTCCGGCACCTTGACCTTGCCGATCAGCGTCCCGTCAGGGTCGTAGCAATGGATGCCGTCGGCAGCACTTGTCCAGATGCGTCCGTCGGAATCGAGCCTGAACCCGTCGAACAGGCCGGCGGTGCAGTCGGCGAACACCTTGCCGCCCGAAACCTTCTTGCCATGCTTGTCGACGTTGAAGACGCGCATATGCGCGGGGTTCTTCTCGCCATGCGTGCGGCCGGTGTCGACGACATAGAGGAGGCTTTCGTCGAGCGAGAAGGCGAGCCCGTTCGGCCGCACCATATCGGTGATGACGGCCTCGACATCGCCCGTCTCCGGATCGACGCGATAGACATTGCAGGCGCCGATCTCGCTTTCGGCCTTGTCGCCTTCATAGTCGGTGTCGATGCCGTAGCTCGGATCGGTGAACCAGATCGAGCCATCGGAACGCACCACCACGTCGTTGGGCGAGTTCAGCCGCTTGCCTTTCCATTTCTCGGCGATGGTGGTGATCGAGCCGTCATGTTCGGTGCGGCTGACGCGGCGGCCGGAATGCTCGCAGGTCACCAGCCGGCCCTGCCGGTCGACGGTGTTGCCGTTGGAGTTGCCCGACGGCTGCCGGAACACGCTGACGCTGCCGTCGGTCTCGTCATAGCGCAGCATGCGGTTGTTCGGGATGTCGGACCATACGACATAGCGGCCGGCCGCGAACCAGGCCGGTCCTTCCGCCCAGCGGCATCCGGTGAACAGTTTTTCCACCTGCGCGCTGCCGTTGAACAGGCGCGCGAAGCGCGGATCGAGAATTTCGTAATAGTCAGCGGCCGCCATCAATTTCCTCCCGGCATCAGGTGACGGGCGGATCAAGCCAGCCCGAAGCCAATCTGGCAAGACGGCAGGCCGGTATTTTGTATGACAAAAAGGATGAGAACTGCGTGAAGAGGCCAGTCTCGCGGGCCGCGCTGGGCGCATGGTCCGTTAGGCTCCAATTAACCGGCTATGCGCTGGTTGCAATGGTGCATTGCAACATCTTTCTTTTGCAATGCACCACACCTATGTCATGCTCGCAATCGTCAGGGAGGAAAAACTAAAAGGAACCCTGTCATGTTCGACAATCTTGTCTCCCGCGCCCGCGCCAGCATCGCCAAGCGCCGTCATTACAACCGCCTCGTCGCCGAAATCGAGAATCTGTCCAGCCGCGATCTCGCCGATCTGCGCGCCGACCGTTCCGAGATGCTCTACCAGGTCCACAAGCAGATCTACGGCTGAGTCTTTTTCGACCCAGCACGGCCCCGCGGCGCATTGAGATTCAGATCAGGCCGAGTCGAAAGTGGTGGCTTCCGAGAACCGGAGCGGAGCGTACTTAGAGTAGGTGAGCACCGGAAGCGCAGGAAGCCGGCACTTGCAGGCCGGCTTCACCTGAATATCAATGCGCCGCCAGCGCTTTCTCGATCTGCGGCAGGAGCAACGCCCTCACCGAGTCGGGCGTCAGCGGCCCGACATGCTTGTAGGCGATCTTGCCGTCCCTGCCGATGACGAAGGTCTCGGGCACGCCATAGACGCCCCAGTCGATCGCCGCGCGTCCGGCCGGATCGACTCCGATCGCCTGGTACGGATTGCCGAGATCGCCCAGGAAGCGGCGGGCGTTTTCCGGCTGATCCTTGTAGTTCAGCGCGGCAAGCGTGAAGCGCTTGTCCTGCGACAGGCCGAGCAGCACCGGATGCTCTTCGCGGCACGGCGCGCACCAGGACGCGAACACATTGACCAGCGTCACCTTGCCGGCAAAGTCTTTTGACTCAAGCCCCGGCAGATTGGCTCCCTCGAGCGGCGGCAGGCTGGTCTGCGGCGCCGGCAGGCCGATCAGCGCCGAGGGGATTTCCGAGGCGTCGCGGCCCGAGAGCAGTTGCGACAGGAAAAGCCCCGCCAGCCCCAGGAACACCAGCAGCGGCAGAAGCACGAAAAGGCGGCGGCGCGGCGACGGCGCTTCGGTTTCAAGGCTCATGGCTTGACGGCCTTGTCGGAGCGCCGCCGCACACCGGCGGCCTCGAGCGCGGCAAGCTCGCGCTTGCGCGCCCGCTGGTCGAGCAGGATCCAGCCGATCAGCCCAGCGAGCACGACAGCCGTGATGGCATAAGCGGCGGTGACGAACAGGGCGTGCGCGCTCATAGCGGCCGCTCCCTGTCTTTGGCCATGTCAACCGTTCCGATCATAGCTTTCCATAACCCCCCACCAGCCGATCCGCAATTTGCCGCGGTGCCGCAGTGAGGCAACGTTCTCGCAACCTCAATCCGTCCCATGCCGCAGCGCCAGCGCTGCCGCCAGGGGACCCAGCACCGCAAGGAACAGCGTCAGCGCGGCAAGAATGAGGAAGGGCTGCAGGAACGGCGCCGGATCGGCGACGGCGCCATAGCTTGCCGAAACGCCGAAGATCAGCACCGGAATGGTCAAAGGCAGCACCAGCACCGAGATCAGCAGCCCGCCGCGCGGCAGCGCCACCGCCACCGCGGCGCCGGCCGCGCCGATGAAGGTGATGGCCGGCGTGCCGACGAGAAGCGTGAGCGCCGTGGCTCCGATGCCGAGCGGTTCCATGTTCATGAACAGGCCGAGCAGAGGTGCCGCGACCACCAGCGGCAGCACGCTGCCCGTCCAGTGCGCCAGGCATTTCGTCAGCACCGTCAGCGCCAGCATGTGGCGGTCGCCGTTGAGCACCAGGAGATCGAGCGAGCCGTCCTCGCGGTCGGCCTGGAAGAGGCGATCGAGCCCGAGCAGGCATGCGAGCAGCGCCGCGATCCACAGGATCGCCGGGCCGATGCGGGCGAGCAGGTTGAGGTCGGGTCCGACGCCGAAAGGGATGGTGGCGATGACGGCGAGGAAGAAGATGACGCCGATCAGCGCCCCGCCGCCGGCACGGATGGAAAGGCGGATGTCGCGGAGGAAGAGCGACCACATTACAAGGTGGCCCCCTGGTTAGGTCCGCGTTCCTTCGCGCCCCCCTCTGTCCTGCCGGACATCTCCCGCACAAGGGGGGAGATCAGCCGTCGCAGGCGATTTCGCCAATCACCAACGTTCGCAAGATGAGCGGGGCGCCGAAGCTGCCAATCTCCCCCCAAGTGGGGGAGATGGCCGGCAGGCCAGAGGGGGGCGCCGTAGAGCACCGACATCAAAGAACCTGCCCCATCCCCAACACCTTCGCCCCCTCCAGCCCCAACGGCAGATGCGTCGCCGCCACCACGATCCCTCCACCGCGCAGATGCGCCTTCATCAAGCCCGCGAACCGTTCCTCAGAGGCCTTGTCCAGCCCCGCCGTCGGCTCGTCGAGCAGCCAGACCGGCCGCCGGCTGACCAGAAGCTTCGCGATCGAGGCCCGCCGCCTCTGCCCGGTCGACAGATAGCCGAAGGGCAGATGCCCGAGACCGCCGAGCGCCACTGTCTCCAGCGCCTCCTCCACGCCCAGTCCGGGCTCGCCCTGAAACGCGCGCCAGAAGCCGAGATTCTCCTCGACGCTGAGCGCCGTCTTCATCGCGTTGAGATGGCCGAGATAATGCGAGGCGGAGGCGACCGTCGGGAAGGCCTCGCCGCCGCCCTCGAATCGCACCTTGCCCTCGGCGGCCGGCAGCAGGCCGGCGACGATCCTCAGCAGCGTCGATTTGCCCGCGCCGTTCGGCCCGGTGACGATGAGCGCCTCGCCCTTGTCTAGCGCGAAGCCGATGTTGGAAAAAACCGTCTCGCCGCCGCGCTCGCCGCCCAGATTTTCGGCGATCAGCCGCATTCTTTGCCCGTCCCGAAAGCACCGTTTCGCGGCCGTTTCCGGCTCACGCAAATTCGTCTTTGGACTGTCTAGAACTATTCCAGGAAATTCTCTATATGCGGTTCATCCGTGCCAGCGGTCGGCGCGGGATCAGAATTAGCGCCGAACCAGCGAACGCGCCGCCTTGAACGGCTCGGGTTGCTTGGGAGCGGACAGCGGAAATGGCCGTACCCGCACCTTTGCGCGTGATTGCATGCCAACGGCGTCCGTTCCCTTTCAGGCTGAACAGACAAGGACGGATCGCCGTGACGAAATCCCTCGACAGTTTCAATTGCCGCCGCACCCTGACCGCGGGTGGCGCGGACTATGTTTATTTCGACCTCGCCGAGGCCGAGAAGAACGGCCTCACCGGCATCGCGAAGCTGCCCTATTCGATGAAGGTGCTGCTGGAGAACCTGCTTCGCAACGAGGATGGCCGCTCGGTGACCAGGGAATCGATCCAGGCGGTCGCCGCCTGGCTGACCGACAAGGGCACGGCCGGCGTCGAGATCGCCTATCGCCCGGCCCGCGTGCTGATGCAGGATTTCACCGGCGTGCCGGCGGTGGTCGACCTCGCCGCCATGCGCGACGGCATCAAGGCACTCGGCGGTGACCCGGAAAAGATCAACCCGCTGGTGCCGGTGGACCTCGTCATCGACCATTCCGTCATCGTCGACGAGTTCGGCACGCCGATGGCCTTCGCCCGCAATGTCGAGCTCGAATATGAGCGCAACGAGGAGCGCTACAAATTCCTGAAATGGGGCCAGCAGGCCTTCCGCAACTTCCGCGTCGTGCCGCCCGGCACCGGCATCTGCCACCAGGTCAACCTCGAATATCTCGGCCAGGTCGTGTGGACCAATTCGGAAGACGGCGAGACCGTCGCCTATCCGGACACCTGCGTCGGCACCGATTCGCACACCACCATGATCAATGGCCTCGGCGTGCTCGGCTGGGGCGTCGGCGGCATCGAGGCCGAGGCGGCGATGCTCGGCCAGCCGGTCTCCATGCTCTTGCCCGAGGTCATCGGCTTCCGCCTCACCGGCAAGCTGAAGGAGGGCGTCACCGCGACCGACCTCGTGCTCACCGTCACCCAGATGCTGCGCAAGAAGGGCGTCGTCGGCAAGTTCGTCGAGTTCTTCGGCCCCGGCCTCTCCAACATGACGCTGGCCGACCGCGCCACCATCGGCAACATGGCGCCGGAATATGGCGCGACCTGCGGTTTCTTCCCGGTCGATTCGGAAACCCTCCGCTACCTCACCATGTCCGGCCGCGACGAGAAACGCATCGCGCTGGTCGAAGCCTATTCCAAGGCGCAGGGCATGTGGCGCGACGCCGGCTCCGCCGATCCGGTCTTCACCGACCTGCTCGAGCTCGACCTCGGCGACGTCGTGCCGTCGATGGCCGGCCCCAAGCGCCCCGAGGGCCGCGTTGCGCTGCAGGACATCCCCGCCGGCTTCGCCATGGCGATGGAGACCGAGTACAAGAAGGCTGCCGAGATCTCGAAGCGCTACGCTGTCGAGGGCACCGACTACGATCTCGGCCATGGCGACGTCGTCATCGCCGCCATCACCTCCTGCACCAACACGTCCAACCCGAGCGTGCTGATCGGCGCCGGCCTGCTTGCCCGCAATGCCAACCGGCGCGGCCTGAAGCAGAAGCCGTGGGTGAAGACCTCGCTCGCGCCCGGCAGCCAGGTGGTGGCGGAATATCTCGAAAAGTCCGGCCTGCAGAAGGAGCTCGACCAGATCGGCTTCAACCTGGTCGGCTTCGGCTGCACCACCTGCATCGGCAATTCCGGCCCGCTGCCGGCGCCGATCTCCAAGACCATCAACGACAAGGGCCTGATCGCCGCCGCGGTCTTGTCCGGCAACCGCAACTTCGAAGGCCGCGTCTCGCCGGATGTGCAGGCGAACTACCTCGCCTCGCCGCCGCTGGTGGTGGCGCATGCGTTGGCCGGCACGGTGACCAAGGATCTCACCGCCGAGCCGCTCGGCGAGGGCAGCGACGGCAAGCCGGTCTATCTCAAGGACATCTGGCCGACCTCGGCCGAGATCCAGGAGTTCATCGAGAAGAACGTCACCCGCGAGCTGTTCGCCCGCAAATATGCCGACGTTTTCAAGGGCGACGCCTACTGGCAGAAGGTCAAGGCGCCGGAAGGTCAGACCTATGCCTGGGACGACCACTCGACCTATGTGCAGAACCCGCCCTATTTCGCCGGCATGGGCCGTGCCTTCAGCAAGGTCGGCGACATCAAGGGCGCGCGTGTGCTCGGCCTGTTCGGCGACAAGATCACCACCGACCACATCTCGCCGGCGGGCTCGATCAAGGCCGCCTCGCCGGCCGGCAAATACCTCACCGAGCACGGCGTCGGCGTTGCCGACTTCAACCAGTATGGCACGCGGCGCGGCAATCACGAGGTGATGATGCGCGGCACCTTCGCCAACATCCGCATCCGCAACCACATGCTGGGGGAGAACGGCCGCGAGGGCGGCTACACGATCCACTATCCTTCGAAGGAGGAGATGTCGATCTACGACGCCGCCATGGAGTACAAGAAGGAAGGCGTGCCTCTGGTCATCTTCGCCGGCGTCGAATACGGCAACGGCTCCTCGCGCGACTGGGCGGCCAAGGGCACGAATCTTCTGGGTGTCCGCGCGGTCATCGCCCAGTCCTTCGAGCGCATCCATCGCTCCAACCTCGTCGGCATGGGCGTCATCCCCTTCGTCTTCGAGGAGGGCACCTCATGGGCCTCCCTCAACCTCAAGGGCGACGAGCTGGTCGAGATCGATGGCCTGGACGCGATCAAGCCGCGCCAGAAGATGGTCGCCAAGGTGACCTTCGGCGACGGCACGGTGAAGAATGTGCCGATCGTCTGCCGCATCGATACGCTGGACGAGCTCGACTATTTCAAGAACGGCGGCATCTTGCAGTACGTGCTGCGTGATCTGGCCGCGTAGCGGCCAGGCAATAGGGCTTAGGCAATAGGCAGTAAGGAAACAGGATGCCTACTGCCTACTGCCTACTGCCTACTGCCTACTGCCTACTGCCGGCTTCCCAAACTGCGCCGTCGCCGCCAAAAGCACCGCCAGCATCAGCCCGTTGAAAACGTGCCATAGGAAATGCGTGCCGAGCGGGAAGCTGGCGCAGACCAGCGGATCGATCATGCGGCAGATAACCGAGACGACGAAGATCGCCGACCCGGTCAAATTGTACCAGCCGGCCCGGTTGCCGGTGGCCGCCACCCATGCCCCGAAGAAGGCGAGCGCCAGGAAAGGCGGCAGATAGTTCGTCGTGCCGTTCGACGCCTGGCGCAGCCAGTCCGGCACGGCATAGGTGATCAGGCCGGCCACGACATAGAAGGCGACGAAGACGAGGATCGCCTTGCCCCAATCCATGCCGAGGAAGCGCCGCAGGTTGAACAGCGTGTAGGCCAGCGTGAAGCCGGCGATCGGCAGGATGTCGGCCCAGATCGTGCCTTTGCTGGCGAAGATATGGAACAGGGTAGAGCCGATGCCGATCGCCACCACCCACCAGGCCAGCACTTCCGCGAAGGTGCCAGTCTTGCATCGCCGCACCTGCCAGACGCCCCACAGTCCCGCGGCAATGAAAGCCAGGTTGGTCAAAGCATTAGCCGGCTCGGCCCAAAGTCCAGGCCCCGTCCGCTCGCAATAGAGATCGACAGGGATCAGGAGAGTTTGCCACATGGTGAGGATGCTGCTCCCGAATCGAACCGTGCCTTGAAATGCAACCGCCTCTCCTATTGCGCCCTTACCTGCGGCTGCAACAGCAAAATTTCACCGCAACGTGACTTCCCGTTGACTGGCGCTTCTGCCACATATTTTAGCAATCAGAACAAGGCCGGCGTCACCGGCGGGAATTGGAAAAGCTATGGCATTTCGAGGACGATTGCGGCTTGCGGCAGTAGCGCTGGCCCTTACGGCGTTGGGCGGCGCGGCCCTGGCAGCCGAACCCGAGAAGGCCGCGGCCGGCAAGCCTCAAACCGACAAGCCCCAAATCGACAGGCCCTTGGGCGTGGTCGAGTTGTTCACCAGCCAAGGCTGCAGTTCCTGCCCGCCGGCCGACGAGTTCTTCGCCGAGCTCGCCGGCAAGGACGACATCATCGCGCTCGCCTATCACGTCAATTACTGGGATTATCTCGGCTGGCAGGACACGCTGAGCACCAAGGAAAACACCGAGCGGCAATATGACTATATGCGCGCCTTCGGCAGCCGCTCCGTCTACACGCCGCAAGCCATCATCAACGGCCGCAGCCATGTCAACGGCGCCAGCCGCAAGGATGTCGACGGCGCCTTGGCCCGCATGGACAGGAACGGCCAGGGCATGCGGGTCGGCATCAAGGTGAGCCGCACCAGCGACCGCGTCATGATCGACACGGGCGACGCCGGGGGCGGCCCGACCGATGCCCATGTGGTGATCGTTTATTTCGACCCGCCGCAGATGGTGAAGATCGGCCAGGGCGAGAACAGCGGCCGCAGCCTGACCTACTGGAACGCCGTGTCCGACATCCAGACCGCCGGCATGTGGCACGGCAAGGCGCAGCGTTACGAAGTGCCGATGAGCGAGATCGCCAAGAAGGGCGGCTGCGCGGTGCTGCTGCAGTCGGTCGGCAAGGACGGCATGCCCGGCCCGATCCTCGGCGCCGCCTTCATCCACAAGCCCGATCGTCTCTGACGACTCCCCGATCGCTGATACAAGCTGGCCGGGCCCAGCAATTGAAGCATCCATGGCAAAACGACCCGAGCCGCACCCGATTCTCCTGACGACGCGCCTGCGCCTTCGTCAGTTCAGGGCCGAGGACGCGGATGCGATGCACGAATGCTTTGCCGACCCGGAGGCGATGCGCTTCTGGAATACACCAGTCCACACCAAGCGGATCGATACCGAGCGCGTCGTGCTCCGATACATCGACTGCACCCCCTCCTATTATCGGCACTGGGCGGTGGCCGACTTTGAGACTGACCGCTGCCTCGGCCTCGTCAGCTATCACGATGGCCACATCCGCAACAAACGTGCGGCCATCGGCTATTTCATCAATCCAGCGTATCAGAGCCGGGGCATGGCCACCGAGGCTGTATCAGCGATGCTTGACTTCTGTTTCGAGGATCTCGGCCTGCACCGTTTGCAGGCTTTCATCGATCCCGACAACACCCCGTCGCGCAAGCTGGCCGAAAAACTCGGATTTGAGCCCGAAGGCCTGCTGCGCGACCATTTGCGTGTTGGCGATTCTTGGCGCGATGAAATTCTGTATGCGCTCATTAGGAATGGCCGCTCACCCGGCGCAAAGGTTCCCGTTCTCATTCCCTGATCGTGCTTTGAATGACGTCCGCCTGTCCGCGGGACGGATTGGGCGCGCCAGAACGACGGGCATGAAAAAACCGGCGTCAGCTTGCTTCTGACGCCGGTCATTTAGGTTTTGGGATCGTCGCACCTGATTTTTCCAAAGAAAAACCGAGGTTGGTTCGATCCGACGCTGACCCGTGGGCGGGGGGCTTGGGGTTTACGAGCCGGTGCCGGACCGAACCGTCTCAGGCAACGCGGGTAAAGTCGTCGGACATTGGGGCATGAGCGCGGATTATTTGTGGCGAGAATGTGGCGGAGCATCACCAATTCCAACATGCGTTTTGCAAACGTGACTGGACGTTTGGGAAACCGCGCGACCGCTTGCGTCGGGACGGCGTCCGGCAATTCCATCGCGCCCTTGCAATTCCGCCATGAAAGCGCGAACCTTGGCCGGCGCATGATTCAATCGAAGGATCGAGGCATGACCGATCACAGCAGCGGGACGGAGGATGGGGAAGCATCCGGAATATTGATCCCGCTGCATGAGGCGCGCAACGCCCGCCTCGATCAGCCGGTGCGATTCGACCGGCGCGAACTCGACCAGATCCTGAGGCTCTACGGACGCATGGTTGCGGCCAATGAATGGCGCGACTATGCGATCGATCATCTCACTGATCGCGCCGTCTTTTCCGTCTTCCGCCGGGCCAGTGAAGTACCGCTGTTCCAGATCGTCAAGGACCCCAAGCTGGCGCGCCGGCAGGGCGCCTTCGCGGTCATCGCCGCGGGCGGCCGCATCCTCAAGCGCGGCCAGGAACTCGGCCGCGTGCTCGGCGTGTTCGATGCGAAGCTGAAGCTCGTTGAGGCCTGAGGGAAAAAGAGGAATTGAGGAACTGAAGAATTGAAGAACTGAGGAAAGGGTGGTTGGCGCCGCTGCGGCAGTCGTCTTTCTTCAGTTCTTCAATTCCTCAATTCTTCAGTTCCCTTTGAGTCCGAAACCTCCGTTCCGGCAGCGAATCCGGATCCGGCGGCAGCGCCGCGCCACCATTCAGCGACAACTGCATGAACACCGTGTCCAGCCAGCGCCCGTGCTTGTAGCCGGATCCCTCCAGGCGCCCGGAATGGCGAAAGCCGAGCTTCTCATGCAGCCGCACCGAAGCGCTGTCGGCATGGCCGTCGCCAATGACCGCGATGATCTGACGGAAGCCCGCCGCGCGCGCCGCCTCGATCAGCGCCTGCATCAGCGCCGAGCCCACGCCCTGCCCCTTGGCCTCGGGCGCGACATAGACCGAATCCTCGACGACGAATCGGTAGGCGGGCCGCGGCCGGAATGGTCCGGCATAGGCATAGCCGAGCACGACGCCGTTCTTCTCGGCCACGAGATAGGGGAAACCGCCCGCCTCCAGATTATCGAATCGGTCGCCCATTTCCGCGCGGCTGGGCGGCTCCAGTTCGTAGCTCGCCGTGCCGTGCGTGACCGCATCAGCATAGATTTCCGTGATCCGGTCGAGGTCGGTCGCGGTGGCGGGTCTGATCGCAATAGTGCTCATAATTTATGCAATTCACTTTCCTGCCTCGATAACAGCAGAGCGATGCACAAAAGAAAAGGGCGGCCGTTGGGCCGCCCTTCGCAACTCTATGGTCCAGCGGGACCGGGCAACGCCTTTAGCGGCGGTCGCCCATGAACTGCAGCAGGAACATGAACAGGTTGATGAAGTCGAGATAGAGCTGCAGCGCGCCCATGATCGCCTTGCGGCCGGCAACATCGGCGACGTCGCCCTCGAAATACATCTCCTTGATCCGCTGCGTGTCGTAGGCGGTGAGGCCCGCGAAGACCAGCACGCCGATCGCCGAGATGGCGAAGGCGAGCGCCGACGACTGCAGGAAGATGTTGATCAGCATCGCGATCAGCAGGCCGATCACGCCCATGACCAGGAACGAGCCGAACGCCGACAGGTCGCGCCTGGTCGTGTAGCCGTAGAGCGACAGACCGCCAAAGGCCGCGGCCGTGGCGAAGAAGGTCTGGGTGATGCTGGTGCCGGTGTAGACGAGGAAGATCGTCGACAGCGACAGGCCGACAAGGCCCGCATAGACCCAGAACGTGGTTTGCGCCGCCGCCACGCTCATCGACTGGATCCTAAAGGACAGGAACATCACGGCCGCAAGCGGAGCCAGGATGACGACCCAGCGGAACGCGCTTGCATAGATGAGCTGGCCGAAGGCAGTCAGCTGGCCGTCGCCCGTGACGGCGAGGTGGAAGGCGCCCCAGGCGGCTAGGCCGGTAATGAGCAGGCCAAGCCCCATGAGGTTATAGACTTTGATCATATAGGCGCGCAGGCCCTGATCGATATCGACGCGTGCGCCGGGGACGGCGCCCGTCTGGTAGTTGCGAATGGGATCAGCCATTGGAAATCCTCTGTTGCTTCTGCCCCGTCCGGTGACAGGTCTTTCGGGGACCAGGCGCCGCTGGCGGAGCTCCAGCATGCCTGCGCAAAATATGAGCGTTCTCGACGTCAAGAACAAGACGGTAACGCGCGGTAACGCTTTGTGAGAAGGCAAAAGCCCGGTTTTCAGGCCTTCCAGCCGCCATTCTTACGAAGATTTAAATCGGAAAAGGCCGCCGGAGGCCTAGAGCGTTTCACCGTTTCACGGAAACGGCGAACCGCTCTATCTCCTTGTTTTTTACGCAATTCCGAACGGAAAACCGCTCACACTTTTCCTGGAATTGCTCTAGTCAGGGGCTGCGCATCAGAGGTTGCGCAGCACCGGCGCCGCCTTGTGGCCGAGCACACGCCAGGTGCCGGCAAGGCCGATGCCGACGGTGACCGTCAGCGAGACCAGGATCGTCGCCACCGCCACTTCCGGCATGAAATGCGACGGCAGCGTCATGATATGCGCGACCACGAACCATGCGGCGATGCCGCCGGCCGCAAGCGCGAACAGCGCGGTCGCAAGGCCGATCAGCACATATTCCAGCGAGAAGGCGGCAATCAGCGTCTTGCGCGTCGCGCCGAGCGTCTTCAGCACCACCGCGTCGTGAGTGCGCGCCCGGTTGCCGGCCGCCAAGGCACCCGAGAGCACCAGCACCGAGGCGATCAGCGCCACGCCGGCGGCGGCGCGGATCGCGGTGCCCAGTTGCGCCACCAGCCGGTTGACGATGTCGAGCGCGTCCTTCACGCGCACCGTCGTCACCGCCGGAAAGGCGCGGGTGACGGCATTGAGCAGCCTTGCGTCGTCGGCCGTGGTAGCGCTCTTGTCGGTCAGCGTCGCCAGCCAGCCATGCGGCGCCCCGGCGAAGGTGTTGGGCGAGAACACCATGACGAAGTTGATGCCCATCGTCTCCCACTCAACCTGGCGAAAATTGGCGATCTTCGCCGTGACGTTGCGGCCGAGCACGTTGACGGTCACGGTGTCGCCGAGCTTCAGCCCAATCGCCTTGCCCTCTTCGGCCGAGAACGACACCAGCGGCTCGCCGGAATAGTCCTGCGGCCACCACGCGCCTTCGGTCAGCGTCGCGTTCTCCGGCTGCTTGGCGTCATAGGTCAGGCCGCGGTCGCCGCGCAGCACCCAGGCGCCGTCGGCCGGGGTCTTCACCTTGTCGACGTCGACGCCGTTGAGCGCCATGATGCGGCCGCGCAGCATCGGCACCTTGACCAGCGTTCCCCGCGGCGACTCCTTGCCGACAAGGCTGGCGAAGGCATCGACATCGCTGCTCTGGATGTCGACGAAGAAGAAGTTCGGCGCCCGCTCCGGCAGGCTGCCGGAGATCTGTCGCCTGAGATTGCCGTCGATCAGGGCCAGCGTCACCAGAAGCGTCAGCCCGAGGCCGAGCGACAGCACCACCGAGGGCGTCAGCGCACCCGGACGATGGATGTTGCCCAGCGCCAGCCGTAGCGAAACGGAGCGCACGCGCGGGCTCTTTTTCGCCACCCATTGCACCAGCACCGCGACCAGCCGCAGCACCAGGAAGGCAAAGACCGTGGCGCCGACGAAGATCGAGGCGATGCGGTAGTCATTGGCCGAAAGGATCGCCAGCGCCGCCAGCGCGACGACGATCGCCAGCGCGGCACCCGTATAGGGCAGACGCGGCAGGCCGCGGCTTTCGAAACCCATTTCGCGGAACAGCGCGGTCGCCGGCACGTCGCGGGCGCGGCCGAGCGGCAAGAGCGCGAAGGCCAGCGTCACCAGCAGGCCGAAGAGCGCCGCCATGGCGAGCGCGCCAGGATAAAAGCCGCCTTGCGCCGGCACCGGGATGACCGATTGCAAAAGCGCGCTCGCCGCGAAGGGCATCGCGGCGCCCAGGATGAGCCCGAGCACGATGCCGAGGCCGGCAATCAACAGGATCTGCACGAGATAGACGGTGAAGACGAAGCCGCCCGAGGCGCCCAGGCTCTTGAAGGTGGCGATGACGCCGCGCTTGCCGTCGAGATAGGCGCGCACGGCGTTCGCCACGCCGACGCCGCCGACCACCAGCGCCGTCAGCCCGACCAGGGTGAGGAACTGCGAGAAGCGCTCGATATTGGCGGAGAGCGCGGGGGCGGCGTTGCTGCGCGTGCGGATCGACCAGCCGGCCTGCGGGAAATCTTTCGCGGCCTGGGCCTGGATGTCCTTGATCCGCGCCTCCGACGTGCCGTCCGGCAGCTTCACCTTATAGGCGTTCTCGACCAGGCTGCCCGGCTGCACCAGGCCGGATGCGGCAAGGCCCTCGCGCGAAATCATCAGCCGCGGTGCGAAGCCGAAGCCGTCCGACACCGCGTCCGGCTCGCTGACCAGCTTGGCGCGCAGCGCGAAAACGGCGCTGCCGAGCTTCAGCCTGTCGCCGATGTGAAGATTGAGCCGGTCGAACAACAGGTCGGGCGCGGCGGCGCCGAACACGCCGGACCTTTCGCCGAACAATTGGTCCTTCGGCAGCACCGGATCGGTCTCCAGCGCGCCGTAGAGCGGATAGGCGTCGTCGACGGCCTTCGCCTCGACCAGCGCCTGGTCTGAACCGTCCTCCAGCCGCGCCATCGAGCGCATGCCGGAAGTCTGCGAAACCGCGCCGAGGCTGCGGATAAAGCCGAGCTCGGCGCCGGAAGCACTGCGTTGGTTGATCTGGAAGCGCAAATCGCCGCCAAGCAGCGTCTGGCCCTGATTGGCGACGCCGGCCGAGATCGCCTGCGCCACCGAATTGACGCCGCCGATCGCCGCCACGCCCAGCGCGATGCAGGCAAGAAAGATCATGAAGCCGGACAGGCCGCCGCGCATCTCGCGCAGCGAGAAGCGGATGGCGAGCTTCAGAGTTCGAAGCCAAGCGACCCCCTCATCCGGCCGCTTCGCGGCCACCTTCTCCCCGGCGGGGAGAAGAGGTTGGCGCCGGCCCCGGCGATCTCTTCTCCCCTCGGGGAGAAGGTGGCCCGAAGGGCCGGATGAGGGGGAGCCAGCCATGCGACTATGCCGTCACTTTGAGCAAAGGCGCATCCTCGATCCGCCCCGAGCGCATCGAGACCTGGCGCGCGCAACGCCCGGCGAGCACCGGATCATGCGTGACCAGCACCAGCGTCATGTCGCGTTCCGCCGCCTTGGCGAAGAGAAGGTCGGCGATCTGCTTTCCCGTCGCCTGGTCGAGATTGCCGGTCGGCTCGTCGGCGATGAGGATGCGCGGCGACGGCGCCAGCGCCCGCGCGATCGCCACGCGCTGCTGCTCGCCGCCGGAAAGCTCGCCCGGATAATGCGTCACGCGGTCGCTCAGGCCGACCGCCGCGAGTTCCCGCGCGGCCACCCCGAACGGATCGGAATGGCCGGCAAGCTCGAGCGGCACCGCGACATTCTCCAGCGCCGTCATGTTCGGGATGAGATGGAAGGACTGGAATACAATGCCGATGTTTCGCCCCCGAAACGAAGCAATCTGGTCCTCGCTTTTGCCGTTGATCAGCTCGCCGGCGATCCGGACCGTGCCCGAATCGACCCTTTCCAGTCCCGCAAGAACCATCAGCAGCGTGGATTTGCCGGAGCCCGAAGGGCCGACAATGCCGGTGGCTTGCCCGGCCGCCACGTCGAGGCTCACGCCCTTCAGCACATGGACGGACGACGCGCCCTCGCCGAGCGTCAGCGATACGTTCCTCAGCACGATGACGGCTTCTGTCACAATGAAAGTGCCCTATATGTGGAAAAAGGAGACGGCCCGTAGTCTCCTTTCCTGGGTTGTTTCGGTCATATGGGGCTCGCCGCATGGCATTCAAACACCGTTTTGCCGCAACCCTCATCCTTTCCCTCGCCCTTTGCGGCGCCATTTCGTCGGCGCGCGCCGCCACCTTCACCATCGTCGGCTTCGGCGACAGCCTGATGGCGGGCTTCAGCCTTGGCCCTGGCCAGGGTTTCACCGACAGGCTGCAGGCGGCGCTGAAGGCGAAGGGCCTTGATGTCGCCGTCGCCAATGCCGGCGTATCGGGCGACACCTCGAGCGGCGGGTTGGCGCGGCTCGACTGGTCGGTGCCGGACGGCACCCGGCTGGTGATCCTCGAGCTCGGCGCCAACGACATGCTGCGCGGCCTTTCGCCCGAGATCACCGAGAAGAACCTCGACGCCATGCTCGGCAAGCTGAAGCAGCGCAACATTCCGGTGCTTCTCGCCGGCATGCGCGCCGCGCCCAATCTCGGCGCCGACTATCAGAAGGCTTTCGACGCCATCTATCCGCGGCTTGCCGAAAAATACAGCGTCCCGCTCTATTCGTTCTTTCTCGACGGCGTCGCCGGCCATGCGGATCTGCAGATCGAGGACGGCATGCATCCCAATCCCAAGGGGGTCGATGTCATGGTCGAGCGCATCCTTCCCGCGGTCGAAAAAGCGATCGCCGAGAATGGAGGACCGTCATGAGTCCGGAACGCAACGCTTTCCGCTGGGGAAACCTTGTGGACAACAAACCGCTTGCCCCGCGCTGATATCGATGATTCGCTAGGACCGAGAGTTTCGATTCGAGGACAGGAGGCTTCACATGCCACGTCTTTTCACCGCCCTCGAAATTCCGCGTGATGCCGCTCTCTCTTTGTCCCTGCTCCGGGGCGGGTTGCCCGGCGCGCGCTGGATCGATGTCGAAAACTACCATCTGACGCTGCGCTTCATCGGCGATGTCGAGGGCCATATCGCCGACGAGATTGCCAACGCTCTCGACAGGGTTAACCGCCCCTCGTTCCAGATGACGCTCTCGGGCGTCGGCGCCTTCGGCGGCAAGAAGCCGCATGCGGTGTGGGCCGGCGTGTCCGCCTCGCCGGACCTGACGGCGCTGCAGGGCGAGATCGACCGCATCTGCCAGCGGCTCGGTCTGCCGGCCGATCCGCGCAAGTTCTCGCCGCATGTGACGCTGGCGCGCCTGCGCAATGCGAGTCCGCTTGATGTTGCGCAATATCTTTCGGCGCGCGGCAATTTCGCCGCGCTCCCCTTCCGCGTCGGCCGCTTCGTCCTGATGTCGTCGCGCGATTCGGTCGGCGGCGGCCCCTACATCGTCGAGGAGGCCTGGCCGCTGGTCGGCGAAACGCTGGCCTCGAGCCGCTTCGCCAGCGCTTCCGACGCCTCGCGGATCATGCGGTAGACCGAGGCGAAGGCCTCGGCGCTGTCATAATAGGGGTCCGGCACGTCCACGGCCTTCCCCGTCGCGAAATCCAGATAGAGATGGATCCGGTCGTGCATGGCAGGCGGCGCCAACGCCTTGAGGTCGCGCACATTCGCCCGGTCCATGCCCAGGATCAGGTCGAAGCACGAAAAATCCTCCGGCAGCACCTTGCGCGCCCTCTGTCCTGAAATGTCGACACCGTGCTTTGCCGCCACCGCGATCGAGCGCCGGTCCGGCTCTTGGCCGGCATGCCAGCCACCGGTCCCGGCCGAATCGATCACAAGGTCTTTGCCGTGCCCGGCGAGCACCGCGCGAAACACGCCCTCGGCCAGCGGCGAGCGGCAGATGTTGCCGAGGCAGACGAACAGAATGGATTTTATGGGCTTTGCGCTCATCGATCCGGCGCTATGGTTGGTTCAATTTTCGAATAGCACGGGAGCCCGAGATGACCAGAGAAAAACTCAGCAAGGAAGCGATCACGGCGGCGCTCGCCGAACTCGAAGGCTGGTCGCTCGCCGCCGACGGCGCCTCGATCAAGCGCAGCTTCGTCTTCAAGAACTTCTCCGAGGCCTTCGCCTTCATGACCCGCGTGGCGCTGGCCGCCGAGAAGATGGACCACCACCCCGACTGGTCGAATGTCTACAAGACCGTCGACGTGACGCTGAACACCCATGATGCTGGCGGCGTGACGGCGCTGGACATCGAGCTGGCCAAGCGGATGAACCGGTATTTCGGGTAGGACAAGCCACGTCGTTGGGGGGGTCGTCCGAGTTCGTCATTCCAGGGCGGAGCAAGGAGCGAAGCGACGCGCGCAGACCCTGGAATCCATGCCGTGACCGATGAGCGCCGCAGCGGTGCAGACCGTGGCGAACGTTCGCGAACTTCGTCATCCACGGGCGGAGCGACGCGAAGCGGAGCTCAGACCCGAGGATCCATTCCGTGACCGTGGTCGAGGATTGCAGCGGAGCAGAACTCTGCACCGTGGCGACGCCTCAGCGTAACGGCATGGATTCTATGGTCTGCGCGGGCCGCTTCGCTCCTTGCTCCGCCATAGAATGACGATGGGAAGGACGTTCCGGCCAATCTCCAACGTAGGCGATTGCCAACTCAGCTTCCCCCACGCCAGCATACGTTTCCAATTTCCAGGCGATTGACTCCCCAAACTCTTGCAGCAGCCCCCCGCTTTCACCACATTTCGCCCCGGCGGGCCGCGGCATCAATGCACGCGGCCGCCAGGGAGCGACTGATGACGCAAGGTACCGGTTTCGATTTCTTCGGCTTCGGCGACAAGCTCGCCGGCGAAGGCGAGATACGTGAGAAATTCTGGCGCACCGCCAAGAAGGCGGCGCGGCAGATTCCGTTCATGGATGAGGTTGTCGCCGCCTATTACTGCGCCATGGACAAGGACACGCCGCTGCGCGCCAAGGCCACCCTGCTCGGCGCGCTCGGCTATTTCGTCCTGCCGTTCGATTTCATTCCCGATTTCGTCGTCGGCCTGGGCTACACCGACGACCTCGCCGTGCTGACCGCCGCGATCACCGCCGTCAGCGCCCATATCACGCCGGCCCACAGGCAGGCCGCCAGGGACGCGCTGGCCGACAAGAGCTGACGGCGCCGCGTTTCAGGCCCGCAAATCAGCGGGTGCGAAAAGACAAACTCTTGCCGTTTTCGTGGCCTCCAACTCCGCGCCGGGACAACGCGTTGACAACCACAGGCGGCAGCGCGGATGGTGGCGGTTTCCGGGGGTGAGTTCCTTTCTTCGAGGACAATTCACCGTTTGGTAACCCTGATTAAATCAAAATGAAGCGACGGCAGGACGCCACGCGGCCCGCCTCCGCACCATTTGGAATACGGGAAGAACGATGCGCGGATTGATTGCTATAGTTTCCAGCCTGGTCCTGGTGGCCTCGGCCGTGCCGGTGTTGGCGCAGCAGGCGACCAAGATCGGCCAGCACAATGCCTGGGGCACCTACAGCTATCAGTCGGCCGCCGGCAAGGTCTGCTATGTGCTGACCGTGCCCACCGACAAGCAGCCCGCGACGCTCGACCATGGCGACATGTTCTTCTTCGTCAGCCAGCGTCCGGGACAGCAGGTCTCCTACGAACCGCAGTTCATCGCCGGCTACAATTTCCAGGAAGGCTCGAAGGCCACCGTCACGATCGACAAGAAGACTTTCTCGATGTTCACCCGCGGCAAGTCGGCCTGGGTCGAGAATGCCGCCGAGGAGCCGGTGCTGATCGCCGCCATGAAGACCGGCTCCGACATGAAGGTGCAGGCGAAGTCCGGCCGCGGCAATCCCACCTCCTACGTCTTCTCGCTGAAGGGCATCTCGGCGGCGCTGGCTTCGATCGCCAAGTGCAAATAGGCCAGAGCCGCTACAGGCAAACGAACGGCTGATTTGAAGAAAGGCCGGGCCATGGGTCCGGCCTTTGGCGTTCGGCTTGCCTTGCGCCCGCGCCCGTTCTCCCGGCCGGGCGGCGTCGGCCATGTTGCGCGGGCGTCTTCTCGCCTGGAATTCGCCTGCAGCCACGCTTCCGGAAAAATTTGACACTAGGGCGGAATAGTTTCCGGCCGGGACCGGTAGATAGCACAAAAGAGGGAGAACGCTCTTTGAAATATGTGGTCGCGTACATGGCCGCGTCGAAAACAGGGAGCGGCAAGCGCTGGCGTTTTTCAGGGCTTGCAGTCGGGAGGAAGCACGCTCCCATCCGGCCCAGCGGTTGTCTGTCCCTGTCCCTGACCGCTGGGCCGCTTTCATG
This sequence comes from Mesorhizobium sp. WSM4935, assembly GCF_029625735.1. Lineage (NCBI taxonomy): Bacteria > Pseudomonadati > Pseudomonadota > Alphaproteobacteria > Hyphomicrobiales > Phyllobacteriaceae > Mesorhizobium > Mesorhizobium sp. WSM4935. Next base: position 114,248 of record NZ_JARTVR010000006.1, on the reverse strand, counting down.
CCGGCTTCGGCTGGGCAGCGCGGTAAGGTAGGCCCGGCTCGCGCCAATCCAGCTTGAAACGGGCAACACGAGACGGGCGGTATGAGATGGGATGAAAGCGAAATTCGACGTCATACCGCATCTGGAGGATCTGTGGCGTTACGGCAGAGTGCTCACCGGCAATGATTCCGACGCCGATGACTTGGTGCAGGAAGCTCTCGCCCGTGCGCTGTCGATGGCCGGCAGCTACGACCCCTCCAGGCCGCTGCTGCCCTGGCTGATCAGGATTGTCCGCAACACCTTCTTCACAAGCGCCAGCCGGGCCGCTGCCGACAGGCGGCGCCTTGCATCCATCGCCGGCATGTCGGATGCGGCCTCGCCGCCGCCGCAGGAGCACAGCGCCGAACTCTCCAAGGTAGGCAGGGCGCTTGCCCGGATGCCGACCGACCAGGCCGAAATACTCCATCTCGTCGGCGTGCTGGGCTTCACCTATGTCGAGGCGGCCGAACTGCTGGGCATGCCGACGGGAACCGTGATGTCCCGCCTCAGCCGGGCTCGCACGGCCTTGAAGAACAATATGGAAAATATGGACAGCGAAGCTTCCCGTCATTTGAGGATCATTGGAGGGCGTGATGTGGTCCGATAATCGCGTTTCCGAACAGGATATCGGCCGTTTGCTGGATGGCGAGCTGTCGCCGTCGCAGCGGTCCGAGCTGCAAGGCCGGCTTGCCCGCGAGCCCGAACTGGCGGCGGCGGTGTTCGCCCATGCGCAGCGCATGGATGCGCTGCGCGATTCCCAGCCGCGGCGGCTGTTCCCGCCCGGCGCGACCGTCGAAAAGGCGAGACAGCTGGAACAGGCGCTTCGCCGCAGGCGGATGTTCGCCATGCTCAGGCTTCAGGTCGCCGCCGTCGCGCTGGTCGCGATCGGATGGTCGGCCAACTCGCTGACCGTGCCGCTTCGCCAGGGCGGCAAGACGGCGGATCAAACCTTCATCCTGGCGGCGCGGGATGCGCTGCGTGTCGCGCAGCTCAATGCGGGTCCCGAAAAGGGCGTCGAGCTCAAGCAGGACAAGATCCAGCGACTGGTTGGCGCCGTCAATGTCAGCATGCCGACGCTGCCCTCGTCATGGGCCGTCAAGGATGTCCAGGTGCAGCCCTGGAACGGACAGCAGAGCCTGGTCGTCACGGCCGACACGCCGAGCGTCGGGCGCATCACACTTGTGGCCGCGCCGATGAACGGCGAGGACGCCGTTCCCCCGACGCCGGCCACCGACGGCCGCGTGCCGACGGTTTATTGGCAGTCCGGGGGCACGGCCTACGCGCTGATGGGGTCAGCCGCGCCGGATCGGCTCGAGGTGGAAGCAAAGCAGATCGAGGTCGCCACGCGCCGGAGCGTTGCGCCGAAGATAAGAGGTTGATCGCGGCTGCGGTTGCAGAAGGGAAAGAATGCGCCCGATGCTGGAGTTCAAAACCTGTCCCTGCCGCACGCTGTCAGATGGATTCACGCGATGAGCGTCCTGTCATTCGAAAGAAGATATTATCCGTCCACTTGCCCGGTCTGCGCCGGAATGTCCCTGGCAGCCGAGGTCACGGCCCGCAAGGTGGAATTCCAGTGTGCCGCCTGCGGAGCATTCGAGATCACCTCGGCGGCTCGCACCGCGATGAAGGGCCTGTCACGAAAGCACCGCCAATTGTGGCTGTCGCAAGCGCGGCTCCGGGCTTCGACCGTTCCGCTGATCGCTTGCGCGAACGAGACGCTGCCGCGGGTCACCGACCCCCCAGGTGACCCGGGAGGGTGAACGGGAAGCGCTGCGCGCGGGCGTTTCCCTACGGCCCGGCATCTCGGCTTGGGTTGCCGGGCCGTTTTCGCAAAAGAGGAAACAAACCGACTCCGGCCCCCGGGGCCAATATCCCATTAAAACCAGGCGATTGCGATGCGCGTCCATGGCGTTCGACCCGGCACCGAAACGGCGCTGTCGTCCATCGCGGAGTGGCTGCGGAGCCGTGCGCTTCCCTCCTGGCGAAGGCGCGCCATATGCCTCGGAGGCGCCGGGCCGTTTCGGGGCTGACCGGATCGCGCTTCGAGTTATCGGCGAGTGGCCATGCCCCAGCAATCCTCCGCAGACAAATCCGCTCTCGATCTCTATGAGCCGATCAATCCTGAAGCCCGTCGCCGCCGATCTGTGGACCGTGGACGGGCGGCGGATCGGCCTCGGCGTCGGACCGTTTGAATTCCCTTCACCACCCGCATGACGGTCATACGGCTTCGCAACGGCGATCTCTACGCCCTGACCGCGTCGCTCGTTTCGGCCCTGCGCCGCCGGATCGCCTCGGCGATGAAGACGCGCGACAGCGCATGGTAGAGCGGTTCGTTGGAAATCAGCCTCGCCGTTCCGTAGCCCAGCATCGCCGCGCACATCAGCGCGATCACATTGTCATGGTTGCCGGTCATTTCGAGGATGATGACGAAGGCCGTCATCGGCGCCTGCACGACGCCGGCGAAGTAGCCGGCCATGCCCAGCAGCGCCGCGGTCCCCGTGGCCGTGCCGAAGACAAGGCCGAGCGTGCTGCCGAGGCCGGCGCCCACCGCCAGCGACGGCGCGAACAGGCCGCCCGGAATGCCCGACACCATCGACAAGAGGCCGGCTGCGAATTTCTCGACGAAGAAAAAGGCCGGCAGCGGCGTGCCTTCGATCGCGCCGCGCGCCTGCACGTAGCCGGTGCCGAATGTCAGCCCGCCGGACGCGACGCCGATCACCGCCACGGCGAGCCCGCAGATGGCCGCCACGACCAGCGCGCGCGGCAGCGGCTGCAGCGCGTTCCAGCGTCGGATGCGGCGCATGACTTTCAGCGCCGAGAGCGAGAACAGCGCGCCGACACCGCCGCCGATGATGCCGCAGGCGAGCACCAGCGGCCAGTCGGCGGCGAAGGCGACCGTATCCTTGGCGATACCGAAATAGGTGTAGTTGCCGAGCAATCCGAGCGAGGCGAGGCCGGCCAGGATCACCGCCGTCAGCACCAGCCCGTTGGTGCGCGCTTCATAGGCGCGGCCCATTTCCTCGATGGCGAAGACGATGCCCGCGAGCGGCGTGTTGAAGGCGGCGGCGATGCCGGCGGCGGAACCGGCCAGGATCAGCCCGCGCGCCTGCGCCATGCCGCCCCAGCGCGCCGCCTGCAGCATCACCGAGGCGCCGACCTGCACCGTCGGGCCCTCGCGGCCGATCGAGGCGCCGCAGGCGAGGCCGACGATGGTGAGCGCGATCTTGCCCACCACCAGTCTGAGCGACAGGATGCGGCTGCGGTCGTCCTCGTCGCGCAGATGCCGCGCCGCGATCGCCTGCGGAATGCCGCTGCCTTGCGATCCCGGGAAGAAGGCATGCGCCAGCCAGGCGCAGAGCACGAACCCGAGCGGCGTCACGATCAGGGGCAGATAGAAGCGCCAGCCGCCGTCACCACCGGTCATGACATGGAACAGGGCCTGCGCCCGGTCGGCGAGCAGGGCGAACAGGACGCTGATCAGGCCGATCGAGATGGCGCCGGCCCAGAAGACGAGACGCGGCTGCCAGACGCGCCGCGACACCCACATGGCGCGTGAACGCCGCAGCATACGGTATTTTCGGGATATGCCGGCCATGACCGTCCTCGCGATGGTTGCCCGCCCTAGCACACTTGCCGGGCCGATCAACCCTGCGAGGGCGGGGCGGGCGCTATGCCAGCAAAGTCGAGGAACGCTGCTCAAGGACATGCGGCCGGATGGCGAACTCCCCGCCGGCATACCGGCCGGCGGGGAGGTCCGCACGCAGGCTCGGCGAGGTCACATCGCCATTTTCTCACACTCGGCCTGGGCCTTCTTGGTCGACGTATCGATCATGTAGGCTTTGCCCTTGGCGTCGGTGATTATCATCATGCAATGCTTGATCGGTTTCGCCATCTTCATCATTTCGGCGCTCATCTTGGCGTCCGGCATCATGGTGCCCATGTGACCGTCCGGCATGATCGCGGTGACTTGCCCGCCCTTCATCATCGTCATGGCGCCCATCGTATCTTCGGCAAAGGCTTGCGAGGCGCAAAGACCGGCGAGGCCGGCAACGAGTGCGAGCTTGATCGAGTGCATCTGAAACTCCCATTGTTGAGGGGCATGGTCGCCCTCTTCCGGTTCGCGGATGCGCTTCGATTGGTTACGCCAACACGAATATGTGATCGATTTTTCAGCCGAAGATGGCGGCAGCCGGTCACGTTCAGCCACAGGCCAAGGTCAAAATTTATTGACCTCTGTGCCAGTCGATAGCTACCGCTTCGCATGGCTCGGGACATAAAGCAGTCCGGTGCGGTGGGCCGGCTGGGCCGCATGACATCGACGCCGGCTTGAGCGCGGACGGCTCGCACCGGGCCACCGCTTCCTGCGCGACGGAACTGGCGGACAATTGGAACAGCAACTCTTTGCGACAGAACGCGACCCGCGGCTGAAGCTGATCATCCCGGCGATCGTCGCCATCGCCTTCCTGATGGAACAGCTCGATTCCACCATCCTCACCACCGCTATCCCGGCAATCGCGCAAAGCCTCGACACCACCCCGGTCCGCCTCAATTTGGCGATCGCCACTTACATCCTGACCTTGGCCGTGTTCATTCCGGTCAGCGGCTGGTTCGCCGACCGGTTCGGCGCCCGCAAGATCTTCGCCCTGGCGCTCTTCACCTTCACCCTCGGCTCGGTCCTGTGCGGCGTGGCGGACAGCATCGGCATGTTGCTTGCCATGCGCGCGCTGCAGGGGCTGGGCGGCGCCATGATGACGCCGGTCGGGCGGCTGATCCTGCTGCGCTCCTTTCCGCGCAGCGGGCTGATCACCGCCATGACCTACATGACCTTGCCGGCGATCATCGGTCCCGTCATCGGGCCGCTGCTCGGCGGCCTTTTGACCACCTATGCCTCCTGGCGCTGGATCTTCTACGTCAACGTGCCGTTCGGCCTCATCGGCATTTTCGCCGCCCTGCGCTTCGTCGACGATTTCCATGGCGGGGAGCTTCAGCCTTTCGACTTCGCCGGCTTCCTCATGGTGGGCGCCGGCGCAGCACTCCTGCAGTTCGGCCTGGAGAATATCGGCAGGCCAGTCATTTCGCCGCTGGCGACCGTGCTGGTCTTGGCCGCATCGGTCCTGCTGCTCTTCGCCTTCGGCCGCTATGCGTGCCGCGTCGAAGCACCTGCGGTCGATCTCACGCTGTTCCGCTTCCGCTCCTTCTGGGTCGGCACGCTGGCCGGGGGGCTGTGCCGCATCGGCCTCAACGGCGCGCCGTTCCTGTTGCCGCTGATGCTGCAGGTCGGCTTCGGCATGAGCCCGGTCACGTCCGGCTCGCTGACCTTCGTCGGCAGCTTCGGCGCGCTTCTGATGCGGCCGCTGCTGTCGTTCTTCCTGCGGCGCTTCGGCTTCAAGGCCGTGCTGAGCGGCAGTGCGGTGGTCGGCTCTGTTGCCGTGGCGGGCTTTGCCCTGCTCGATGCCGACACCCCGCATTGGCTGATCGGCTGCTACGTCTTTTTCTTCGGCATCGTCCGTTCGGCGCAGTTCATGTCGTCCAACACGCTCTCCTATGCCGACCTGCCGGCCGAGAAGCTCAGCCGCGCCACCAGCCTGGGCGGCGTTCTGCAGCAACTCAGCGTCTCGCTCGGCGTCTCGATCGCCGCCATGGTGCTGGGCCTCGTCTCCGGTGAGGTCCATGCGCCGACGGCGGGTCAGTTCCATTGGGCGTTCCTGCTGACGGCGGTCATCCCGCTGCTTGCTATCCCGGGATTCTTCTTCCTGCATCCGGAAGACGGCCAGCAGGTCAGCGGCCATCGCCGGCGGACGGATACTCAAGGGTAAGGCCGTTGCCAGTCGCAGCTCCCCTTCTCCCTTGTGTGAGAAGGAAAGGCCGGCGCATGACTCCGGCGCCGAGCTGTGCTATGCGCCGCGCTTCCCATGCGGGCCGGTGCTGAAATCGGCCGCAAATCGCTTATATTGGCGCCACCATGACCGTTTCGCTTGATCTTACCGCCGAAGGCGCCCGTGACGCCTTGCGCCGCGCAGCACCGGCCGAGAAGCCGTCGCTGATCGGCCTGACCCGTGCCGAGCTCGGCGAGGCTCTGGTTGCCGCCGGCATCGTGCCGGAGCGCCAGGCCAGGATGCGCGCCCAGCAGCTCTGGCACTGGATGTATGTGCGCGGTGTCTCCGACTTCGCGCATATGTTCAACATCTCCAAGGAATTGCGCGCCGCGCTCGACAAGCATTTCACCGTCGCGCGGCCGGAGATCGTCGAGGAGCAGATCTCCTCCGACGGCACGCGCAAATGGCTGTTCCGCTTTCCGCCGCGCGGCGCCGGCCGTCCCGTCGAGATCGAGACCGTCTACATTCCCGAGGAAGGCCGCGGCACGCTCTGCATCTCCTCGCAGGTCGGCTGCACGCTGACCTGCTCCTTCTGCCACACCGGTACGCAGAAGCTGGTGCGCAATCTGACGACGGAAGAGATCCTGGCGCAGCTGCTCACCGCGCGCGACCGGCTGGGCGATTTCCCCGACCGCGACACGCCGGACGGCGCCATCGTGCCGGCCGAGGGCCGCAAGGTTTCCAACATCGTCATGATGGGCATGGGCGAGCCGCTCTATAATTTCGAGGCGGTGAAGAAGGCGCTGCTGATCGCTTCCGACGGCGACGGACTTTCCCTGTCGAAGCGCCGCATCACGCTATCGACCTCGGGCGTGGTGCCGGAGATCGCCCGCACCGGCGAGGAGATCGGCGTCATGCTGGCGATCTCGCTGCATGCCACCAATGACGACCTGCGCGACCTGCTGGTGCCGATCAACAAGAAGTTCCCGTTGAAGGAGCTGATCGCCGCCTGCAAGGCCTATCCGGGCCTCTCCAACGCCAAGCGCATCACCTTCGAATATGTGATGCTGAAGGACGTCAACGATTCCTTGGAAGACGCCAAGGCGCTGGTTAAGCTCTTGAAGGGCATTCCGGCCAAGATCAATTTGATCCCGTTCAACCCGTGGCCCGGCACCAACTACCAGTGCTCGGACTGGGAGACGATCGAGAAGTTTGCCGACTACATAAACAATGCCGGCTACGCCTCGCCGATCCGCACGCCGCGGGGCCGCGACATCCTCGCCGCCTGCGGCCAGCTGAAATCGGAATCGGAACGCATGCGCAAGGTGGACCGCCTGGCGCTGGAAGCCATGATGATCGCGGGACACGGCGAGGCGTGAGGCGCATCGTCGCCTATCTCATCCGCTTTGCCGTCATCCTGGTCGGCTATGTCGTCGCCTCGCTGGCGGCGAGCGCCTTCCTCAACATCCTGGTCCTGGCGCATCTCGGCTACACGCCCGCCGATCCCGAGCCGACGGCGACCGCCTCGCTTTATTTCTCGGTGCCTTTCGTGGCGCTGTTCGTCGCCTATTTCGCCTTCATGCCGGCGGCGGTCGTCATTTTGATCGCCGAAGTGCTCGGCCGGCGCGACTGGCTGTTCTACGCGCTTGGCGGCGCCGTCATCGCCGTCGTCTTTCTCGGCTTCGTCCATAGCGTGGGCGACGCCAATTTCGATGTCACCGCGACCAACGCCAGATTGGCCGTGATCGGCTGCGGCATGGTCGGCGGCATCTTCTACTGGCTCTCCGCCGGCCGCTGGGCCGGGAGCTGGCGCCGCGAGGCGCTGCCCGATCTGGAATCCTGACCTCCGCGTGAGCCTATCTCGCCTGCGCGGTCAGGATCTTCAGCGCGAAAGCCGAGAACACGCCGCCGAACAGGTAATCGACCACGCGCGTGACACGCGGGCTTGCCTTCATCGCCGCCGAGAACTTTTCCGCCGCCAGCACCATCGGCGCCGTCACCGGGATCGACAGCACGATGAACATCATGCCGAGAAAGAACAGTTTTCCGGATGCGTTCGGATCGTGCGCGGAGACGAATTGCGGCAGGAAGGTCATGAAGAACAGGATGATCTTCGGGTTGAGCAGGTTGACGCCGAGCCCGGCCGCCCAGCTGCGGAACAAGGAGACTTGCGGTCCCGTCCTCTTTTCCGGCGAGAAGGCCGAGCCCTTGGCGACCGCCTGCCAGGCCAGGAACACCAGATAGCCGGCGCCGAAGATCTTCAAGGCGAAGAAGGCCATCGGCGAGGCGACGATCAGCGCCGAGATGCCGACCACCACCAGCGTGGTGTGGATGAGCGTGCCGCAGAGCGCGCCGGCCATCGAGGCGAAGCCGGTGGCGCGGCCCTGGCTCAGCGTGCGCGAGACGAACAGCGTCATGTCCGGCCCCGGCGTGATCGCCAGGATGACGGTGGCGATGGCGAACTGGATGAGCGTCGAAGTGTCGGGAATGAAGGACATGGGGGGGGGGTCGCCTCGGACTGGATCGCACTGCCTATAGCGCGGCGTTTTTTCCCTCGCCAGCCCCTGCCGGAGCAAACATCTGGCCCAGCCTGTGCTATGGCGAGGCGCAGCTTCGTCTCTTGCGCCGCCCGGAAAGGCCGTGATACCTCGCCCGCGAAGCTCTTTTCCCGCGGAACCGCCAAAAATGTCCAAGACCAAGAACGTCAAGAAAGTCGTGCTCGCCTATTCCGGCGGCCTCGACACCTCCATCATCCTGAAGTGGCTGCAGACCGAGCTCGGCGCCGAGGTCGTCACCTTCACCGCCGATCTAGGCCAGGGCGGCGAGCTGGAGCCGGCGCGCCGCAAGGCCGAGATGATGGGCATCAAGGACATCCGCATCGTCGACGTGCGCGAGGAATTCGTCGCCGACTTCGTCTTCCCGATGTTCCGCGCCAACGCCGTCTATGAAGGCACCTATCTGCTCGGCACCTCGATCGCCCGGCCGCTGATCTCGAAGCACCTGGTCGAGATCGCCAAGGAGACCGGCGCCGACGCCATCGCGCACGGTGCCACCGGCAAGGGCAATGACCAGGTCCGCTTCGAATTGTCGGCTTACGCGCTCAACCCGGACATCAAGGTCATCGCGCCGTGGCGCGACTGGTCGTTCAAGTCGCGCACCGACCTTCTCAACTTCGCCGAGCAGCACCAGATCCCGGTGCCGAAGGACAAGCGCGGCGAGGCACCCTTCTCGGTCGACGCCAACCTTCTGCACTCCTCCTCCGAGGGCAAGGTGCTGGAGGACCCGTGGAGCGAGCCGCCGGAATTCGTGCATCAGCGCACCGTTTCGCCGATGGACGCGCCTGATGTGGTCACCGAGATCGAGATCGAATTCCTGAAGGGCGATCCGGTCGCGCTCAACGGCAAGAAGCTGTCCCCGGCCAATATGCTGGCGGCGCTGAACGACCTCGGCCGCGACAACGGCATCGGCCGCCTCGACCTGGTCGAGAACCGCTTTGTCGGCATGAAGTCGCGCGGCGTATACGAGACCCCCGGCGGCACCATACTGATCGCCGCGCATCGCGCCATCGAATCGATCACGCTCGACCGGGGCGCTGCGCACCTCAAGGACGAGTTCATGCCGCGCTATGCCGAGCTCATCTATAACGGCTTCTGGTTCGCGCCCGAGCGCGTGATGCTGCAGGCGATGATCGACAAGAGCCAGGAAGACGTCGAGGGAACGGTGCGGCTGAAGCTCTACAAGGGCAATGTCATCGTCACCGGCCGCAAGTCGAAGAAGACGCTTTACTCCGACGCGCTGGTCACCTTCGAGGACGACCGCGGCGCCTACGACCAGAAGGACGCCGAAGGGTTTATCCGGCTCAATGGCCTGAGGCTGAGGACGCTTGCGGCGCGCAATCGTAAACACTGATATTTTGCCGATACAGCTGCCATCGGATGACCCGGCGGAAACGCCGGGTTTTATTTTTGTACGCTAATATAAGAGGTATTGGTACCGCCCTCATACTATTGACCTGCTCGCGATATGGGCTACTTTGCTCGCGGGACAGGGGGGTGGATTTGAAGAATCGAATTATTTTGCTGCTGACCGCAGCAGTAATCTCAATCGCATGTCAGGTGGCCATTGCGGGCAGCAAGCCCTCAGAACCAAACATGGCCAAATGTGTTGCCTCGGCTCGTGTCTGGGATCTCACGGTCAAGCATCAGCTCGCGTCATTCATGGGCGTGTCATTGGACCGCATGCCAGCGCTTTTTTGTCAGCGCATTTTCGAAGGCGTGCGAACCGGACGCATCAGCTTCTCGGACTTAAATGCCATTCAGTTCAACCAGCCGACGGAAATCTGGAGTGTGATCAAGGGCAAGCCAAGGGCAGCTGCAGTCACGCGAGCCCCAGCGCCGCAGTCGTCCAGGTACCGCAACTGCACTGGCATTGACGGTGCATTCCAGGTTCCGATTTCCCAGAGATGTCCGTTCAGTGGCTATGCGCATGGCGACCAGCCGACAAAAGCAGACACCAGGCGCAGTTCGAAACCGGCCTCAGCGCCACGGTCGACCAAGTACCGCAATTGCACTGGAATTGACGGCACCTTCCAGGTCCCCATTTCCCAGAAATGCCCGTTGAGCGGCTACGCCCATTATTGAGAGGGCCGGTCCGGATTAACTCCAGTTCCCACAAACAGCCCGACACTGGCCGGGCTGGTTGTTGCAGTGAATGCAAATTCGCTCAGTCCGCGTCGATCGCCTCGGCGATGCGGGCGATAGCCTGCTGGTAGACGCTGGCTGAGTTCCAGCCGGCGATGGCGCCCATATTGGCCTCGTAGCTTGCGCCGGCCTGCCAGCCATGCGCCTTGAGATAGTTGGCGGTGGAGGCCAGGGCCGTGTTGCGGTCGCGCAAATTGCCGCTGCCGACGCCGTATTTCAGCACGTTTCCGGGCAGGAACTGCGTGTGGCCGATCTCGCCATGCATGGCGCCGACCGAGGAGGCGCTCAGCGCGCCGCGATCGACGAGCTTCAGCGCCGCGATGGCATGCGGGGTAAAGTACTCGGGACGGCGGCAGTCATAGGCGAGGGTCAGGATGGCCGAGATCGTGTTCTGGTTGCCCATCGAGGCGCCGAAGCCGGTTTCCATGCCCCAGATGGCGAGCAGCACGCCCGGCGGCACGCCATACGTCCGCTCGATATCGGCGAACATCGCCGCATTCGCCTTCTTCAGCGCGCGGCCTCTCGAGATGATGGCGGACGCGCCGCGGCGTTTCATGAACGCCTCCACCGAGCCGCTGAACGCCTTATGGATGGCCCGGTCGGCGGCGATCGTCCTTGTCGCGTAGGTTGCCCCGGCCAGCGCCGAAAGTCCCCTTTGGCCGACGCCGTTGGCTTTGGCCTCGGCGGCAAAGTCCTGCTTCCAGGCGTCGAAGCCGGCGCCGGTCTTGCCGCAGCTGGCCGCGGCCTCGGCCCCCGTCGCCAGCCCAAGCATCGCCACCACCGCCGCGGCGGCCGCGAAAATCCTTCCTTTGGCAAAAAATGCCATGTCCTTCTCCTGGTTGCCTTGAATCACGTCCCGGTTGCGAATTTGCCAGCGAAACGCCGGGTTGTCACCGCCCCCGCGGGGGACGTGGCATCCGACACGGGCGAAAGAAGGGCAATTTGCCGACGATCTAGGGGCAGGTGTGGCGTGCTTGCCGCATGGAGAACGCGGACTGTCGTGGCTCTTGGGCGCCGGTTCCACGGTTTTGCGGCGCAAAGCGCTTCGAGCGCCCGGCCCTTTGCCCGTTCTTCATACGCGGCGAAATGCCCGGGAATGTCGTCGGGAGCCTGGAGAGGCTCAAGCCTGCTCGCGCGCCTTTGACCGGACCGGCGAAAAACCGGGGAACAATTCGTGAGCGGGCGAAAAAGGACTTTAGCCGGAACGCATAAGCCTCTGTCTCGTTTCCAAGCCCGAGGGAGCGTTGAAAACGGAGAGAAAAACCATGAAACGCGTCTTGTTTCCGGCGCTGGCCGGTGCGCTGCTCACTGTCTCGGGCGCCGCTTTCGCCGATACCCCCGTCCAGGCGGTGACGGATCTGAACGTTCGCGCCGGCCCCGGTCCGCAATATCCTGTCATCGGCGTGCTGGCCGCCGGCCAGTCGGCCACGCTCAATGGCTGCATCCAAGGCAGCAAATGGTGCACGATCGCCGAAGCCGGCGGCAAGGGCTGGGTCTATTCCGACTATGTGACGGGCGATTTCGGCGGCAGCCGCGTCGTCGTGACCCGCCGCCCGGCCGACGCCGATATCGCCGTGGTGGCGCCGCCGACCGATGATCTCTACACTACGGGCAGCTACACCGGCGCCATCGTTTCGAGCGACGACGCCATCGAGTCGATCGGCAGACCGCCGGCCGAGGTCGGCACCTATGTCACGACGCACCGGGTCGATCCGGTCTATCTCGAAGGCGAGGTGGTGACCGGCGCCACGCTGCCCGACACGGTCGAGCTGCGCGAGATCCCCGATTATCGGTATCGTTACGTCTATGTGAACAACCAGCCGGCGCTGGTCGACCCCGGCACGCGGCGCATCGTCTATGTGATGCGCTGATCGGGCTTTATCGTCGTGAGAAGAGCGGCCGCCAGCGATGGCGGCCGTTTTTCACTCGGCATACGGCAACCCCCGTGGCGGTAATCGCGCGGTAACCACCGATCTCCTATTTCATTCAGCCTAAGCCTCCGGCAGGGGAGCCGCGTGACGATCGAGAATGCCGCCTTCGAGGGCTATCGCCGCTCGCCGAACGAAAAGACCAATTTGCCGCGCCTGTTCTTCGGCACGGCAATCGTCGTCGCCTTCTGGATGGCGATGACGGCTCTCGTGCTGTTTGCCGGCACCTATGTCTATATCGTCTGGCGCCTTCCCGGACCGTCGACCGGACAGTACATGCAGGATTTCCTGGCATCGCCCGTCGGAATCTTGAGCGCCCTGACCTCCTTCGCCGGCATCTGGATCGGCCTCTGGGTGGCGATGCGCTTCCTGCATGGCGAGCCGCTGTCCGCCCTCTTCGGCGTCACCCGCCGCATCGCCGGCTCGGATTTCCTCAAGGGCCTGGTCGCGGTGCTGATCACCTCGCTGTTTTCGGAGGTACTGCTCTATGGGCTGCAGCCGGAGATCGCGCGCGGACCGATCGCGTTGTCGTCCTGGCTGCTCTTCCTTGTTCCGATCGTGCTGCTCGCTTTCCTGCAGACCTCGTCGGAGGAAATGCTGTTTCGCGGCTATCTGCTGCGCGGCCTCGCCTGTCGCTTCAGGAGCCCGCTGGTCTGGGCGGTGCTGCCGGGCCTGCTGTTCACGTCGCTGCACTGGAACTCGGCCTCGACGCTGGCCATCAATGCCAGTGTCTTCATCTCGATCGGCACCTTTGCGCTGCTGCTGACGCTGCTCGTCTATGTCACCGGCAATCTGGGCGCCGGTTTCGGCGCTCATCTCGGCAACAATCTCACCGGTTTCCTGCTGATCTCGCATCAGGAAGGCTATAATGGCTTCGCTCTGCTCAACGCCAAGCCGCTCGAAGGTCCAGGCTGGAGCAATCTGGACGCAGTGCTCATCGCCGCGATCGGCGTCGTCAGCACGCTTCTGACGATGCTTTTGCTTTTACACCGGCGCTCGCCGCTCCGGGTCGGGACGAGCACGCAAAGCCTGGGCTGAGCGATCCCCAAATCGCGGCGTTTTGGCCTAGGTTTGGGCCCAAGCCTTGACTCCACGGCCGATTTCCTGTTCTAGACGCCTCGAATTCCGCGACGAGTAACCTTTCGCGAAAGCCGACCAGGACGCCGAAGCCTCTTTGAGGCCAGTGCTGTAAAGAGATCCCGGAGGCCAACACCCGGCAGCGCGATGCGCCCCCGGGTGCTTTTTGGCTTTGCGCTTTTGCTTGGCGACCCGGTGCGAACGCACTACCTCTCGGTCGAACCCACCGAGATCAAGGACCGCAGATGTTTGAATCCCTCCAGGAGCGTCTTGGCTCCATCCTGAACGGCCTGACCGGCCGCGGCGCGCTATCCGAGGCGGATGTCTCGGCGGCACTTCGCGAGGTGCGCCGCGCGCTGCTCGAGGCCGATGTCGCGCTGGAAGTGGTTCGCTCCTTCACCGACAAGGTGCGTGAGAAGGCGGTCGGCGCCGCGGTGCTGAAGTCGATCAAGCCCGGACAGATGGTCGTCAAGATCGTCCATGACGAGCTGGTCGAGATGCTCGGCGCCGAAGGCGTCGCCATCGATCTCAACGCGCCGGCGCCCGTCGTCGTCATGATGGTCGGCCTGCAGGGCTCCGGCAAGACGACCACCTCGGCCAAGATCGCCAAGCGGCTGACCGAGCGGCAGAACAAGAAGGTCCTGATGGCCTCGCTCGACACGCGGCGGCCTGCCGCGCAAGAGCAGCTGCGCCAGCTTGGCGAGCAGACCAAGGTCGCGACCCTGCCGATCATCGCCGGCCAGAGCCCGGTCGACATCGCCAGGCGCGCCGTGCAGGCCGCCAGGCTCGGCGGCCATGACGTGGTCATCCTCGACACCGCCGGCCGTACCCATATCGACGAGCCGCTGATGGTCGAGATGGCCGACATCAAGAAGGTGTCGAGCCCGCACGAAATCCTGCTGGTCGCCGACTCGCTGACCGGCCAGGATGCCGTGAACTTGGCGAAAAGCTTCGACGAGCGCGTCGGCATCACCGGCCTGGTGCTCACCCGCATGGACGGCGACGGCCGCGGTGGTGCGGCGCTTTCGATGCGCGCCGTCACCGGCAAGCCGATCAAGCTCATCGGCACCGGCGAGAAGATGGACGGGCTGGAGGAATTCCACCCCAAGCGCATCGCCGACCGCATCCTCGGCATGGGCGACATTGTCAGCCTGGTCGAGAAGGCTGCCGAGACCATCGACGCCGAGCAGGCGGCGGCGATGGCGAAGAAGATGCAGTCGGGCAAGTTCGACCTGAACGACCTTGCCCAGCAGCTTCAGCAGATGTCGAAGATGGGCGGCATGGGCGGCATCATGGGCATGATGCCCGGCATGGGCAAGATGAAGGACCAGCTCGCCGCCGCCGGCTTCGACGACAAGATGTTCCGCCGCCAGCTCGCCATCATCTCCTCGATGACCAAGGCCGAGCGCGCGAACCCCGACATCCTGAAGCACTCGCGCAAGAAGCGCATCGCCGCTGGCTCCGGCACCGATGCTGCC
This sequence comes from Mesorhizobium sp. WSM4935, assembly GCF_029625735.1. NCBI lineage: Bacteria > Pseudomonadati > Pseudomonadota > Alphaproteobacteria > Hyphomicrobiales > Phyllobacteriaceae > Mesorhizobium > Mesorhizobium sp. WSM4935. Next base: position 99,231 of record NZ_JARTVR010000006.1, on the reverse strand, counting down.
GAGATCAACAAGCTCTTGAAGATGCATCGCGGCATGGCCGACATGATGAAGGCGATGGGCGGCAAGGGCAAAGGCGGCGGCCTCATGCGCGGCATGATGGGCGGCCTTGCCTCGAAGATGGGCCTTGGCGGCATGATGCCGGGCGGCGGCATGCCCGACCTGTCGAAGATGGATCCCAAGCAGCTCGAGGCCCTGCAGAAGCAGGCGCAAGCCGCCGGTCTCGGCAAGGGCCTGCCGGGCGGCTTGCCCGGTGGACTTCCCGGCGGTGGCGGACTGCCGGGCCTGCCCGGCGGTATGAAGCTTCCGGGTCTTCCCGGTCTGGGCGGCGGCGGGCTCCCTGGCCTCGGCAAGAAGAAGTGAGGGGGCGATGAACGAGGAGAAAGACATGGCCGACGCACGCGCCATCCTGGCCGGCTACCGCGCTTCGATCGACAACATCGACGCCGCCCTCATCCATATGCTGGCCGAGCGCTTCCGCTGCACCAAGGCGGTCGGCGTGCTCAAGGCCGAGCATGGCCTGCCGCCCGCCGATCCGGCGCGCGAGCAGCAGCAGATCGCCCGCCTTCGCCAGCTGGCGAAGGATGCGAACCTCGATCCGGATTTCGCGGAGAAGTTCCTGAACTTCGTCGTCCGTGAAGTCATCCGGCATCACGAACAGATCGCCGCCAACAACGGCGCTGCCAAAGCCGGCTAACAGCATCAGCCGAAGCCACAACATCAAACGAAATCAGAGCTTTTAGGAGATAAAGAATGGCACTGAAGATCAGACTGGCCCGTGCGGGCTCGAAGAAGCGTCCTTACTACCACGTCGTCGTTGCGGACGCCCGTTCGCCGCGCGACGGCCGTTTCATCGAGGCCCTGGGTTCCTGGAACCCGCTGTTGCCGAAGGACGCCGAGCGCGTCAAGGTCGACGCCGACCGCGTCAAGCACTGGCTGTCGCACGGCGCCCAGCCGACCGACCGTGTGCTGCGCTTCCTCGACGAAGCCGGCATCGCCAAGCGCGAAGCCCGCTCGAACCCGACCAAGGCCCTGCCCGGCAAGAAGGCGCAGGAACGCGCCGCCCTGTTGAAGAAGGCGCAGGAAGACGCCGCTGCGGCGGCTGCCGCTGCGACCGCGGCGCCGGCCGAGGCTGAAGCCGCCAGCGCCGAGTAATCACGGCTTTCGTTTACAAAAAACGGCGGGCCCAGGCCCGCCGTTTTTCTTTGTCGGCTTGCCGCCTCAATATCCCGACGGGCATCTTGCGATGTAAACGCGGCCAGAGCGGTCGCGATAGCGGCACTTGCCGCTTTCGCTGGCATGGCCGATCAGCGCGCCGGCCACTGCGCCGACCGCGCCGCCGACCACTGCGCCCTCGACCGGGTCATTGGCGACGGCCGCACCGACCGCCGCGCCGCCCAAGCCGCCGACCGCCGCGCCCTTTTCCGTTTGCGAGCAGGCGCCAAGGGCCACCGTCAGCACCAGGATGGTAATTGCTTTCTTCATTGCTGTTCCTCTCTCAAGCGCCGTCCTCGCCGCCATGCTCTAAACTCGCAGACGGCTAATTTGATCCCTGGAACAACGAAGATTGGCCGGCTTGGGGCGGTCAATGACGCAGCAACTGCCGTCAGGTGATTGAAATAAACAGGCTTTCAGCGCTCGGCGAGGCGCCTCAGATTGTCGAGCCCGGCCTCGAAATCCCTGCCGATCAGCGCATCGAAATTCATGAACAGGCCCATCAGCTTGACGATGAAGGGCCTTGCGCCGCGCATTGCCCAGGTGACCGTGGTGAACTCGCCGGTCGGCGAGAGCCAGAAGTCGACCGTATTGTTGGCTCGGAACGGCTTTTCGAAATCGAGCTTGAGCGCGACCTGCGACGACGGCACCGAATTTGTGATCTCCATGCGGCCCTTGCCGGCCTTGGAATTGCCTTCCCAGGCATAGACCGCGCCCTTGCCGCTGTCGGCGCCGGACAGCGTGCGCTGCATCCCAGGGTCGAGTTTTTCGAAGGGCGACCATTCCTGCCAGCGCCGGAAATCGTTGATCAGTGGGAAGATCGCCTCGGCCGGCGCCTTGATGCCGGCCGAGCGTGAGACGACGAAGTCGTTCGGCCGTGTCGCGGCATAGACGAGCACGGCGGCGATGGCGACGGCTAGATGTTGGTGAGCATTTTCTCCCCCTATCGTGAGAACGGAATCAACGCGCGCACCCTCGCGTCGCGCAGATAGAGCCCGCCCCACAGGATAATGCCGAGATAGACGCCGAACAGCGTGTGCGAGAACAGCGGGTTACCGATCCGCACATGGGTCGAAATCGCGCCGCCCATATAGGCGGTAAGCAGGATGGCGCCGAGCACCGAGGTGCGCGGGATGGCATAAAGCGCGGTCGAGATCAGCCCGACGGCCCCGATCAGGCGCGCGACATTGGCGTCCGCCGGCCAGCCGAGTTCGGTCATCGTCCGGGTGACGATATCCAGCGGCGGCAGCTTGATGACGCCATCGAAGATCATGAACAGCACGACGACGGCGCTGAGCGCGCGCCCCGTCCACAAGGCGCCGTTCGAGACAGGCACGGCTTCGGAAAGGCTCATGGATGTTCCCTCCTGACGGTTTCGAATGCCGGCTGTTTGCCGGGTTCGATCCAAGGACGGAGGAACATGCCGCGATCCTACACGCCTTCGTCATCCTCGGGCGCCTGTGGTTACGAGAAGTAAAATTTATCGGCCGCGATCATCTTCGGCGGCGTTTCGTCCAGCGCCTCGAACACGGAGATCTCGCAAACGCGGCAGAGCCCGTCCAGCGCGAGGTCGTTGGCCTCGATGCCGAACGGGTCCTCGAGCTCTTCCGACAGCGCGTCGAGGCCGAAGAAGGTGTAGGCGATCAGCGCCGTGAACAGGGGCGTCGCCCAGCCCGTGGTCGAGATCAGGCCGATCGGCAGGAGCAGGCAGACGACATAGGCCGTGCGGTGCACCAGGAGCGTATAGGCGAAGGGCAAGGGCGTGCCGGCGATCCGCTCGCAGCCGGCCTGGATGGCGGCGATCGCGGCCAGCCTTTCATCGAGGATGCGGAAGCCGATCGGATCGAGCGCGCCTGCCTCGCGCCGCGCATTGGCGCGCCGGCCCATGCGGCGGACCATGTCGTCGGCCGGGTTGGTGCGGGCGGCGGCCGTGTCGACCTCGTCGCCGATGAAAGTGCGCGCGTCCTTTGTGCTGTCGATCAGGCGCAATTGCCCGCGCAGGAGATGGCAGAAGGCAAGCGCTTCCATTAGAAGCGCGCGCTGCTCGGCGCGGTCGCCGATCAGGCCGGTGGTGGCGCGCGCCAGATTGCGGATCTCGAAAACCAGCGCGCCCCAGAGCTTGCGCGCCTCCCACCAGCGGTCATAGGCGGCGTTGTTGCGGAACGACAGGTAGATCGACAGCGTCACGCCTACGAGCCCGAAAGGCGCGATGCTGAAGGCGCTGAGATCGAGCTGGAAGTGCCGCGCGAGCAGCAGGATGATCGTCGAATAGAGGGCGAAGCCGAAAATCTGAGGCAGGATGCGCGGCACCACCGAGCCGCGCATGATGAAGAACAGCTGCAGGAATGTCGGGCGCGGGCGGACGATCATCGGGTGAACCTTTGCGAGCCGTTATGTCTCTACGGCGATAACGGGTTTGCGGCTCAGCCGCCAGCGACATCGCCATGTCGTCCAGGCGCCGGACCGTTGACGTTTCGAGCAGGACTGTCGAGAACGTCGCGGAACATCACGCGAAGGGGAGGAGACATGAGCGGCGAGACGGACCTGCAAAAGCTGCTGGCATCGATGACGCCGCTGCTTTGCCCGGAAGTCTATGTCTTCGCGACCTTGCCGCCCGGCGCAGCCTTGCCGAAGGGCGTAGAGCCGGTCATGCGCTTCGTCGAGCGCGAGGGCACGACGCTGATCCTGGCCGAAAGCCAGGCGAAGGCGGCCGGCCTCGCCGGCACGTTCCGCTGCCGGATGATCACGCTCGACATCCACTCCTCGCTGGAAGCCGTCGGCTTCCTCGCCGCCATCACCAAGCGGCTCGCGGCGGCCGGCATGGGCGTCAATCCGGTCTCGGCCTTCTACCACGACCATCTGTTCGTGCCGGCCGAGCGGGCGGAGGAAGTGCTCGGCATCCTGCAGCAGCTGGCGGCGGAAAACGGTGGCTGACTTCAGCGCCTGAGCACGTAAAGAACATCCGGCAGGCCTTCCTCATTGGTCGAGCCGTCGCCGAAGGCTTCGGCGCGAAAACCATGGCGTTCGTAGAACCGTCGCGCGCCGGTGTTGGCCTGGAAGCAGTGAAGCTTGACCAGAGACATGCCGGCGATGGCCTGGGCGAGCAGCCGGCTGCCGATGCCTTGTCCTGACCAGGCCGGATCGAGATAGAGCTGCTCGACCCAATCGCCATTGACGGCAACGAAGCCGACGATGCGGCCGTCGTTTTCGGCAACCGTGACCTGCTGATTGGGCAGCAGGATGTCGCGGATGAAGAACAGGTCTTCCTCCGGCGTATGCAGGACGGGCATCCAGGCGAAGGCATCGAGCGACGCGCGCATTATGGTCGCGATGGCAGCCGCGTCGGAACTTCTGGCCGGGCGTAGCAAGACTTCAGGAAAACTGGACATGCTGGCGCTGCCCCTCATCCGCCCTTCGGGCACCTTCTCCCCGTTGAACGGGGAGAAGGGAAAGGCGACTCGGCCAAAGGCCGAGCCCGCGACCGCGGGGCCGCCGGTCGTCCGGCGCCCCCGCGGAGGGCCAGCCGCGAAGCGGCGATACGGCCCGTGAGCGAGAACTAAGCCGCCTTCTTCTTCGGCTGGATCAGGCCGCGCTCGACCAAAAGCTCGGCGATCTGCACGGCGTTCAGCGCCGCGCCCTTGCGCAGATTGTCGGAAACGACCCACATCGACAGCCCGTTGTCGACGGTGGAATCCTCGCGGATGCGCGAGATGAAGGTGGCGTCCTCGCCGGCCGATTCGAGCGGGGTGATGTAGCCGCCATTCTCGCGCTTATCGAGCACCTGGCATCCGGGCGCCTCGCGCAGGATCTCGCGCGCCTCGTCGGCCGTGATCGGCTTCTCGAACTCGATGTTGACCGCTTCCGAATGACCGATGAACACCGGCACGCGCACGCAGGTCGCCGTCAGCTTGATCTTGGGGTCGAGCATCTTCTTGGTCTCGGCGACCATCTTCCACTCTTCCTTGGTGAAGCCGTCGTCGAGGAAGACGTCGATATGCGGAATGACGTTGAAGGCGATGCGCTTGGTGAACTTCTTGACGTCGACCTGGTCGGCGACGAACACCGCGCGGGTCTGGGTGAAGAGCTCGTCCATGCCTTCCTTGCCGGCACCCGACACCGACTGATAGGTGGCGACGACGACGCGCTTGATGGTGGCGACGTCATGCAGCGGCTTCAGCGCCACGACCAGCTGCGCGGTCGAACAGTTCGGGTTGGCTATGATGTTCTTGCGCGAGAACAGGGAGACCGCGTCCGGGTTCACCTCCGGCACGATCAGCGGCACGTCCGGATCGTAGCGGAAGGCCGACGAATTATCGATGACGACGCAGCCCTGCTTGCCGATCTTGGGCGACCATTCCTTGGAGACGTTGCCGCCGGCCGACATCACGCAGAGGTCGGTGTCGGAAAAATCATAGGTGTCGAGTGCCTTGACCTTCAGCGTGCGGTCGCCGAAGGACACTTCGGTGCCCTGGCTGCGCCGCGAGGCCAGTGCCACGACCTCGCTCACCGGGAAGCCGCGCTCGTCCAGAATATTGAGCATTTCGCGGCCCACATTGCCCGTGGCGCCGACTACCGCAACCTTGAAACTCATCTGATATCTCCTGTCCCTCTCCGCTTGCTTGTTGGAGAAAACCCGCTGGCCTCATGCGGGTTTCGTCCCCCGGCCGTACCCGGGAGAGGGTGGTTAGGCCAAGGGAATCACACCGTTTTGGTGGTGGTTTTGGCCGTAGTTTTGCTGGAACGGACGGACGCGTCGAACCGCCCCGCCCGATGCGCCGCATCGTGGCTGGGGGCATCGAATGCAAGAAGAGCCATCAAAAGGCCGCGCATCGAAGACGATCCCGTTCGCTGCCGGCTTTTACGCGCTTTGGCAGAAGAGTCAATTGGCAGCGACCCTCTCCTTCTCCCCGTCTCTATACGGGGAGAAGGTGCCCGAAGGGCGGATGAGGGGCGGCGCGAACCTGCGATTGTTCGCTCTATCAACGAACCTATGATCGCCGGCGCTGCCCCTCACCTGCCTGCCGGCATCCTCTCCCCGTATAGTGACGGGGACAGGGGCGCTCTCGCAAGCGGTTTCGCCAATCGCCAACGCAGTAGCGGCCCTGGCGGTGCCGCTTGCCCTGTACAATGACGGCCGCAGGAAGTAGGAACGCCGCAAATATCCTTTGGCTGGCGCGGTGCCCGCCTTGTGCTCCGCGACGAGCACTGAGCTCCGAATTCCGAAAGAAGAGAATGTCCAGTTTCGAAACGATTGTGCCTGCGCTGGCGCAGGCGCTGCGAGATCGCGGCTATGTCGAGTTGACGCCGGTGCAGAAGGCGGTGCTGGGGCCGGAGCTCGGCGAAGCCGACGCGCTGGTGTCGGCGCAGACCGGATCCGGCAAGACCGTCGCCTTCGGCCTTGCCGTGGCGCCGACCCTGCTTGGCGAAGCTCAGCGTTTCACCAATGCCGGCGCGCCGCTCGGACTGGTCGTGGCGCCGACGCGCGAACTGGCGTTGCAGGTGCGGCGCGAGCTGGAGTGGCTCTATGCGCTGACCGGCGCTGAGGTCGCCTCCTGCGTCGGCGGCATGGACATGCGCACAGAGCGGCGCGCGCTGGAGCGCGGCGCCCATGTCGTCGTCGGCACGCCTGGCCGGCTGCGCGACCACATCACGCGCGGCGCACTCGACATGTCGGCGTTGAAAGCCGTGGTGCTCGACGAAGCCGACGAGATGCTCGACCTCGGTTTCCGCGAGGATCTCGAATTCATCCTCGACGCCGCGCCCGCCGAGCGGCGCACGCTGATGTTTTCGGCCACCGTGCCGCGCGCCATCGCCACGCTGGCCAAAAGCTACCAGCGCGACGCCGTGCGCATCTCGGCCGGCGGCGAGGCAAAGCAGCATCTCGATATCGAGTACCGGGCGCTCTCCGTCGCGCTCGGCGATCGCGAGAACGCCATCATCAACGTGCTGCGCTATTACGAGGCCACCAATGCGATGGTGTTCTGCAACACCCGCGCGGCGGTGAACCATCTCACCGCGCGCTTCAACAACCGAAATTTCGCGGTCGTGGCGCTGTCCGGCGAGCTCAGCCAGAATGAGCGCAGCCATGCCCTGCAGGCGATGCGCGACGGCCGCGCCCGGGTCTGCATCGCCACGGACGTCGCCGCGCGCGGCATCGACCTCCCCAATCTCGATCTCGTCATCCATGCCGACCTCCCGAGCAACCCGGAGACGCTGCTGCACCGCAGCGGCCGCACCGGCCGCGCCGGGCGCAAGGGCGTCAGCGCGCTGATCGTGCCGGGCAATGCCCGCCGGCGCACCGAGCGACTGCTCGCCAACGCCGGCCTGACAGCGACCTGGGCGAGCCCGCCCTCGGCCGACGAGGTGTTGCGGCGTGACGACGAGCGCATCCTGGCCGATCCATCCTTTGGCGAGCCGGTGAAGGACGAGGAGCGCGACTTCGCCGCGGCGCTCCTGGAGCGGCATGGCGCCGAACTGGTGGCCGCCGCCTTCGTGCGGCTTTGCCGTGGCAGCCGGTCGGCGCCCGAGGACCTGATCGATGTCGCGCCCTTTGCGCCGTCGAAGGAGAAGTTCGCGCGCCGGGAAGAAGCACTTGGTCGTAGGGAAGAAACATCGGGCCGCCGCGACGATTTCGGCGACAGCGTCTGGTTCTCGCTCTCGGTCGGCCGCCGGCAGAATGCCGAGCCGCGCTGGCTGATCCCGATGCTGTGCCGCACCGCCGGCATGTCCAAGCGCGAGATCGGCGCCATCAAGATGCAGCCGGAAGAAACCTTCGTGCAGATCGCCGCAGACTGGGCCGACCGGTTCGTCGCCGCCATCGGCCCCGACCGCAAGCTGCAGGGCAGCATTGCGGTCAGGCGGATCGACGGCACGCCGGACCTGTCGCGCGCCGGCTACCAGCCGCCGAGGCCGGAGAAGAAGCCGCATCGGGGCAAGCGGCCTTTCGACCAGAAGGCGGCCGGTTTCGAGAAGCGGGCGCCGGGCGAGCAACAGCCTGCTGGCGGGGCAAAATCTTGGGTGAAGAAGCCTGGCAAGCCGAAGTTCGACAAGCCGGGGCCGGTGAAAAACAGGAAGTCGAAGAAGCGGCCAGTATGACTATTCTTGCGCGGCTGTCGCCGACATCGGCAGTTAGAACAAATGGGGCTTATCCTCGCCGGTGTCACGATCTAGCGCTGTGCGTGCATTGCGTTCTTCTGCAACTATTGGTAGACTTTGAAGGCGATGCAGGGGGGAGTCAATGCGCGGCACTGTGTTTCACTACGACGAGGATCACGACTACGGCTACATCAACGGCGTTGACGGCAAGCGCTACATCTTCGGCCGCAAGGACCTGACAAAGGACATGCCCCTCGCCAGAGGTCTGCTGGTCGAGTTCACGCCAGACGACGGGACTGCACACGACATCGTAACCGCGAGCCGACCTTCGCTCCCGGCAAACGGCAATCCGGAACAGCGCGGCCGCATCGCCCAACGCCATTCCGCCAGCTCCACGGGACTGTGGGCTTATTTTCTACGTGCGCTCGGCGACGACTACCGAAATTTCACCGGCCGGGCGCGCCGTAAGGAGTTTTGGGCGTTCTATCTGTGGTTCTACATCGTGCTCGTCGCGCTGTTCGGTTTCGGCATCCTGCTCAACCTGGCGATAAGTGGTTTCGATGACGGCCCAAGGACGTCGATCGGGTACATTCCTGCCCTGCTTTTCGTGCTGGCAGCAATCCTGCCGTCGATCGCGGTCGTCGTGCGGCGTCTGCACGACATCGGGCTGACCGGCTGGCTTGCCTTGCTTTGCTACATCCCGGCTTTCGGAGCCGTGGCGTTTCTGATCTTCGGACTTCTACCTTCACAGTTCGGGGAGAACCGATGGGGGCCGACACAGGTCGGCGTCAGGTTCTAGCGACTCTGTTCAGCGCTGCTTTCGGCAGCCGCAGAAAGACCTTCTGGCCGTGGCGCTCGGCGCCAAGCCGGTCGTAGAAGCGCAACGCGCCCTCGTTCCAGTCTTCGGCGGTCAGATCGATGCGGCCGATGCCTTTGCTGACGCAATAGCCGGCGAGAAAGCCGACCAGCGCGCGGCCGACGCCCTTGTCGCGGGCGCTGTCGCGCACGAACAGATCCTTCAGGAACATCAGCCTTTCGAGATCGATGCCGGGGTGCGCGATGGCCACCGAGGCGAGGCCGGCCACCTCACCGCCCACGAAGGCCAAGGCGAAATGCGGATAGGCCGGGCTCTCGTCGCCGAGCCACTGCCGGGCCGTGGCCGCCGCCCGGCTGTGATCGAGCGGCGCCTGGCGGTAATGTGTCGCCATCGCGCAAAGCACGGTGGCGAGCGCCTCGGCATCCTGGGTCGTCGCCCAGCGGACGTCGACCGCCGCCTCGTCAGCCATGGGGTCAGCCGAGGAACTTGGCGATGATGGCATCGCCCATCTCAACCGTGCCAACCTCGGTCTTGCCTTCGGACATGATGTCCTTGGTGCGCAGGCCGTCGTCGAGCACGGCGGCGATGGCAGCTTCGAGCTTGTCGGCTTCGGCGACCATGCCGAAGGAATAGCGCAGGCACATGGCGAAGGAGGCGATCATCGCGATCGGGTTGGCGATGCCCTTGCCAGCGATGTCGGGCGCCGAGCCGTGCACCGGCTCGTAGAGCGCCTTGCGCTTCTTGGTCTTGGCATCCGGCGCGCCGAGCGAGGCGGACGGCAGCATGCCGATCGAGCCGGTGAGCATGGCGGCGATGTCGGAGAGCATATCGCCGAACAGATTGTCGGTGACGATGACGTCGAACTGCTTCGGCCAGCGCACCAGCTGCATGCCGCCGGCATCCGCCAACATGTGGTCGAGCTTGACGTCGGAATAGCGCGCCTTGTGCGTCTGGCTGACGACTTCGTTCCACAAAACGCCCGACTTCATGACGTTGCGCTTTTCCATCGAGGTGACGTGATTCCGGCGCGTCCGCGCCAGCTCGAAGGCGACGCCCGAGATGCGCTCGATCTCGAACGTGTCGTAGACCTGGGTGTCGATGCCACGCTTCTGGCCGTTGCCGAGGTCGATGATCTGCTTCGGCTCGCCGAAATAGACGCCGCCGGTGAGCTCGCGCACGATCAAGATATCGAGACCCTCGACCACCTCCTGCTTCAGCGAGGAAGAGGCAGCCAGCGCCGGATAGCAGATCGCGGGCCTGAGATTGGCGAACAGCTCCATGTCCTTGCGCAGGCGCAAAAGCCCGGCCTCGGGGCGTACTTCGTAAGGCACCGCATCCCATTTCGGCCCGCCGACCGCGCCGAACAGCACGGCATCCGCCACCATCGCCTTTGCCATGTCCGCGTCGGAGATCGCCGCGCCATGCGCATCATAAGCGCAGCCGCCGACCAGCCCCTCGTCGGTGGTAAAGCCGCTGCCGAGCTTGTCGTTCATGGCCTTGATCAGCCTCTTGACCTCGGCCATGGCCTCGGGGCCGATGCCGTCGCCGGCGAGCAGGAAGAGATTTTTCGAAGCCATGGAGAACCGTCCGATGAGAGTTTGGAGAAATCGCGGCTTTTGCTAAACGCCAAGCGGGTCGGGCGCAAGAGGACGACTGGGCATTGCGAGGTTCGTCAGGCGTGACTGATCAGGCCAAGGCTTGATTGCCACGCGGTTCTCCCAATCCGTCGCTGCTTCGCAGCGCCACCTTTCCCCCTCCGGAGGGAAAGGAAGGGAGCGCTGCTGGACGAGCGTTGACGGCAAAAGGCCTGGCGCCTTTCCTCTACCCCGTCGATCGGGGGAGAGGTGGCTCGGTGAAGCCGAGACGGAGTGGGGGTCGACCAGCGCTACATTCGACAATGCATGCGCCAAGTTGCCATGCATGCCATCGTCAAAGACCAGACCCTTGGAAATGTGTGCACGCCTAGCGATGCGCCAAGATATTCACCAGCCGGCCGAACGGATCGCGCACGTAAAACCGGCGCACACCCCAGGGCTCCTCCGCCGGGCCGTATTCGATGGCGAAGCCGGCGGCCTTCATGGCATCGAGCGCCGCGTCCACATCGTCGACCTCGATCGACAGGTCCGGCACCGGCGTGCCCGATCCCCCCTCGGCCATGAAGCTCACCTGCACCGTCATTGTCTCGGCCGAGCCGCAAGTGAGGATCCAGCCTTGGTCCATGAGAACATCAAGTCCAAGCACGTCTTGATAAAAGCGCTTGGCCGCGGCGATGTCGCGTGTTTCGATATTGGCGACGATGCGCCTAACCTTCACCATGAGCCGCTCCTTGCCTTTGCGTGTCCCGGGAGCCCTCCGCATTTGCTATAACGGCGTGCGCCGCAGCGCCGTCACCTCGATCTCGATCTTCATTTCCGGCTTGTTGAGCTGGCACACGATCATCGTCGCCGCCGGGCGAATGTCGCCGAACGCCTCGCCGAGGATCGGAAAGACCACGTCAACGAAAGCCTGGTCGGTGATGTAGTAATGCGCCCGCACCACATCGGCCATGTCGAAGCCGCCATCGGAAAGAGCCTTGGCGATGGTGGCGAGGCAATTTCGCGTCTGCGCCTCGACCGTGTCGGGCATGGTCATGGTGGCATAGTCGTAGCCGGTCGTGCCGGAGACGAAGCACCAGTCGCCCTGCACCACCGCACGCGAATAGCCTGCGGTTTTCTCGAAGGGGGAGCCGGTGGAGATGAGCTTGCGCATGGGGTGCCTCGCTTTGGTTGTCATCGTCTAGCAGGAGAAGACGGTGTGGTCGTGGGCCAAGCCCGGCGGAGCATTGTCAGGAAGGCTGGCGCGGGCCTCAGAGATTTGGCTGCGGCTTCCCTCCCTTCGTCATTCCAGGGCGGAGCAAGGAGCGAAGCGACGCGCGCAGACCCTGGAATCCATGCCGCTACGCCAAGGCGCCGCCAACCGTGCAGAATTCTGGGCCCTCGCGCTCTACGGCAACGGGCATGGCATGGATTCTAGGGTCTGCGCTCCGCTACGCGTCGCTCCGCCCTGGAATGACGAAGGCAAGGATAGTCGTCGCGATACGCCCTAATTTCCCTGCGCGTCGTCATAGGCCTTCTTGATATCGTCCGGCCAGTCCTTCATCGGCGGCCAGGCCTGCGGCTCGCCATTGTCGCCGCGGCGGGCGAAATAGACCTTCTGCTTGGCTGGGTCGACCGCCATGAAGCCATCATTGCCGCCGCAGTCATGCGGCACGCAGCCGGTGGCGTAGAAGGCGCCGGACTCGGTCTTTTCGGTGCCGCCGCCGACCAGAAGGCTGGTCGCCATGTCGGGCATGTCGTCGCCGAGCAGCGCCTGTCCGGCCTTGTAGACGGCCTCGTTGTGAAAGGCGTCGATGATGTTGTCGTATTTCGACGGATCGACATCCTTCCAGCCGGTGCCGGGCTCCGGCGTGTAGGTGAGGTTGCCGGAGGTCGTCAGCCCTTCCGTGGGCGACCATTGCAGCGCCGGCTTGGAATCGCCCGGCAGCAGATAAGGCACGAAATAGATGGCGTCGTCGGAGACCGCGGCCGGCGGCGCGCCGCATTCGTCCTGCTCGACGGTGGTGGCCTGGATCTGGCCGTCTTTCTTCCAGACGATGACCTTGGCCGGGCCGCATTGGTTGCCGCCGTCGCCGACATCGACCAGCGCCACGTTGACGTCGCCGATCTTGACGATCTTGTCGAAGAAGACGTCGTAATTGCTGGCAAGCTGCTTGCCGTCATAGGACAGCACCTTCTCGCCGTCCTGCTCCGGCTGCGTGATGGTGAGCTGTCCGCCCTCGAACGGGATCGGCGCCTGCTTGTCTTCATCCGACCCGGCCTGGTCGCTGCCCTGGCCGGCCGCGCCTTGATCGGACGCCGGCTGATCGGACGCGGCGGGTGCCGTCTGCGTGGCCGGCGCGGTGGTCTGCGCATTGGCGCCGATCGTGGCGAGAAGGATAGCCACCGTGGCGCCGGCGGTCAGAAGCGAACGTGTCATGACTGTTCCCTCCATTCAGCCGCCACGAACCCGACCTGCGATGGTCAGGTTATAAGTTCGGATCGCTCAGGCCCAGGGGCGCAGCTCGGCATTCTTCTTCTCGAAGGATGCGATGGCGCCGGCCTTTTCCATGGTGAGCCCGATATCGTCGAGGCCGTTCAAGAGGCAGTGGCGCTTGAAGTCGTCGAGGTCGAATTTGACCACGCCGCCATCCGGCCCGCGGATTTCCTTGGCCTCGAGGTCGATCGACAGCGTCGCGTTGGAGCCGCGCGAGGCGTCGTCCATCAGCTTGTCGAGGTCTTCCGGGCTGACCGTGATCGGCAGGATGCCGTTCTTGAAGCAGTTGTTGTAGAAGATGTCGGCGAACGAGGTCGAGATCACGCAGCGTATGCCGAAATCGAGCAGCGCCCAGGGCGCATGCTCGCGGCTCGAGCCGCAGCCGAAATTGTCGCCCGCGACCAGGATCTGAGCCTTGCGGTAGGCCGGCTTGTTGAGCACGAAATCCGGGTTCTCCGAGCCGTCCTCATTGTAGCGCATCTCGGCGAACAGGCCGGTGCCGAGACCGGTGCGCTTGATCGTCTTGAGATAATCCTTCGGGATGATCATGTCGGTGTCGACATTGACGATCGGCATGGGCGCGGCGACGCCGGTGAGCTTGGTGAATTTATCCATGGATACCTGCGCGTCTTCTTCTTGGCTTGCGGGGAATTTGCCGGACGGTTTACACAAAGCCGGCGGCAAATGAAAGGCAACTGTTCGTGCGCTGCCCTGGGCCAATGGCGGCAGGGCGCGCGGAACCGGAGCCGGAACGCTCAAAAAGGGCTTCGAAATCCTGGCCGGCTGGTGCAGTCTGCGGCCATGGCCGATCCTTCCAAAGTTCTCTACGCCAGCGAGCCCGCCCTCGATGTCGCCGAATTCCGCCGCGTGCTGGTGGAGTCGGGCCTCGGCAAAACACGCCCTGTCGATGACGAAGCCCGCCTGAGGGCGATGCTCGGCAATGCCAGCCTGGTGCTGACGGCGCGCCTTGACATCGAGGGCGAGCCTCTTGTCGGCGTCGCGCGCGGCGTCACCGACTTCTCCTGGGTCTGCTATATCTCCGAGCTCGCCGTCTCGAAGGCCGCGCAAAGGCTGGGCGTCGGCAAGGGCCTGATGGACGAGGCGCAGCGCCGGCTCGGCCCTTCGGTCGCCATCAGCCTGATCTCGATGCCCGACGCCATCGGCTTTTACGAGCGCATCGGCATGACGCGCATGCCCGACGCCTTCTGGTTCTCCCGCAAGCTCTGACCGCCTCCGCGGTTTAATCGCGCCGTTCCGCGCCAGCGGGCCAAATCTTTTTCCGCCTCATCGCTTGACACGCAACCAAATGGTTGCATATTAAAGTCATGAGCATGGATGCCGTCTTTCGCGCTTTGGCCGACCCGACCCGCCGGCAATTGCTGGACAGCCTCTATGCCCGGAACGGGCAGACGCTGAACGCGCTCTGCGAGCACATGGAGATGACCCGCCAGGCGGTGACCAAGCACTTGGCGATCCTCGAGGAGGCGAATCTCGTCACCACCATGCGCCGGGGCCGCGAGAAGGAGCACTATCTCAACCCCGTCCCGATCAACGAGATCGCCGAGCGCTGGATCGGTAAGTTCGAGCGCCATCGGCTCAGTGCATTGAGCGACCTGAAGCAACGCCTTGAAAGGGAAGAGCCGTGAGCGAGAACAGCTTTGTCTATGTCACCTATATCCGCACGACGCCCGAGAAGCTTTGGCAAGCGCTGACCGATCCGGAATTCAACCGGCAGTTCTTCCTCTGCTCCTACCAGGAGAGCGACTGGAAGGTCGGCTCGAGCTGGAAGCTGGTCTTCCCCGACGGGCGCGTCGCCGACTCGGGCGAGATCCTCGAGATCGACCCGCCGAAACGCCTCGTCATCAAATGGCGCAACGAATGGCTGCCCGAGGTGAAGGAGGACGGCTACACCCGCTGTACCTTCACCATTGAGCCGGAGGGCGAATTGATGAAGCTCGCCGTCATCCACGAGGCCGACGGCCCGCACAGGCTGATCCCGAACGTCTCCAAGGGCTGGCCGCTGGTGCTGGCGAGTTTGAAGAGCCTGCTCGAAACCGGCAGGGGTTTCGAGCGCCCGCCGTCAAAGGGTTGACTTTCGTTTCGGATGCGAGACGATTTCTGGCAAAGGTTGATTAGATGCTTCACTTGTCCTCGCCGCAAGCCATGGCGAATGCCGACACGGTCATGGCGTCGGCGGAGCTTCCCGCCTCGCCGGACGAGGTGATAGCGGCACTCGTCACCAAGGAGGTCGAACGCTGGTGGGGTTCGCCAGAAACCTACTGCATGACCGGTTGGGCGGCCGATCTCCGCGCCGGCGGAAGCTGGCGCGTCATGGTGCGGACCGCCGACGGCAGGCGCCTGCCCGCCAGCGGAAAATTCCTCGAAATCGAAACGCCGCGCCGCATCGTGCAGACGCGGCGCTACGACTGGGGCCATCCGACGCTCGGCCGTCATGAAACCACGGTCGCTTACCTGCTTGAGCCGATCGACGACGGTACGCGGCTCATCATCTGCCACGGCGGATTCGCCGGCTTCCCGGACGCCGCGGCGGAGCACGCCGAAGGCTGGGCGCGCGTGCTCGGCTGGCTACAGGCACATCTGGGCTGCCGCCTCGCTGCCTGAGCTCCGCCTTGACCTGCAGGCGCGCCTGTCCAGATTGTGGACATGGCCGAAAACAAACCTTTTATCGGAACGGCCGGGTGGACCATACCGGCAGCCCACAGGTCCTCTGTTCCGGCGACAGGCTCGCAATTGCAGCGTTACGCTTCGCGTCTTCCTGTTGTGGAGATCAACTCCTCGTTCTACAAACCGCATCAGCGCGGAACATATGAGCGCTGGGCGCGCTCGGTCCCGGATCATTTTCGGTTCTCTGTTAAAATCCCCAAAGCCGCGACCCATGAGCGCCGCCTGGAAGATTGCCAGGATATTCTGGATGCATTCATAGGTGAGGTCAGAGGTCTCGGTGAAAAGCTGTCCGCCCTCCTGGTCCAACTGCCGCCCAGCCTGCAATTCGACAGGCAAATAGCCAGAAAGTTCTTCGCCTCGTTCCGCGATGAGACCGACTGCCGCTTGGTCTGCGAACCGCGTCACGCCAGTTGGTTCGAGCCGGGAGCGGATGCTTTGCTGAGCCGCCTCCGTGTCGGGCGCGTGGCGGCCGACCCCGCCCCAGTTTCCGCCGCTTCCGCGCCCGGCGGCTGGCATGAGCTCGCCTATTTCCGCTTTCATGGCGCGCCGCATGTCTATTTTTCAGACTATGAGGCCGGCCGGCTGTTGGAGATCAGTGCCCAACTCGCCAACGCGGGCGCGTCCGCCACTGAGGTGTGGTGCATTTTCGACAATACGGGGCGCGGGCATGCGCTCGGCAACGCGTTGTCGGTCGATGCGATTATGCGTCAGATGACGTTCAACTCCCGGAACGCCCTTCCTTCTGCCACACGACGATATCCGAACGCCGTACAGTCCACCGTGCGGTAGCCGCCATGCACGATGAGCTCGGCGAGCGATTTACCTACCGCCGGCGCCTGCTGCAGGCCGTGGCCGGAGAAGCCGTTGGCGAACAGGAAGTTCTCGACCTCCGGATGCGGCCCGATCACCGCGTTCTGGTCGAGCGTGTTGTAATCGTAATGCCCGACCCAGGCGCGCGTCGGCTTGATTGCCTCGAAGGCCGGGATGCGGGTGGCCAAGGTCGGCCAGATCACCTCTTCGAACAGCGGCCAGTTGACATCGAAATCCGTCGGGTCGGGCGCGACATCGCCTTCCTCCGGCTCGGCGCCGCCGGTGAGGTAGACCGAGCCCTCCGGCCGCACATAGATGCCCGATGGGTCGACCAAGAGCGGCATGTCGGCATATTTCTCGCGCGCCTCGAAGACGAAGACGTTGCGCTTGCGCGGCTCGACCGGCAGCTTGAGCCCGGCAAAAGCCGCCACCTTGCCGGCGTTCGGCCCGGCGGCGTTGACGATGATACCCGCTTCGAGCGTCTCGCCATTGTCGAGCGACACACCGGTGACGCGGTTACCCTCGCGTTTGATGCCGGCGGCGGAAGCCGTGATGAAATCGATCTTCTTGTCGCGCAGCGCCTTGCGGAACAGCGTCAGCAGCGCATGCGCGTCGAACCAGCCTTCGCCGCTGCGGCCAAAGGCGCCTGCGGAAACATCTTCGACCGACAGCCATGGGAAGCGGCGCGCCAATTGCCCGGCGTCCTCGAGCAGGATATCGGCGCCCTCGGCGACCTGCGTCTCGTGATTGGCCTTGAGGATCGGCATGCCAGCCTCGCCGGCGAGGATCAGATAACCGCCCTCGCGAAAGCCGATATCGGCATCGGCGCCGAACGTCTCCTTCAGCCGGCGGAACAGTTTCAGCGTGAACTGCGACAGGCGGATGTTTTCCGGGATCGAGAATTGCTGGCGGATCGAGGCGAGGGACAAGGTCGTCGCCGCGTGGGAAAACTGCGGATCGCGCTCGATCAGCGCGACGGAGCCGGTAAAGCCTTCCTCGCGCAAATAGTAGGCGACCGAGGACCC
Organism: Mesorhizobium sp. WSM4935; assembly: GCF_029625735.1. Taxonomy (NCBI): domain Bacteria; kingdom Pseudomonadati; phylum Pseudomonadota; class Alphaproteobacteria; order Hyphomicrobiales; family Phyllobacteriaceae; genus Mesorhizobium; species Mesorhizobium sp. WSM4935. The sequence continues at coordinate 81,516 of NZ_JARTVR010000006.1, read as the reverse complement.
GACGATGGCTCCGCCTATGATGACGATGTCGTAGCGCATTTTTTCTCCAATTGGGCGGGTCGCGCGTTCACGCAACCGGCAGATCGATCTCGAAGCGCGTGCCGCGCTCGGAGTCAACCAGCCTGATCGTGCCATCATGCGCTTTCAGGAGGGCCAGCACGATGCCGAGCCCCATGCCGGTGCCGCCGGACTCGCGCCGCGTGGTGAAGAACGGCTCGAAGATCCTGGCGCGGTTGGCGGCCGAGATGCCGTCACCGTCGTCGCCGACCTGAACCGACGCGCGCTCGCCATCGGCCGAGGCGTGGATCGCCACCTGCCGGGCGCCGTGCCTCGCCGAATTATCGATGAGGTTGGCAAGCACGATGCCGAGATTCTCGGCCGAGATGCCGAGCCTGATATCGCCGCCGCCTTCAAGCCGCGCTTCCAGCCTTGTGTCGATCGGCAAGGATGCCAATGCCGCGTGAAGCGTCGTGCTTTCGCCGCTCGGTTCCAGATTTTCCGCGCGCGCCAGGTCGAGCAGCCGTCGCACCAGGAGATTGAGCCGTCCCGCATCGGTGACGATGTTGTTGGAGAAACGCTTGCGCTCGGCCTCGTCCATCGCGCCGCCGGAATCCCGCAGCAGCTCGGCCGCGCCCTGGATTGCGGTGAGCGGCGATTTCAGCTCATGCGAGACATGGGTGGCGAAGGTCTGGATGCTGTCGGAGCGCGCCTGCAGTTTTTGCGCCATGTCGAGGAAAGCCGTCGACAGCGCCGCCATCTCGCGCGTGCCGTGATGGGCGAGCGGCCTGATCGCGTCGCGATCGCCGGCGGCGATCCGCTTCGTCCGCTCGATCAGCGCATAGATCGGCCGGCTGACGGTGCGGATGAACACCAGCGCGATCAAGAGCGTGCCGCCGACGATCGTGATCGCCGCCAACGTCACCTTGCCCCGTTCGCCATAGAGGTGCTTGACGATGTTGTTCGGCGTCCGCGACAGATAGACGACGCCCGCGACCCGGCCGTCGAGCTCGACCGGCATGGCGACGAAGACGCGCACCCTGGTGCCGCGGCTGACCGAATAGAGCGGCGGCGCCGGCTGGTCGGGGATCCTCAGGCGGAGTTCACTGGCATAGAGGCCTGAAAGCGCGGTCCGCACCTCCTCGACATTGCCGAGCGACCGGCCGATCTCGTCGCCGCCGGCAATCACCACGCCGTGTGGGTCGAGCAGGCGGAAGCCGGCAAGCGTCGTTTTCTGCGTTTCGTCGAGAATGCCGTCGAGCCGGGCGCCGATAGCCGCGAAGGCGGGGGCGGGGGTGGCGGGAAGCGCCGCAGGGCGCATCGGCATGACATCGTCGGAGGCAAGGTCGAGCCTGGGCTCGATCGGATCATAGGGATAGTTGTTGTCCCTCGCCGGATCGGCCGAGATCGGCGAGCCCAGCCTTTCCTGGGGAATGCCTGCGGCGCGCACCTCCTGGGCGTAGATGGCCGCGACGACCGCCCCTTGAGCGATGAGCTCGCCCTCCGTCTGGCGGATCAGCTGGTTCTCATAGAGCCGGAAGAAGAACAGCCCGACCAGCGGCAGCGCCATCACCATAACCAGGATGACGATGACGACGGTGGCGAGTCGCGGCCGCCATCTTTCCTTGCTCAACCACCGCATCGGCCGAGCCGGAAGCCGACGCCATGCACCGTCGCGATCGCATCGATACAGCCGACCGCCGCCAGCTTGGCCCGCACGTTGCGGATATGGCTGTCGACCGTGCGTTCCGAGACATGGATGTTCGAGGCATAGGCATTGGCCATCACCGCGTCGCGGCCAAGCACATGCTGCGGGCGGGAGAGGAAGCCTTTCAGGATGGCGAATTCGATCGCCGTCAAGGTGAGCGGCTTGCCGTCGAAGCTCGCTTCATGGCTTGCCGGGACGAGCATGAGCTTGCCATGCGCGAATTGACGGTCGTCGGCTTCTTCTTCGACCGGCGCTGGCCGCGCGCGCCGCAGGATGACGTTGACGCGGGCGACCAGCTCGCGCGGGCTGAACGGCTTGGTCACATAATCGTCGCCGCCCATCTCCAGCCCGAGCACGCGGTCGATCTCCTCGTCGCGCGCGGACAAAAACAGCACCGGCACGTCGGATTTTTGCCTGAGCCTGCGGCAGACCTCCAGCCCGTCCATCTCCGGCATGCCGATGTCGAGCACGATGAGATCGGGCGCGCGGCGCTCGACCGCCTGGAGCGCGGCGGCGCCGTTGGCGACGGCGGCCGTCTTCATGCCGGCCTTTTCCAGCGCGAAACAGATGATCTCGCGGATATGCGGGTCGTCGTCGGCGACGAGTATGTTGTGCGGCATCGATCAATAGCCCGGCGGGTAAGCTTGGGTGACGGCAGGATTAGAGCAATTCCAAGGAAAAGTGCGAAATTGTTTTTCGACCGCGAGCTGTGTGGGGAAAGGCCGTGAAACCGCAAGGCGCTCGGGCATTTGCGGATGCTTGCGCGGAACCCATGGCAGGGTTGGCAAAGAGCGTCATCGCCGGACCCTCCTCGGCGTGTCCGCTCGCACCGTGTGGGGCGACCTCGGGGCGAAAAGCAGGATACCCGCCTCATGGCATGGCCTTTGCGGCTCGACGAGCCACCAGCCTTCGGCGCGGAGCCGGCGCGGCAGGGACCAGCGGGATATGTGAGGTGTTCGCATGGCGGCCTTCTCGCCGGTCAGCGGGGTAAAGGCGCGACGGAATCCCGGAGCTTTTCAGCAAGGGTTTGCAGTTTTCGTGCACGCCAGCACCCTTCTCCCCGTTCACGGGGAGAAGGTCCCGGCAGGGGGATGAGGGGCGGCGCCAACCTCTGCGGTGACGACTCGCCTTGCCTCATCCGCCATCACCCGGCATAGATCGGCCATGGCTCAAGAACCCTACAGCCCGCGCCGCTCGGTGCTCTACATTCCCGCCTCGAACGACAAGGCGCTCGCCAAGATCGGCTCGCTGGACTGCGACGCCGTGATCATCGATCTCGAGGACGCCGTCTTGCCCGCCGACAAAGAAGCGGCGCGCGACAAGATCGCCGGCATCCTGGCTGCGCGCCCCGAACGGCGCTGCGAGATGGTGGTGCGCATCAATCCTTTGGGCAGCGAGTGGGGCACCGACGACCTGTTGGCGGTGGCCAAGGCCGAGCCCGACGGCATTCTCCTGCCCAAGATCGGCACGCCGCGCGATATCCTCGAAGTCGGCGATTTGCTCGACGACAATTTCGCGCCGGACAGCGTGAAACTATGGGCGATGGTCGAGACGCCCAGGGCGCTAATCAATATCGGCGCCATCGCCGAGCTCGGCCGCGATCCGGCTTCCAGACTGGCTTGTTTCGTGGCCGGAACGAACGACCTGGTGAAGGCGACCGGCATCCTGGCGACGCCCGACCGGCGCTATCTGACGCCTTGGCTGATGCAGCTGGTGCTCGCGGCGCGGGCCGGCGGCCTCGACGTCATCGACGGCGTCGCCAATGATTTCCGCGACCTCGACGGCTTTGCCCGTGAATGCGCCGAGGCTGCGGCCATGGGTTTCAACGGCAAGTCGCTGATCCATCCGGCCCAGATCGAGCCGGCGAACCGCGCCTTTTCGCCGTCGGCGGAGTTACTGGCCAGGGCCCGCGCGATCCGGGATGCGTTCGCGCGGCCCGAAAATGCCGGCAAGGGCGTGATTGCGCTGGACGGCCGCATGGTCGAGCGGCTGCATCTGGCGGAAGCCGAGAAACTTCTGGCGAAGGCCGCGATCATCGGCGCATGATGCCGGGCGAGATTTTTCAGACCCGGCTTTTCGCGCAATCAAGACAGATCAGGCACGGCAGATAGGCACGACAGGACAAATCCATGAAACTCTACCGCTTCCTCACCGGCCCGGACGACGCCACCTTCTGCCACAAGGTGACGGCGGCGCTGAACAAGGGCTGGCACCTGTTCGGCTCGCCGACCTACGCCTATGACAAGACAACCAAGTCGATGCGCTGCGGCCAGGCTGTGGTGAAGGATGTCGAAGGCCAGGACTACACGCCGGACACCAAGCTGAGCGACTGGTAAGGCGACGCCCCCTCGCCCAGAGGAGGCGGTCGGCGCCGCGCCCAATCTCTTCTCCCCGCGGGGAGAAGGTGGCCGCGAAGCGGCCGGATGAGAGGCGTCCACAAAACGGCGTAACACTCAGCCTGGCGCCACCTGCTCGGCCGCCTCCTCGATCCGCTCCATATCGTCGTCCGACAGGCCGAAATGGTGGCCGATCTCATGGATCAGCACATGGGTGACGATGTCGCCCAGCGTCTCTTCGTTCTCGGCCCAGTAGTCGAGGATGGCGCGGCGGTAGAGCGTGACGCGGTTCGGGCCCTCGCCGGTCTGCGGGTTCCAGCGCTCGGCGATGCCGCGTCCCTCGAACAGGCCGAGCAGGTCGAAGGGGGTCTCCAGCGACAGGTCATCCATGATCTCGTCGGTCGGGAAATCGGCGATCTGAATGACGATCTCGCCGGTGAGCTTGCGGAACTCTTCCGGGAGATGGGCGTAGGTTTCCAGCGCCAGAAGCTCCATCTCGTCCATCGACGGCGAGAGCTGATCGTGCCAGGTGCGTGTCTTATAGATGCGGGCCATGAGCTTTCCTTTGATCCCGGCATATAGGCTTTCGCGCCGATAGAGGCAAATGAGCCGGCTGGCGGCCCGCTTTCAGGGTAAAAGACGAAGGAATAAATTCCTTGCGAGTCTGCTTGACTCTTCCGGACGCCTCTGGAATCTATAAGAACATAACAGGAACAATTGCTGCCGGAAGTGAACGTCATGGCGATGAGCGCCGTGGCGCGGGACACTATTTTTGCCCTGCGCCGCCAGATCGCGAAGATCGAAGGAACGCTGCCCGAGCGCCTGCAGGCGCCGGCGCCCGGCGCGCCTGGAGCAATTCCAGGAAAAGTGCGAAGCGGTTTTTCGTCCGGAATTGCGGAAAATCAAATATCCAACAATGCCGGCGGATCGGACATGACACTTGTCCGGCGCGGCCTTGCCGTGGCTTCGGCGGACGCCTTCCTGCACACCGGCATCGAACGCCTCGACACCGCCCTCGGCGGCGGCCTGCCCAAGGCGGCGCTCAGCGAGATCCATGGCCTGGAGACCCGCGATGCCGGTGCCGTCGCCGGCTTCGCGCTCTCGCTCGTAAGCCTGATCCTCAAGGAGAAGCAGGGCCTGCCTATCCTGTGGGTCGGCACGGCGGAAATTTTCCACGAGGCCGGTCTTCCCTATGCCAAGGGCCTGCACGCCTTGTTCGGCATCGAGCCGGAGCAATTGCTGTTTTCCGAGGCGCCGAAGCTGCTGGACGCGCTGTGGATCGCCGAGGAGGCTGCCCGCATGACGGCCTTCGCCGCCGTCATCCTCGAGCTCCGCGGCAGCCCGCGGCTTCTCGACCTCACCGCCACGCGCCGCCTGCATGCCCGCGCCCGGAACGCCGGCCGGCCGCTGCTGTTGCTGCGCCAGGCCGGCGCGGCCGAACCCACCGCAGCCCCGGTGCGCCTCATCGTCTCGGCAGCACCTTCGGCAAGCCGCGAGACCGTCGCCGGGCCGCTCGCCGGCTCGATCGGCCGCCCCGCCTTCACCATCGATATCGGCAAGAGCCGCACGGCCCTGCCCGGACAATTCACACTGGAGTGGAACCCCGATGAGCACGCTTTTGCAGAAAGAACAGAGAATTCTGTCGCTGTGGTTCCCACATCTCAGCGCGGAGCGGATCCTGCGCCAGCGTCTGGGGCGGTCCTGGCGTTCCCGGCCGTCGCATCATCTGCCTCTGGTGATCAGCCATCGCGACAACAACACCCAGCGCATCGCAGCCCTCGACGAGCGGGCTGAGGCGCTGAAGCTGAAGCGCGGCATGGGCATTGCCGATGCCCGCGCCATGCATCCTTCGATCGACGTGGTGGAGGCGGACGCGGAAGCCGACCGCCGCCTGCTCGAAGGCCTTGCCGACTGGTGCGACCGCTACACGCCCCTGGTGGCGATCGACGGCGAGGACGGGCTGTTCCTCGACGTCACCGGCTGCACGCATCTCTTCGGCGGCGAGCGCGCCATGCAGGGCGAGATCCTCACCCGCTTCTTCCAGCAGGGTTTCGATGTCCGCGCCGGCCTCGCCTCCACGCCGGGCGCCGCCTGGGCGGCGGCGCGCTTCCATGGCGACCGCATCGTGGCCGGGGGCGAGGAGGAGGCGCTGCTTTCGCCCCTGCCGCTTTCGGCGCTGCGCATCGCGCCGGAGACCCGTACCGGCCTGGAAAGTGTGGGCCTGCGCACTGCCGGCGCGGTGATGGCAGCACCCCGCGCGCCGCTCGCCCGCCGCTTCGGCGCCACCTTGCTTCTGCGTCTCGACCAGGCGCTCGGCCACCTCGACGAGGCCGTGTCGCCGCGCCTTCCCGTCGCGCCGCTCTCGGTCGAGCGCCACCTTGCCGAGCCGGTCGTGCTCACCGACGACATCGAGCGGCTGGTGAGCCGGCTGGCGATCGCCTTGAAGACCGATCTCGAACGCCGCGGCGAAGGCGCGCGGACGCTGGCGCTGCTTCTCTTCCGTGTCGACGGCGCCGTCAGCCGCATCGCCGTCGGCACCTCGCGCCCGATGCGCGAGCCGCGGCTGATCCAAAGATTGTTCCATGAACGGCTGACCGCATTGGAGCAGACCATCGATGCCGGCTTCGGCTTCGACCTCGTGCGGCTGTCCGTGCTGTCGGTCGCCGCCTTCGACTTGGCTCAGGGCGACCTGACTGGCGAGGTGGCCGACGATGATGCCGACATCGCGCTCTTCGCCGACCGCGTCCGCGCCCGCCTCGGCGAGGCCGCCGTTCTGAAGCCGTTGATTGTCGAGAGCCATCTGCCGGAACGCGCCGTTAAAACCGTGCCTTTCGCCGAAGCGCCGCAAAGGCGCGCGCCGGCAGCTGGCCGGGCGGTGGCGCCCCGAACGGCGCCGCCGATGACGGTCTATCCGCCGGAGCGGCCGGTGCGCCTGTTTCGCTCGCCCGAGCCGATCGAGGTGCCGGCGACCGAGATCCCGGAGGGACCGCCGATGAATTTCCGCTGGCGGCGCGCGCTCTACCGCGTCGCCCGCGCCGAGGGGCCGGAGCGTATCGCCGCCGAATGGTGGCGGCAGCTGCCCGGCGAGGAAGAGGCGCCGACCCGCGACTATTACCGTATCGAGGACAGCGAGGGACGCCGCTACTGGCTCTACCGCCAGGGTCTCTACGGCAGCGCGTCGCGGGCTGCGCCGCCGCGCTGGTTCATGCATGGGGTGTTCGCATGAACGCGCTGACGGTCATCCCCTATGCCGAGTTCGGCATCCAGTCGAACTTCTCCTTCCTTCGCGGCGCCTCCAAGCCGGAGGAGCTGGTGGTCACGGCGAAATTCTACGGCTTTGCCTCGATCGGCCTTGCCGACAGGAACACCGTCGCCGGTGTCGTGCGCGCCTGGCAGCAGGCCAAGGTGGAGAAGATGGCCTATCATCCCGGCTGCCGGCTGGTGTTTAGCGACGGCACGCCGGACATCCTCGCCTATCCCCGCGACCGCCAGGGCTGGGGGCATCTCTGCCGCATGCTGACCCAGGCCAATCTGCGCGACGAGACCGAGAAGGGCGCGACGCTGCTCGAATTGAGCGATTTTCTCGAATGGGGCGATCGGATGTCGCTGGCGATCTTGCCCAATCTGTCAGCCCGCGCGGAGGACAATCTGAAGGTCATTAGCCGGCTTAAGGATCGCTTTGGCGCGGCGCTCCGGCTGGCCGTGGCGCCGGATTATGGCGGCAAGGACCGCTTCCGCATCGAGCAGGCGGCGGCGATGGCCCAGCATGCGCGCCTCCCGCTGATGGCGACCAACGACGTGCTCTACCACGCCGCCGATCGCCGTCCCCTGCAAGATGTGCTGACCGCGATCCGCCTCAACACGCCGGTCTCCGAGGTCGGGTTGGAACTGACCGCCAATGCCGAGCGCCATCTGAAGCCGCCGCTGGAGATGGCGCGCCTGTTTCGCCGCCACCCGCAAGCGCTGGCCGAGACGCTGCGTTTCGCCGACGAATTGACCTTTTCGCTCAGCGATCTCGAATACAATTATCCGGACGAGCCGACCGAATCCGGCCTCGAGCCGCAGGCCGAGCTCGAGCGCCTGGCGCGCGAAGGCGCGGCCGTGCGCTATCCGGCCGGTGTTCCCGCCCATGTCTTGCAACGCATCGAAGAGGAGCTCGCGCTGATCGAGCGCCTGAATTATGCGCGCTATTTCCTGACCGTCCACGACATCGTGAAATTCGCCCGCAGCAAGGACATCCTTTGCCAGGGGCGCGGCTCCGCCGCCAATTCGGTCATCTGCTTCTGCATCGGCATCACCGAAGTCGGCCCCGACCGGATCGATGCGCTGTTCGAGCGCTTCATCTCCGAGGAGCGCAACGAGCCGCCCGATATCGACGTCGATTTCGAGCATGAAAGGCGCGACGAGGTCATTGCCTATATCTACGAGAAATACAGCGCCAAGCGCACCGCCTTGGCCGCCGCCGTCATCAGCTATCGCGGCCGCTCGGCCCTGCGCGAAGTGGCCAAGGCCATGGGCCTGTCGGAGGATGTCAGGAGCGCGCTGTCGAGCACCATCTGGGGCTGGTCGACCTCCGAGCTCGGCGAAAGGGAAGCCGATGCCGGCGGCCTCGACCGTACCGACCCGCTGTCGCGTCAGGTGCTGGAGCGCGCCAATGAGATCATGGGCTTTCCCCGCCATCTTTCCCAGCATGTCGGCGGCTTCGTCATCACCCGCGACCGGCTCGACGAGGTCGTGCCCATCGTCAAGACGGCGATGGAGGAGCGCAAGATGGTCGAGTGGGACAAGGACGACCTCGACGCGGTGAAGATCCTCAAGGTGGACGTGCTGGCGCTCGGCATGCTGACCTGCCTGAAGCGCGCCCTGACCCTGCTCACCGATCATTATCCGGAAGCGCGGGATCGGTTTGGACGACCCTACGTGCTCGCCACCCTCCCGGAAGAGGACAGGCGCGTCTACGCCATGATCCAGCGAGCCGACACGCTTGGCGTCTTCCAGATCGAGTCGCGCGCTCAGATGTCTATGCTGCCGCGCCTGAAGCCAGAGAAATTCTACGATCTTGTCATCGAGGTGGCGATCGTGCGTCCCGGGCCGATCCAGGGCGACATGGTGCATCCCTATCTGCGCCGCCGACAGGGCAAGGAGAAGGCCGAATACCCCAAGCCTGAGTTGGAAGAAATCCTTGGCAAAACGCTCGGCGTGCCGCTGTTCCAGGAACAGGCGATGAAGATCGCCATCGTCGCCGGCGGCTTCCGGCCGGGCGAAGCCGACGAGTTGCGCCGCGCCATGGCGACCTTCAAGCGCACCGGCACGATCGGCAATTACCGCCAGCGCATGATCGACGGCATGGTCGGCAGGGGCTACGAAAAAGAGTTCGCCGAGCGCTGCTTCAAGCAGATCGAAGGCTTTGGCGAATATGGCTTTCCCGAAAGCCATGCCGCGTCCTTCGCGCTCTTGGTCTATGCCTCCTGCTGGTTCAAGACCTTCTTTCCCGATGTCTTCTGCGCCGCGATCCTGAATTCGCAGCCAATGGGTTTCTACCAGCCGGCCCAGCTGGTGCGCGACGCGCGCGACCATGGCGTCGAGATACGCGAGGTCGACATCAACCATTCCCTCTGGGACTGCACGCTGGAGCAATCCGCCTTCGATCCCTCACGCATCCTCGAGCGCCACGCCTCGATGCGCGGCGTCATCGAAACGGCGCATGCGGTGCGGCTCGGCTTCCGCCAGATCAAGGGCCTGTCCAAAGAACGCATGGAATCCGTCGTCGCTCAACGCGGCGACGGCTATCGATCGGTCAGGGATGTCTGGCTGCGTTCGGGCCTCGATGTCGGCGAGATCGAAAGATTGGCTGAGGCCGACGCGTTCCGCTCGATCGGTCTCGACCGTCGTGCCGCGCTCTGGGAGGTGCGGGCGCTAGACGGCAAGAGCGCCGCCGAGAAACTGCCGCTATTCGATCAGCCTTCGCTCAGCCTGCGCGAGCTGGAGCCGGAAACCAAGCTGCCGAAAATGCCGCTCGGCGAGCATGTCGTGCACGACTACCGTTCGCTCGGCCTGTCGCTGAAGGAGCATCCCGTCGCCTTCCTGCGCGAAAAGCTCACCCGTGCCGGTATCACACCCAATGCCAGCCTGCCGTCGGTGCGCGACGGCCGCCGCGTCTCCGTCGCCGGCCTCGTGCTGGTGCGCCAGCGTCCCGGCAAGGGCAATGCCATCTTCCTCACGCTGGAGGATGAGAAATCGATCGCCAACGTCATCGTCTGGCCGCGCGTCTTCGACCGCTTCCGCTCGGTGGTGATGGGCGCGCGCTTCATCCGCGTCACCGGCAAGCTGCAGCACGAATCGGACGTCATCCACATCGTCGCCGACCGGATCGAGGATTTGACTCCATGGCTGAGCGTGCTGCTGGAGTCCGCCAGTCGCCCGGTCATCGAGCATAACCCCGCCGAACGGCCGGTTGGATCCGCCGCAAGCCGTGGCCTGCCGTTCCATCAGGACGTCGCGACGCTGTCGAGCACCGCACAACAGGTCATGCCGAAGGGGCGGAATTTTCAGTAGGCACAGAGACCTTCTGCCCTTAATCGGAGCGAAGACGCCAGGATGAGAGAAAGATATTGTGAAAGCCGCGTTCCTTCACACCCCCTCTGTCCCGCCAGCGTCTCCGACCAGTGCGCTGCAGCGCTTCCTATCTCGAAGGCTTGCAGGGTCCCGTCACGAAGGCCCGCCGAGCCGCGGCGGCGGTGGCGTCAGCATGTCCTCGGCCGAGATCGTGCGCGCCTCCGAGGGCAGCATGATCGGGATGCCGTCGCGCACCGGATAGGCGAGCTTAGCCACGCGCGAGACCAGCTCGTTGCGCTCCGGGTCCCAGGTCAGCGGCCCCTTGGTCAACGGGCAGGCGAGCAATTCCAGAAGCTTCGGATCGACCGTGGCTTTTCGTCCGTCCCGTCCGTCCGCCATGAGCTCACCCCAAACTATTGCAGGCTCGACCCAAACTCGTCGTCCTCGCGCGCCAGCGTCATCTCGGTGATGGCGATCAGCGTCTCGGCGCGCGTCTTGAGGTCCGGCGCTTCCAGCAGCGCCTGCTTCTCGGCCGGTCCATAGGGCGCCATCATCGACAGCGCGTTGACCAGCATGCCGTTTTCGGCGCGGCTGACGCTCTCCCAATCGGCCTCGAGGTCGTTGGCCTGCAGATAGGCGCGAAATGCCTTGAGCAGCGCCGGCCGGTCGACCTCGGCGCCGGCCGGGTCCTCATCGAGGTCGGCGAGAAACGGTGTGATCTTGCACTGCCGGAACGGCGCCTTTGCCGTGAGCTCCTGCACGATGCGGAACCGGCACACGCCCTGCAGCGAGATCAGGTAGCGGCCGTCGCCCGTTTCGGCTAGCGAGATGATGCGCCCGGCGCAACCGACGCTGCACAGCTCCGGCTCGCCGTCGTCGCGCACTGCGCCGTCGAGGCTCGGCTGGACCATGCCGATCAGCCGCGAGCCGGCCATCGCCTGGTCTATCATCTGCAGGTAGCGCGGCTCGAAGATGTTGAGCGGCATGCGGCCGCCGGGCAGAAGCAGCGCTCCGGCGAGCGGAAACACTGGGACTGCCGTCGGCAGATCCCTGGCAAGCCGGTAGAGTGCGTTACCGACGCGCACCGCAACCCTCCCAAAGCAACGCCGGCAAACGCTTCACCCTGCAATCTCCTCTCGCACCGGCAAACCCGCCTTCGATCGGCGGCGAACCGCCGACCTGCCCTTATCTGGCGCTGGTGCTCCGCCGCTCAAGCCTGCCGGCCGCGACAGTCGGCAAAAAACTTTGACGACAATTCCAGGAACCAGCGGTTTCCGCCCGGAATTGCGCAAAACCAAGCCTAAAGCATGTCTCCCGAAAGTGGTAACCGGTTTCGGGATAAAGACATGCGTAAATCAAGAATCTAAAGCGCATGGAGCGAATCTGAAAGATCGCGACGCGCTTTAGAGCAATTCCAGGAAAAGTGTGAAACGGTTTTCCTGGAATTGCTCTACGAGAACAGCAGCGACGAGAGCTTGCGGCGTGCCGCGAGCGTCGCCTCGTCGGTCATTCCCCAAGCCTCGAAGAACTTCAACAGCTGCGCCCTGGCCCCGTCGTCGTTCCAGGTCCGGTCGGCCTTGACGATCGCCAGCAGATTGTCGGCGGCCGCATTCCGCTCGCCGCGCGCGTTCTGGACCATCGCCAGGTCGAAACGCGCCTGATGGTCGGCCGGGTTGGCGGCGAGCCGGCGCTCGAACTCGGCCGGATTGCCGAGCGCCGCCGCTTCCGCCGCCAGCGTCATCTTGGCGCGCAGCGCCGCCAGCGCCGGCGCGTCCTTCTTGTCCTCGGGCGCCCGGGCGAGCACGGCCTCGGCGCCTTGCGCGTCGCCGGCATCGAACAGGATCTCGCCCAGCCCGGCGATCGCCTCGAGCGTCTCGGGCGCCTGCTCGAGGATCGCGTCATAGATGTCGGCCGCGGTCTGCGCGTCGCCGGCCGTGCGCGCCTCCGCCGCCGCGGCAAGCGCGTCCGCGATCTGCGGCGCGCCGCCGCCCTTGCCGCCGATCTTCTGGATGAACTGGTTGATCTGGCTTTCGGGAATGGCGCCCATGAAGCCGTCGACCGGCTGGCCGTCCTTGAAGGCGATGACCGCGGGGATCGACTGGATGCCGAGCTGGCCGGCGATCGACGGATGGTCGTCGATGTTCATCTTGACCAGCTTGACCTTGCCGCCGGCGGCCTGCACCGCCTTCTCGAGCTGCGGCGTCAGCTGCTTGCAGGGCCCGCACCATGGCGCCCAGAAATCGACCAGCACCGGCTGGCGGCGCGATTCCTGGATGACGTCGGCGGCGAAGGTCGCGGTCGTGGTATCCTTGATCAGGTCGGCCGCCGCCGGCGCGTCGCCCAGCGAAACCTTGGGGCGGTCGCCGCCGCCATACTGCACCGTCTGGGCGTATTGGCCGCCATTGCCGCCGAACGCGCCGCTATACGGATTGTTGTCGCTCATCGTGTCGCCCTTTCGGTCGCGCGTCAGGCGTCGGCGCCCGGCGCGTCATTTTTCGGATTTTGGAACCGCCTTCCATGTGGCGATCAAGCCCTGACTTTCAAGATTATGAGACTTTCAAGATAACAGGATCGTGGCCAGTTGCCTTGACGAATCTGATCAGGTCGGCGGCGGTGATCGAGGTCGTCGCCTCATTGGTCAGCGGGTGGCCGTTGATGATGTCATGGCTCATCAATGCTTCGTCGAGAACAACCTTCACGCGTCCTTCCGTGTCATTGATCAGGCCGAAGACGGTGACCGCGCCGGGGATGACGCCGAGCAGCTCCATCAGCATCTCCGGCTTGCCGAACGACACCCGGCTGGCGGCGCCGATGAGGTGATGGATCTGCTTCAGATCGACCGCGGCGTCCTCGCCGACGGTGACGAGGAAATAATTGTCCTTCTTGTCCTTGAGGAACAGGTTCTTGGTGTGGCCGCCGGGAATCTCGCCGCGCAGGCTTTGCGAATCGGCGACCGTGAACAGCGGCGGGTGCCTGACGGTCGAGACGGAAATGCCGAGATCGGCAAGAAATTCGTTGAGCTCGGCTTCGGTCTTCGGCATCGGTCCTCGCGCGGTCAAAAGAGCGGTCATGCCGTTTAGGGCCAACGGTGCCATCGGGGCAAGGCCGCCGCCGGCCTTTCCGGGAAAGGAGCAATTCCCGGAAAGGCCGGCGGCGGCTTTGCCTGCTGATTTGCGATCGCCCCGGTTCCGCCGCTTCGATGCTTTTCGAGCGAACGTCGCCGCGGAAAGAATTAGCCCCAAAAAGACCGTCATTTCCCTGTTGCAATCGCCGCGCTCTTCGGCCATATAGGCGCGGCTTGCGGCCCAAGGCCGCGCGAGCGGGTGTAGCTCAGGGGTAGAGCACAACCTTGCCAAGGTTGGGGTCGGGCGTTCGAATCGCCTCACCCGCTCCAGTTTCCTCACCGAGGATCAAGCAAACGAAAAGCCGCGGTTCGCCGCGGCTTTTTCGCGTTTAGGCCTGCGGGCAGCCCTCGCCGGACGGAACGACCGGCGAGGGCCGGCGGCGCCATGCGCCAATGCCGGTATCGGGGGCTGGCGGGCGATTCGCGAGTCCCGTTCGCATGAGGACGCGGATTGCGGCGCCGCGATTCAACCGCAGATCACATCGGATAACGTTTGCGTGCCACTCCATTCCGATGTTGCGCCGGCTTCTACATTTCCTCCCTGGGCCGAGAACCGCCGGCGGTGAATGGCCTGCACCGCGACACGACGCGACCGGACGGCCCGTTCGGAAAAGCGGTTTGACCGCTTCAGAGGAGATGTCATCATGCGTTCTTTTATCCCAAAAATCATCGCGGCCGCCTCGATCTTCGCGGCCATACCGCTTTCGAGCGCCTATGCCGTGCATCGCCACCATCGGGCACAGGTCGACACCATGACCACGGCATCGGTGCCGAAGGATCCAGAAGCGAGAGCGGCGACGGAGCAGCTGCTTGGCGTGAAACAGGGTATCCGTGAGGCCAGGGAGGTCGGCAAGATCTCTGAGGACCAGGCCCGCGACCTGATGCGGCAGGCGGATGCAATCCGGCCGACCGGAGGACGTTCGGTGATGGGCCAGATCAATGATCTGGATCAGCGGCTTCAGAATGCCACCGGCCAAGGCACCTATATGGGCGGCGGCGCCGACGGCGGCTATTATCCGAACGGCTGACGATATTCGCCCGTCCAATGCTGCCGCCGGTGTGATCAGACCTACCTGAAGCGCGTCGCGATCAGATTCGCTCCCCGCGCTTTAGGCTTTTGATTTTGCGCATGTCTTTGCCCCGAAACCGGTTCCCACTTTCGGGAGACATGCTTTAGGCCTTCACCGGCGGCCGTTTTTCCTGTTCGAAAGCCTTCTTGGCGGTAAACGTCTTCCCGCATTGCCGTCCGGGTTGAAAGTGGACCCGCAACTACGCCAGCCTTGCCCTCGTCGTCCGCGGCGTCGCCAGCAAGAGGCTCGTTTCGCTGCCCGTTATGCCGGGGATCAGCCGGATGCGGCGCAGCACCGCGTCGAAATCCGTCAGCGTGGCGGTGCCGAGTTCCACCACCAGGTCCCAGCGCCCATTGGTGGTATGGATGGTCGAGACCTCGGCGAGGCCGCCCAGCGCCTTCACGACGCGATCGGCGGCGTGGCCCTCGATCTCGATCATCATCACGCCGCGTATCTTCTGATCGACCGCGTCGGCGCGCAGCACCACCGTGTAGCCGATGATCTCGCCGGATCTCTCCAGCCGCTCCATGCGCGCCCGGACCGTAGCGCGCGAGACGCCGAGATCGACCGCAAGGTCGGAGACGCTGCGCCGCGCATCGTGCCTCAGAAGCGTGACCAGCCTTTCGTCGAGCGCGTCCATGATTGCCCAGTTCGATCAAGGTGTTTGCCCAGAATGATAAATCATTCTTCTCGAAATGCCAATTTCGCCTGTTCAAACCGCCAGCGGTCGGTGATCCAATCGAGCCGATCAATCGCGAGGATGAGACAATCATGCGCTGCAGGATCGTCGGTGCGCCGGTGCAGGACGGCGCGGGCAGGATGGGATGCGAAATGGGGCCGAGCGCGCTGCGCACGGCGGGACTGGTCTCGGTGCTGGCCGAGCTCGGCCACGAGGTCGAGGACTGGGGCGCGGTCGAGAAGGCCGCGGCGCGCCCGGTGGTGCACGGCAATCTCGCGCTGAAGGCGCTGCCGGAAATCTCCGCCTGGACGGCGGCGATCGCCGAGACCGCCTACGCCGCTTCGAAGGACGCCATGCCGATCTTCCTCGGCGGCGACCATTCGATCTCCGCCGGCACGGTGTCGGGCGTGGCGCGCCGCGCCGCCGAGCGCGGCCGGCCGCTCTTCGTGCTGTGGCTCGACGCGCATCCCGATTTCCACACGCTCGACACTACCACCAGCGGCAATCTGCACGGTGTGCCGCTCGCCTATGCGAGCGGACAAGCCGGCTTCAAGGGCTATTTCCCGGATCTGCCGCAGGCGGTCGACCCGGCCCGTATCTGCGCCATCGGCCTGCGCAGCGTCGATCCGGCCGAGCGCCGCGCGCTGACTGAAGCCGGCGTCACCGTGCATGACATGCGCGCCATCGACGAGCACGGCATCGCGCCCTTGCTGCGCGCCTTCCTCGCCCGTGTCGAGAAGGAGAACGGGCTCCTGCATGTCAGCCTCGACGTCGATTTCCTCGACCCGTCCATCGCGCCGGCCGTCGGCACCACCGTGCCCGGCGGCGCCACGTTCCGCGAGGCGCATCTGGTGATGGAGATGCTGTCCGACTCAGGCCTGGTCTCCAGCCTCGACCTTGTCGAATTGAACCCGTTCCTCGACGAGCGCGGCCGCACCGCCATCCTGATGGTCGACCTCACCGCCAGCCTGATGGGCCGCCGCATCATGGACCGCCCGACCCGCAGCCATTCCGGAAGCCTCTGACCATGACCCAGCCTTCGCGCCTCGCCATCGTTCCCTTCGTCAGCGTCGACCGCATGATGAAGCTCGTGCTCGCCATCGGCGTCGAGCGTTTCCTCACCGAGCTCGCCGCCTATATCGAGGAGGATTTCCGCCGCTGGGAGCTGTTCGACAAGACGCCGCGCGTCGCCTCGCACAGCCATGACGGCGTCATAGAGCTGATGCCGACCAGCGACGGCAAGATGTACGGCTTCAAATATGTCAACGGCCATCCGAAGAACATGCGCGAGGGGCGCCAGACCGTCACCGCCTTCGGCGTGCTCGCCGATGTCGGCTCCGGCTATCCGATGCTGCTCACCGAAATGACCATCCTGACGGCGCTGCGCACCGCGGCAACCTCGGCGGTAGCGGCAAAATACCTGGCGCCCAAGGGCTCGCGCGCCATGGCCATCATCGGCAACGGCGCCCAATCCGAGTTCCAGGCCATCGCCTTCAAGGCGCTGCTCGGCATCGACAAGCTGCGGCTCTACGACATCGACCGCACCGCTTCCGAAAAATGCGCCCGCAACCTCGCCGGCAAAGGCTTCGACATCACCATCTGCGCGACCGGGCAGGACGCGGTGGAAGGCGTCGACATCATCACCACGGTGACGGCCGACAAGCAGTACGCCACGATCCTCACCGACAACATGGTCGGCTCCGGCGTCCACATCAACGCGGTCGGCGGCGACTGCCCGGGCAAGACGGAGCTGCACCGCGACATCCTGTTGCGCTCCGAGATCTTTGTCGAGTTCCCGCCGCAGACGCGCGTGGAGGGCGAGATCCAGCAGCTCGACGCCGACCATCCGGTGACCGAGCTGTGGCAGGTGCTGACCGGCCAGGCGCCCGGCCGCAAGGCGCCGGAACAGATCACGCTGTTCGATTCCGTCGGCTTCGCCACCGAGGATTTTTCCGCGCTGCGCTACGTCCGCGACCAGCTCCAGGCCACCGGCCTCTATGAAGAGCTCGACCTGCTTGCCGACCCCGACGAGCCGCGCGACCTGTTCGGCATGCTTGAGAGGGCGGCCATGCAGCCGGCGGCGTAAGCCTTTCCCTTCTCCCCGTTTCACGGGGAGAAGGTGCCCGAACGGCGGATGAGGGGCGGCGCCTGCGTTGATGATGCTGGCGCCTACTAGCGCCGCGCCGCGCAGCTTTCCCGTTCAACCAGCACCGGCGCCAGCACCTCGCGCCTTGACGGTGCCGCCGGTTCGCCCAGCCTCTCGAGCAGCAGGCTCACGGCCCGCGTGCCGATCTTTTCCACCGGCTGCGCGATCGTCGTCAGCGGCGGCCAGGTGGTGACGGCATAGGGGATGTCGTCGAAGCCGACCATCGAGATGTCGTCGGGAACCCGCAACCCGCGCGAGCGCAGCGCGGTGACGGCGCCCATCGCCATCAGGTCGTTGCAGGCGAATACCGCCGTGGTTTCAGGCGCCTGCGCAATCAGCTGCTCCATCGCCAGGCGGCCGCCGGCGAAATGATAGTCGGAATCGACGATCGACGAGGACGGCAGCTCAAGGCCTGCCTCTTTGAGCGCGCGCGCGAAGCCGCGCAGGCGGGCGGGACTGGAGCTCGAATCGCGCGGACCGCCGATGACGCCGATCTTCTCGTGGCCGAGACCGGCCAGGTATTTGCCGGCGAGATAGCCGCCATGCTCGTGGTCGACCAGCACCGAATCGACGTTGACCGACTGGATCTCGCGGTCGAGCAGCACCGCGGGCACGCTGGGCAGGAGGCGGGCGAACACGCGCGCATGGTCGGACGAGCCGGCGAAGATCAGCCCGTCGATCTGTTTGGCCATCAGCACCGAGAGATAGCGCTCCTCCTTCTCGGCATTGCCGTCGGAGTTGCACAGGATCACCGTATAGCCGGAAACGAAGCCGGCATCCTCGATCTGCCGCGCGACGCTGGCGAAGAAAGGATTGGAATTGTCAGGCAGAAGCAGGCCGATGGTCTTGGTCTCGCCGCGCCTCAGGCTTCGCGCCACCGAGTTCGGGCTGTAGCGCAGCGCAGCGATTGCGGCGCGCACGCGCTCGGCGGTTTCCGGCTCGACATGGCGCGTGCGGTTCATAACATGCGAGACGGTGGCGACGGACACCCCCGCTTGGCGCGCGACATCGGCAATGGTCGTCATGGCCTTGGTTCCCCGAGGTCTCCTACCGAATCTTCCGCAGCAGCCTCTCCCGATACGCGTCTAGGATGACCGCGAGCACGATGACAAGGCCGATCACGATGGGTTTGAAATTGTCGCCGACGCCGAGCAGCTGCAATCCGGTGCTCAAGACCTGCAGGATGCAGGCGCCGACCAGCGTACCGATGATCGAGCCCTTGCCACCGCTGAGGCTGGTGCCGCCGATGATGACGGCGGCGATCGCATTGAGCTCGTAGCCGACGCCGGCGATCGGGCTGCCGATGTTGAGGCGCAGAAGATAGACCATGGCCGCGATGCCGGCGGTGAGCCCGCTGATGGTGAAGGCGGCGACCTTGTAGAAATCCGGATTGTGGCCCGACAGCCGCACCGCCTCGTCATTGGTGCCGACGGCGAAGATCATGCGGCCGAAGACTGTGAAGCGCAGCACGAACCAGCCGGCCGCGATCACCAGCACGGCGATCAGGAAGATCGACGGCAGGAAGCCGCCGATGATGAGATTGCCGAAATCGACGAAACTCTGCGGCAGGCCCGTGATGGTCGAATTGTCGCTGACGACGCGGGCCGCGCCCGCCGCCATGTTGAGCATGCCGAGCGTGACGATGAAGGACGGGATCTTCCAGCGCGTTGAGATCCAGCCGTTCAGGAAGCCGCACACCGCGCCCGTTGCCATGCAGGCGAGCAGCGCCAGCGTGATCGCGACCGCCGGCGACAGGCTCTCGCTTATCATCACGGTGGCGCCGACCACGGTGCAAAGCGCCAGCACCGAGCCGACCGAAAGATCGATGCCGCCGGTCAGGATGACGAAGGTCATGCCGGCCGCCAGCACGGTGTTGATGGCGATCTGCACGAAGATCTTCAGCGCGTTTCCGGACGTGGCGAAATAGGGAGCGGTGGCCGAGAAGAACAAGGTGATCAGCACCAGCGCCAAGAGCACGCCGGCATCGCGCACCAGGAAGCGCAGGAATTTTGCCCTTCCGGGTGAAACAGGCGCGGAAGCGGTCGTCTCGCTCATGGTCGCACATACTCCTGATAGGCGAGCGACAGGATGCGCTCCTGGTCGAATTCGGATCGCGGCACCTCGCCGACGATCCGGTTCTTGGAAAAGACGATGATGCGGTGGCACATGCCCATCAATTCAGGTAGGTCGGACGACACCATGATGATGCCCTTTTGCTGCGCCGCCAGCATCCACAGAAGCTGATAGATCTCGCGCCGCGCGCCGATATCGACGCCGCGCGTCGGCTCGTCGAGGATCAGCGTCGAGGTGCCGCGGAACAGCCATTTCGCTAGCACCACCTTCTGCTGATTGCCGCCGGAAAGGTTGCGCACCGCCTGCTCGATCGAGCTTGCCTTGACGCGTAGCTGGCCGACGAGGTCGTTGGCCGCGGCTGCCTCCGCACGGCGGTTGAGCAGTCCGTTGCGCGAGACTTTGCCGAGATCGGTGATGGTGATGTTCCTGTCGACGGCCATGTCGAGCAGCAGGCCCTGGCCCTTGCGGTCCTCGGTGAGCAGGCTCAAGCCATGCCGCACCGCATCCTTGGGCGCGGCGATCGCCACCGGCTTGCCGCCGATCTCGACGACGCCGTCGAGTTTCGGATCGGCGCCGAACAGCGCCCGCATGGCTTCGGTGCGGCCGCTGCCGACCAGCCCGGCGACGCCGAGGATCTCGCCACGGCGCACCGCGAAGGAAATCTCCGGAGTGGAAGCGTCGCGCTTCAGATTGGCGACGCGGAGCGCGACCTTGCCGGGCACGACCCTGGCGTCGAAACCATATTCGTCGGCAATGTCGCGGCCGATCATCATGCGCACCAGATCGGGCACGCCGAGGCCTTCGAGATCGCGCGTCGCGACCAGTCTGCCGTTGCGCAGCACCGTCACCCGGTTGCCGATCTCGAACACCTCATGCAGCCGGTGCGAGATATAGATGATGGTGACACCCCGGGCCTTCAGCCGCTTGATGATGGAAAACAACCGCTCGATCTCGGGCGGCGTCAGCGTCGCCGTCGGCTCGTCCAGCACCAAGAGCTTCGAATCGTAGCTCAGCGCCTTGGCGATCTCGACCAGTTGCATCTGCGCGACGCCGAGCGCCTCGACGCGCGTGCGCGGATCGATGTCGAGACCGACTTCCTCGAGCAGGGCCACGGCGCGGCTGTTGAGCGCCTTGCGGTCGACGATGCCGAAGGCGCGGCGCGGCAGGCTTTCCAGCATCAGATTCTCGGCGATGCTGAGATAGGGCAGAAGGTTCAGTTCCTGGTGCACGATGCGAATGCCGCTCTGCTGCGCGTCATGCGGCGTCTTCGGCTGGTAGGGCTGGCCGCTGAAGGCGATCGTGCCCGAGTCTGGCTGGTAGATGCCGGCCAGAAGCTTGATCAGCGTCGACTTGCCGGCGCCGTTCTCGCCCAGGATGATGTGGGTCTCGCCGCGCGCGATTCCCAGCGACACGTCGCTCAGGGCGACGGCGCCGGGAAAGATCTTTCCGACCCCTTCAAGGGAGAGAATCGCATCCATGGGCAGGCAGCACCCTAAATCGCTCATGTCCGCGGCGATAGCGGCGCTCCGTCACCGCCGCCGGACCTACCGGCGGCGGTGATGAGACAAGCGCAACGCCGGAGGGAGTGCCGGCGGCTCGCTCGCCTCATGCGGTGATCAGCTTGATGTCGGTCTTGACCCAGCCGGAGAACTTCTCGCCGGCAAGCTCGCGCAGGCCGTAGTCGATGCCCATGGCCGCCATCTGCGCGCCATATTGCTCGACGGTGGCAAGCATCTTGCCGCTCTTCAGGAGCGGGCCCACGGCCGGGATGTTGTCGAAGCCGACGACCTTGATCTGGCCGGACTTGCCAGCCGCGTCGATCGCCTTGACGACGCCGAGCGCCATCGAGTCGTTCGCCGCCATCACGCCCTGGATATCGGGATGCTGGGTGAGGAAGTTGGTCATCAGCGTGTTGGCTTCCTCGGTCTCCCAATGCGCGGTCTTGGAATCGAGCAGGTCGAGGCCGTACTCCTTTACCGAATCATCGAAGCCGAGCTTGCGCTGCTTGGCGTTGTCGGCTTCCGGATTGCCTTCGAGGATGACGACCTTGCCGCCCTTGCCCAGCGCCTTGCCCAGCGCATCGCCGGCGAGCTTGGCGCCCGCGCGGTTGTCGGGACCGAAGAAGGCGAGGTCGATGCCGGCCTTTTTCTTGGCGTCCTCGTCGAGCGCCACGTCGATGTTGATGACCTTGATGCCGGCCTTCAGCGCCTTGGCGATCGGCGTGACCATCGCCTTCGAATCGGCCGGCGCCACGACGATGATATTGTAGTTCTGGGTGATGAAGTTCTCGATGGCGTCGACCTGCGCGGCGAAGTCGCGCTCGTCCTTCATGCCGACGGCGGCGAAATCGAACTTGTCCTTGTTCTTGGCCGCATACTCCTCCGCGCCGGCCTGCATCTGCTTGAAGAACTCGTTGGCCAGCGACTTCATCACCAGGCCGACCTTCGGCTTGTCGGCGGCAAAAGCCGGTCCAAGCGGCAGCGCCAGCGCGCCGGCGGCCAGCGCGCTGGTCTTCAGAAACTGACGGCGCGAGAACGGGCCAAGCCAGTGCGTGTTCGGAACCTTGCTCATTAGTCTCCTCCACTTGATTGAGCCGTAATCGGTTACGTAACCGATTACGCTGGAGAGTAGAGCGCGGATTTGAAGAGTGTCAATATCAGGACGCAAGCTGCCGAGGGCGCCATTTGAAGTTGCGGCCTACACGTTTGCCTGAGAAGCTGGCGCTGCCCCTCATTGCCCTGCCGGGCATTTCTCCCCGTATTGTGACGGGGAGAAAGACGCCGTCGCCGTCGATTTCGCCATTCGCCGAGGTGCAAAGAGAAGTGTCGGCGTTGCGACTAGCCCCTTCTCCCCGTTCAACGGGGAGAAGATGCCGGCAGGCAGATGAGGGGCAGCGCCAGCGTCGGCAATTGACGCTCCGAGCCCATGGACCGTGTGATGTCAGGCGATTGCCCTATGGGCGGATTTATCGCCGAAACCGCCAATCACCGCCAGCCCAACGCCGGCGCGACATGCTTCAGGATCGACTCGATGACATGGGCGTTGTAGTCGACGCCGAGCTGATTGGGCACGGTGAGCAGCAGCGTGTCGGCCTCGGCGATCGCCTCGTCCTCCCTCAGCTGCTCGACCAGCTTGTCCGGCTCGGCGGCATAGGTGCGGCCGAACACGGCGCGCTTCTCCGGCTCGATATAGCCAAAGTGGTCCTCGCCCTCGCTGCCGCCGAAATAGGCGCGGTCCATGTCGTTGACGAGGGCAAAGATGCTGCGGCTGACCGAGACGCGCGGCTCCCTTGTGTGGCCGGCTTCCTTCCAGGCGGCGCGATAGGCTCGTATCTGTTTGGCTTGCTGGACATGCAGCGGCTCGCCGCTCTCGTCGAATTTCAGCGTCGAGCTCTGCAGATTCATGCCGAGCTTGGCCGCCCAGACCGCTGTGGCATCGGTGGCCGCGCCCCACCAGATGCGTTCGCGCAGGCCCGCCGAGAAGGGTTCCAGCCTGAGCAGGCCGGGCGGATTGGGGAACATCGGCCGCGGATTGGGCTGGGCAAAGCCTTCGCCGCGCAGCAGGTCGAGGAAGATCTCCGAGTGCCGGCGCGCCATGTCGGCGTCGGTCTTGCCCTCTTCCGGCACATAGCCGAAATAGCGCCAGCCATCGATCACCTGCTCGGGCGAGCCGCGGCTGATCCCGAGCTGCAGACGCCCGCCGGCGATCAGGTCGGCAGCACCGGCGTCCTCGGCCATGTAAAGCGGGTTCTCGTAGCGCATGTCGATGACGGCGGTGCCGAGTTCGATACGTTTGGTCTTGGCGCCCGCCGCGGCAAGCAGCGGGAAGGGCGAGGCGAGCTGCCGGGCAAAATGATGGACGCGGTAATAGGCTCCGTCGGCGCCGAGCTCCTCGGCGGCGACCGCGAGGTCGATCGACTGCAACAGCGCGTCGGCGCCCGAGCGCGTGCCCGATTGCGGCGAGGGCGACCAATGCCCGAACGACAGAAATCCGATCTTCTTCATGGCTCCATTCCTGCTGCAGCGGCCCACTGACCGCTCGAACTCCTTGTTGCTCCAGCAGATAGCCAGGGCAGCGCCGCGATACAACGGACACCGAACGGATACAGACCGTCAATCGCCACGGGCCTAGGCATCCTGGCGCTGTCACACGGATGTGCTGTCACACGGGTGTAATGAACATTTCGGAATGTCGGCGCCGTAGCGATCGCTACGAACCTTCCCGACGAATGGCCGGCCACCATGACATCCGAAAATCCCGCCGACCGGCAAAGCGCCTTCGACGACCGCGTCGAGGCGGCGCTGGAAGCCCTGCCGCCGGCCGAACAGCGCATGGCGCGCTTCTTCGTCAGCCAGAAGCAGGCGGTGCTGCTTGGATCGGCGGCCGAAATCGCCGCCCTTGCCGGCGCCAGCGACGCGACCGTGGTGCGCACCGCGCGCTCCCTCGGCTTCGACAGCCTGTCGGCGCTGCGCCAGGTGCTGCTCGCGGACCTGACCGGAACGGCCTCGCCCGGCAAGCGGCTGGCCCGCACCTTGCAGGAGACGGGCGGTGACAGCGCCTCGGCGCTGCGCCATGTCGTCGGCCTCCATGAAAGTGCGCTCGAGGCGCTGAAGCAGCCCGACATGGAAGCGGCCTTCGCCCACGCCGTCGACCTCCTGGCCGCCGCCCCCCGCCGGCACATCTTCGGCATCGGCCCGTCGGGCGCCATGGCTGAATACGCGGCCCTGCAATTCAACAGGATCGGTCTGCCGAGCAGCGCGCTGTCGGTTTCCGGCGTCGCGCTCGCCGACCGTCTGCTGTGGCTGCAAAGCGGTGACGCCGTGCTGATGATGGCCTACGCGCCGCTTTACCGCGAGGTCGAGATCGTCCTCGACCAGGCCGGCCTGCATGAAGTGCCGGTGGTGCTGATCAGCGACAATCTCGGACCGCTCGTCTCCGACAGGATCGCGGCCACGCTGCCGGTTCCGCGCGGCAAGGCCGACCACCTCGCGACCCATGGCGGCACCATGGTGCTCATCGAGGCAATGATCATCGCGCTCGCGGCAAAGGCCGGCGAGACCGCGTTCGACAGCCTGGACCGGCTGAGCAGCCTGCGGGGCGCGATCGACAAGGCATGGATAAAACGCGGGACGCGTAAGAAGTAATCGCCGCTGACATAAAAATGTCGGCCAAAGGCTACTAATATAGAATTGGCATTACTTTGCCTTTCTAAACAACAGGAGAGCGATATGAATATAAAGACAACGCTTGGACTTGCGTTTGGTTTGACGGCTCTGTCCATTGCCGCGCCGGCATGCGCCGCCGACCTGGTGCTCTACGACGCGCTCGACTTCGCCGGTCCGGTCGCCAAGGCTTTTCAGGCCAAGACCGGGCTGACCGTCGACGTCGTCGAGCCCGGCAGCACCGGCGAGACGCTGGGCAAGATCGCCGCCGAGGGCAGCAACCCGCAATTCGACATCGTCTGGCTCGACGGCTCGGCCGTGATGGAGCGCATGGCGGCCGACCATGTGCTGCAGCCGGTGCCGGCCGAGGCCTATGACAAGATCGCCTGGACAGATCTCGGCAAGTCGCTGATCCCGCGGAGCCACGCCTTCCTGCCGACCGGCACCAGCACCACCGCGATCGAGGTCAACACCAAGAAGGTCAAGGCCGACAAGATGCCGAAATCCTGGGCCGACCTTGAGGGCTTCGCCGGCAGCGTCGCCGCCAAGGACCCGAACCTTTCCGGCCCGGCCTATCAATGGCTGGCCGGCCTTTTCCAGACCAATGGCGTCGACGCCGGCAAGGAACTGCTCGCCAAGACGCTGACCAACAAGTCGCTCTCCGGCCTCTCCAGCGGCGGCAAGGTCAACAAGGCCGTGCTCACCGGTGACGCCGCGGTCGGCATCAACCAGGACAGCGCCATCTTCTCCAAGATCGCCGCCGGCGAGCCTGTCGTCGCCGTCTATCCGAGCGAAGGCTCGGTCTCGCTGCCGCAGGGCCTCGGCATCAGCGCCAAGACGCAGCACATGGACGCAGCGCGCAAATTCATCGACTTCGTCACCAGCGCCGAGGGCCAGGCCGCGATGCAGAACGGCGACGACACCGATTTCTTCTTCATCCCGATCATCAAGGGCGTGAATCCCAAGCCCGGCCGCGAGACCAACATCGCCTACACCCATCTCGACGACGCGACCGCCTCGGCGCACGAGACGGAGTGGAAGCAGTGGTACAAGGAAAAATTCGTCCAGTGACCGTGCTCGCCAGGCAATGACGATGGTGCAGAAATTCGATGCCGCCGCCGGCGGCATCGGCTCGAGCGGGTGGGCGCGCAGGCGCTCGCCCGCGCTGGCGCGTCTTGCCGGACCGCTGGCGGTCTACGCCGTCTTCGCGCTGCTGATCGGCCTGCCCTTGGCGCTCGTGCTGCTGCAGGCCGTGATGCCCGGCCTGTTCGCGGTCGATGGCGCGCAAGGTCTCTTCAGCGCCGAACCGCTCGCGCGCATCTTCTCCTCGCCCCATATCGCTGCATTCGCTGGAGCTCGGCCTGCTTGCGGCCCTGACGACGACCATCCTCGGCGGCGCCTTCGCCGTGCTGGTGCAGCGTTGCGACATACCGCTGGGCGGCGCGATTTCGCTGGTGCCCTGGCTGGTGTTCCTGACGCCGTCCTACCTGAAGGCGCTGGCCTGGGTGCTTTTGATGTCGTCCGGCGGCTATCTGGCGCAGCTTGGCCTTTTGCCGCCTTGGCTCGGCGCCTCCTTCTTCGGCTTGGCCGGCTTGGTCTTCGTGCACACGCTGAGCCTCTTCCCGCTCGCGGTCTTCATCATCGGCAGCGCGCTGGCTGGGCTTGGCAGCGAGCTGGAGGACGCCGCGCGCCTCTCGGGCGCCGGACCGCTCAGGATCTGGCTGCGCGTCAACGGCCCCTTGCTGGCGCCGGCCATCATGCTCTCCTTCATCGCCACCTTCGCCGAGGTGCTCTCCGATTTCGGGCTGGCCTCGACGATCGCCAGGATGTCGAGCTTCGGCGTGCTGACCTACGGCATCTACGCGGCGGCAAGCGACTACCCGGTCGACTTTCCCGCCGCCGGCGCGCAGGCCCTCGTGTTGCTGGCGCTGGTTCTGCTCGTGGTCGTGGCCGACAGGCTGCTGCGCCGCCGCGCCGATCCGCAACTGATCTCCGGACGGGCCAGGCCGGCCCGGCGCTATGACCTTGGCGCCTGGCGCTGGCTCGTTTTCGCGCTGGCGCTGCTGGTCGCCTTCCTGGCGCTGATTCTGCCGCTCGGCGCGATCGCGGTCAGGGCGCTCACCAGCACGCTCGGACACGGGCTGGCGCCGGACAATTTCACGGTTGCCAATATCGGCGCGGCGCTCAGCCTGAACACGGCGGCCAATGACGGGTTGGTGCGCAGCCTCTTCTATGCCGGCCTCACCGCAATCATCGCCAGCACGCTGGCCCTGCTGCTGTCGGCCCGGCTCGATCGTTCGAGCCCCGTCATGCGCACCGCGGTGCTGGGCCTGTCGCTGGGCGCGGTCGCGATCCCCGGCATCGTGCTCGGCTTCGGCTACATCCTGGTCTGGAACCGGCTGCCCGGCTTCCGCGACTGGCCGTTTCCGCATTATGGCGACGGCTCGCTGCTGGTCATGGGCTATGTCGCGGCGGCGCTGCCTTATTGCCTGGTAGTCATCCTCTCGGCCATCGGCCAGCTGGCGCCGAGCCTGACCGACGCCGCGCGGCTCTCCGGCGTCGGCGCGGTCCGGTGTCTGATATCGGTGACCCTGCCGCTGATCCTGCTCAGCGTCGTCACCGCCTTCCTGCTCACCTTCATCCGCACCGTGTTCGAATTGCCGATGTCGCAAATGCTCATCCCGCAAAGCGGCCCGCCGGCGCCGACGCTGATCCTGAAACTGTTCAGCCATGATCGCGACGGGTTGGCCTGCGCGATCGCGCTTGCCGCCATGACTGCCGCCGGCGGCGCGGCGGCGTTGATCTGGTATCCGCTGAAGGCCATCATGGCCTTCGGTCGCCACCAAACCATCCCAGCCGCCCCGGGAGAGCCGTCATGACCGCTTCGCTCCATTGCGCCGGCATCTCGAAGTCGCTCGGCGGGCGCGCCGTGCTCAGCAATCTCGACCTTGCGATCAAAGCCGGCGAGGTCGTCTCGCTGCTCGGCCCGAGCGGCTCCGGCAAGACCACGCTGCTGCGCAGCATCGCCGGGCTGGTCGATCCCGACAGGGGCACGATCACGCTCGGTAACCGTGTCGTCTGGAGCGAAGGATCGGTCCTGCCGGCGGAAAAGCGCCGGATCGGCATGGTGTTCCAGGACTATGCGCTGTGGCCGCATATGACGGTGGCGGGCAATCTGTCGTTCGGGCTTCGCGCGCAGCGCCTCGCCGAACCGGAGATCGCCGCCCGCGTCGGCCATGCGCTGCAGGTCACGCGGCTTGCGCCCTATCGCGACCGCTTCCCATCTGAACTCTCGGGCGGACAGCAGCAGCGCGTCGCCATCGCCCGCTGCCTGGCGGCGCGGCCCGCCCTGATGCTGTTCGACGAACCGCTCAGCAATCTCGACGCGGCACTGCGCGAGGACATGCGCATCGAGATGATGGAGCTGGTGCGCCGTGAGGCGGCGACCGTGATCTATGTGACGCATGACCAGGCCGAAGCCATGGCCGTTTCGGATCGCATCGCCGTGATGCGCGACGGCCGCATCGCCCAGTTCGACACGCCGCGGGCGATCTACGAGGCGCCGGCCGATTCCTTCGTTGCCGGGTTCATCGGCGGCTTTTCAGTCGTGCCGGGCACCGTGCGCGACGGGCTCTTCAGCCCGCGGGGCGCCGCCGCCGACAGCTTGGCGACGCCCGGCGCGAAGCCGGGCGACGGCATGCTTGTGGTGCGTCCGGAGGATGCCCGGCCGGCCGAGGCGCATCCCGCAAACCGCCTGCGAGGCAAAGTGCTGTCGAGCGCTTTCCAGGGCCGCTGCTGGCGGCTGGCGGTGGAGCTTGGCCAGCAACGCGTCCGCCTCGACTGGCCGGAGGCGCCGCCGGTCGGTTCGTCGCTGGCGTTCTCGTTGCCGCCGGAGCGTTGTATCGTTCTTGCCGACTGATGATTCCCGAACTGTAGGATGCATTGATGCATGGCCTGACGCCCATACTTTCCACCGTGACGGCCTCTTTCCTGGCGTCCTTCGTCGAAGTGGTCGAAGCCTTCACCATCGTGCTCGCCGTCGGCGTGACGCGCAGCTGGCGCCCGGCGCTGACCGGCGCGGCGCTGGCACTCGCCCTGCTGGCGGCGCTGGTGCTGGTCTTCGGGCCGCTTTTGGCGCTCGTCCCCATCACCGTCCTGCAATTCGTGGTCGGCGTGCTTTTGATCCTGTTCGGCATGCGCTGGCTGAGAAAGGCGATCCTGCGCAGCGTCGGCGTCATCGCGCTGCATGACGAGGAGCAGGCCTTTTCCAAGGAGACGGCTGCCTTGCAGCGGCAGGCCGCCGACCGCCGCGCCGACTATCTGGCGGCCGTCGCGTCGTTCAAGGCGGTGCTGCTCGAGGGCGTCGAAGTGGTGTTCATCGTCATTGCCGTCGGCGCCGCGCATGGCCAGACGCTTTATGCCGGCCTCGGCGCGCTGGCGGCCTTCGTGCTGGTGACGCTGGTCGGCCTTGCCGTGCACCGGCCCCTGGCGCGCGTGCCGGAGAATGCCCTGAAATTCATCGTCGGGCTGATGCTGACCAGCTTCGGCGTGTTCTGGACCGGTGAGGGCCTCGGCGCCGAATGGCCGGGCGAAGACCTCGCTTTGCTCGCCATCTTCGCCGTCATTGCCGTTGCATCCTTCGCCATCGTGCGCTGGCTGCGCGGCGCTTACCCGGCACCCGCCGAAGGAGTTGCCCGATGACCGTGATCCGTCTTGTCTTCAAGGAGCTCGTCGGCATGTTCGTCGACGACGGCAGCCTGGCGTTGCTGGCGCTGATCCTGATCGCGCTGATCACCGCCGCGGTGAAATTGCTGGCGCTGCAGCCGCTCATCGGCGGTTTCCTGCTTCTCGCCGGCTGCCTGGCAATTCTTCTGGAGAGCACCCGCCGCGCCGCGCGCGACAAGGCGCGTTGATCGGCCTTCATTTTCCGGGAAATCAGCGCAAACGCTGGAGACTGACGGAGGCCCTCAGCTTCGTCATTCCAGGGCGGAGCAGCCGCGAAGCGGCGTCGCGGAGACCCTGGAATCCATGCCGTGACCTAAGCCGTGGAATGCAGCGGAGCAGAATTCTGCACCGTTGTGACGCTTCGAAGTAACGGCATGGATTCTATGATCTGCGCGCGTCGCTCCGCTCCTTGCTCCGCTATAGAATGACGACCTCACAAGCGTTTCGGCCAATCTCCAACGTATGCCGCTTGCCGGCAAACATAGCCGCCGGTCAAATCCGCGCCGGAAACCTAATAAACCGTGAAAAGCGTCGGCAGGTCCCCGCTGAGGCGCAAATGCTCGACCGCCTCGATGATCGGAAACAAGGCCAGGAAATAGAGCCCGTCGCGAAACGTGTTCCACAGCGCGCTGGTCGAAAACAGCCACTGCGCCTCGTCGCGGTAAAGCATCGGGTTCGGCCAGAAGGACGGCGTGCGCTCGGCATAGGCCGCGTAAGCGGCGCCGAACTTGCCGGCAAGATATTCGGCCTCCTTGCGCGCGGTAAAGCGGAAGACGAGGAAGCTCGCCAGGCCGAGCATTCCAGCCGCCAGCGCCGAGCCGAACATCAGCCCGATGCCGGCCGCGCCGACGGTCGAGAAGAAATAGAGCGGATTCCGGGTTATCGAGAACGGACCGGACATGACCAGCTCGTCATTCTTCCTGCCGCCGACGAAGAGGATGCTCCACAGCCGGCCAAGGAAGCAGGTCAGCACCATCGCGAAGCCGATCGTTTCGACGATCTCGTGCCCGTCCGACCCTTCGGCCAGCGCCGGCTTGCCGAACAGCAGCAGGATCAGGGCGAGCACGGCGGCCACCTGCACGACGATCAGGCGCTTGTGCTGGTCGAACGCGTTCGGCGCCGATTTGAGGGACGTGTAGGCCATTCTTTCTCACCGCTCCGGCGCCGACGGGACACCAAGGCTTCTCTAGCTTCTCCGCCGCGTGATGGCGAGGCTCGCCCGATGTTTTTGGCCGACCTTACGAATTTGTAAGAGCGCGGACAGGCTGCGGTGATTTCGCCTGTCTAGCCTGACGATCGCCGCCATTTTCGAGCGGAGACCGGAAATGAACATCGCCATGACCGCAACAATCATCGAACACGATTTCGAATTTAACCGGGTTCCGGACGTCACCGTCGATTTCTGGCTGATCAAGATCATGGCGGTGACCATGGGCGAGACGGCGGCCGATTATCTCGCCGTCAATCTCGGCCTTGGCCTTACCGGCACGTCGCTCATCATGACAGGCACTCTGATTGTCGCGCTCGTCCTGCAGTTTGCGCAGAAGCGCTACGTGCCCTGGGCCTACTGGCTCGCCGTGGTCCTGATCAGCATCGTCGGCACCCTGGTCACCGACAACCTCGTCGACAATTTCGGCGTGCGGCTGGAGACGGCGACGATCGTCTTCTCGGTCGTGCTGGCGCTGACTTTCATCGCCTGGTACGCCGCCGAAAAGACCCTGTCGATCCACACCATCGTCACCACCAGGCGCGAGATCTTCTACTGGCTGGCGATCCTCTTCACCTTCTCGCTCGGCACCGCTGCCGGCGACCTGGTGGTCGAGCGTTTCGACCTGGGTTATCTCACCACTGGCCTCATCTTTGGCGGCGTGGTCGCCGTGATCGCGCTTGCCTGGTTCTTCCTCAGGCTGAACGCCATCCTGGCCTTCTGGCTCGCCTATATCCTGACCCGGCCATTCGGCGCCTCCTTCGGCGACCTGCTCTCGCAGCCGGTGGAATATGGCGGCATGGGCTTCGGCACCACCTTCACCAGCCTGACCTTCCTCGGCTGCATCGTCGTCATCGTCCTCTATATGACGCTGAGGAGGCTGATCGACGAGGACGAACTGGCCCTGCTCGACTAGAGGCACTGCGCAGGGATTTGACCGATCGGCTCTGTTTGCGTTGACAGGTGACATGCCTTGGAGATTGGCCGAAACGCCCATCGTGATCGTCATTCTATGGCGGAGCAGGAGCGAAGCTCCGTCGCGGAGACCCTGGATGACGAGGTTGGGGCGGCTTCGAGTTTCGGTCCGAACCGTGCTTGTCGCTAAAACGCTTCTCGCAAAAATGTGTAGCGGTCTTCTCTCCGGCAACGCGTAAAAACAGATGGTTAGAGCAATTCCAGCAACGGGTGGCGCCGGATTTCCCTCCAGGACCGCGTCAAACGAGGACACAGAGGCCGCCCAAGAAAAAGCCATAGCCGGCGCTACCATGCCGGTGAGGTTGAGGCGGCAAGGACAGCACGGGGCGATGCGACTTCTGCTTGTTGAAGACGATCCAAGAACCGCCGACTATATCGTCAGGGGACTGACCGAGGCCGGCCATGTCTGCGATTTGCTGCGCGACGGCCATGACGGCCTCTTCGCCGCGACCCGCAACGCCTATGACGTGATCGTCGCCGACCGCATGGTTCCGGGCCTCGACGGCCTGTCGATGATCAAGGCGGTGCGCGCGGCCGGCATCCGCACGCCGGCCATCTTTCTGACCTCGATCGGCGGTGTCGACGACCGCGTCGAGGGCCTGGAAGCCGGCGGCGACGACTATCTGGTCAAGCCCTTCGCCTTTTCCGAGCTGCTTGCGCGCATAAGCGCGCTCGGCCGCCGGCCGGCGGCGCAGGAGCAGAAGACGGCTTTGCGCGTCGCAGATCTCGAGATGGACCTGATTCAGCGCCGCGTGACCCGGCAGGGCCAGCTGATCGATCTGCAGCCGCGCGAGTTCAGCCTGCTCGAAGTGCTGATGCGCGGCGAGGGCCGCGTCATCACCCGCACCATGCTTCTGGAGCGCGTCTGGGATTTTCATTTCGATCCCAAGACCAGTGTCGTCGAGACGCATATCAGCCGGCTGAGAGCCAAGGTCGATAGGCCCTTCGACGTGCCGCTGATCCACACCGTGCGCAACACCGGCTACAGCCTGCATGTTCCGGCCTGAAGCGGTTCGGCATTGATGGATTTGCGGACGGAAAACCGCTATGCGCTTTTCCTGGAATTGCCGCAGGAGGGTTGAACGCATGTGCGGCTCTGGGATCGGCGCGTCGCCGGCCATAGGTTTGGGATGAGCGAGACGCGCTCCAACCTGCTGCGCAGCACGCCATTCAGGCTGGCGCTGACCTTCGCCTTCCTGTTCCTGCTGGCCTTCATCCTGTCGGGCGCGATCGTCTATCAACTGATGAGCGCCTCGCTCGCCAGGCAGCTCGATCAATCAATCAAGGAGACCTATTCGCTCATCGCAGCGACTTATGCCGAGAGCGACGAAGAGGATCTCACCACCGCCGTGAGGGACCATGCCCAGTTCAGTCAGGACAAGGATCAGATCTTTTCCCTCACCGACAAGAACGGCAACCGCCTCGCGGGTGATTTCACCGCATCCGACCTGCCGGAGGGCTTTTCGATGTTCGCCGCCGACTTGCCGGGTGTGTCGCCTGGTACCGAGTATCGCGCCTATTCCGGCACGGTCGGCGGCAACAATTTGACAGTCGCCTTCTCGCTTTCGGAAACCGAGGATCTCGAAAGGATCGTGTTGATGAGCTTCGGCTGGGCGACGCTCTTCATCACCGGCCTGGCGGTCGGCGGCGGCGCCGTGCTTGCTTCGCGCGTCCAGCGGCGCCTCGACGGCATCGCCAGCACTATGGTCGACGTCTCGCATGGACGGCTCGATGCGCGCATTCCGCTGATCGGCAATGGCGACGACATCGACGCCGTCTCGGCCCAGGTGAATGCGGCGCTCGAGCGCCTGTCGGCCCTGGTCGACGGTATGCGGGAAGTGAGCGCCAACATCGCCCATGATCTCAAGACGCCGCTCAACCGGCTGCAGATGATCCTGGAATCCGCGGCCGACAAGACGGTGTCGGGCGAGGACGTCTCGACCGAGCTGACCGACGCCCGCGCCGAAAGCCAGCAGATCAACAGCACCTTCGATGCGCTTCTTCGCATCGCCCAGATCGAGGCCGGCGCCCGCAAGGCGCGCTTCGTCGATCTCGATGTCGGGCCGGTCGTCGAGACCATCGGCGAAGTCTATGCCGATGTCGCCGAGGACGACGGCAAGTCCTTGTCCACGATGATCGTTCCGGACACGAAATGGTACGTCCACGGCGACCGCGACCTGCTCATGCAGATGCTGGCCAATCTGGTCGAGAACGCGCTCAGGCATTGCCCGCCGGGCACGGCGATCGAGCTGTCGGTGACCGGCGGAGGCGGCCATGTCCTCGTTCATGTCAATGACAATGGCCCGGGCATCCCCGCCGAGGAGCGCGAAAAAGTGTTCCGCCGGCTCTACCGGCTGGATGCCAGCCGCACCACGCCGGGCAGCGGCCTGGGCTTGAGCCTTGTCAAGGCGGTCGCCGACCTGCACGGCGCCGCGATAGCGCTTGAGGACCGCAATCCGGGTCTCGGCATCACCGTCAGCTTTCCGGCCGTCGCGTCCGCCTGATGATCCGCTACCGCGCGGCGGCCGCCCGGCGGAAATCGGAGGGCGACATGCCGGCGAGCTTGCGGAACGATTTGTTGAAGGCGCTGAGGGAGCCGAAGCCCGATTCCATGGCGACCCTCAGCACATTGGCGTCCTCATGCATCAACAGCGCCTGCGCGTAGCTCAGGCGCAGCAGATTGACATATTCGTTGAGCGTCATGCCGGTCGATTTCTTGAACAGGCTCATCGCATATTTGGGATGAATGTCGGCGGCCGCGGCGATGGTCACGCAGTCGATGTCGTAGAGGAAATTCTCGGCGATGAAATCGCACATGCGCCCGACATTGCGCGAGGACTGCTGGTCGAAGGCATTGCCGGCGCCTTGCCCGGCCACCCTTTCCGGCACCAGCCGGTAAGGCTCGAAGCGCACCCGCTCGAGCCGAAGCAGCAACTCGTTGACGGCATGCTCGGCCTTGGCCGGATCGCCCGAGCGCGCATACTCGTTCCAGCGCTTGAAATTGTCGTTGTCCGACTGGTCGGTGGCGTTGGTCACCAGCGTCGCGCCGGTCATCAGCCTGTGGCGTATGTCCGCCGGTAGGTGCAGGCGGAAGAAATGCACCAGAGGCAGATGCGCGCCGGCATAGATCGCGTCGTCGGAAAGATCGTCCATCTGGTGCGGCAGGCCGCCCCAGAACAGGCACATCTCGCCGGCCGACAGCGCGATTTCGTGCTCGGCCATGCGGTAATGCACCGAACCCTGCACGATGAAGTTCACCTCCACCTGGGCGTGCCAATGCGGCTTCAGCATCACCAGCGGGTGGTTGTGGAACATCTGCAGCATGAGCGGCAGTCCTTCGACGCTGCTCGCGCCAGGCTGGTAGAACGGACGCTCCGGCATCTTACTTTCCGCCAACTTCTTATTCCCTTCGACGGGGACAAGCCTTCTGCGCCGCATAGTCTAGCCACGCTCACGGTGAGAGAGCAAATGGAATGGGAGGATTTCAATGCGCACTATACTGACCTGCGTCGCGCTTATGCTTGCCCTGGGTTCCGGCCCGGCCCTGGCGCAGTCCGGCGAAATCACCATCTGGAGCTGGAACATCGCCGCCTCGTCGCTGAAGGCGACGGTCGAGGGCTTCAACAAGAAATACCCCGACATCAAGGTCACGGTTCAGGACCTCGGCAACCAGCCGACCTATGACAAATCGATCGCCGGCTGCGCCGCCGGCGGCGTCGGCCTGCCCGACATCGTCTCGATCGAGAACGGCGAGGCCGAGAACTACTGGAGCCAGTTTCCCGACTGTTTCGTCGACCTGCACACGCTGGGCTACACGGCGGAAGACCAGAAGAAATTCCCCGATTTCAAGCGCACCGAGCTCGAAGTCGGCGACAAGGCCTATGCTATGCCCTGGGATTCCGGCCCGGTCGCCGTCTTCTATCGCCGCGACTTCTACGAGAAGGCCGGCGTCGACCCGGCCTCGATCAAGACCTGGGACGATTTCATCGCCGCCGGCAAGAAGATCCAGGCCGCCAATCCCGGCGTGTCGATGACCAATGCCGATTTCAACGGCGACACCGAATTCTTCCGCATGATCTCCAACGAGCAGGGCTGCGGCTATTTCGCCGAGGACGGCCAGTCGATCACCGTGGCCGAGCCGAAATGCGTCGACGCCATGGCCAAGGTCAAGGAGATGAAGGACGCCGGCATCGTGTCGTCGGCCGACTGGTCGACCAAGATCACCAACAACACCGCCGGCACTGTCGCCAGCCAGGTCTATGGCGGCTGGTATGAAGGCACGATCCGCACCGAATCGCCCAAGGAGAGCGGCAAATGGGGCGTCTACCTGATGCCCAGCCTGACCGCCGACGGCCCGCGCGCGGCCAATCTCGGCGGCTCCTCCCTGGCCATCACCTCGGCCTCGAAGAACAAGGAAGCGGCTTACGCCTATTTGAAATACACGCTGGAGACCAATGAGGGCCAGATCACCATGCTGAAGGATTTCGGCCTGGTGCCGTCGCTGATCTCGGCGCTCGACGATCCTTACGTCTCGCAGCCGCAGCCCTATTGGGGCGGCCAGGCCGTCTGGAAGGATATCCTAGCGACGCTCCCCAAGGTGGTGCCGAGCCGCGGCACGCAGTTCCAGAGCGACGCCGAGATCATCCTGCGCGCCGTGCAGACCAAATACCTGGCCAACGGCTATCCCGACGCCAAGGCCGCGCTCGACGACGCCGCCAAGCAGATCGCCGCCGCGACCGGCCTGCCGGTGAAGTAGAGCGCCGCTTTTCCTTCTCCCACAAGGGAGAAGGAAAAGACAAAGAAAGGAGGAAGTCATTGCGCACGCAGAACGCCACCGCGTACCGCTTCCTCACGCCTTACCTGCTGATCTTCGCCATCTTCTGGATCTGGCCGATCATCTCGTCCTTCCTGATTTCCTTCCAGGCGACGCGTACCGTGCCGTGGCGCTTCGCGCCGGCCTTTAACTGGGGCCGCCTGATCGGCGACCCTGCCTTCTACAATGCACTGAAGAACACGCTGCTGATCCTGGTCATCCAGGTGCCGGTGATGATCTCGCT
This sequence comes from Mesorhizobium sp. WSM4935, assembly GCF_029625735.1. NCBI lineage: Bacteria > Pseudomonadati > Pseudomonadota > Alphaproteobacteria > Hyphomicrobiales > Phyllobacteriaceae > Mesorhizobium > Mesorhizobium sp. WSM4935. The sequence continues at coordinate 44,702 of NZ_JARTVR010000006.1, read as the reverse complement.
GGCGATCGTCATGGCGGTGCTTTTGAATTCGCCGCTGCTCAAAGCCCGCGGCCTCTACCGCTTCGCCTTCTTCGCCCCCGTCGTGGTCGGCGAAGTTGCGTATTCGGCCGTCTTCCGGCTGATGTTCAGCCTCGATTTCGGCATCATCAACAAGCTCCTTGAGAGCGTCGGCCTGGAGAAGATCGACTGGTTCTCCAACGTCACGCCGGCCATGGCGCTGATCATGATCGCAGTCACCTGGCGCTGGGCCGGCTACAACGCCATCATCATCCTGGCCGGCCTGCAGTCGATCCCGGAGGACGTCTATGAAGCGGCGACGCTCGACCGCGTCAGCAAGCTGAAGCAGTTCTTCTACATCACGCTTCCGTTGCTCAAGCCCGTCATCGTCTTTTGCGCCGTGCTGTCGATCATCGGCACCATGCAGCTCTTCACCGAGCCGTTCCTGATCACCGAGCGCGGCGGCCCGGGCGGCGGCACCGAGACACTCGGCCTCCTGCTCTATCGCCAGGGCTTCCGGTCGCTCAATTTCGGCTATGCCTCGGCCGTCGCCTACACGATGGCGGGCCTCGCCATCGCCATCACTTTGGTGCAGCTCTGGCTGACGAGAGAGCCCAAATGACGGGGGCGCCGAGAATGACCTCTCGTTCGCAAGCAAGGCTCGGGCGCAGCATCCTGCTGCATCTATTCCTGACGCCGCTGGCGCTGGTCTGGCTGTTTCCGCTGTGGATGATGGTGGTGTTCTCCACCATGCCCGACAACGGCATCTTCAGCCCCGGCATCGAGCTTCTGCCGCACGACAGTTTCCTCGACAATGTCGCCAATCTGCAGCGCGGCACCAATTTCATCGGCGCCATCGGCATCTCGGTCTCGGTGGCGGTGACCTACACGGTGCTTTCGGTGCTGCTCACCTCGATGGCCGGCTGGGCGCTGGCGCGCTACGACTTCCACGGCAAGGGGGCGGTGGTCGCCATCATCTTCGGCACCATCACGCTTCCCTATGCCGTGGTGCTCATCCCGCAATTCATCATGGTGGCGCGCGATTTCGGCTTGGCCAACACCTGGCTCGCCCTGATCGTGCCGCCGCTCTTCAATTCGCTCGGCGTGCTCTTCATGCGCCAGGCCTTCTCGATGATGCCGGCCGAATTGTTCGACGCCGCCCGCGTCGAGGGCGTCAAGGAATGGCGCATCTTCCTGTTCGTGGCGCTGCCGCTGGCCCGCCCGATGCTGGCGGCGCTTGCGATCATCCTCTTCCTCGCCTCGTGGAACAACTATCTCTGGCCGCTGCTGATCAACAGCCAGCCGGGCGCGATGACGGCGCCGGTGGCGCTCGGCACGCTGGTCGGCCTCACCAAGGTCTCCTGGGGCGGCATCATGGCAGGCGCGGTCATGCTGACCGTGCCCATGCTCATCGTCTTCGTGCTCTTGCAGCGCCATTTCATCGCCGGCATCGCCGCCGGCGCGGTCAAGTAGGAAGGAGCGCGATGGCGGCCGTCACTCTCACCAATGTCGTCAAGCGTTTCGGCGTCTTCGAAGTCGTTCACGGCGCCAACATCGACATCGCCGACGGCGAGTTCGTCGTCTTCGTCGGCCCCTCCGGCTGCGGCAAGTCCACGCTGCTCAGGATGATCGCCGGGCTGGAGGACATCAGCGGCGGTAAGATCGCCATCGGCGGCAAGGTGATGAACGACGTCGAGCCTGCCGACCGCGGCATCGCCATGGTGTTCCAGTCCTACGCGCTCTATCCGCACATGACGGTGGAGCAGAACCTCTCCTTCGGCCTCAGGATGAACGGCAATCCGAAGGCCGACACCGATCGCCGGGTGAAGCGCGCGGCGGAAATCCTGCGCATCGACGAATTGATGCAGCGGCGCCCGAAGCAATTGTCCGGCGGCCAGCGCCAGCGCGTCGCCATCGGCCGCGCCATCGTGCGCGAGCCGCAGGTGTTCCTTTTCGACGAGCCGCTCTCGAACCTCGACGCGGAGCTCAGGGTACAGATGCGGGTCGAGATCTCGCGCCTGCACAAGGAGCTCGGCGTCACAATGATCTATGTGACGCACGACCAGACCGAGGCGATGACGCTGGCCGACCGCATCGTGGTGCTCAAGGCCGGCAATGTCGAGCAGATCGGCGCGCCGCTCGACCTTTATGATGACCCGGCCAACCGTTTCGTAGCCGGCTTCATCGGCTCGCCGAAGATGAATTTCCTCAGCGCCAAGGTCGTCGAGACGTCCAACAGCGCCGCGACTGTCGAGCTCGTCAATCACGGCGGCGCGCGGTTGCGCAAGCCGCTCTGCGACGCCTTTCCCGCCATCGGCGCCGAGGTCGTGCTCGGCGTCAGGCCGGAACATTTCTTCGAGGCCGGCGAAGGCGATTGCGACATTCCGGTCAAGGCCGATGTCGCCGAGCATCTGGGCTCGGTGAGCTATGTCTATGCCAATGCCGGAGCCGAGGAGCTGATCGTCGAGCGCGAGGCCTCGCGCCAGCGCGCCAGCGGCGATCATTTCACGGTCTCGATCAAGGCGGAACGCGCGCTGCTCTTCGACAAGAAGGGCGCGAGGATCCGCTGACCCGCAATTTTTCTTTGCCGGCATGCCAGGCGTGCCGGCGACTCATGGAGAATTCGATATGACATCCAGGAAAATCCGCTGGGGCATTCTCGGGCCCGGCAGCATCGCAAAGTCCTTCGCCGGCGGCGTGGCGGGATCGCGCACCGGCACGCTCGAGGCGCTCGGCGCCCGCAACCCCGCCAAGCCGGGCCTTGCCGATACTTTTCCGGGCGCGCGCATCCTCGACGGCTATGACGCGCTGCTCGCCGACGAGAATGTCGACGCCGTCTACATTTCGATCCCGCATCCCGGTCACGCCGAATGGGCGATCAAGGCCGCCGAGGCCGGCAAGCACGTGCTATGCGAAAAGCCACTGGCGCTCACCGCCTTCGAGGCCGACGCCATGATGCACGCCGCGCGCAAGGCCGGCACGTTTCTGGGCGAAGCCTTCATGTACCGGCTGCACCCGCAGACGCTTCAGCTGGTCGAGCTGATCAAGTCGGGCGCCATTGGCGAGGTCCGCATGATCAAGTCGAGCTTCGGCTTCGCCATGCCGGGCTTCATGCCGGAGCACAGGCTCTACGCCAACGAGCTTGCCGGCGGCGGCATCCTCGATGTCGGCGGTTATCCGGTGTCGATGGCGCGGCTGATCGCGGGTGCCGCAGCGGGGCAGCCTTTCCTCGAGCCCGACAAGGTTGTTGGCGCCGCCCATCTCGGCCGGTCCGGCGTCGACGAATGGGCTTCCGCTTTGCTCCGTTTCCCCGGCGGCCTCGTCGCCGAAATCTCCTGCAGCATCTCGCTCGATCAAGACAATGTGCTGCGCATCTTCGGCACCAAGGGCCGGATCGAGGTGCCCGATTTCTGGTTCGCCGGTGGCAACCGCGATGTCGGACCGGGCCGGATCGAGGTGATCCGGTCCGGGGCGGCTCGCGAGGTGATCAGCCTCAACGAGACGCGCCACCTCTATTCCTTCGAGGTTGATGCCGCCGGCGAGGCGATCCTTGCCGGACGGCAGGAGTTCGCCTGGCCGGGCATGGGCTGGGCGGACAGCCTGGGCACGCTGCGCGTGCTCGACAAATGGCGGGCCGCCGTCGGCCTCGAATACGAGATCGAAAAGCCGGCTAAGCGCGTCAACACCATTGCCGGCCGGCCGCTGCGCAGCGATGGCAAGGCCATCGGCAAGCGTGACATTCCGGGCCTGCCGCGCGCCGTATCCCGGCTGGCGCTCGGCTTCGAGGATTTCCGCACCTTCTCCTCCGGCTCGATCCTGCTCGACGCCTATTTCGAGGCCGGTGGCAATCTGTTCGACACCGGCTTCGTCTACGCCGCCGGCTACACCGAGACGCTGCTTGGCCAATGGCTGAAGAATCGAGGCGTGCGCGAGCAGTCGGCGATCATCGCCAAGGGCGCGCATTCGCCGCTCTGCTATCCCGATGTGATCCGCAAGCAGCTGGCCCAGTCGCTCGACCGGCTGCAGACCGACCATGTCGACATCTATTTCATGCACCGCGACAATCCGGACGTGCCGGTCGGCGAGTTCGTCGACGCAATGGACGCCGAGGCCAAGGCCGGCCGCATTCGCGGCCTGTTCGGCGGCTCCAACTGGACGATGGAGCGCATGGACGAAGCAATCGCCTATGCCGAGAAGAACGGCAGGCAGAAGCCTGGCGCGCTCTCCAACAATTTCTCGCTGGCCGAGATGCTCGAGCCGATTTGGGCGGGCTGCGTCACCTCGTCCACCGACGCCTGGAAGGCCTGGCTGACGGCGAGGCAGATGCCCAACTTCGCCTGGTCGAGCCAAGGCCGCGGCTTCTTCACCGACCGCGCCGGCCGCGACCGGACCGACAATGAGGAACTGGTGCGGGTCTGGTACTCGGAAAAGAATTTCGGCCGCCGCGACCGCGCCATCGAGCTGGCGCGCAAGCTCGGCAAGAGCCCAATCCATGTTGCGCTGGCTTACGTGCTGGCGCAGCCCTTCCCGTCGGTCCCGCTGATCGGCCCGCGCACGTTGGACGAGTTGGACGACAGCCTGAAGGCCCTGGATATCAAGCTGACGCCGGAGGATGTGGCATGGCTGGACGAGGGACCGGAGAGAAGGAGGGCTTAGCGCCGACGCTGGAGGCTGACGAAACCCGCCGCGACGGCCAATCTCCCCCCTTGCGGGGGAGATCAGCAGCTTCGCCGCCCCGCCGATATCTCAGGCCCCCCTTCACCGATCCACCCTCGTCGACAAAATAATCGACGACGACGTCCGCTCCACCCCGTCCATCGCGCCGATCTTGTCGAGCAACGCGTCGAGATCCCGGATCGACGGCGCGTCGACAATGACGATCATGTCGAAATTGCCGCTCACCGAATGGACCGTGCGGACCGGCGCCATCGCCGCGAGACTGCGCACCACCTTGTCGGCGAGCTTCGGTGTGACGGTGAGCAGCACATGCGCCTTGACCAGCCCCTGCTCGTAATCTGGCGACAGCCTGACCCCATAGCCCTTGATGATGCCGCGCTGCTCCAACCGCTCGATGCGGCTCTGCACCGTGGTGCGCGACACGCCGAGCTGGCGCGCGAGCTCGGCGGTCGAGGCCCGCGCATTGGCGCGCAGCAGGGTGAGCAGGGCTTGTTCGGCTTCGGTGAGCATTTCGACGAAACCCTTCGGCAAATCGCTTGAAGTTCAGGTTCATACTGCCAGATTCCACGCTTCCTTTCGACAGGCAAGCTGCGATGATTCCCGCCAATCGAATTGGCCCAAATCAGGATTGGCAGGGGTATTGACCATGAAGAACATCGTTGTCGTCGGCGCCGGCAAGATCGGCTCGACCATCGCCGAAATGCTGAGCGCTACCGGCGACTATCGCGTCACCCTCGTCGACCGCTCGGCCGCCCAGCTTGTCGCCGCCGAATTGCCGGCCGGCATCGAGACGCAGGAGCTCGACATCGCCGCCGCAGGCGACCTCGAAAAGGTCCATGCCGGCAAATTCGCCGTGCTAAGCGCCGCTCCCTTCCACCTCACCACCCGTATCGCCGAGGCGGCCGCCGCCACCGGCGTTCATTATCTCGACCTCACCGAGGACGTGGTCTCGACCCGCCGGGTGAAGGAACTGGCGCGTGACGCCAAAACCGCCTTCATCCCGCAATGCGGTCTGGCGCCCGGCTTCATCTCGATCGTCGCCAACGACCTCGCCAGCCGCTTCGACACGCTGGAAAGCGTGCGCATGCGCGTCGGCGCGCTGCCGCAATACCCGTCGAACGCGCTGAACTACAATCTCACCTGGAGCACCGACGGCGTCATCAACGAATATTGCGAGCCCTGCGAGGCGATCGTCGAGGGCGAGCTGATCGAGGTGCCGCCACTGGAAGAGCGCGAGGAGTTCTCGCTCGACGGCGTTACCTACGAGGCCTTCAACACCTCCGGCGGGCTCGGCACTTTGGCCGAGACGCTGAAGGGCAAGGTGCGCACGCTGAACTACCGCACCATCCGCTATCCCGGCCATGCCGCGATCATGAAGGCGCTGCTCAACGACCTCGGCCTGCGTCACCGCCGCGACGTGCTGAAGGACATCTTCGAGAGCGCCCTGCCGGCGACGCTGCAGGACGTGGTCATCGTCTTCGTCACCGTCTCCGGCCGCCGCAACGGCCGCCTGCTGCAGGAGACCTACGCCAACAAGATCTATTCGCAGCGCGTCGGCAACATCGTGCGCAGCGCCATCCAGATCACCACCGCCTCCGGCATCTGCGCCGTGCTCGACATGCTGGCCGACGGCTCGCTGCCGGCGAAGGGTTTCGTACGCCAGGAAGACATCGCGCTCGACGCCTTCCTCGCCAACCGTTTCGGCCGTGCCTACGCCCAGCACGAAATGGTGAGCCGACTGGCGAGCTGAGGAGCTTCACGCCTTTTCCTCACCCCATCGACCGGTTCGCGCCTTCCTCTCCCCCGTCGATCGGGGGAGAGGTGTCGAGCGAAGCTCGACGGAGTGGGGGTCGACCGGCGCCGGCTGTTGTCTTTTCAGCCGGGTCGATGCCTCGCCACGATAGAGGCCCGGTGGTTAGCTATCAGCGACGGCATATTTGAGCAGCGGCTTCCCCCACTCCGTCTCGGCTTCGCCGAGCCACCTCTTCCCCCTCCGGAGGGAGAGGAAGGGAGCCCGGCGGAATAGCTTCGCGCCCTTCCTCTCCCATCGCCCTTACTCTCACCCGTCGACCGGTTCGAAGCTCGACGGAGTGGGGGTCGACCGGCGCCGGCGGTTGTTGCGGCAGAAGGGGGGCTAAATATGCAGCGCATGCCCCAGCGCCTTCAGCGCCGCTTCCTGGAAACCTTCGCCCTGCGTCGGATGCGTGTGGATCGTCCCGGCGATGTCCTCGAGCCGCGCGCCCATCTCCAGCGCCAGGCCAAAGGCCGCCGCCAATTCCGATATGCCCTGCCCGACCGCCTGGATGCCCAGCACCAGATGATTGTCGGCCCGCGCAACGACCCGCACGAACCCATCCTCGCCCTGCTTTGTCATGGCCCGGCCGTTGGCGGCGAACGGGAACTGGCCGATCTTGATCTCGCCGGCGAGCGCCTTCGTCTCGTCCGGCGCGAGACCGGCGGTGACCAGCTCCGGGTCGGTGAAGCAAATCGCGGGAATGGCGCGCTTGTCCCAGCTTCTTTTATGGCCGGCGACGATCTCGGCCACCATCTCGCCCTGCGCCATGGCGCGGTGCGCCAGCATCGGCTCGCCGGTGACGTCGCCGATCGCAAAGATGCCGCGCATCGAGGTGCGGCACTGGTCGTCGATGCGGATGAATTTTCCCGCCATGTCGAGATCGATCTGCTCCAGCCCCCAGCCTTCCGTGAGCGGCTTGCGCCCGACCGTGACCAGGATCCTGTCCGCCGCGACCTTGCTATTCTTTCGGTCGGCCGTCTCGATCAGCAGCGCATCGCCCTTGGTCGAGAGCCCCTTGGCTTTCGCGCCGGTCATCACCTCGACGCCGAGCTCGCCGAGCCGCTTCAGCACCGGCCGGACGAGTTCCGCATCATACTGCATGAGCACACGCGGCAGGGCTTCGACCACGGTAACCTTGGCGCCCATCTTGGCGAAGGCCATGCCGAGCTCGAGCCCGATATAGCCGCCGCCGACGACGGCGAGCTTCTCCGGCACTTCGCTGAGCGCCAGCGCTTCGGTCGACGAGATCACCGGACCGCCGAAGGGCAGGAACGGCAGTTCGATCGGCGCCGAGCCGGTGGCGATCACCACGGTTTCGGCGCGGATGACTTGCGTCCCGGTCTCGGTTTCGACCTCGACGGTCTTGCCGTCGCGGAAGGTCGCCCAGCCCTGCACGGTCTTGACCTTGGCCTTCTTGAGCAGGCCCGCCACGCCGCTGTTGAGCCGGCTAACTATACCGTCTTTCCATGCTATGGTCTTGGTCAGATCGAGCGTCGGCGCACCGACCTTGATGCCGAGCGGATCCTTGCCGCCGGCAATATGCGCGATCTTACCGAACTCTTCGGCGGCATGGATGAGCGCCTTGGACGGGATGCAACCGACATTGAGGCAGGTGCCGCCCGGCCTGCCGAACTCGACGATGACCGTATCGACGCCGAGCTGCCCGGCGCGGATGGCGCAGACATAACCACCCGGCCCGGCGCCGATGACGAGCAGCTTGCAGGAGATTTCTTTCATGACGTGACCCTTCGATCCGAGGAAACGTTCCGTCGAGATCCTTCGCGCCCCCCTCTGTCCTGCCGGACATCTCCCCCACGAGGGGGGAGATTAGAAGCTTCGGCGCCTCGCTCATTCCGGGAGCGCTGGTGATTGGCGAAAGCCGGCGTGACGGCCAATCTCCCCCCTTGTGGGGGAGATGCCTGGCAAGGCAGAGGGGGGCGCTGTCCCGCCGACATCTCTATCGTCCCGCCTCCTTCAATCCACGAAGATCAGCGCCGGCGTCTCCAGCAGCGCCTTGATCCGCTGCACGAACACCGCGGCGTCCCAGCCGTCGATGACGCGGTGATCGAAGCTGGACGACAGGTTCATCATCTTGCGCGGAATGAACTGCGTGCCGTCCCACACCGGCCGCACCATGATCTTGTTGACGCCGACGATCGCCACTTCCGGATAGTTGATGACCGGCGTCGTCGCCACGCCGCCCATGGCGCCGAGCGAGGTGATGGTGATGGTGGAGCCGGACAGTTCCTCGCGGCTTGCCGTGCCGGCCTTGGCCGCATCGGCCAGGCGGTTGACCTCCGCTGCGCAATCCCAGAGATCGCGCGCCTCGGCATGCTTCACGACCGGCACCACCAGCCCGTTCGGCGTCTGGGCGGCGATGCCGATATGGATGCCTTCATGCTGGTGGATGATGCCGGCATCGTCGTCGAACAGCGCGTTGAGGTTGGGCTGCTCGCCGATCGCCTTGACCATCGCCCGCATCAGGAAGGGCAGCAGCGTCAGCTTGGGCCTCTCTAGACCACTCTTGGCCGCCCGCTTCTCCTTGTTCAGCGTCGCGCGCAACTCTTCCAATGCCGTGACGTCGATCTCCTCGACATAGGTGATGTGCGGGATGCGCGATTTGGCGAGCGACATCTTTTCGGCAATCTTGCGCCGCAGCCCCACGACCTTGATGTCCTCGACGCCGTCCTTCTGGGCAAGCCCGGAGGCGCGGGCGAGTTGCGGGCCCCGCGCGAGGAACGCGTCGATGTCCTCATGGCTGATCCGTCCCGCCGGACCGCTGCCCGGCACCTGGCGCAGATCGATGCCGGCCTCCTTGGCGCGCAGGCGGACGGCAGGCGAGGCCAGCGGCTTCTCGCCTTCCGCGCGCGGCGCGCCGGAGACGGAGGCGGGGCGCATGGCTTTCGGCGCGGCTGCTGGCGAAACCTTAGCCGGCGGGTCGGCTGGCTTTGGCGCCGCGGCCGCCGCCGGCAACGGTACCGCCTCGGCCGGCTTAGCCGCTGCCTTCACCTCCGGCGCTGGCTCGACTGCAGCCTTCACATTGCCTTCGCCGGCCACCTTCAGCCGCACGATCGGCGAGCCGATAGCCACCGTGTCGCCGATCTCGGCTCCGAGCCAAAGGATCTCGCCGTCGACGGGGGACGGGATCTCGACGGTCGCCTTGTCGGTCATGACGGCGGCCAGCACCGTATCCTCGCGCACGAGGTCGCCGACCTTGACATGCCATTCGACAAGCTCGGCCTCGGCGACGCCCTCGCCGACATCGGGAAGCTTGATGACGTGCTCACCCATCTCAGGCCTCCCTCCAGAGCATGATGCCGAAAAGTGTGAAGCGGTTTTCGGACGACATCATGCTCTCTCCCTCTCTGATTTAGAGCCGGATTCAGATTTCAGGTCGGTTCGACCTGAAATCATCCGGCTCTAGGCTTCCAACGTTTCGACGAGCGCGCGCCCGACCCGCGCCGGGCCGGGGAAATAGTCCCATTCCTGCGCATGCGGATAGGGCGTGTCCCAGCCGGCGACCCGCGCCACCGGCGCCTCCAGTTGGTAAAAGCAGTTTTCCTGCACCAGCGAGACCAGCTCGGCGCCGAAGCCGGAGGTCAGCGTCGCCTCATGCACGACGACGCAGCGGCCGGTCTTCTTCACCGAGGCAACGATCGTGTCGAGATCGAGCGGCAGCAGCGTCCTGAGGTCGATAACCTCGGCGTCGATGCCGGTCTCCTCGGCCGCGGCCTGCGCCACATAGACCATCGTGCCGTAGGCGAGCACGGTGACCGCCGATCCCGGCCGGCGGATCGCCGCCTTGCCGAGCGGGATCGTGTAGTGGCCGTCGGCGACCTCGCCGAGCTCATGCTTCGACCATGGCGTCACCGGCTTGTCGTGGTGGCCGTCGAACGGGCCGTTATAGAGCCGCTTCGGCTCGAGGAAGATCACCGGATCCGGATCCTCGATCGCCGCGATCAGCAGGCCCTTGGCGTCATGCGGATTGGAGGGCACGATCACCTTCAGGCCGGAGACATGGGTGAACAGCGCTTCCGGGCTCTGGCTGTGCGTCTGGCCGCCGAAAATGCCGCCGCCCGTCGGCATGCGCACCACGATCGGGCAGGTGAAGTCGCCGTTCGAACGGTAACGCAGCCGCGCCGCCTCCGATACGATCTGGTCGTAGGCCGGATAAACATAGTCGGCAAACTGCACCTCGACACAAGGGCGCAGCCCATAGGCGGCCATGCCGATGGCCGAACCGACGATGCCGGATTCGCTGATCGGCGCATCGAAGCAGCGGCTCTTGCCGTATTTGGCCTGCAGGCCTTGCGTGGCGCGGAAGACGCCGCCGAAAAAGCCGACATCCTCGCCATAGACGATGACCTGGCTGTCGCGGCCCATCGAGACGTCGAGCGCGTCGCGGATCGCCTCGATCATGGTTTTTCTCGGCATGGTCAGACCCCCGCCTGCTGGCGCTGCCGCCTGAGATGCGGCGGCATCTCGGCATAGACGCCCTCGAACATGTCCCGCGTCGATGGCTTGCCGCCGGCATGCAGCGTGCCATGGCTTTCGGCCTCCTTCTGCGCCGCGATCACCGTTTCGAGGATCTCGGCCTCCGCCTGGGTGTGCCGATCCTCGGACCAGACTTTCTTGTGGATCAGATGGTTCTTCAGCCGGATGACCGGGTCGCCGAGCGGCCAGGCATCCGACTCGGCCTTCGGCCGGTAGGCCGACGGGTCGTCCGACGTCGAATGCGCGCCGACGCGGTAGGTGACATATTCGACCAGCGTCGGCCCGAGATTGGCGCGCGCCCGCTCGACGGCCCATTTGGCCACAGCATGGACGGCGAGATAGTCGTTGCCGTCGACGCGCAGCGAGGGGATCCCGAAGCCCAGCCCGCGCGCGGCAAACGTGCCGGAGCCGCCGCGCGCGATCCCCTGGAAGGTCGAGATCGCCCACTGGTTGTTGACGACGTTGAGCACGACAGGAGCCTTGTAGGTGGAGGCAAACACCAGCGCGGAATGGAAATCGGACTCCGCGGTCGAGCCGTCGCCGATCCAGGCGGCGGCGATGCGCGAATCGTTGGAGATCGCCGAGGCCATCGCCCAGCCGACCGCCTGGATATATTGCGTCGCCAGGTTGCCGGAGATCGAGAAGAAGCCGTGCTCCTTCGACGAATACATGATCGGCAGCTGCCGGCCCTTCAGCGGATCGGCCTCGTTGGAATAGATCTGGTTCATCATCGAGACCATCGGATAGCCGTCGGCGATCAGAAGGCCGGCCTGCCGGTAAGTCGGGAAATTCATGTCGCCCGGCTGCAGCGCCTTGCGGAAGGCGCAGCTCACCGCCTCCTCGCCCAGATGCTGCATGTAGAAGGAGGTCTTGCCCTGGCGCTGCGCCATCTGCATGCGCGCATCGAAGGTTCTCAGCGTCATCATGTGGCGCAGGCCCTCGAGCAGCTCCTCGTCGCTGAGCAGCCCGGCCCAGGGCCCGACAGCCTCGCCGGCGCGGTTGAGCACGCGGATGATGGAGAAAGCCATGTCGCGGATGGTGCGCGGATCGACATCGATCTCGGGGCGCGGCACCGAGCCGGCCTTGGGAATGGTCACATTGGAGAAATCGGGCGTGCCGCCGGGCCGCACCTCGGGCTCGGGCACATGGAAGCGCAACAGTCCAGCATCGGCCATAAGCTCACATCCTCCAATGTTGCCGGTGCGATATTTGCACATCCGCGCCGCCGGACCAGTGCGAATTCGCCGAGTCTGGGCGCGGCCGTCCTCCCCGGTCGCTGGCCCTGGCAGGCCGATGCGGCACGCAAGCGCCAAGATGCAGATATGGCGGCGAAATTTCTTGTCGATGTTTTTGGCTGGCGCGCAATTTGGCGGAAGTTTGCGGGGTAGTTGCTGTCAGAAAATGCAAGTGGGAGGCTGCGGTCGAGCGCGGCCTTCCCCTTCTCCCCTTGTGGGAGAAGGTGTCGCCGAAGGCGACGGATGAGGGGTGCTCCAGGGAAAGCCAGCGTCTCACTCCGCTGGACCACCCCTCATCCGTCTCGGCGCTTCGCGCCGATCCACCTTCTCCCACAAGGGGAGAAGGGGAAGACGCTGGTTCCCCGCCCCCACGCCATGCTAACTCACGCCGCATGGCACAAAAGAAAGGATACGAAGTCGATTCGTGGCTGGCGCGACCGGACCCGTCCATGGCGATCGTCCTGCTCTACGGCCCCGACCGCGGCCTTGTCGCCGAGCGGGCGAAAATCTTCGCCGCGAAAACCGGCCTGCCGCTGGACGACCCGTTCTCGGTGGTCAAGCTCGATGGCGCTGAGGTCGACCGCGACGAGGGCCGGCTGCTCGACGAGGCGCGTACCGTGCCGATGTTTTCCGACCGGCGGCTGCTTTGGGTGCGTAACGCCAGCGGCCAGAAGGCACTGGCGGACGACATCAAGGCGCTGACCGCCGAACCCGCCCTCGACGCCATCATCCTCATCGAGGCGGGCGACCTGAAGAAGGGCACCGGGTTGAGGGCCATTGTCGAGGCCGCCGGCAACGCCATTGCCTTGCCCTGCTATGCCGACGAAGCCCGCGACCTGGATTCGGTGATCGACGACGAATTGGGCAAGGCGGGCATGTCGATGACGCTGGACGCCCGCCAGGCGCTGCGCCGCAATCTCGGCGGCGATCGGCTCGCCTCGCGCGGCGAGATCGAGAAGCTGGTTCTCTACGCCCACGGCAAGAAGGAGATCGACCTCGCGGACGTCAATGCGCTGTCCGGCGATGTCTCCGGCGCTTCCTTCGACGCCGCGGTCGACGCCATGCTGGACGGCAAGGTCGGCGACTTCGACATCGCCTTCAACCGCCACTGCCAATCGGGCGGCCATCCCTTCCTGGTGCTGTCCTCGGCGATGCGGCAATTGCAGGCGATCCAGGTGATGCGCGGCCAGATGGAAAGCGGCGGCCGCAACGCCGCCTCGGTCGTCGCCGGCGCCCGCCCGCCCGTCTTCTTCTCGCGCCGCAAGCTGGTGGAAAAGACACTGGAGCGCTGGAACGTCGAGGCGCTCGGCCGCGCTCTCGGCCGACTGCAGACGGCGGTGCTGCAAACACGCAAGCGGCCGGATCTTTCGGAAGCGCTGGCCCGGCAGGCGCTGCTCGGCATCGCGATCGAGAGCGCGAGATTGGGGCAGAGGTAGGCGATTAGCCGATCTCCCCCCCTTGTGGGGGAGATGTCCGGCAGGACAGAGGGGGGCGCTGTCCCGCCAGGGTATCAGCCAACCGCAGCGGCACTCACGGCGTTCATGATGACGTCAGACTGTCTTTGCCCCGAGAGTCACCTTCACTCAGTTCATCGTCATCGCATTCGTCGCCTGGAATGTCGGCAGCGCCTGTGGAAAGACCAGTACCGCCGCTCCGTAAAGAAGCAGGGCGACACCCGACACCTTCGCTATCCGCTCTCCATAGGGGAGGGTCTTCTCCGCAAAGACCAGCAAGGTGACCACGGCCATTGCGGCGACATTCATGATCCCGAGCGGAAAGAGAGCCAGGAACAAAAACCAGCAGCAGCCCAGACAAAAGAGCCCGTGCTCGATGCCCATGCGCACCGCGCCCCACTGACCATCGCGCCATGAGGTCAGGAGGAAGCTGATCGGCGTACGGCATTTGGCCAGGCACAGGTCTTTCAGTGGCGAGAGCTGGTAGGCGCCCGCAACCATCAGCAGCGCGCCGCCGATGCGCGCGGCTGTCGCTGCGGACAATCCCACATGCGCGGCAAGCATCTCCGCGCCCGCCGCGCCGGCAAAGGCGAGAACGCCCGTCGCGGTCCAGACCAGCATGTACCCGGCCACGAACACCCAGGTCGAGACGAATGCCTGGCCGCGCCCCCTTTTGCCGCTCTGGACCTGGTGAAAGGTCAGGATCATGGGCGCGGCCGCCGGAAACATCATGGCAATCATCATGATCAACCACACGGCAAGAAACAGCGCCGCCGTCATGCCCATGGTGGGGGAGTACATGCCCATATCCGCGTCCATGCCGGTCTGCGGCCGGACGAGCAGGGTCCATGCCGCCGCTGCGGCGGCGATGAGCAGCACGAGGACAATGTTTCGCTGCAGCGTCAGCATTGGCGATCCCCGTTTCGACTATGCGGGGCAGGCGCTATTGCTGGCCGGACCAATTGATCGGCGCGTAATGTCCGTTCCGGCGGGAGTTGTCCCAACTCATGCCGTGGTCGCTGAACGTGCTGCCTTCCGCCCCCATCGCCAGACCGAGCCAGTCGGGATTGATCGGATGGCCGGTGGCCGCCCACATCTCGCCGTCCTCGCGCATCGTCGGCAGCGGCTCGACCGCCATCTTCATGACGCCCGCAATCTCCGCCGAGCGCTTCTTGCCATCTACCCGGTAGTCTATCGGAACCTTCCTGACACCGAGATTGGTGCCGATCATGGGTGCCAGCAATGCCATCGGACCGCCCGCGCCTCCGGTAAAGATCGCGCCTAACGCCTCCGTTTGCCTGTCATCGGCCCGTTCGTCGATATAGGCGGCGGCCGTCCAATTGCCGTCCGCCATCGGACCTGGCGTGTGCGCGACCATCGCGACGCTGAGGCCATCCAATCGAACGTCGCCGAAATTGCCCTTGTCGATATGAAAGACCAGTCCGACGTCGCAGACGCCTTTCGTCGGCTTCGATGTCAGCTGTGCGTTGGTGGACAGCAGGCAAGGACACACGACGTCGCAGCTGCAATTTTCGAAATAGCTTCCAGACAATTGCCAGCTGACTGCCATTTACGCCTCCCAACGTGTCGGGCGTGTCGGCGGATCGCTTTGGCAAGGCGGTGCCGTTTCACGAACGATTCGGAACGGCAGATAGCCCTCATCGCGACTGATCGGCACGCCAGGGCATAGTTTAGCTGTATCTAATGCAGGTTACGCCGATGCCATGGGGTGTCAAGCGAAAGGCTCCGACGTTGAATCCGCATCTCCTCGTCCAGGCAACGGATCAGACGCGGCTGGATAAAGCGGCTGCCGCAACGCAGCCTCGGTCGCCGCCGGTGATTGGCAAAGGGCGCGGTGCCGGCTGATCTCCCCTTTTTGACTACGGCATGCACACATTTCCAAGCGGCTGGTCTTTGGCGATAGCGTGCATGGCGGCTTGGCGCATGCATTGTCTATTGTAGCGCTGGTCGACCCCCACTCCGTCTCGGCTTCGCCGAGCCACCTCTCTCCCCCGATCGACGGGGTAGAGGAAAGGCGCCAAGCTTTTTGCCATCAACGCTTGTCCAGCAACACTCCCTTCCTTTCCCCCCGGGAGGGGGAAAGGTGACGCTGCGAAGCAGCGACGGATTGGGGGACCCACGTAGCAATCAAGCTCGGCCCGATCAGTCACGCCAGTCACCTAATGTCTGCGCGCGCTCGTTCCTTGGTTCGCTCCGGGAGATGTAGCGTTCCGTCGCGCCCACTCTGCGCTGCCGGGCATCTCCCCCACAAGGAGGGAGATTAGCCCCGCCGCGCTCGTTAGCCACCGTCGCCAACAAAAAAGGCTGGCATATTGCCAGCCCCTCCTTGTCTATCACCAATATATCAGACGTATCCAGCCTTAAGCCAAAACCTCAGCTACAGCCAAATACCGTGGCGTCCCAGCCGCCTACCGCTCGTCCTTAAGCCGCCGGCAGAGCTCGTCGAGCTGCTCCAGCGAGCGGTAATCCACCTTGAGCGTGCCGCCTTTGCCTTTGTGCTCGATGCTGACGATCATGCCGAGCGTGTCGGTCATCAGCTTTTCGAGCGCCAGCGTGTCGGGATCCTTCTCGGGCGCGCTCGGGGCGGACTTCGCCTTGGCCGGCGTCGGGCCGGCGGGCATCTGAGCCAGCGCTTCCGCCTGGCGCACCGAAAGCCCCTCCTGGACGATGCGCTTGGCGAGCCCGGCCGGGTCTTCGGCGGTGACCAGCGTCCGGGCATGGCCGGCCGACAGGTCGCCGTCGACCAGCATCGAATGGATGACGGGAGGCAGCTTCAACAGACGCAGCGTGTTGGCGACATGGCTGCGGCTCTTGCCGATCACCTGGCCGAGATCCGCCTGGGTGTAACCATGCTCGTCGATGAGTTGCTGATAGCCTTGCGCCTCCTCGACCGGATTGAGGTCGGCGCGCTGCACGTTCTCGATGATCGCCAGCTCCAGCGCCGTGCGGTCGTTGACGTCGCGCACGATCACCGGGATCTCGGTGAGGCCCGCGCGCTGCGCCGCCCGCCAGCGCCGCTCGCCGGCGATGATCTCGTAGCGGCCGGGCTGCGAGGGCGAGGGGCGCGCCACCACCGGCTGCACCACACCATGCTCGCGGATCGACTGGGCAAGGTCGGTCAGCTCGGCGTCGCCGAAATGCCGGCGCGGGTTCTTCGGATTCGGGCTGACGAATTCGATCGGCACCTTGCCGTCGGCCGCCACCACCGCGCTTGGCTTTTCCGGCGCCGCCGGACGGTCGATTTCGCCGATCAGCGCCGCGAGGCCGCGGCCCAGTCTTTTTCTCGATTGGTCTTCGCTCATTATGATATCCAGATCGTTTCGGAATCGAATTGGCCGATTAACCAAAGCCGGCGGCTGCCAACGCTCAGGCGGCGCGCAGCTTGCGCTCGCGGCGGATCACCTCGGAGGCGAGCTGCAGATAGGCCTGGCTGCCCGAGCATTTCAGGTCGTAGAGGATCGCCGGCTTGCCGTAGGACGGCGCCTCGGAAACGCGCACATTGCGCGGGATGATCGTCTCATACACCTTGTCGCCCATATGGGTGCGCACATCCTGCACCACCTGGTTGGCGAGGTTGTTGCGCCCGTCATACATGGTAAGCACGATGCCCTGGATGGTGAGATCCGGATTGATCGTGTGGCGAACCTGCTCGACCGTCTCCAGCAACTGGCTGAGACCTTCGAGCGCGAAGAACTCGCATTGCAGCGGCACGAGAACGGAATCGGCTGCCGCCATTGAATTCAAAGTCAAAAGATTGAGCGAGGGCGGGCAGTCGATCAGCACATAGCCGAACGGCGCCGAACGCTCAGCCGCGGCGCGCAGCGCGTTGCGCAGCCTGAGCACGCGATCGGGCGCTGAGGCGATCTCCATCTCAATGCCGAGCAGATCGAGCGTCGAGGGCACGATGGACAGTCCCGGCACCGCCGTCGGCACGGCGGCCGCTTCCAACTCGAGCTCGCCGGTCAGCACGTCATAGGAAGAAACCGTGCGGTCCTTTCGGTCGATGCCGAGCCCGGTGCTGGCATTGCCCTGCGGGTCGAGGTCGACGATCAGCACGCGCTCGCCGATCGCGGCCAGCGCCGTGGCCAGATTGATGGCCGTCGTTGTCTTGCCGACGCCGCCTTTCTGGTTGGCGACAGTGATGATACGCGGTGCTGTGCTCATGGGCCTATGCCAGTAATTCATTGCTGTTTCGCCGGACGCAAATCGGTGATTTCGAGGATGACGCCGTGTGGGTCGGTCATGCTCGAATGTTCTACCAGATCGAAGGTCCAGCGGTGAGTGCTTTCTTCCACTTCGGCCCGGTAATCCCGGCCTTTGTGGAACAGCGCCCGCGCCCCTTTGGTCAGCCAGGGCGCAGCCAGATCGAGCAGGTCCGGGAGCGCGGCGAGCGCCCGCGCCGTGACTATTTCCGGTGCGGAAACAAGCGCATAGCTGTCGTCGATACGCCTGGCCAGAACGCGTGCAGGAAGGTTGAACTGGCCAATGACAGAGTGCAGGAACGATGCCTTCTTGCGGTTGCTTTCGACTAGATCGATCGAGGCGCCGGCACGCTCGGCCAGCAGGAAGCCGAGCACCAATCCGGGAAACCCGCCGCCCGAGCCGAGATCGACCCAGCGTGTTGCAGCGGGCGCGATTCGCGCGAGCTGGGCGCTGTCCAGAATATGGCGGCGCCAGACATCGTCGAGCGTCGACGGCGCCGCCAGATTGATGCTGCGGTTCCATTTCAGGAACAGCTGCTCGAAGACCTGCAGCCGTTCGAATGTTTCACGTGAAACCGGACCCGCTGCTTGCCGCAGGTCCGCCCAGGCATCCGCAGTCACGCCACAGACCTTCGTGCGGCAAGCTCGGCATTGCGGACATGTGCGACGATGATCGCCAGCGCCGCCGGGGTCATGCCTTCCATCCGTTGCGCGTCGGCGATCGAACGCGGCCGGCGCGTCTTCATCTTCTGCTTCAGCTCGTTCGACAGGCCCGGCACATCGGAGAAGTCGATCGCCTCTGGGATAAGTCGCGATTCCTCATGCCTGATCTGCGCGACATCGGCCTGCTGGCGATCGAGGTAAACCGAATATTTCGCTTCCGTTTCAAGCCGCTCGGCCGTCTTTGTGTCAAGCGCGGCAAAGCGCGGCTCGACGCGGGTGAGCCAGGCCATATCGACCCCCGGATGCGCGAGCAACTCGTAAGCCGAGCGCCGCACGCCGTCCCGGTTGATCTCGAGCCCATGCCGCGCCGCCTCGTTCGGGGTCAAGGTGACCGACTTGGCCAAGGCGCGAGCCTCGTCCAGCTTCTTCGCCATCCGACCAAAGCGCTGCAGCCGCTCCGACGACGCGATGCCGAGCTTTTCGGCCAACGGCGTCAGCCGCTCATCGGCATTGTCAGCGCGCAGCGAAAGCCTGAACTCGGCGCGCGAGGTGAACATGCGATAGGGCTCGGCGATGCCGCGGCTGGTGAGGTCATCCACCATCACGCCGATATAGGCTTCGGTCCGGCTGAGCACGACCGGCTCGCTCGCCGAAGCCTTGCGCGCCGCGTTTATGCCGGCAAGCAGGCCTTGCGCGCCGGCCTCCTCATAGCCGGTCGTGCCGTTGATCTGCCCGGCCAAGAACAGGCCCGCGACCCGCTTCGTCTCCAGCGTCGTCTTCAGCTCGCGCGGGTCGACATGGTCGTACTCGATCGCGTAGCCCGGCTGCAGCATGGTCGCCTTTTCGAGCCCCGGAATGGTCTTCAGGATCTCGAGCTGCACATCCTCAGGCAGCGAGGTCGAGATGCCGTTCGGATAAACGGTGTCGTCGTCGAGGCCTTCCGGCTCGAGGAAAATCTGATGGCCCTCGCGGTCGCCGAACTTGACGATCTTGTCCTCGATCGACGGGCAGTAGCGCGGCCCGACCCCTTCGATCGAGCCGGAATACATGGCCGAGCGGCCGAGATTGGCGCGGATCAGCTCATGCGTCGCCGGCATGGTGCGGGTGATGCCGCAATGGATCTGCGGATTGGCAATTGCATCCGTCATCAGCGAGAACGGCACCGGATCCTCGTCCGCGGCCTGGCTTTCCAGCGCGGCCCAGTCGATGGTGCGGCCGTCGAGGCGAGGGGGCGTTCCGGTTTTCAGACGTCCGAGCTTGAAGCCCGCGCGCGCCATCGTCGCCGACAAACCCATGCTGGCCTGCTCGTTCATGCGGCCGGCGACGATCTTCTTCTCGCCGATATGGATCAGGCCACGCAGAAAGGTGCCGGTGGTCAGCACGACGGCGCCGCAGGCAAGGCGACGGTTGCCCGATATCTGAACGGCTGCGACCTGTCCCTCAACGATTTCAAAGTCGAGAACCTCGCCCTCGATCACGTCGAGATTGTTCTGCCGCCGAATCGCTTCCTGCATGGCCAGGCGATAAAGCTTGCGGTCGGCCTGGGTGCGGGGGCCGCGGACGGCCGGTCCCTTGCGGCGGTTGAGCAGGCGGAACTGGATCCCGGCGGCATCCGCAATACGACCCATCAACCCATCCATAGCGTCGATTTCGCGCACGAGATGTCCCTTGCCGAGACCGCCGATCGCTGGGTTGCAGGACATGACGCCGATCGTATCGAAACGCAGCGTCACCAGCGCGGTCCTCGCGCCGGCGCGCGCGGCGGCGCTGGCCGCCTCGCAACCGGCATGCCCGCCGCCCACCACCACCACGTCATAGTGATCGGTCATTTTCCAAGAATCCGCTTTCAGAGATGGATTGACACATGTCCCTGCTATCGCCGGCTGTCAAGGACCGGAGCCGTTTCACGTGAAACATCGATCCGCATTCCAGCCGGTGTTTCACGTGAATCACTGCGGGGTAGGCTCCGCCCATGTTTCACGTGAATCACTTACCGATGCAGAACTGCGAAAAGATGACGTCGAGCAAATCTTCAACGTCGACCGCACCTACAATGCGCCCCAGGCGCTCGGCCGCCAGCCGCAGATCCTCGGCGCGTAACTCCTGGCTCCGCCCTGACAGCGCCGCCCGCAAGAAGTTCGTCGCCTCCCTGAGCAGCTCGACATGGCGCAGCCTGGACGGCAAGACGTCGCCCGCCTCACCAACTGCGGCGGTCGCGCGGGTGCCGATCTCGTCCAGCAGGCGGTCCACACCGCTGCCGTCTTTGGATGAGATCGCAACGTCGTAGCCCCTGACGCCGGCATCGGCAATATCCGACTTGGTACCGATTCTCAACAGCGGGACAGCGCTTGGGACACCGCTGACGGAAACCGGGACGGCCATATCTTCCAGCAACAGCACCAGATCTGCCCCTTCTGCTTTGGCCCGGGCCCGCTCGATGCCGATCGACTCCACCTTGCCCGCGGCCTCACGCAGCCCGGCCGTATCGACAAGCCGCACTTTCAGTCCCTTGAGGTCCATGACGACCTCGAGCAGGTCGCGGGTCGTGCCTGGCTCATCGGTGACGATCGCCGCCTCTCGCTGCGCCAAAGCGTTAAAAAGGCTGGACTTGCCGGCATTTGGAGCGCCGATGATCACGACTTCGAAACCGTCGCGAATGATCTCCGCCGCCTTGAAGCCTTCGATGTGCCGTCCGATCTCGCCGACCATCGCGGCCACATCCGACCAGACCGCTTCCGAGACGGAACCGGGCACATCCTCTTCGTCGGCGAAGTCGATCTCCGCCTCGATCATGGCGCGGGCATGGATGAGCCGGCGGCGCCAGTTCGAATAAAGCTCGCTCTGCGCGCCTTCGGCGTTGCGCACAGCGAAGCGGCGCTGCGCCTCGGTCTCGGCATTGACGAGATCGGCCAATGCCTCCGTCTCGACCAGATCCAACCGGCCGTTGAGAAAGGCGCGCCGGGTGAACTCTCCGGGCTCGGCGTGCCTGACGCCTTCGAAGCCGGTGATCGTCTCCAGCATCTTGGCCGCTACGGCGCGGCTGCCATGGACCTGGAACTCAGCGACGTCTTCTCCGGTGAAGCTGCCGGGGCCTGGAAAGAACAGGACAAGCCCGTGGTCGATCGTCGAGCCGTCCGCCGCCCTGAGCCTCCGCAAATTGGTAAACCGATCCTTAACCGGCCCGGCTATCGTTTCGACCACGAATCGAGTCTTCGGTCCCGAGACACGGATAACCGCGATGCCAGCGGGCAGTCGGCCGCTGGAAAGCGCTACGATCGAATCCTTCGAAGCCATTGGCGAAACCATTTGCCGGACCTGCCGAACCGCCTAGATTAGGAGGTAGAGCATGTTGGCCGAAAACCGCTCCACACGTTTCGGCATCATGCTCCAGCCTTTATCAACCCGAATGCCGAGCCGCCCATCGTGACCTTGCCCGCGCGAAACCTGCTTGCCGAAGAAGCCAGCCCCTATCTGCGGCAGCACAGCGACAATCCTGTCCATTGGCGCGGCTGGTCGCCGGCAGCCCTTGCCGAAGCGAAGGAACTGGAGCGGCCGATCCTGCTTTCCATCGGCTACGCCGCCTGCCACTGGTGCCATGTTATGGCCCATGAAAGCTTCGAGAACGACGCCGTGGCGGCCGTCATGAACCGGCTCTACGTGAATATCAAGGTCGATCGCGAGGAGCGGCCGGACATCGACCAGATCTATATGGCGGCACTGCATGCCATGGGCGAGCAGGGCGGCTGGCCGCTCACCATGTTTCTGACGCCCGACGGCAAGCCTTTCTGGGGCGGCACCTATTTTCCGCGCGAGGCGCGTTACGGGCGGCCGGGCTTCATCCAGGTGCTGGAGGCTGTCGACAAGGCCTGGCGCGAAAAGCAGCAGAGCCTCGCCGAAAGCGCCGATGGGCTGACCGCCCATGTCGAGCAGCGACTGGCCGGCGCGACGGGGAAGGCTGTGCTCGATCGCGATACGCTCAGCGATCTCGCCGGCCGCATCGACGGCATGATCGACCGCGATCTCGGTGGCTTGAAAGGCGCGCCGAAATTCCCCAACGCGCCCTTCATGCATACGCTGTGGCTGTCCTGGCTGCGCGACGGCCGTGCGGAGCATCGCAACGCCGTGCTCACCAGCCTCGAAAAGATGCTCGCCGGCGGCATCTACGATCACGTCGGCGGCGGCCTCAGCCGCTATTCGACCGATGCCGAATGGTTGGTGCCGCATTTCGAGAAGATGCTTTACGACAATGCCCAGCTCATTCGCCTGTGCAACTGGGCCTATACCGCGACCGGCAATAGTTTGTTCCGGGTACGAATCGAAGAAACGGTCGCCTGGCTGTTGCGCGAGATGCGAGTCGAAGGCGGCGCCTTCGCCTCCAGCCTCGACGCGGACAGCGACGGCGAGGAGGGGCTTTTTTACACCTGGAGCAGGGAAGAGGTTGAAGCCGCGCTGGGAGACGATGCGCCGAGCTTCTTCCGGTATTTCGAGCTGGCTGCCCCGCATGGCTGGGAAGGCAAACCGATCATTCGCCAAAGCGAGGCGCAACAGGTTCAGGGCATCGCCGACGACGCTCAGCTTGCGCCGCTGAAGGCAAAGCTGTTGGTCGTTCGCGAAACGCGGGTCAGGCCAGGCCGTGACGGCAAGGCGCTCACCGACTGGAATGGGCTGATGATCGCGGCACTCGCCGAAGCGGGACGCTCCCTTGGCAGGCGCGACTGGATCGAGGCCGCGGCCGAGGCTTTCGCCCATATCGCCGAGGCCAGTCAGGACGGCCGCCTGCCGCATTCCATGCTCGGGACGAAGAAACTTTTCCCCGCGCTGTCCAGCGACTATGCCGCCATGACCAACGCGGCGATCGCGCTGTTCGAGGCGACCGGCGATCCGGCCTATTCCGATCGCGCCAGACGCTTCATCGGCGAGCTCGACCGCTGGCATCTGGACGACGACAAGACCGGCTACTGGCTGACGGCGTCGGACAGCGGCGACGTGCCGATCCGCATCCGCGGCGATGTCGACGAGGCGATCCCCTCGGCCACCAGCCAGATCGTCGAGGCGCTGGTGCGGCTGTCATCGCTCACCGGGGATCTCGATCTTTGGGAAAAGGCCTGGGCAACCGCCGAACATGCCATGGGCCGCGCCGCGCAACAGGCCTATGGCCAAGCCGGCATCGTCAATGCCTGCGCGCTGGCGCTCGAACCACTGAAGCTCGTCATTATAGACAGGCCAGAATCCTCAAGCCTTGTTCCGGTTGCGAATCGGAATCCCGATCCGCGCAGGGTCGATATCGTCGTGCCGATCGGTACGGAAGCGAATCGACCTTTGTTGCCGGGCGGCGTGCTGCCGCCGACGGACAAGCCCGGCGCTTGGTTCTGCAGCGGGCAGGTATGCCTGCCGGTGGTGACGGATGCGGAGGAGTTGGAGAAGCTGTTGCGGCGGGGGTAGGCGCCAAGAGCCAGCGAAGCCGGATTTTTCTTCGTCATCCTCCGGGCTTGACCCGAAGATCCATGCCGTGACGTTGGCCGACGAAGGCAACAGAGCAGAATTCTGCACCGCTGCAAAGCTCATAAGGAACGGCATGGATTCTAGGGTCTACGCGGCGTCGCTTCGCTCCTTGCTCCGCCCTAGAATGACGAAGCCTGGAGAGGGCTGATCCTCCAACTAGACTAGGTATTCATCGAATCGAAGAAATCCGCGTTGGTTTTCGTCTGCTTGAGCTTGTCGATGAGGAACTCGATCGCGTCGGTCGTGCCCATCGGCGCGAGGATGCGGCGCAGCACGAAGATCTTCTGCAGGTCCGCGCGCGGCACAAGCAGGTCTTCCTTGCGGGTGCCGGATTTGAGGATGTCCATCGCCGGGTAGATGCGCTTGTCGGCCACCTTGCGGTCGAGCTGGATTTCGCAGTTGCCGGTGCCCTTGAACTCTTCGAAGATGACTTCGTCCATGCGGCTGCCGGTATCGATCAGCGCGGTGGCGATAATGGTGAGCGAGCCGCCTTCCTCGATGTTGCGGGCGGCGCCGAAGAAGCGCTTCGGGCGCTGCAGCGCGTTGGCGTCGACACCGCCGGTCAGCACCTTGCCGGATGACGGCACGACGGTGTTGTAGGCGCGGCCGAGGCGGGTGATCGAATCCAGAAGGATGACCACGTCGCGGCCATGCTCGACGAGGCGCTTGGCCTTCTCGATCACCATTTCAGCGACCTGTACGTGGCGCGCCGCCGGCTCGTCGAAGGTCGAAGAGATCACCTCGCCCTTCACCGAGCGCTGCATGTCGGTCACTTCCTCCGGACGCTCATCGATCAGAAGCACGATCAGATAGCATTCCGGATGATTGGCGGTGATCGAATGGGCGATGTTCTGCATCAGCACCGTCTTGCCGGTGCGCGGCTGCGCGTTGATCAGCGCACGCTGGCCCTTGCCGATCGGCGCGACCAGATCGATCACGCGCGGCGAGATGTCCTTGGAAGTCGGATTGTCGACCTCCATCTTCAGCCGCTTGGTCGGATAGAGCGGCGTCAGATTGTCGAAGTGGATCTTGTGCCGGATCTTTTCGGGATCGTCGAAATTGATGGTGTTGACCTTGAGCAGCGCGAAATAGCGCTCGCCCTCTTTCGGGCTGCGGATCGGTCCTTCGACCGTATCGCCGGTCTTGAGCGAAAAGCGCCTGATCTGCGACGGCGAGATATAGATGTCGTCGGGACCTGGCAGGTAGTTGGCGTTGGCCGAGCGGAGGAAACCGAAACCGTCCTGCAGCACCTCGACGACGCCGTCGCCGATGATCTCGATATCCTGGGCGGCGAGCTTCTTCAGGATCGCGAACATCAGCTCCTGCTTGCGCATGACGCTGGCGTTCTCCACCTCGAGCGATTCGGCATAAGCGATCAGCTCCGGCGGCTTCTTGTTCTTGAACTCTGCGAGTTTCATTTCTTGCATTAGATAGACTCTGGGTAGGCTTTGGGGAGAAAAATCGGCTGAATACGACAAATGCCGGGCGCGGCCGAAGCGAGTAAAAGGGGCGGCGCATGACGGGAAGGAAGACCCGTCTTTTATCGTCGGTCGCCTGAAAGAGCAAGCCGCCTTTTGCGGATCCTGGATGGGGTCGGAGAAGCCAAAGCATGATCCCGGACCGGAGGTCAGCGTAAGCAAAAACGCGAACCGGCTCTCGGAAAGATCACGCTCCTGATCTAGAACGGCTTCACGACGACCAGGATGACGATGACGATCATCAACAATGTGGGGATCTCGTTGACGATTCGCCAGTGGCGTGCCGGTTTTTCGTTCTTGTCCTCGGCGAATTTCCTGACCGCGCCGGCGAGATAGCCATGCAGGCCCGATAGGACGAGCACCAGCGCGATCTTGGCATGCAGCCAGCCACCCTGGAATGCAAAGCCTTTCCAGGCCAACCAAAGCCCGAACACCCAGGTCAGGATCATCGCCGGGTTGATGATGGCCCTCAGCAGCCGGCGCTCCATCACCTTGAAGGTCTCGGACTGGACCGAGCCTTTCTCGGCATCGACGTGATAGACGAACAGCCTGGGCAGATAGAGCATGCCGGCCATCCAGGAAATGACCGCGATCACATGGATCGCCTTCGCCCAGAGATAGAAGCCGTCGCCGGCGACGAGATAGAGCAGCGCCGTCAAGGCGACGAGCACGGCAATGCCGATCGTCATGCGCTTCATCGCCTGGCCGGTGCTGTTCTCGTTGCTCATCGATGGCTCCTCACCATTTTCACCATCGCCTCGACATGCGCCACCGGCGTCTCCGGCGTGATGCCGTGGCCGAGATTGAAGATCAGCGGCCCACCACCCAATGTTCTCAGAATGGCATCGACGCCGTCGGCCAGCGCCTTGCCACCGGCGACCAGGCGCAGCGGATCGAGATTGCCTTGCACCGCGCCGTCGCGCTGCAAGTCCTTCGCCATCGACAAAGGCACGGTCCAGTCGAGGCCGAGACCGGCAATGCCGGTCTTCTTCCTGTAGTCGCGATAGCGTTCGCCGGCGCCCTTGGGAAAACCGATCACCGGCACGTCGGGGTGAACCGCCTTCACTTGGGCGACGATCTCGGCCACCGGTTCGACGCAAAAAGCCTCGAAGGACGGTTCGTCCAGCACGCCCGACCAGGAATCGAAAATCTGCACCGCATCAGCGCCGGCTTCGATCTGGCGGATGAGATAGGCGGCCGAGTGATCGGCCAGCGTGTTCAAAAGCTTCGCGAAAGCCTCGGGCTCGCGATAGGCGAAAAGCCGGGCAGGGCCCTGGTCGGGCGTACCATGTCCGGCGATCATATAGGTCGCCACCGTCCAGGGCGCGCCGCAGAAGCCGAGCAGCGTCGTCTCGTCGGGCAGTTTCGCGCGCAGCCGGCGCACGGTCTCATAGACCGGTTCGAGATTCACGTGAAACACATCGCCGTTCAGCGCGGGGATCTCGGCCGCCGTGATCGGCTTCAGGACCGGCCCGCGACCCTCCTCGAAACGGACCTCGCGCCCCAGGGCATTAGGCACGACGAGAATGTCGGAGAACAGGATCGAAGCGTCGAAGCCGAAGCGTTCGATCGGCTGCAGTGTCACCTCGACGGCGAGGTCCGGATCGTAGCAAAGATCGAGGAAGGATCCGGCCCGCTTCCTTGTCTCGCGATACTCCGGAAGATAGCGGCCCGCCTGACGCATCATCCAGAGCGGCGGCGGTGAAACCGTCTCGCCCTTGAGGACGTCCAGCACGATCCGTTTCCCAGCCATCCAGCGCTGCCCTCTCCAGTCCCTCTAAATCAAATATCTATTTTAAAAGAGTTTTCTGATTCTAAGAGTCTGTTGGTTGTGATGGTTGCGACCTGTCCAGCCTGCGGCGCGAAAAGGCCAGTCAGCATATTGTCGCGTACTAGCGTCCGCAATTTGGAGGGTTCTGGGGACGAAGCCGATTCAGGCTTTGGAGTCAAAAGCTTGGGCCTTCCGTTCCGAACTCCTTGCTGTGGATGAAATCGGCCAAGAAAAGTTGATCCCCGGTTTTGTCCCCAGCGCCGCGACAAAGCCTACAGCGGGTCGAATTGTGGACAAGCGGCCATCTGATACAGTCGCTTTTTGACCCAAGGCCTGCCCACCCAGCCTTGTCCACAATTGCCCACAGCCTGGACCCATCGCCTGTGAACAAACCTCAGAGCTTCTTCCATTTGCATCTGATCTCCGACGCCACCGGCGAAACGCTGCTGGCGGCCGGCCGCGCCGCGTCCGCGCAGTATAAGGACGCGCGCGCCATCGAACATATTTATCCGCTGATCCGCACCGAGAAGCAGGTTGCCAAGGTCTTCGAGGACATCGAGGAAGAGCCCGGCATCATTCTCTATACGGTCGTCGACCAGAAGCTCGCCCGCTCGATCGACGAGCGCTGCGCCGCCATGGGCCTGCCTTGCGTCTCGGTGCTGGAGCCGGTGCTCAGCGTTTTCCAGTCCTATCTCGGCACGCCGGCCGGCCGCCGGGTCGGCGCCCAGCACGTGCTCGACGCCGAATATTTCCGCCGCATCGACGCGCTGAACTTCACCATGGAGCATGATGACGGCCAGCTGCCCGCCAATATGGAGGATGCCGACGTCGTGCTGATCGGCATCTCGCGCACCTCGAAGACGCCGACCAGCATCTATCTCGCCAATCGCGGCATCAAGACCGCCAACATCCCGATCGTGCTCGGCGTGCCGCTGCCCGAGAGCCTGATTGCCGCCAAGACGCCTTTGGTCGTCGGTCTCGTCGCCACGGCCGAGCGAATCTCGCATGTGCGGCAAAACCGCATCCTCGGCAACAGCGCCGCCTTCGTGCCGACAGATTATGTCGACCGCGCCGCGATCAACGAGGAGCTTGCCTATGCCCGCCAGCTCTGTACCAGGCATGGCTGGCCGATGATCGATGTCAGCCGCCGCTCCATCGAGGAAACAGCGGCGGCTATCGTTGCCCTGCGGGGAAAGACGCGCTAGGGCGTCGATATTCAGGTGATGCCGGCCTGCAAGTAGCGGCTTCCTGCGCTTCCGGTGCTCACGTACTTTAAGTACGCTCCGCTCCGGTTCTCGGAAGCCACCACTTTCGGTTCGGCCTAACCTGAATCTCAACACCCTAGTTGGTCCCACAGACCAGGCGCGAAAAAATGGCCGAAAAAATCATCCTCGCTTCGGGCAGCCCGTACAGGAAAGCGATGCTCGTCAATGCCGGCCTCGACATCGAGGCGGTGCCGGCCAATGTCGACGAGCGCGCGCTCGAGGCTCCGCTGAAGGACAGCGGCGTTTCACCGGAAGATGTCGCCTCTATCCTGGCCGAGGCCAAGGCGACCGAGGTCAGCGAGCGCAGGCCAGGTGTTCTGGTCCTCGGCTGCGACCAGACCCTGTCGCTGGGCGACGAGATTTTTCACAAGCCCGCCGACATGGAAGGCGCGCGCCGCCACCTGCTCGCGCTCTCCGGCAAGACGCATCAATTGAACAGCGCCGCCGTGCTCTGCCGCGACAGCGAGGTGCTGTGGCGCCATGTCGGCGTCGCCAGCCTCACCATGCGCAAGCTCGACCCCGCCTTTATCGGCCGGCATCTGGCCCGCGTCGGCGCCAAGGCGCTTTCCAGCGTCGGCGCCTATCAGATCGAGGGCGAAGGCATCCAGCTGTTCGAGAAGATCGAGGGCGACTATTTCACCATTGTCGGCCTGCCGCTGCTGGCTGTGCTGAAGGAATTGCGCGCATTGGGAGCCATCGATGGCTGAGGCAAAAGCTTTTGTCACCGGACATCCGATCGCCCATTCGCGCTCGCCGAAGATCCACGGCTATTGGCTCAAGCA
Organism: Mesorhizobium sp. WSM4935; assembly: GCF_029625735.1. NCBI lineage: Bacteria > Pseudomonadati > Pseudomonadota > Alphaproteobacteria > Hyphomicrobiales > Phyllobacteriaceae > Mesorhizobium > Mesorhizobium sp. WSM4935. The sequence goes on along the minus strand of NZ_JARTVR010000006.1, from coordinate 15,366 downwards.
ATACGGCATCGACGGCAGCTACCGGGCGATCGACGTCGCGCCGGCGGATTTCGCCGCCTTCCTCAAGTCTCTCGGCGAGGACGGCTATCGCGGCGGCAATGTCACCATTCCGCACAAGGAAGCCGCTTTCGCGGCCGTCGCCCGCCGCGACCATGCGGCCGATGCAATCGGCGCCGTCAACACGCTGTGGTTCGAGGACGGCCTTCTCTGGGGCGGCAACACGGACGGCTACGGCTTCGCCGCCAACCTCGACGACCATGCACCCGGATGGGCGGCCAATGGGCCGGCCGTGGTGCTCGGCGCCGGCGGCGCCTCCCGCGCAGTCATCCACGCGCTGAAGGAGCGTGGCATCAAGGATATCCGCGTCGTCAATCGGACGCTCGCGAGAGCCGAGGAACTCAGCCGCCACTTCGGCGGCGGCGTCTCGGCGCATGGCGCGGTCGGCGAACTGCTTGCCGATGCCGGCCTGCTCGTCAACACCACGGCGCTCGGCATGCATGGTGACGCGACTTTGGCCGCCGATCCGGGCGGCCTGCCGGACCGCGCCATCGTGACCGACATCGTCTATGTACCGCTGGAGACGCCGCTTCTGGCAGCCGCCAGGGCGCGCGGCCTGAAGACGGTCGATGGGCTCGGCATGCTGCTGCATCAGGCGGTACCGGGCTTCGAACGCTGGTTCGGTCGGAAACCCGAAGTCACGCCCGAATTGCGGCGTATGATCGTTGCCGACATCGAGGGCCATTGATGATCGTGCTCGGCCTTACCGGATCGATCGGCATGGGCAAGTCGGCCACGGCGAAAATGTTCGCCGAGGCGGGCGTGCCGGTGCATGATTCGGACGAGACGGTGCACCGCCTTTATTCCGGCAAGGCAGCGCCTTTGGTCGAAGCGGCTTTCCCGGGTACCACCGAGGCAGGGGTGGTCGATCGCGTGAAACTAGCGGGCCGAGTGCTTGCCGATCCGGCCGCGCTGAAGAAGCTCGAGGCGATCATTCACCCGCTGGTGCGCGCCGACGCCGATGCGTTTCTGGCCAGGCACCGCGCCGCCGGTGCGCCTCTCGCCGTGCTCGACATTCCGCTGCTGTTCGAAACCGGCGGGCGCAACCGCGTCGACAAGGTCGTGGTCGTCACCGCGTCGCCCGAGATCCAGCGCCAGCGTGTGTTGGCCAGGCCCGGCATGAGCGAGGAGAAATTTGCCTCTATCCTCGCCAAGCAAGTGCCCGACGCCGAAAAACGCCGCCGGGCCGATTTCATCATCGACACCGGAAATGGCTTCGACGCGGCGCGAAAGGCGGTCGGAGCGATCGTGGCCGAACTGGCGGGGGATAAGCAGGAATCGCCCCGCTCCTGACTCTTGCTGTCAGCAGTCCCCATTGCCATTTTGTTCTGGTTTGTGATTCTGCTCCCTGGAGCGGATTGATTCGAATGCGTGAGATCATCTTCGATACGGAAACCACCGGCCTCGATTTGCGCGAAGACCGCATCATCGAGCTCGGCGGCGTCGAGCTGGTCAACCGTTTTCCAACCGGCCGCACGTTCCACAAATTCATCAATCCGCAGGGCCGCGCCATCCATGCCGAAGCGCAGGCCGTGCATGGAATCAGTGCCGCCGACCTGGTCGGCAAGCCGACCTTCGCCGAAATCGCGCAGGAATGGCTGGACTTCACCGACGGCGCCAAACTGATCGCCCACAACGCCACCTTCGACCTCGGCTTCCTCAATCTCGAATACAGCCGGCTCGGCCATCCATCCATAGATCCCGGCCGCATCATCGACACGCTGGCGCTCGCGCGCCGCAAGCATCCGATGGGCCCGAACTCGCTCGATGCGCTCTGCCGCCGCTACGGCATCGACAACACGCGCCGCACCAAGCACGGCGCGCTGCTCGACTCCGAATTGCTGGCCGAGGTCTATATCGAGCTCATCGGCGGCAAGCAGGCGGCGCTGGTTCTGGAGGCGGTGGCGGTGCAGATGAACGGCGCCGGCGAGGTGGCCGATATCGACATCTCCATCGGCGCGAGGCCGATCGCCCTGCCGCCACGGTTGAGCGAAGCGGACCGCGCGGCGCATGCCGGGCTGGTTTCGACGCTGGGTGAAAAGGCGCTGTGGCTGAAGGTGGCAGTGGGTTGAGCCAGAACGTCCGAACGTAGCCTGCCGAGGCTTTCGCGACTTAGTCGTCTTAGGGCGGAGCAAGGAGCGAAGCGACGCGCGCAGACCCTAGGATCCATGCCGTGACGCTGGTGCTATGCTCCGACGGTGCAAGAAGCCGGACGGAGCTACCAGCCTGTCCCACGGAAAAGCTCGAACCATTCCGGGTTGATCTTCTCGATCAACTCGATCTTCCATTGTCGCGGCCTACGGCCAATTTCATGGCATGGATTCTAGGGTCTGCGCGCCTCGCTTCGTTCCCTGCTCCGCCCTGGAATGACGATCGCCCGGAGGTCTTCGCTAGTCTCAGACATCTCCAACAAAAAAAGCCCGGCGCGAAGCCGGGCTCTCCATACGATGGGTGGTGCGCCTTCTCAGCTCACCTGGACCTTGCTGGCCGCGGCCTGATCCTCGGCAATCCTCTGCTGGAACATCTGCGCGAAGTCGATCGGGTCGAGCATCAGCGGCGGGAAGCCGCCATTGCGGGTGGCGTCGGCGATGATCTGGCGCGCGAAGGGGAACAGCAAGCGCGGGCATTCGATGAAGAGCAGCGGCAGCATGTGTTCCTGCGGGAAGCCCGAGATGGCGAAGACGCCGCCATAGACCAGCTCGACATTGAACAGCACTTCCTGGTCGAAGGACGCCTTGGCGTTCAGCGTCAGATTGACGTCGAACTGCTTGTCCGAAAGCGGGTTGGCGTTGACGTTGACATTGATGGCGATGCCAGGCGCTTTGTCGCGGCCGCGCAGCGAATTCGGCGCGCCGGGGCTTTCGAAGGACAGATCCTTCACATATTGCGCGAGCACATTGAGCGAGGGCTGGTTCTGGGTGCCGTTGCCGTTGGCGGCGCCGGTCGCCGCGTCATCGTTGCTGGCCATGAGCCTTAGTCCTTTTGCCTGGGCAGCATTGCTGACCGGATTGAAATCGCGGGTTCGCTACCATGGTCGGCCGGACAAAACAAGTTTTGCCGCCTCTGTCGGCGACAGGTCCGGGACTAATCGTTCTTCAGCCGCCGCCAGGGCGAATTGTGATCCGGCCGGTTCGGATAATCGTCGCGCGAATAGTCGCTGTCGTCGAGATCGATGACGGTGTGGCGCCGCCGCGCCGAGAAGCCGCTGCTGAAGCTGGTTGCCATAACGATACGGTTCTTGAGCAGGCGCCAGGCGAAGTCGCGCACCGGCGGCAGCAACAGAAGAATGGCGAAGATGTCGGTGATGAAGCCCGGGATGATGAGCAGGATCGCCGCCAGCACGATCATCGCGCCATGCGCAAGCTGCCGGCTGGGATCGCGTCCGGCATCCATCTCCGTGCGCACCCGCGTCATGACGCCGAAACCCTGATGCCGAAGCAGCAGGCTGCCGGCGATGCTGGACAGGATCACCAGCCCGACCGTCGCCAAGGCGCCGATTTCGCGGCCGACAATGACGAAGCCGGCGATCTCCAGCAGCGGCAGCAGAAGCAGGAACAACGGGATGAAGGAAATGCGCAAGTCTCGACCGATCGCTTTCTCTTTTGCGGCGCCCGCGGACAATCGCCGCTGGCCTTGGCGCCTATAGATAGGTATGGCTGCCTTTGATTTGAATGATAGCGCCTGCCGTTCTATATGCTTTGGATGTTGAACGCTATGCGACCGCGCTCCCCGAGGGAGTTACGCCGGTCCGGCAAGGACAGGGTTCGAGTTGGCGGAAAATATGGGTTTCTTCGACTTCGGCACGATTTTCTTTTTGATTGCGGCGGTTGTGATCTTTTTCCAGCTGCGCAACGTGCTTGGACGTCGCACCGGAAACGAGCGTCCGCCCTTCGATCCCTATTCGGCGAGCCGCACGCGCGAGGCCGATGCGGCGCAGAAGCCTGAAAATGTCGTATCGGTGCCGCGCAAGCGCATGCCGGGCGAACCGGCGGCCGAGACCTATGCCGAAATCGACGCCTTCGCCAAGCCGGACACCGATCTCAACAAAGGCCTGCGAACGATCAAGGACAACGATCCGTCCTTCGACCCCAAGACCTTCGTCGACGGCGCCAAGATGGCCTATGAGATGATCGTCATGGCCTATGCCGACGGCGACCGTAAGACGCTGAAGAACCTCCTGTCGCGCGAAGTCTATGACGGCTTCGTCGCCGCGATCGGCGAGCGCGAGGCCAAGTCGGAAAAGATCCAGTCTTCCTTCGTCGGCATCGACAAGGCCGACATCGTCAGCGCCGAAATGAAGGGCTCGGAAGCGCATATCACGCTGCGCGTCGTCTCCGAGCTGATCTCGGCGACCCGCGACAAGGCCGGCGCCGTCATCGACGGCGATCCGGAGACGGTAGCCGAGGTCAAGGATGTCTGGACCTTTGCCCGCGACACCCGCTCGCGCGACCCGAACTGGAAGCTCGTCGCCACCGAAGAAGAAGACTAAATCCAGGCGGCGGGGCTCGGTCGTGCCGCTCTCTTCCACATTCAGCGAAAAAACCTTCGGCGACCTACCAGGCTGGGGCGAGGATGACCACCTCGCGGCCTTTGCCGCGTTTCGCCGCTCCGCCTTCCATGCCCCGGTAAAACCTTATCGCAGCGGGTTGCTCGGCGTCGATTTCAATGCCTTTGCCGAGGCCTATGCCGAGGCGCGCGCCGTTTCGGCGCCGAATCGGTCGGAGGCGCGGTCTTTCTTCGAACGGCATTTCGTGCCGATGCTGGTGAAGGCTGAAAACGGCTCAGGGCTTGTCACCGGCTTCTACGAGCCGGAGGTCGAGGCCTCGCCGGTCAGGACGGAAAGGTTCACCGTGCCGCTGCTGTCCCGGCCTGCCGACCTGATCGACATCGACGACGGCAACCGGCCGGCCGGCCTGGATCCTTATCTGGCCTTTGCCCGCCGGACGGATGGAGGTCCGGTCGAATATTTCGACCGCGGCGAAATCGAACGCGGCGCGCTCGCCGGCCGGAATCTCGAAATTGCCTGGCTTGCGGAAAAGGTCGACGCCTTCTTCATCCATGTGCAGGGCGCGGCTAGACTGAAGATGACCGACGGCAGGCTCGCCCGCATCACCTACGCGGCCAAGTCCGGCCAGCGCTTCACCGGCCCGGGCAAAATCCTGAGCGATCTCGGCGAGATCCCGCTGGACAAAGTCACGATGCAGTCGATCCGCGCCTGGTTCAAGGCGCATCCGGACCGGGTCGACGAGATCCTCTGGCAGAATCACTCCTACATTTTCTTCCGCGAGGCTGCGGTCGACGATGCGGCGCTCGGGCCCATCGCCGCCGCTAAGGTGCCGCTGACGCCCGGGCGATCGGTCGCGGTCGACCGCCTGCTGCACACTTTCGGCACGCCCTTCTATGTCGACGCCCCGACGCTCACCGCCTTCGACCAAAAACCGTTCCGGCGGCTGATGATCGCGCAGGACACCGGCTCGGCCATCACCGGACCCGCGCGCGGCGACCTCTTCGCCGGCTCAGGTGACGCCGCCGGCGAAATCGCCGGCGTGGTCCGCAACGCGGCGGATTTCTATGCGCTGGTGCCGCGCGCGCTTCTGGATGGAGCGAGCCGGTGAGCCGCCGCGACGATCATCTCAGCGACGACGATCGCATCCTGTGGAACCTGGTGGCGCGCTCGGCCCGGCCTTTGAAAGGCAAGACCGCCGTCGAGATCCCCGACATCGTCGAGCCCAAACCCGAGCCGCCGCGGCCTGCCGCCAATGGCGTTCCGGCCGCTGCCGTCAAGCCGAAGACGCCGCATGTCTCGCATTCGCTCGACGACCAGACGCTGCACAAGCTGAAGAAAGGCCGGCTGCCGATCGAGGGCCGCGTCGACTTGCACGGCATGACGCAGGACGAGGCCTATTCGCTGCTGCTCACCTTCCTCAACCGTGCGCATGCCGGCGGCATCCGCTATGTGCTGATCATCACCGGCAAGGGCTCGTCTTCGGGCGGCGACGGCATCCTGCGCCGCGCCGTACCGGCCTGGCTCTCTACGCCGGCCTTCCGCCATCTGGTCTCAAGCCACGACCACGCCGCGCGCAACCATGGCGGTTCGGGCGCGCTCTATGTGCGGCTGCGGCGGACGCGCTCATGAGGATGCCTAGAGCAATTCCAGGAAAAGTGTGTAGCGGTTTTCCGTCCGGAATTGCGCCAAAACAAAGAAACGCGGCGGGTCGCCGCTTCGGTGAAGCGGTGAACCGTTCCAGATGACCCCCTTCGGCGAAAGGCTTAGGGCGCTGCGCGCCGAGCGCGGCGTCAGCCAGAAGGCGATGGCCGAGGCCATCGGCGTCAGCGCCGCCTATCTGTCGGCGCTCGAGCATGGCCGCCGCGGCGCGCCGACCTGGACGCTGATCCAGAAGATCATCGGCTATTTCAACATCATTTGGGACGAGGCCGAGGACCTTGCCCGGCTCGCCGAAAGCTCGCACCCCAGGGTCAGGATCGACACGTCCGGCCTGTCGCCGGCGGCGACGGAGCTCGCCAACCTTCTGGCCGAGAGCATCGAGAAGCTGGACGAGGCGGAATTGCGCCGCCTCAGCGCATCGATACGCACGGCACTCGGCCGGCCTCTATAATCCCGGCGCCAGGCGCCAGCGGATCGCGATTGTCCGCTGGCGCTGTTTCAATTCCATCTGAGATCAGGGCTTGCCGGCGCCGTTGGTGCTGCCGCCGTTGGGGCTGCCCCGGCCGCCATTGCCTTGATGGCCCTGGTGGTCGCGGCCATTGCCGCCGCCCGGGCAGTTCGCGGAACCGACGCTGCAGCAGCGGCCGCTCCATAGGTCATTGAGGTTGGTCGCGGCGCAGCTTTTGTAGGTCTGGTCCGCCAGGGCCGATCCGGTCAGGGCCGACAGCGCGACGGCGGCAAGCAAGGTGTTGCGCAGGAAAGAAGTCATTTGCGTTCTCCATGGTTGGGTTTGCCATTCACGGCTGTGTGTCGCCGGCCGAACGGGAATGGTTCATGGAGGTGTGCGATTTTTTCGGAAGCTCCTTGCGCTCGTCATCCGAGGGCGAAGCGACGCGAAGCGGAGCGTAGGCCCGAGGATCCATTCCGTGACCTCGCGCGAACGGTAGAAGCGGTGCAGACCAGAGGTCGTCCTGCACCGCGGTAACGCCTATAGGTGACGGAATGGATTCTGGGGTCCTCGCGGCGTCGCTGCGCTCCTTGCTTCGCCCTAGAATGACGAAACCGAGGTTAGCCCTGCCTACTGCACCGAGCCGACGAGCACCGCCTGGCCGTCGCGGATCGAGACCCAGCGTCCGGTGTTGTCGATCGCCTGGCGCTTGAGGAAGCGGTAGCCGGTCGCGTCCCAGGCTTTAACCTTGTCGGTCAAATTGTCGAGCACATAGTCGCCCTTGTCGGTGCGCACCGTCAGCACGGAGTGGCCTTCGCCGTCCGGCTTGCGCACGACGGTGATCAAAAGGTCGGCCAGCGACATGCCCATGCGATAGAGCTCGCGGCGCTTTTCCAGCACATAGTCCTCGCAATCGCCATAGCCGTCGTCCGGATAGGCCCAAACTTCGTCCTTGCCATAGTGATCGAGGTCGCTCATCGGCTTGACGGCGGCGTTGACCTTGGCGGTCACGTTGATCAGCCGGCGCCACAAACCATCCGTCATCCTGGCCGGCTCGAGATCGACCGGACGGATGTTGCATTCGTTCGGATGCGATTTGCAGAAATCATAGTGGCCGATCGGCTGCGACGTTAGGCCACCCGTGATCATCGCGCCCGCCGCCCAGGCCGGCACCGCCCAATGCGCAGAGATCGCCAGTCCCGCGGTCGCACACAAACGCAGAATCCGCGTCATCGCTGAGGAAGTCATTGCCCCCGCCCTGTTCTTTATTAACGAAACGTTAAGGGCGATTTACAGTCCGTGTCAATTAGAGACGGCGGTCCGTTTGACGGCATGGTTACCTGGACGATCCAGTAGCGGCACTTTCGCAACAGAGGCATGGACGCAACACTGCCGGCCGCCGGGTGGCGGCAGGGCTGATGCTGGGCGCCTGCAATCAGCTTTTTGCGGAACGGACCAGCTTCGGCTTTGTCGCCACCCGGTGCTGGCGGCCATAGCTGGAAATGAAATCGACGATGCGCGGCACGATTTCCGAGCGGAAGCGCGAGCCGTTGAAAACGCCGTAATGGCCGACGGCCGGCTGCACGTAATGCGCTTTTTTATCTGCCGGGATGTTGACGCAAAGGTCATGCGCGGCCTGGGTCTGGCCGAGGCCGGAAATGTCGTCGTTCTCGCCCTCGACGGTCAGCAGCGCGACGTTGCGGATCGCCTTCGGATCGACCGGCTCGCCGCGATGCGTCATCTCGCCCTTCGGCAGCGCGTGGCGCACGAACACGGTGTCGACCGTCTGCAGGTAGAACTCCGCCGTCAGGTCCATCACCGCCAGATATTCGTCGTAGAAGTCGCGGTGCTTCTCGGCGCTGTCGCCGTCATGCTTCACAAGGTGCATGAAGAAGTCCTTGTGGGCGATGATGTGGCGGTCGAGGTTCATGCTCATGAAGCCCGAAAGCTGCAGGAAACCCGGATAGACCTCGCGGCCGAAACCCGGCACCGGCCACGGCGCCTGCATGATGACATTGTCGCGGAACCAGTCGATCCCCTTTTCCTCGGCCAGAAGATTGACCGCGGTCGGGTTGCGGCGGGTGTCGACCGGGCCGCCCATCAGCGTCATGGTCGAGGGCACGAAGGGATCGCCGCGCTTCTCCATCAGCGCCACCGCCGCCAGCACCGGCACCGACGGCTGGCACACGGCCATCACATGCGTGTCGGGGCCGAGCGCGTGGAACATCTCGATGACGTAATCGATATAATCGTCGAGATCGAAGCTGCCTTGCGAGACTGGCACCATGCGGGCGTCGACCCAGTCGGTGATGTGCACGTCGGCATAAGGCAGCATGGCCTCGACCGTGCCGCGCAGCAGCGTCGCGTAGTGGCCCGACATCGGCGCCACGATCAAAAGCTTCGGGTCGGGCTTGCGGCCGGCGGGCAGCGCGCGCTCGAAACGGATGAGGTTGCAGAAGGGCTTCGACCAGACCGTCTTTTCCGTGACGGCGACGTTTTTCCAGTCGACCACGGTCTTGTCCAGGCCGAATTGCGGCTTGCCGTAGCGGCGGGTGCTCCGCTCGAACAGCTCGGCGGTCGCCGCCACCGAGCGGCCGAACGGGGTGTGGGAAATCGGATTGAGCGGGTTGGAGTAGAACAGCCGCACCGCGTCGGCATAGAGGCGGGCCGGCTGCAGCGCCGCATGGTTCATTTCGTAGAGCTGGTAGAACATCGCGAACCCCGCTGCCGTCCGACGACCAAAGGGACGACGAACAGCGCCGAGCCTTGCATGTGTCGCGGCGAGGTTAACAAGATCTTGTTGCGATGCAATACGTCATTTTGTCTGACGAATGCATCTTTGGTCTAAGCTGTTGAAAGTCGGCCGTTGAAGCCGGAGCCGGCTCAATGTGCGCTGCAGAAATGTGAAGGATATGTGTCCGGCCCCTCATGCCGGACATCGGCCACGATCCTTAACATCAAGAGCGGTTGGATCATGGTCCTGTGAACAGATGGCTTAAACACGCGCCATGCAGACGGCGGTGTGGCCCGAACCGATGAAACCCAGTTGACTGGCGGCGCCGCGGGAGAGATCCAGCATGCGTCCCCTCACGAATGGACCGCGATCGTTGATGCGAACGATGACGCTGCGGCCGTTGTTTTTGTTGGTGACCCTGAGCTTGGTGCCGAAGGGCAGGGAGCGATGGGCGGCTGTCAGTGCCGAGGGGTTCATGCGTTCCCCTGAGGCGGTTCTGGAATGCAGCGCATACCAGGAAGCGCGGCCGCATTGCGCGGCGGCGGAGGAGGCGGACGACGCGCCAGCCGTCAGGCCAGCCGCGATCGTCACCGCGACAAGCGCGGCGCGGTTGGTTTTCTTCATCTTTTGGGGGTGGCTCCGTTGATCGAATAGCCCCGCCTAAGTGCCGAATGAGGCGGGAAATGCGGCAACCTTCTGGCGGTTCCATGGCGGCGGCACACGTTTGGAGTCGCTGCGAAACAGTTTGTCATGATATTTCTGAAGGCGGAGCGGCGTATTCTTGATGAATATCGGACCGGAATCCGGCACGTTCCGGGCAAGATCGGTCCTCAAGATTTTGCAGTAAAGAGGAACCGAACTATTTCGATTCCTCGCCGTCTTTGTTGCGTCTCTGTCGCGGTCCAGGATCGACTTTTGGAGAGGGTCCAACCGATGCGATTGATCAGGTTTGTGCTGGCGCTGATTGTGCTGGCCGTCGGTGCGCTGTGGTCGCTGCAAGGCCTCGGTCTCGTCAAGGGCAGCTTCATGACCGGCCAGACGCAATGGCTCTATGTCGGCCTCCTCACCATGCTGGTCGGCGTGGCCGGGCTGCGCTGGGCGAACCGCTCGCGCATCTGATCTGCTGGCAGGCGTCCCTTCCGTTATTATCTCGTTCTGTTTCGCGTCGCTCCGCCCCAGAATGCCGACCGCGTGGATGCGACCCAGCGAACGAAAATCTGCCTGTCACGCCACCCTGGCAAATCCATGCTTCACATCGCAGGCGAATTGGAAGGAGGGTTTCGTGCCTGGCTCGGTTAGTATAGTAATCTTGTCAACATTGGGAGTGAGAGAACGATGCGCGACCTTCTGAAGACCGTTTCGGCGATCGTTCGTGGCTTGCGGCCGAGGCCGACCGCGGCGCCCGCTCCGTGCTGATCGCTCCGTCAGTTTCGGCTAGCAGTCATGGTTGGACGCGCCAATTCCATCATCATTGTCGGCGGCGGCGCCAGCGGTGTCGTGCTCGCTGCGCATCTGCTCAAATCGCCCAATCCGGACCTGCGCGTCACGCTGATCGAGAAGCGGCCGCATTTCGGCCAGGGCATGGCCTATTCGACGCTGCTTTCGGCGCATGTGCTCAACGTCAACGCTTCCGGCATGAGCGCTTACGCCGACGACCCGACGCATTTCGCGCGCTGGGTGTTGGAGCGCGGGCTCGCCAAGCCGGACCAGGGGCCGTTCTATGCGCCGCGCAGCCTCTATGCCCGCTATCTGCAGGACGTGCTCGAGGGTCTCCAGGAACGCGAACGCGAGACCGGGCGTCTCAGGCTGATCCGCGAGGAGAGCCTGTCGATCTCGCCGACCCCGTCGGGTGTCGAGGTCGCGCTCGCCAACGGCACCAGCGTCGTGGCGCATCTCGCCGTCTTGGCCACCGGCCATGACGAGCAACCCGGCGCCTTCCAAGGCCATGCGATCCGCATGGGAACGGAGGCCGATACCGCGCTCGATCCGCAGGCCGCCGTCCTGCTGCTCGGCACTGGCCTGAGCATGGTCGACGCCTTCCTGTCGCTGGAACAGCGCGGCCATCTGGGCGCCATCGCCGCGGTGTCGCGACGCGGCCTGCTGCCGTCGCCGCATCGCAAGGGCAATCCGATCAAGCTCGATATCGCCGATATCCCGCTCGGCACCCAGCTTTCCTATTTCGTCGCCTGGTTCCGCAACCTGATCCGCGAGAACCAGAAGGCCGGCGGCGACTGGCGCGACGTCGTCGACGGCTTGAGGCCCTTCAACCAGAAAATCTGGCAGAACTGGCCGGCCTCTGCCAAACGCCGCTTCGTCGAGCACACTAAGGCCTGGTGGGACATCCACCGCCACCGGATGGCGCCGGAAGTCTACGCGCGCGTCACCGAAGCCGTGCGCTCGGGCCGCATCCGCCTCGTCGCCGGCAGGGTCGTGAATGTCGAGGCGAACGGCGGCTTCGCCGTGAAAATCCAGCCGCGCGGCACGCAGGATATCGAGACCCTGGAGGTCGCCCGGCTCTATGATTGCATGGGCATCGCCCGCGACGTTTCGAGGACGTCGAACGGCGTCGTGCGCTCGCTGATCGAGCGCGGCCTGGCGCGGCCCGATCCGCTGCGCCTCGGTCTCGATGTCACCGCGAAATGCGAGCTGATCGCGGCCGACGGCACGGTCTCGTCGAAGCTGCTCGCCGTCGGCCCGCTGACGCGCGGCACCTTCTTCGAGATCGATGCCATTCCCGATATTCGTGTGCAATGCGCCAAGCTGAGTAAGCTGCTGCTGGGGTGAGGCTCGCTGCAATCGGTCGTCATTCTAGGGTCTGCGCGCGTCGCTTCGCTCCTTGCTCCGCCCTAGAATGACGAAGGATGGATCGCAGCTTCACGCGCAAGAACCCTCTCTATCGTCTTTGACGATATCCCAGCGGTTGGCACCGCCATGCCCAGAAAGGGGGAGATGGCCGGCAGGCCAGAGGGGGCTGCCTCGCGCCGGCTTCAACAATGAGAGGCTGCGAAGCAACCCACCTAGAATTCCATTCCGCCACTCGCCGCGGGATTGGCACGATCTATCTTCTTTCCTGATGAAAAGGGCTGGAAAAGACAGGGCGCGCGATCCGCGAAACCGGAATGGAATCCCGCGGCCTATCGCGCGAGATTGCCGACATCCGCCTCGAACTGCTTCGATGGAGCACTCAAGATGAGCGAGCAGACAAAAGCGGCGCCGCAGCGCGCGCACACCAACCTGTCGAGACTTCGCCCGCCTTACGCTTCGGTGCTCGACCTGATCGGCCAGACGCCGGTCGTCGAGCTGACCAAATTCGACACCGGCAAATGCCGCTTGTTCATCAAGCTCGAAAGCCAGAATCCCGGCGGCTCGATCAAGGACCGCATCGCGCTGTCGATGATCGCGGCGGCCGAGAAGGCGGGCAAGCTGAAGCGCGGCGGCACGATCGTCGAGGCCACCGCCGGCAACACCGGCCTCGGCCTCGCTCAGGTCGGCATCCCGAAAGGCTACCGCATCATTCTCGTCGTGCCCGACAAGATGTCGCGCGAAAAAATCCAGCATCTGCGCGCTTTGGGCGCCGAAGTGCGCATGACCCGCTCCGATGTCGGCAAGGGCCATCCCGAATATTACCAGGACATGGCCGAGAAGATCGCCGCCGAATTGCCCGGCGCCTTCTATGCCAACCAGTTCGCCAATCCGGCCAACCCGCTGGCGCATGAGACGACGACCGGCCCGGAAATCTTATCGCAGCTCGAAGGCGACGTCGACGCGGTGGTGGTCGGCGTCGGCTCGGGCGGCACGCTGACCGGCCTCGGCCGCTATTTCGCGAAACATTCGCCGAAGACCGAGATGGTGCTGGCCGATCCGGTCGGCTCAGTGCTGGCGCCGCTGATCAAGACCGGCAAGATGGAAGAGGCCGGGAGCTGGACGGTCGAAGGCATCGGCGAGGATTTCGTGCCGCCCAATGCCGATCTCGCGCTGGTGAAAAAGGCCTACTCCATTCCCGACAAGCAAAGCATGTTGGCAGTGCGCGATCTCCTGTCGCGCGAAGGTATCCTCGCCGGCTCGTCCTCGGGCACGCTTCTGTCGGCGGCACTTCGCTATTGCCGCGAGCAGACGGTGCCGAAGCGCGTCGTCACCTTCGTCTGCGACAGCGGCAACAAATACCTGTCGAAAGTCTTCGACGACATCTGGCTGGCCGAGCAGGGCCTTGCCGACCAGGAACAACATGGCGATCTGCGCGACCTCGTCATGCGCTCGCCGCGCACCGGCGACATCGTGACCGTCGGCCCGGAGGAAACCCTGCTCAACGCCTATGGCCGCATGCGCCGTTCCGATGTCTCGCAACTGCCGGTGCTGGACGAGGGCAAACTGGTCGGCATCGTCGACGAAAGCGACATCCTGGCCAAGGTCGACGGCCCGTATGACGGCCGCTGGGACCGTTTCAACGCGCCGGTGCGCACCGCCATGACGTCGAACCTGCACACGCTGCAGGCCAACCAGACGCTCGACGCGCTGCTGCCGGTCTTCGACCGCAACGAGGTCGCCATCGTCTTCGATGGCGAGGAGTTCATCGGCCTGATAACCCGTATCGACCTGATCAACCATCTGAGGCGCCGCGCAAAATGAGTTCGAACGGCAAGAACCGCCTGGCCTTTTCCACCCGTGCCATCCATGGCGGCCAGAGCCATGACCCGCTGACCGGTGCGGTGATGGTGCCGATCTATGCCACCTCCACCTATGGCCAGCAGTCGCCGGGCGTGCACAAGGGTTTTGAATATGCCCGCAGCCAGAACCCGACGCGCTTCGCCTTCGAGCGTGCGGTCGCCGACCTGGAAAGCGGCTCGGCCGCCTTCGCCTTCGCCTCCGGCCTGGCGGCGATCGGCACGGTGCTCGAGCTTCTCGATTCCGGCGCCCATATCGTCGCCACCGACGACATCTATGGCGGCTCGTTCCGCTTGATGGAGCGGGTTCGCAAGCGCTCGGCGGGCCTCGAGGTGAGCTTTGCCGATTTCACCGATCTCGCCGCGGTCGAGGCGGCGATCCGCCCGGAAACAAAACTGCTTTGGGTCGAGACACCGACCAATCCGCTGCTGCGCATCGTCGATCTCGAAGCGGTCGCCGCACTGGCCAGGCGCAAGGGGCTGCTCACCGTCGCCGACAACACTTTTTGCAGCCCTTATCTCCAGCGCCCGCTGGAGCTCGGCATCGACATCGTCGTGCATTCGACGACGAAATATCTCAACGGCCATTCCGACATGGTCGGCGGCGTAGCGGTTGTCGGCGACAACAAGGATCTCGCCGACCGGCTGAAATTCCTGCAGAACGCCATCGGCGCCATCTCCGGCCCGTTCGACAGTTTTCTCGCCCTGCGCGGCATCAAGACCCTGGCGCTCAGGATGGAGCGTCACTCGGCCAACGGCCTGAAGATCGCGCAATGGCTGGAAACGCGAAAAGATATCCGCCGGGTCATCTATCCCGGCCTTGCCAGCCACCCGCAGCATTCCATCGCCGTTCAGCAGATGCACGCCTTCGGCGGCATGATCTCGGTCGACCTCGACCGCGACCTCGCCGGAACGAAACGCTTCCTGGAACGCACGCAGCTCTTCACGCTGGCCGAAAGCCTGGGCGGCGTCGAAAGCCTGATCGAGCATCCGGCGCTGATGACGCACGGCTCGATCCCGGCGGAGAAGCGGGGGGCGATCGGGATTTCGGATTCGCTGGTGCGGCTGTCGTGTGGGATCGAGGATGGGGATGACCTGATCGCGGATCTGCAGCAGGCGCTGGGGCTCTAGCGCCGCCAATCACCGCGCGTCGCGTTCCTTCGCGCCCCCCCTCTGTCCTGCCGGACATCTCCCCCACGAGGGCAGGGGAATCGCATATGGCTTTTTGGGACTTGAAGTTAGCCTGAGAAAGGATTCTTTGGGCAGGCAGTCGAGCGAGGGAGAGACTGCCATTTCCAGC
>NZ_JARTVR010000059.1:0-275 GCF_029625735.1 Mesorhizobium sp. WSM4935 | reverse complement strand
ATGTCGTACTGGGCGATCACCGGCTTCACCGCCTCATCGACGAGCTGCCTTATCTTGGCGTCCTGATCGGCGGCGCGAGCGCCTGACAGGCTGCCCGGCGCGCAGGCGAAGACGACGGCAGCGATGGTGAGACGAAGCCGGCTGCACATGATCTGCTCCCTCTGGATCGGATGAATGCGGGTTTATGACCCCTTCGAACCGGCTACAAACGATGATAAATCGCAACAGCTATAAGATAATCTTGGGCATCGATGGTTCGACCTTACCTGCCGCTC
>NZ_JARTVR010000058.1:0-277 GCF_029625735.1 Mesorhizobium sp. WSM4935 | reverse complement strand
ATAATGTTCTTGCCGATAAGGCCCAGGTCGATTCAGTAATCGAGCTTGTTTACAAAAACGCCTCAGAAGAGGACGTGGAGGCTGACAAAGCGCAAAGAGCAGTGATCGCAGCCGCCTACGAATGTCAGCGCTTCCATGAAGCGAGCCTGGCGGCACAAACCCTGCGCGAGCATCATGAATTGCGCAGCCAGTCACGTGAAGCGATCGGCAAAGTAGCCCAACCGCTGGAGAAAGTCGTCCGGCTTCTAACCAGTAACAAGGACCTGATCTCCCACGA
>NZ_JARTVR010000057.1:0-278 GCF_029625735.1 Mesorhizobium sp. WSM4935 | reverse complement strand
CGCGCCAGCAACGACGTTCTGGTCCATCGTCTGTTCCAGTGCGCTGACTCAGTTGGGTTCCGTGGTCTCGGCAATGGAACTGTGCCCAGCCCTCGCCGACCGTTTCCTCATCGCCGATCGTGCCAAACAACTGTGTGAGGTGCTGGACGAGGCTCGTCCACAGGTTGATGAGATCGGTGGCCTGCGTCGTGTGGAGCCGATGATCTCCTCGGTCGTCAGCTACGTCCCGACGACGACGTGGGTCCAGGCCTTGCTGCGAGACCACATCCTCTTCGGGC
>NZ_JARTVR010000056.1:0-279 GCF_029625735.1 Mesorhizobium sp. WSM4935 | reverse complement strand
ATCGACAGCCTTCATCATCACTTCCGGCGTCGTTCCGGCAACCGCGAAGGCGTCGCTCCAGCTAAGCAGCTTATCCCGAGCTTCCTGGGAATGTCTTCCGGCCTTGCGGACGAGAACATTGAACAGTTCGCCCAGCACCTGGACCGGAATGACTGCGGCCTCTCGTGGAACGCTGCGTAGCAGCTCGATAACGACGTCGCGCTTCTCCGCGTTGTTAACGCCCTCAGCATAGGCCAGGACGTTGGGGTCGATGGCGACCTTCACCGATCATCCTCATAA
>NZ_JARTVR010000055.1:0-282 GCF_029625735.1 Mesorhizobium sp. WSM4935 | reverse complement strand
CTGCATCGCAATGCACTGGTTCGTGATGATGTCGTTCGTCAGCCGAATGTGGCCCTTGTGCTTCTTAAGGTCGGCGCGCAGCTCGTCGCGCTCCTTCACCAGCGCCAGCCGCAGGGCGCGCAGTTCGTCGCTTTCGCCTTGGTGCAGTCCCTCAAAGTACGGGTTCGGTCCTTTGCCTTCGTCCATCGTTTCCTCACTCGCAGCAGGTGCTGCATAACTGTCGGTTCAAGCGCGACTGCCAACGGCCGCGCAGACCTACCCGAAGCGCGCGATGTAGCCAGC
>NZ_JARTVR010000054.1:0-305 GCF_029625735.1 Mesorhizobium sp. WSM4935 | reverse complement strand
TGTGGAGCTTCAACAGGTTGTCCTCGATCAGGGCGAGGCGACTGATAGGCGTTTTTGACTTTAGGCTGCCATGTGGACGATGCCAATTGTATCTGTGCAGCCAGACAGGCAGTTCGGCGGCACGATGATCGGATGTCGGATAGGCAATGGCGTAGGCCCATTCGCGCAGTGCTGTCTGGATGAAGCGCTCGGCCTTGCCATTGGTCTTGGGCGTATAGGGTCTTGTCGTGACGTGCTTGAGGCCGAGATCGCGGCAGGCCTTGGCGAAGGCCTTTGATCTGTAGCAGGAGCCGTTGTCGGTCATG
>NZ_JARTVR010000053.1:0-350 GCF_029625735.1 Mesorhizobium sp. WSM4935 | reverse complement strand
AGCTTCTTCAGCATCGCGGCCATCGGTCCGCTTTCGGGAACCTTCGCCGGCGGCTGCTGCGGGCGGGCCTGGCGGATATGGCTCTGTTGTTTCGGGGCCTTGGGCGGCGGCCGGTCGTCGTCGCCGGTCGGCACGAGCTTGTCGCGCAGAGTGAGCGTGATGCGGTTCATGAAGGAACTGTCGTCGCCCTTGGCCAGCAAGCCTGCGTCATCGGCGATCGCGTCGAGCAACACGTCGAGCCATTCATGGTCGGCCTTGGCGAAATCGCCGAGCACATGGCCGTGCACCATCTCCTTGACGCCGGGATGGCCGACACCGATGCGCACGCGGCGATAGGCATTGCCGACATG
>NZ_JARTVR010000052.1:0-373 GCF_029625735.1 Mesorhizobium sp. WSM4935 | reverse complement strand
GTCGGCCGTGAACTATCCGCAAGCCATTGATCTGGCCTGTTGATTGAGGCGGATAGCGGCTTTGGAATTGCAGGATTAGCGGTATTTGGACGCTGTTTTCCTGCAATTCGGTTTTGCGATTCCCTTGTGGCGCGGAGCGTGATTCACTCGGTTCGGCGGCGGCGAATCGAGGGGACAGCGAATGTCCAGGCCACGCG
This sequence comes from Mesorhizobium sp. WSM4935, assembly GCF_029625735.1. Taxonomy (NCBI): domain Bacteria; kingdom Pseudomonadati; phylum Pseudomonadota; class Alphaproteobacteria; order Hyphomicrobiales; family Phyllobacteriaceae; genus Mesorhizobium; species Mesorhizobium sp. WSM4935. Next base: position 176 of record NZ_JARTVR010000052.1, on the reverse strand, counting down.
AGAAGCGCGAGACGGGAGAGCAGGACCTGTTCCGCTCCCGGCTCGACCAAATCATCAACATGAAGCACGAGCTGGTGCGGCTGGCGCAGGCGATCGACTGGCCGGTGCTGGAGGAGCGTTTCGGCGCCGTCTATTCGGACGGCCCCGGCATGCCGCCGCTGCCGACCCGGCTGATG
>NZ_JARTVR010000051.1:0-381 GCF_029625735.1 Mesorhizobium sp. WSM4935 | reverse complement strand
GGCGCCGGCGCCTTGACCAAGAGCGGATCGGGCACGCTTTCGCTGACGGCCGACTCCTCCGGCTTCACCGGCACCACCGCGATCGGCGGCGGCACGCTCAATGTCTCGGGGAGCCTGTGCGGCACGCTCAATGTGCTCTCCGGCGGACGGCTCGAAGGCACCGGCACGGTCTGCGACACCACCAATGCCGCGGGCGGCACGATCGCCGCCGGCAATGCTGGCGTGCCGGGCACGCTCACCATCGCCGGCAATTACACCGGCAATGGCGGCACGCTGGAGATCGAGACGGTGCTCGGCGGCGATGGCTCCGCCACCGACCGGCTGGTCGTCACCGGCAACACCTCCGGCACCACCACGCTCAAAGTCGCCAATCTCGGCGGC
>NZ_JARTVR010000050.1:0-480 GCF_029625735.1 Mesorhizobium sp. WSM4935 | reverse complement strand
GGTCCGAAGTTCGACGGCACGGTCAATGGCGGCAACGGCACCTGGCAGAATTCTTCGGGCAACAACAACTGGACCGAAGACACCGGCTCGATCAACGCGGCCTATTCGGACGGCGCCTTCGCCATCTTTGCCGGCCAGGCCGGCACGGTGACGGTGGACAATGGGCTGGGCCAGGTGAGCGCTGCCGGCATGCAGTTCTCGACCGACGGCTATGTCATTGAGGGCGGCGACATCGGCCTTGTCGGGCCGGCCTCGACCATCCGGGTCGGCGACGGCACCAGCGCGGGCGCAGGCTATACGGCAACGATCGCCTCCGCGCTCACCGGCAATGCCCAACTGGTGAAGACGGATGCCGGAACGCTGGTGCTGACCGGCGCCAACAGCTACAGCGGCGGCACGGCACTCAATGGCGGCACGCTCAGGGTCTCGTCGGACAGCAATCTCGGCGATGCGGCGGGCGGGCTCTCCTTCAATGGCGGC